>NZ_WHOA01000039.1 GCF_013141715.1 Paenibacillus phytorum | reverse complement strand
CCATTGCAATTTGAACAGTTGTACTACGAGAGTGTAGCTTAGCTAAGCGGTGTCCACTTTCTTGACAGAAGAGCATAATATTGCTTATCCTTTCTAATATCGGGGCACCTCATGAAATAAGACCACAGCACGCGCTTATTATCTGCACACACTACATTCTAGGCCGTATTAGCAAACAATAAGCAAGCTTAGCTTGCTTATAAAATCAAAACAGGGGCTATTCAGACAAATAAGCAACCTCAGCTGCCTTACCAGCCTAATGAAATGCGTAAACGGCTCTTTCAAAACGCTTAAAAGCAAAAAAAAAGAGGCATGGTCGAATGACCCATACCTCCTTCTGTCATGCAGTTGTAATAAGACCAATCGTGCCATCGTTTCGGCGATAAACAAGTTCAGTTTTGTTCGAGTCTCTGTTAAAAAACAAGTGGAAGTTATGGTCCAGCAGCATCATTTGAAGAATGGCTTCCTCAACATCTTCCGGTTTATTAGGAACCGTCTTAACACGAGCTACTTCAAATGGGGAATCGTTTTCCCTGCTTATAGGCTCAAGGCTTCCAAATGCCCGCTCCTTTAACCCGCTTTGATGACGCATTCTATGCTTGATCTTGTCCTTTAACTTTCGTGTTTGTCTCTCTAATTTGTCGGCGACAACATCGATCGATGCGTACATATCATCTCGTTTTTCTTCTGCACGAAGCACAACCCCTTTGCATGTGATCGTTACTTCTACAACATGAATTTGTTTATGTCCTTGAACGGATAAAGTGACATGCATGTCACAAGCCTCTTCAAACCAGGATTCCAGTCGTCCCAATTTGCGTTCCACATATTCCTGTAAGGAAGGGGTCACTGTTAAATCTTTTCCATGTAAAATCATTTTCATTTTGCTCATCTCCTATGAGAAAAAGGATTCCAAATCTGTTAGCACTTTCTCAGTTAATGGAAAAACAAGTTGTTCTTCCATGGTAAAGTGGTCGTTTAATATTAAACATGCCTGCACGAGATTAGATGCCGCCTCCGTTAACCGCTTCTTCACGACCAGAGGTGTTACCTCAATAATAGCTTCTTGAAAGGATTGAATAAATGACATGCCAAGTTGGTGATCTTTTTCCAATACCCAAAAAGAAGGCATGATAGAGGGCGTCGATTGACGTTGAAAATAAGTTAACAGGAACGGAAACAATTCCTGCTCCTCCCATTCAGAATGTCGTTCCAGCTCCTCCACAAATTGAGCGGTCTGGATTCTGAGATCTTGGACAAGCTGCATTCCCTTCACTGAATCATCCGATAGAATGACTTCCTTGGCACTCGTTTCAATCGTCCTGAGTTTTTCTCTCAATTCTTCATGCTCTACCCTCAATCGATCGGTAGCAAAAGCAAGATCATCCGGGTTTGAAGAAGCAATCCCCGAATTATAGCTTGTGGAATGAATCACCATACAGAGTCCCTCCCAAGGTAATCGTTTCGTTCGCTATCTATCTTTAGTATAGCTGCACGAGCAGGTGCACGCTGTGCGATACATCACACTAACCGCCAATATGAGACATTTCGACCTTATGTGCAGGAGTCGTCTGTGCTAGTCTCGTTTCGGAATACCGATCCTGACGCTTTCCCCATACTTGAACAATCAATGATCTTAGATCTTCATCGCTTGCGCCGCCCCTGATCACACTTAGCAGGTCCGTCTTGTCTGAAGCAAACAAACATGTATACAAATGTCCTTCCGCAGACAGCCGGGCTCTTGTACAAGTACTGCAGAACGCCTGAGTCACAGAAGAAATCAAACCGATCTCTTGCTGAGAACCCTGATAACGATAACGCGTTGCAACCTCGCCTGTATAATTCGGTTCCACCTGTTCCAGCGGCATTTCTCTATGAATGATTTCGATAATCTCTTTGCTGGGAACGACATGTTTCAAATTCCATCCATTACTATTCCCAACGTCCATAAACTCAACAAATCTTAAAACGTGCCCGCGCTCCCGGAAGTATTTGGCCATTGGAACAATATCCTGGTCATTAACCCCCTTCTGCACAACCATATTCACCTTCACGGATAATCCTGCAGAAGCCGCTGCATCGATGCCTTCCAGCACTCCTTTTGCCGAAAATCCTCTCCCGTTCATGGCACCGAATCGCTCATCATCCAAACTATCCAAGCTCACTGTGATTCGTTCTAATCCAGAGTCTCTTAACTCCTTTGCCTTGTGTTTCAATAATGAACCATTGGTTGTAACGGCAATATCCTTGACGCCCGCTATTTGGCGAACCAGGGAAATGATTTTGCCAATATCTTTGTTTAAAAGGGGCTCTCCGCCTGTAATCCGTACTTTCTCTACGCCAAGAGATATAAATATCCGCGTTAACCGTTCTAATTCTTGAAGGCTGAGCAGCTTTTCTTGCGGAAGAAACCGATAATTGGGACCAAAGACCTCTTCGGGCATACAATATCGGCAGCGGAAATTACAGCGATCCGTTACCGATATCCGTAAATCGCGAAGCGGCCTTTGAAGCGCATCTGTCATTGGTGGAACTATCTTATCGAGGTTTTCCATATTTCGCCTCTCTCAGTACATAGTAAATTCGTAGGGAAGAGGGATAACCTCTACTTGCTGGCCGGCAGCAATTCCTTTAGAGCCCGCTGGTATCATGATGATGCAGTTAGCATCTTGTATGGATATAAGCATACTTGAGTTATTTTTTTCTAGCACACTTACCTTTACTTGTTCATTTGAATATATCATGCGTCCTCTTATATATCGATCGTGCGGACACCCTTTATCATAATCATTCGTAATAATCGCTTGAATGTAATGCTTACATGGGCTTTCTATTCCTTGCATGGCAAGCAGCACAGGCCGTACAAGCAGTTCAAAACTCACGAAGCAGGCGCCGGGATTGCCGGAAAGACCGAATACGAGCTTATTATTGATGACGGCTGCTGTAGTCGGACTCCCGGGCCTCATTGCAATCTTATTGAAGAGCAGCGTCGTATCGTTCCCGCTCGTTGTAGTAAAGAAATCCGCCATTACGTCATAATCCCCGACGGAGACCCCTCCGCTAACAATAAGCATATCACATTCTTCCAAGGTATTATTAATCGTTCGGTTGACTTCATCTATATCATCAGGGGCAGTTCCGATCTTGACAGCCAACCCGCCATATTGTTCAATTTGTGCTACAAGCATGTAGACATTACTATTACGAATTCTCCCAGGTTGAAGCGGCTCCCCCACAGAGATCAATTCACTTCCAGTCGTTAACACGCCGACGACGGGTCGACGGAAAACAGGAACTTCTTTATACCCCATGGAGGCAAGCAGTGCAATTTGACCTGGCCCTATTCGAGTACCTGCGCCCATCAACAGCTGACCTGTCGTTATTTCATCCCCGACCTTAGTAATATTCTGTCCATGGGCAACCTTATGCTTAATACGGATAGAAACTTGTCCTTCCTCCTGATACTCCTCTGTCTGCTCAAACATGATGACGGCATCCGCTCCGTCCGGAACGGCCGAGCCCGTCATGATACGAATCGCTGTACCAGGAACCACTTGTTTATTCGAAGTATATCCGGCAGGTACTTCATCAATCACTCTTAGACATGCAGGATTCTGTGGAGTAGCAAATAAGGCATCTTTACTCCAAACCGCATAACCGTCTAACCCGGAGCGACGAAAATGAGGCATACAATCCTTCGAGAACAGAGGTTCCGAAATTCTTCTATGTAAACAAGAATCAATCGAGGTATACTCGTTCTCCAGCTGCAGGACATGCTGCATAATCAAGTTCTGGGCATGATCAACTTTGACGGCCTTGCGAGCAAACCTCTTGCTCCGGTTTATCATGATCAATAGTCCTTTCCTACAACGCTTAGCTTATTAATTGAATCATAAATCTTTATGGTAAATGTAGAAGTGATATTAATCACACATGCATATATGTAAAAAAGAGGTAACACGGAACACCAGTGTTTACCTCTTTTATTTAACCGTTCGGGTTCGATAGCTGCTGGCATTCACGGAACGCGAAATGCTTGCACCCAAGACATTGAGAGTAGTTAAGTTTTGTTAATGCAAAGCTAACGGCTTCTCCTGTTTTTTCAAAAATGTGTCCCTTCCCAATGCGTTCGTCTAATCTTGTTTTTTGGAGCATTTGGCGTGGTTGGGTTTGGATTTCGGAAATGAATACAAGGCCACCATGTTTTTTAAAGTGGTTGACGATACTTGATAAATTAGATTCTCCTGTTGTGTCTATATAGGGAACATTGCCCATTTTCAAGATTAGCACCTTGGGTTTGTAATTGATCTCGTCCATGATGGATTTCTCAAACATATTCGCAACCCCGAAGAACAAAGCACCTTCGACAGTGTAAATACTGATTTGAGGGCAATTATGCTGCTCATTAACCATATAGGCTGATACTCTTTCGTTCTTATCGTAAGGGTCAGGCAAGACCTTTGCAGAGATTAGAAGGTCGCTCATATGTTTCACAAAAATGATACCGGACAAGACTAATCCAACCTCAACAGCCGTTGTCAGGTCTATAAAAACAGTAAGGAGGAAGGTAATAAGTAAAACCAATGACTCCGTAGTTTTGGTTTTTAGCACGTGAGTGAATTCTTTGCGTTCGCTCTTATTCCAAGCAACAACCATTAGACATTCCGTCAGCAACTACAGCTGAAAGTAAGGACTCGATGCCACCTAACATGGCAATTACAAAAGCAGGTTTTATCAATGATTGAATGTGTTCAATTGAAAGTTCCGGAAAGTGTATACTAGGTAAACTATTTGGAATTGCTCCATAAGTAGAACCAATAGTAGCAATCTTGTCAGGATAGAAGATTGATGCTGCGGTAGCAGAAATTAATATTCCCACTAATGAACCAGGGATTTTAGGGAACAGCTTTGGTGTCAGAATGATAAGCATCAGACAAATCACAGCAGTTAAAATACTGTACATATTGATTGTTGAAATGTGAATCCCTAATTCCTTCATATTGGAAAGAAAATCTTGATGTTTTTGAAGATTACTTAATCCAAGGAAATTGGCAATTTGGCCTGTAAATATGGTAGCGGCAATTCCTGTGGTAAAACCTATTGTTACAGGACGCGGAATAAATTTGATTACGCCACCTATTCTAAAGATCCCCATGAATAGCAAAATGACTCCTGCCATAAAGCCTGCGATAAGCAAGTTGTCGTACCCATACTGCATAACAATCGCAAATAGAATGGGTATAAACGCTCCTGTTGGACCACCAATTTGAAATTTCGAACCACCAAATAATGAGATTAGTATCCCTGCAACTATCGTTGTGTATAACCCATATTCAGGTTTTACTCCTGATGCAATGGCAAACGCCATCCCTAATGGAATGGCGACAATACCTACAATCAGACCTGAAATCAAGTCTTTTTGAAATTTTATTCGATTATAGCCCTGAAATCTGCCACTAAAAGAGAGCTTCATATCCAATCCCACCAATACTAAATATCTGATTATTTGAATATATATAAAATCATATACCCAGAATTATCAGGTGTCAATTTCATTTTTCTTGGTCAACAATACGGCTTACGCCTCCCATTGGTGAGGGTGTTAATGATTGCGGTATCTGCTCAATTGAGGTTCTGGATGATGTTGCAGAAAGTGCAACAATTGCTGCCTATATCTCGCCTATCTCCATTCGTTGTTGCATCATGTACAACAATTTGGTCCTAAACAGGCCATTTTGTAACAGATGGGCTAAAATTGTTGTACAAACTGCAACTCAAGTTGCAAAATAGCCTTTTTGGCGTGAGAATTGTTGTAGATAATACAACATTGCTAATCACTATAGCCCAGCTACCCTCATGAAAGCTGAATGGTTCTAAATACACCAGGATAATATAGTCACTTACCGAATCATTATGCTGGCATATACAATTTCATTCTGCTGAGCAAAATCCATAGCTTACCATGCTAAATAGAGGGAAAGCGTCGCCTCCCCCCTTACTTCCAAAACTTATTAATGAGTTACTGATTTTTTATATTTTCTAACATAGAAATAGCATTCACAAGATGATTGTCAAAAATTTGCTTGGCAACAATAAGCAGGTCTTTAATTAGAGGGTCTGTTAGGGAGTAGATCACAGAGGTTCCGTCTTTACTACCACGAACAACGTTTTTATTTCTTAATACGGATAACTGTTGTGAAACGGCAGAACCTTCACTGCCCAATATCGTTTGAATCTCATTAACGTTTTTATCGCCTTCGGCTAACACTTCAAGAATTCTTATACGCAATGGGTGTGCTAACGCCTTGAAAAAGTCGGCTTTAAAATGCTGTATTTCTTGAAACATCACGTTCTCCCCTAATGTTCGGAAATTTGAATATATCTATCATATCATAAAACAAATAGCATTATCCGATTTGAATCTATGCGAATGTATGTGAAATATATCACATACATTCGCATAGGCATGATATATAATAAAATTATAAAACAGAGAAGGAGTGGTTACTATGACAACCCTGCATAATGAGAATTTAGAAGCATTACGTGATGATTTCTGCTGCGAGTATGGACAGTTATTTGCTGAAAGAGTTGGTGGGTTACGAGAACAGGATGAACAAATCACACAACAGCAATTCGAACCGCCTACTGAAAAATTGAATGCGATGAAGTATCTGCATCAAGCCGGCCTTCAAGAGGAGTACCTGTTATGACTTTCTCTGCAAAAGAATATAACCAGTAGTGCTGGAATCCCATCCAGCGCTACTGGTTTTTATTTTTTAAATAATATCCATCCCCATATCAATGAGATTCCTCGCTCTGGCAACTTCCTGATCTGTTGGTGTAGGACATTGTTCTAAAGGGTACTCTTTCCCCATTTGCTGCCACTTATAGACGCCCATTCTGTGATAGGGCAGCAGCTCCAATTTACTAACATTGGGCAATGAACCGATGAACTTGCCGAGTTCGAGTAAATCCTTATAATCATCCGTCCATCCAGGTACAAGCACATGACGAATCCAGACAGGCTTATTGATCTCATTCAGATGTTCAGCAAAGCGCAAGATACGATCATTCGGCTGTGCCGTAAGCGCGATGTGCTTATCCGGATTGATCTGCTTCAGATCGAGCAGTACTAAATCCGTCACATCCAAAAGCTCCTGTGCATGACTCGGCTCACAAAATCCGTTCGTATCCAGCACAGTATGCAGGCCCCAGCGCCTTTTGCATTCGGCAAACAAACGGGCTAGGAAGGGAGCCTGCAAAGTTGGCTCCCCGCCCGTTACAGTAACTCCACCGCCTGAACGGCGATAGTATTCAAGGTAAGGTTCAATCTCATTAAGAATCTCCTCTACATCCATCTGTTTGCCTGTATTCATTTCCCATGAATCCGGATTATGGCAGTACTTACATTGCAGCGCACAGCCCTGCATGAAAAGAACAAAGCGGATACCCGGACCGTCAACGGTGCCAAAGGAGTCGAAGGAATGTATGCGTCCTTTCATCGGTCTGCTCCCCTCTCTATATTACATCGTGCCGTGAAAAGTACGATGTATCACATCAAGCTGTTGTTCCTTGGTCAGCTTGATGAAGTTCACTGCATAGCCGGAAACACGAATCGTCAATTGTGGATATTGCTCCGGATGCTCCATTGCATCCAACAGCTTTGCACGGTCAAAAACATTAATATTCAGATGATGACCGTAATTGGCCATATAGCCATCGAGCATGGAAACAAGATTCGAGATGCGTGACTCCTCTTCCCTGCCAAGTGCCTTCGGTACAATCGAGAACGTGTTGGATATGCCATCAAGGCAATGCTCATAGGGAAGCTTTGCAACAGATGCCAATGAGGCCAATGCACCTTTCCGATCACGTCCATGCATGGGATTGGCGCCTGGTGCGAAGGGTTCTCCAGCTTTACGGCCATCTGGGGTACTTCCTGTCTTTTTCCCATACACGACATTTGATGTAATCGTCAGAACGGACATCGTTGGCACTGCGCCACGATACGTCTTATGCTTCCTAATTTTATTCATGAACGTTTCCGTCAATTGAATGGCAATGGCATCGACACGCTCATCATTATTGCCATACTGCGGATACTCGCCTTCAATTTCAAAGTCGACCGCTATGCCATTTTCATTGTGGATCGGGCGTACCTTTGCATACTTAATCGCGCTCAGTGAGTCAGCCACTACGGATAATCCCGCGATACCCGTTGCCATGGTGCGTACAATTTCACGATCGTGAAGAGCCATCTCCAGCCGCTCATAGCAGTACTTATCATGCATATAGTGAATAACGTTAAGTGTGTTCACATACAGCTTCGCCAGCCACTCCATGACGGCATCGAATTTCTCCGCCACTTCTTCATAATTCAGAACCTCGGAGGTCAGTGGAGCTAACCGGGGTCCTACTTGTATCCCAAGCTTCTCATCCACACCGCCGTTAATTGCATAGAGCAGAGCCTTGGCCAGATTGGCGCGTGCGCCGAAGAATTGCATCTGCTTGCCGATGCGCATCGCGGAAACACAGCAAGCAATACCGTAATCATCCCCATAAAAAGGCCGCATTAGGTCATCATTCTCATATTGAATCGAACTGGTCTCGACCGATACTTTGGCACAGTAAGCTTTGAAGCCATCCGGCAGCCTGGTTGACCACAGCACGGTCAGGTTCGGTTCTGGTGCAGGCCCTAGATTGTATAAGGTATGCAGAAAGCGGAAGGAATTTTTTGTCACTCGCGCTCTGCCGTCCAATCCCATGCCACCAATTGATTCTGTTACCCAAGTAGGGTCTCCACTGAAAAGCTCATTATAGTCGGGGGTACGTAAAAATTTGACGATGCGAAGCTTCATAACAAAATGGTCAACAAGCTCCTGCGCCTCTACTTCCGTCAATGTTCCATTAGATAGATCTCTTTCGAAATAGATATCTAGAAAGCTCGATACGCGTCCAAGGCTCATCGCCGCTCCGTTCTGCTCTTTGATGGCTGCCAAATAAGCGAAGTATAACCATTGAACCGCTTCAGTAGCATTCACTGCCGGCTTCGCAATATCGTAACCGTAATTTTTGGCCATCTGTTTTAATTCACCCAAACTGCGAATTTGCTCAGAGAGTTCTTCGCGCAGCCGAATGACATCTTCGGTGATCGCATCCACTTCCATTTGTAGAAGGTCTTTCTTCTTTTCCTCGATCAACCGGTCCACGCCATACAGAGCGACACGTCGGTAATCGCCAATAATGCGACCACGGCCGTAAGCATCAGGAAGCCCTGTAATAATTGCAGCCTTACGCGCTATTTTCATCTCCGAGGTGTATGCATCGAACACACCTTGATTATGCGTTTTGCGGATATCTGTAAATACTTGTATTATTTCTTCCGGCAGCTTAAAGCCATATGCTTCGCAAGCATCGATAACCATGCGAATACCGCCGAAAGGCTGTACAGAACGCTTCAGTGGAGCATCGGTTTGCAAACCGACAATTTTCTCTTTGCTCTGTTCGATATAACCTGGCGCATGCGATGTAATTGTGGACACCGTCTGGACATCGATATCCAATACACCACCATTTTCTCTCTCCTTGCTCGTAAGCATACTGATAAGAAACCACAGATCATCTGTTGCTTCTGTAGGACCTGCCAAGAAGGAATGATCTCCTTCGTAAACCGTCATATTTTGATCGATAAAATCTTTCACATCAATTGCCGTTTGCCATTTACCTTTTACAAACCCACTCCAACAACGGCCTGTCTTTAAGTCCTCTTCTCGTATTGCCATGATGGTACCTCCTTAGGTTTGTGAGATTAAAACTTTCCGTAAAAAGCATTGCGATAAACATCAGCGAGCTCTGTCACAAGCGGCATCCGAGGATTCGCTGTTGTACATTGATCTTCAAACGCCCGATCCGCCAAGTAATCTACACGCGTCTCGAATTGTTCCGCATTGAACCCCAAATCCTGAAATTTCTCAGGAATACCCAGGATTTTATTCAGCTTACGGATGGCCTCGATGAGACTGTTTACTCCTTCTTCCGTTGTCTTTGCTGGAAGCCCCAGCATACGCGCGATTTCCGCATAGCGTTGATCGGCTATGAAGTGATCGTATTTCGGGAACGAAGTGAATTTCGTCGGTTTTTGGGCATTATAGCGAATCACATGCGGCATCAATATTGCGTTTGTGCGTCCATGTGCTGTGTGGTATTCACCGCCCCATTTATGCGCCAAACTGTGATTAATGCCAAGAAAAGCATTCGCAAAGGCCATACCGGCTATCGTTGAAGCATTATGCATTTTCTCGCGTGCAATTGGATCTGCTGTGGCAAACGATTTCTCAAGATTTTGGAATACCAATTGGATGGCTTTCATCGCTAAACCATCAGAATAATCATTCGCCATAACGGACACATACGCTTCAATGGCATGGGTTAGGACATCCATTCCAGTATCGGCTACCGCAGTCTTCGGCAAGCTGTACACATAATCAGGATCAATGATGGCAACGTCAGGTGTAAGCTCATAATCAGCCAGTGGATACTTGGTATTGCCCTTCTCTTTATCTGTAATCACGGCGAAAGACGTCACTTCCGAACCAGTCCCAGAAGTCGTAGGAATCGCGACGAATTTCGCTTTGCGGCCTAGACGCGGATATTTGTAAACCCGTTTACGGATATCCATGAATTTTTGCTTTAGGGCATCAAAGCTCGTATCCGGATATTCATAGAACAACCACATCGCTTTAGCCGCATCCATCGGTGACCCGCCACCCAACGCAATAATGCAATCCGGCTGGAAGCTTGCCATCTGTGCCCGGCCTCGTTCCACCGTTTCAACAGATGGATCAGGCTCCACATCCGAGAACACTTCGATATAGACAGGCAGCTGTCGTTTACGGAGATAATATTCCACACGTTCAACGTAACCAAGCTTTACCATCATCGGATCCGTGACAATCATTACCCGTGTAATGTCAGGCATTTTTTCTAAATACTGTGTAGCTCCTTTTTCAAAATAAATCTTTGGAGGTATTTTAAACCACTGCATATTGACGGTACGGTAAGCAACACGCTTCACATTGATCAGATTCACGGCGCTCACGTTAGAAGTTGTGGAGTTATGACCGTATGAACCACAGCCAAGTGTCAAGGAAGGCAAGTTTGTATTATAAATGTCTCCAATAGCACCGTGAGTGGAAGGTGAATTGACAATAATACGTCCTGTTTGAAGTTTATCTGCGAACGCCTGGATGACCTCCGCATTCTGAGAATGAATGACGGAGGAATGTCCCATACCGCCAAATTTGACCACTTCCACAGCCCGATCAATGCCTTGCTCAGCATTCTTCACTTTATAACAAGCGAGCACAGGGCTAAGTTTTTCAGCCGATAATGGAAATGCCTCACCAACGCCGGCTAACTCCGCGACTAGTATTTTCGTAGTCCCAGGTACCTTAATACCAGCCATCTCAGCGATTCTCGCAGCAGGTTGACCTACAATTACCGCGTTAACCGCACACTTCTCAGCGTTAATCACCAATTTGGAAACAGCTTCCGTTTCCTCTTTATTTAAGAAGTAACAACCTTGTTCAGTCATCAACTTTTTTGTTTCCGCGTATACCGAATCTTCAATAATAACCGCTTGTTCCGAGGCGCAAATCATCCCATTGTCAAACGTCTTCGATAAGATCAAGTCATTTACGGCTTGCTGCAAATTCGCTGTTTTCTCAATGAAACAAGGCACATTGCCAGGTCCAACGCCCAAAGCTGGCTTTCCGGTACTGTAAGCTGCTTTCACCATCGAAGACCCTCCCGTTGCTAGAACAAGCGCTACGTCCGGATGATTCATTAGGAGTTGAGTAGCTTCCACAGATGGATGCTTTACCCATTGAATGCAATGATCCGGTGCGCCTGCTTTAACTGCTGCCTCCAGTAATGTCGCCGCAGCCGCACTGCTGGATTGTTGTGCAGATGGATGGAAGGCGAAAATGATGGGGTTGCGCGTTTTTGCAGCGATTAATGACTTGAACATCGTCGTCGAAGTCGGATTGGTGACGGGCGTCACACCAGCGATAATGCCCACAGGTTCTGCCACCATTCGGTAGTTCTCATACGAGTTTTCCTCAATCACTCCAACCGTCTTGTTATTTTTAATGCTGTGGTAGATATATTCAGTAGCAAATAAATTCTTGGTGATTTTATCTTCGTACACACCCCGACCGGTTTCTTCCACAGCAAGCTTGGCGAGAACCATGTGCCTATCGATGCCGGCTAATGCCATTTGCTGAATAATTTGGTCAACCTGCACTTGATCTAGCTTCAGAAATTGCTGCTGAGCTGCCTTCGCTCTGGCTACCAGCTGGCCCACTTCGTCTTGAGCAGAAATCTGTTCAATCATCTTCGCTTCTTTTGTTGTCATGGTTCATTCACTCCTTTATTTTCTATCCATGTGAAGCCGTTATCTTGTTGTTCTACCTTTAGAGTAAACTTATTCAAGAGCCCCAACTATGACAAAAATCACAAGATGAAGGTTTAGAATGATTAATTCCTTGAACAATTTGTGAATATTTTCACATTATAATTTACTGGTAAGGCGGCAGTTCTATTTTCATAAAACTTGCCGCCTTGCTGCCCTGCCGACCCAAACGCACATAGCCGACAATGCTCAACGTTTTTCCCGCATTATATTTAGTGTGAGCCAAGAACTTTCTGTTTTCTACGGATCCATATAACAAATCCAAACACGATGACACACGTCATGGATACCCATGAACTATATAAAAAAACTTGTCTCATCCCGTAAGCCGAGCTCATAATTCCACCCAAGAAGCTGCCGATAATACGGGCGGCTCCAAGGCTGAGCAAGCCGTTGAGTGTTTGACCGCTAGCCTTCCATTCTGAAGGCACTTCACGGTTGATAAACGTAGCAAGCGTAACGGAAAGCACGATGAAAATAAGTCCGTGCAGCAGCTGCACCGGTAATATCCAAAGTGGATTCCCGATTAATGTAAACAAGAACCACCGGATGGAGGATGCGAGCGCGGCCATAATCAGAATTGCTGATATAGGGATGCGTTTGAAAATCCAGCCGGAAAACAGAAGAAACGGCAGCTCACTAAGTGAGGAAATCACCATCGACCAGCCTAGCAGCATACTGTCTCCTCCCATCTCCTTGAAGTAGATTGGAAAGAATGCGTAATAGTAACCCAAAGTGATTTGAACAACAAAGTTGATACCCAAATAAAACATCAGTTTACCGTTTCGGAAGAGCTCACGGAAACGCCTGCCAGTTACGTTAGTCTGGCGGCCGGCAGCTGGTGGAAAGCGCCAGAGGAGCAGCAATGCGGCGGCCATGGTTCCGGCGTAGACAGGGAACATCGAGCCAATGTGCGACTTGGCTGCAATGCCGAAAGCAAGAGACATGACAGCGAAGCCCACTGTACCTCCCAGGCGAATCCAACCAAAACTCCAATTGGGACGCCGATCCAATTCTTCCAACGTAATCGCATCGCTGATTGCAAATATGGACGTCTGAAAAAACGTAAACACACAGATTAGCACAAGCAGGTAAATGAAATGATGTGAGAGCGGGAAGAACAAAATGGAAACACCGCTACCAATCAATAAGAAGCGAAGCACGCTATTCTTCGTCTTGGCTCGGTCACCCAATGCCCCCCAAACCGGTTGGCCAAACATCGCAACCAAGGGCCCTAGGCTAAGAAGCATCCCGATTTGCTCTTGAGAAAATTTAGCGCTATGCAGGTAAATCGGCATAAATGTGCCATAAACAGCATTTCCCATGTAAATGACTACGTAAAACAACAAAAAAGCGTTCATCTTCGTTGTCAGCCCCTTCTTTCCTTTTTAGAATAATACGACATTTAAGAAGCAATCTCTTCCATTTCACGAACGAGAAGTCGGCAATATAAACTGTACGTCAGTGTAGTCTGCGGTTCAAGAACTTTTTTTGTAATTCTGGCGCCGCTAGCATGGCCATAGTCTTACTCCCATTAAGGCTTCCCGCGTCGTTCGACATAGCGTCTCAGAGGAAGGAGTCTATCATTTTTTGTCGAATTTTATAGGTACTATTAACTACTTCAGGAGAACATATGAAAAAGCAATTTAATAGCCCTAATATAGATCATAAGCCAAGTAATACTGCTGAAGCTTTCATTGCCTTACAAAATGAAAATGATTACCTCAAAAAAACCTTCCTCGATATCGCCCAAGGTATTGAAAGTGAGGTCGCAGAAAGTTTTTTTGTTCACTTGGTACAATATCTAGCTCGCGTCTTAAAATGCTCTTATGCTTTCATTGCTGAAGTTGATCATCACTGTGTAAAAACAATCGCCATGTATAAGCAAGGAGAAATGATAGAGCAATTTGAATACAATTTGGAACATACACCTTGTGAAAATGTTGTAAATGAAAAGCGTCTGTGTTGTTATCAAGAGTTTGTGCAGAATTTATTTCCTTTGGACTCGGATTTGACCAGATTTGATATTCAAAGCTATCTGGGTATTCCTCTTTTACATGTCGATGGTAGTGTAATTGGCATACTTGTTGTGATGAATGATCAACCAATTCATGACAAGACTCTTACAGAAACAATACTGAAAATTTTCTCGTTTAGGGCATCTGCTGAGCTAATTCGATTGTTGGAAGAGAAAAAATTAAAAATAAGCGAGCAGAATTTACTAACTTTAATTCATACTATGCCTGACATCGTTGTTTTTAAAGATGGTAAAGGCAGATGGGTCGAAGCAAACAATACGGTTCTCCAACTATTTGAGTTAGAGCAAGATACATACAAAGGTAAAACGAACAGCGATTTCCAAAAAACCAATGAATTTCACAGAGAGATGTTCATTACATGTGAAGAAACGGATCAAGAAGCTTGGGAGGCACGCAAACCGATCATTTTCGAGGAAGAAATTAAACGTTCAAATGGTGCAAGTTTGATGGTTGAATATACCAAAGTGCCCGTTTTTGATCATAAGGGAAACCGACAATGGCTCATTGTTATTGGCCGCGACATTACGGATCGGAAATTAGTACAAGATAACTTAATAGGTCAAAATGATATTTTGGAAATGATCGCAAAAGGAAAACCCATAGGTGATATTTTGCATCGAATTATTGAATTAGTCGAACAACAAAGCGGCGCTATTTGTTCGATTCTTTTATTGGAAAACGAACAGTTGAAACATTGTGCAGCTCCAAACCTGCCTGAATCCTATGTTCGTGCGATAGATGGCGTGGAAATAGGACCAGTAGTAGGTTCTTGTGGTACAGCCGCTTTCTACAATACCAAAATCATAGTTTCTGATATCGGGAATGACCCTTTATGGAATGACTATCGCGAGCTTGCATTAGTTCACGGGCTAAGAGCTTGTTGGTCCGTACCGATAACGGATAAAAAAAATCAGGTGCTTGGAACTTTCGCCATGTATTACAAAGCTCCGCATTCTCCCCAAACTTATGAGACTAAATTGATTGAACGAGCGGCATATCTTGTAAGTTTGGTGCTTGAACGGGATAAAGCGGAAGCAACCATTCGTCACATGGCTTTTCATGATTCTTTAACAAAACTTCCAAATCGAAAATCGTTTCAACATATGCTTGAAAAAGCCATCGTTGAAGCAAAACAGAACGATCAAATCGTTTCCGTGCTTTATCTTGATTTAGACCGCTTCAAAATGATCAACGATTCCATGGGGCACTCCTTGGGAGATGTTTTACTGCAGAATGTTTCTGATCGTTTGAAAACCATAATTATGGATAGAGGCGTTGTCTCACGTCAAGGCGGAGACGAATTTACAATATTGTTACCGGGCACATCCAAAGAGGAAACGGAAGTTATTGCTAAATCAATTATGGTTGCTTTAACTATACCCTTTCATATTCAAGATCAAGATTTGTATATCTCAACTAGTATCGGAATCAGCCTGTTTCCTTTGGATGGGAGCACTTTCGAAACATTAATCAAACATGCAGATATCGCGATGTATCAAGCGAAGAAGCAGGGGGAAAATTTACACCAGTTTTATGTAAAAGAGAATGAGTATCCCGCCTCTGAACATGTAAAACTCTACAGAAATCTAAGAAAAGCATTAGACAACAATGAATTTGTTCTTGTTTATCAACCGCAATATGATATAGAAACGAAAGAATTCATTGGTGTAGAAGCATTAATTCGGTGGAATCATCCCGAGAAGGGAATCATCTTTCCATTGCAATTTATTCCATTTGCCGAAGAAGTTGGACTCATTGTCCCAATCGGGAAATGGGTCTTGCATGAGGCCTGTAAACAATGGCGTTTATGGATGGATCATAACCATCTTGGACGTACATTAAAAATGTCCGTCAATCTATCCTCGAGGCAGATGTATGAACCGGACTTAATTGAATTGATTTCCAAGATTTTGAATGAAACAGGCATGGATCCCCATTCTTTGGAAATTGAAGTTACGGAAAGCATCACGATGAATCTTGACCGTGCAACGATGCTGCTTTCCAAACTGAAAGGCATTGGAGTAAGCATTTCCATTGATGATTTTGGTACGGGGTTTAGTTCATTGGCGTATTTGAAGAACTTCCCCATCGACCGCATTAAAATAGATCGAACATTTATTAAAGACCTATCCAATGATATCAGCGATCAAAACATTGTGAAGACCATCATCGCCTTGGGTATTAATTTAAATCTAAAAGTAATCGCTGAAGGCGTCGAGTCTGAGGATCAGCTTAATCTTTTAAGAAACTATGGTTGTCATGAAGCGCAGGGATATTTTCTGGGCCATCCGATGTCTGCGGATCACATCGCTAAGATTATTTATTCGGAGTAGATTCTTTCAGGGAAATAGAAGTACCCCCGGAAAATAACTCCAGGGGTACTTTCTATAGGCTCAAAAATGCATGCCATATGAATATGACAAACCAAATAACAAAAAGACAATCCGTCACTAAAAAAGTTGTATTAATAGAAATGCTTTTCTTATGGTTGTTTCTACTACTCAAATGATCTTGCTTACATGTATCATTTGCTTCATTATCCAATAAATGTACTTTCAATTTGTTAAGATGATTGGATGCAGAAAGTAAAGCAGAGATTGAAACAACCGGCCATAAGAATAAAGCTATCAACAATACGGCTAAAGCATTCATTAAGTACTCATTTGGTAAAACAATCTTCCATTTAATGATTATCATGGCTACAAGATTAAAAGCAAGAATACCTAGGCCCAAATAACCTATTATTATTCCTTTTTTCTTATTTCTCATATGAATCTCCATATCGTTGCTTTCCCGCAATTTGGCTATCAGATTAAAGCGTGTTGCCTTATTCCGGATCTCTCAAAGCATTCTTGAACCGCCTGTCTCAAAATGCTGCAGCCCTGCTCAAGCTCCTCCATCGATATAGTTAACGGGGGCATCAGCTTGATGACAGCATCTTGACGGCCCACTCTTTCCAAAATGAGTCCCAACTCATAACAGCGGCTGGCAATTTCTTTGGAAATGTTCTCATGCTTGCTTGCGGATACATCAACGCCCCAGAGCAGACCCATTCCCCGAATCTGGATATCCTCGCTTAACGGAGCGATTTCCTCCTGCAAAAACCGGCTGACAAATTGAGCTTTCAGATGAACCTCCGCCTCTAAGCTATATAACTCCCCGTACTCCAGTGCAGCAGTTGCACCGACAAACGCCATTTGGTTGCCGCGGAAAGTCCCATTATGCTCCCCTGGGTTCCAGATATCCAATTCCGGCTTTAATAAGGTAATGGCCATCGGAAGACCATAGCCGCTTATCGATTTGGACAACACCACAAGATCTGGAACGATACCCGCCCGTTCGAAAGAGAAAAACGGACCTGTTCGGCCGCAGCCAACTTGAATTTCATCGCAAATGAGCAAAATATCATGACGAGTACACAGCTCGCGAAGACGCTGCATCCACTCAATCGGCGCTTCATTCAGGCCTCCCTCCGCTTGCACGGTTTCAAAGATAATGGCAGCCGGCTTGTCGATACCGGAATGGTCATCCGTCAGTACCTCATCTATATATTTGATCGTGTCAAATGTACGCATGTAACCGCATGGAAAAGGCATAAAGGAAACATTGTGTAAATCCGTACCCGCTGCCATTCTGTGGTACAGGTTGCTGGTTGCCGATAAGCTGCCAAGCGACATGCCGTGAAAAGCCCCCATAAAGGAGAAAATACCCGAACGGCCTTTGACTTTGCGAGCCAGCTTTAACGCCGCTTCCACAGCATTCGTTCCGGTCGGGCCGCAAAATTGAACTTTATAATCAAGCTCTCTCGGCTTCAAAATGAGCTCTGAAAATGTATGCAGAAACGACTCTTTCGCCGAAGTAAACATATCGAGGCCGTGGGAGATGCCGTCCGATTCCAAATATTCGACCAGCTTACTTTTGATGTAATCGTTATTGTGACCGTAATTCAAAGCGCCCGCTCCCGCAAAAAAGTCGATAAACGTTCTACCGGACTCAGCGTACAGCATAGAACCTTTTGCTTTCGTGAACACATCGGGAAAAGACCTGCAGTAAGAACGTACATTCGATTCCATTTTTTCAAAAATAGACATGAATTCCACTCCTCTTATCTTTCGATTGATTTCATGAAAGCATCCTTCTCTTACGCGGTGACAGGTTCCGTCTCGTGCTCTTTATGCGATTGCTGCCGGTACAGCTTTGCATATATTCCTTCTCTGGATAAGAGCTGCTCGTGGCTTCCCTTTTCCTTTACGACACCTTGTTCCATCACATAAATGACGTCCGCCTGTTCGACAGTAGATAGCCGATGAGCGATCATCAGGGTCGTCCTGTTTTTCATCAATGTATGTAAAGCACTTTGTACCCAAAACTCGGATTCAGCATCTAGCGCTGAGGTAGCCTCATCGAGCAGGAGAATCGGGGCGTTTTTGAGCAAGGCCCGGGCAATGGCAATTCGCTGACGCTGTCCTCCGGATAACGAAGTTCCCCGCTCGCCTACCATCGTATCGTAACCGTCTGTCAGCTCCATAATAAATTCATGCGCATAAGCCGCTATTGCCGCATCCCTCAAGTCTTGATCCGTGGCATCGGGTTTGCCGAATCGGATGTTATCGCCAATCGTACCGTGAAACAAATAAGGATCCTGTGGAACATAGGCAGTTAGCTCCCGAATTTCGGAAAGCTTATAATGACCCAGCGGTTTGCCAAGCATGCGGATCGTCCCGCCTTTAGGCGGATAGAAGCCGAGAAACAGCTTCATGACTGTGCTTTTACCGCTGCCACTGGCGCCAACGAGGGCGGCTACCTGACCTTTCTGCACGGAAAGTGTACTCCCGGATAGAATGCCAGCAGCAGTACCGTAATCGAAGATCACTTCGCACATTTCCAATTCTGCACTTGGAATCGCCTCCTGCTCGCTGCCCTGCGGGGGTACGGACGAATACCGGTCCGGTTCCGCCCTTTCATCAAGCAGTTCGAATACGCGTGCGGCCCCGGCAAATGAATGCTGTATCAGAGAAACGATGCTGCCAAGCTGCAGAAATACCATCGAAACACCCGTTTGCAGCTGAATGATTTGCCCTAGAACGCCGAGCTCGATCATATTCTGCGAATACATGATAATCCCAACAACGAGCATTCCGCCTAAGCTCATGAAGTTAATTATGAAATTCACTGCTTCAAGAAGACCCGTTTGATGCCCCTGCTTCATCGCTGAAGCTGTGACCTCCCCATTCCTATCATGGAAACGTTTCGTTACCGTACGATGAAGCGAGAACATCTTGATCACTTGCAGACCAGCGAGCAGGTCAGCCAAACGTTCGGTCAAACCGCCGGTTTGCGCTTGAAACCGATCGCTTATTTTTCGTAAAGGGCGTGCGAAGCGCGTATTGATCAAGATGGACAGCACACCGAGCACCAGCAATACCAAGGCAAGCCGCCAATCGAGTACAAACATAACGGTCAGGGAGCCGACCAATGTCAAGCATTCTACAATGATCGATTTCAAATGTTCAGTAAACGTTTGTTCCATCAAGTGCATATCATTCGTCGTTCGCGAAACGATATCTCCGGAATGATGGGATTCATAATAGCTCTGCGGCAGCCGTCCCAGCCGTTCGAAAACGAGCAGCCGGATGTCCACCATCGTTTGTTTCACACTGCGATGATACATATAGCTAAAAAACGGCGACAGTACACTCAGCATGACGAACGTGCCGCCAACGATCCAAACCGCCTTCATCAGCACAGCCTGATCGCGATGAACGGAAAATTCAAGTAAATATTGAATAACAAAAGACATCAGGATAGCAATGCTGGCATTGCTTAGGCTATCTCCGATTAATCCGATGAAATACCTTTTACGGCGCAGCTGCATAAAAGACATCAGTCGTTTAAATTCCTTGTAGGACTGCCTAAGGAACATGACTTAAGCCCCCTCTCTGTCCGCGCTGGCGGTACCATCTTGCAGCACAAATTGTTTGAAGTACAGCTTCTTGTAAGGACCATTGCTGCGGATTAATTGTTCGTGTGTGTTGCATTCCACAATTTTCCCATCGCTCATAAAAATCACACAATCCGCTTTATCAATCGTTGTCAGGCGATGCGAGATGACGAGAACAGCACGGTCTTTCATCACCCGTTCGATCGCTTCCTGAACGATGGCTTCGGAGTGCGTATCGAGCGCGGATGTCGGCTCATCCAGCAGCAGAATCGGCGCATCCTTCAACAGAGCGCGCGCGATCGCAATCCGCTGCTTTTGACCTCCGGACAAGGAACCCCGTTCTCCGATGACCGTTTCATACCCTTCAGGCTGCTGCATAATAAAATCGTGCGCATTCGCTTCTTTGGCCACCCGTACGATATCGTCACGGGTCGCATGAAGGTTCCCGAAACCGATGTTCTCAGCAATCGTCCCCGGAAACAGGTGGGTGTCCTGAGAAACGAGTGAGATTTGGCTGCGAAGCTGCTTCAGATTCCACTCATGTAAGGGCCTGCCGAGCACCTTAATCGTACCGCCCCCCGGCGACAGTTCGTAAAAGCCGCAAAGCAGCTTGAACAGCGTACTTTTCCCGCAGCCACTGGAGCCTACAAGAGCGATCGTCTGCTGATTTTGCAGCCAAAAACTTAAACCATTCAGCACATTCGTTTGTCCGTCATAGGAGAACGTGACGTTCTCAAATTCAATCGGTGCCGCATTTAGATCCACATCTAGGAATGAGTGGATGTCCTGCTCCACCGACATATCAAGAACATCAAACAACCGCCTGGCTGCCCCGGTCACTTCCTGTACCTGAGCGGACAGCACCGGGATCATCGATATGGGCTGAAGAACAAACGAAAACATATACAAGAAAATGATGATGTTGCCAGATGTCAGTTCGCCTCTTTCAATCAAGTAGCCGCCGATGGCGACCATAAAAATGAGCGGTGTTGAAAGCAGTAGAATACTGATTGGCGACATGAGCGCGCGACGCTTTTCGAGCAGCAGGCTTTTGAACAAAACCTGCTGCATCACTTTGCTATACTTTTCGAAAAGCGTATCCTGCCTGTTAAAAGCTTTGACCATCGAGATTCCGCCGATCATATCTTGGGTGACCGCATTAGCAGAGCCCAATTGTTCCTGCAGCTGTTCGGAATATTTGCTGATCGGCCTGCTCAATACGGCGGTAACGGCAATGCCAACAGGCAGCAGGATGAGACTGAACAGGATCAGCTTCCAACTCGTAAGCAAAAGAATCGTAAGCGCACTAACAAAGACGACCGGCATGTAAAATATATTCGCAAAATGGTGGATAAAAAAGTTTTGCAGCACCGTCGTATCATTCGTCAGACGGGATACGAGATCGCCCGATTGCTGCTTCTCTACGGTGGAAACCGGCAGGTTCTCCAGATGATTCGCAACCGCATTGCGCAAATCGCGCAATGCGTAGGCACTAAACCGGGTTGAAGCATATTTGATCAAATACTTCGAGATCACACCGATCAGTGCCATAATGCCAATGAAACCTGCGGAGAACAGCAGTTTATCCGAAGAGCTGTCGACCATTTGCTCAATCAACTTTCCCATCCCGATATCGACGCCTGCAGCCATGAGCGAGGTTACAATCGTCAGAAGAACCCAAAAGCTGTAAGGCTTAATATAGGCCATTAGCCGAAAGAAAATCGGCTTCGGTCTTGGTGGCTGCGACTTGCTTTTTCGACTGGCCAAAGTATCGCTCCTCTTCATCACGGGTTATAAGGATAAGATTTCCTTGACAATCTCTGCATTTTTGGCGGCATATGGCGCATCCAACATGTCTTCATGAGGACCTGCTCCCTCATAGCTGCGGTACTTCGCAGTGGTAGATTGGTTCCACAATGTGCTGCCGCTTAACTTGCTGCTTGGTTTGATTCCATTTTGTACAAAATGGACGTTTGCACGAACGGAGCCGCTATTTTGCAAACCATTCAGGTAGATCATGTAGCTTTTCATTTTTTGAATCACACTGTTTTTGATAAGTTCGTTACTTACATAAGCTTCGTATTTTGCGTTAGACTCGGCTTCCTGGAGCAAAGCGTCGACCTCTTTTGCCACTACCTTTTCGGATTGACGTATAACTTTGCTTTTCCTTGAAGCATCCAACATGATCAGATCCGAGACAACGTACCCTTTTGCCTCCATCGCCTTCGTCAGCTCGAACATGAGGTTGCCGCCGGCGGAATACCCCATAAAGACATACGGCCCTTCTGCCTGAACACTTGTCACAAGCTCGATGTAACGTTCCAGGCGATCCTCGCTCTCAATAAAATCAAGACCGTAGAGGGCATGCGAACCGATCTGCTCCGCGAGCTCTTTAAACACAAAACCGATGCCGCCGACCGGCGGGAAACAGAATACTTGACGATCCGTTTTCCGGTTCAATAAGGTAATAGGTTTGTTAAAATCGATCCTCAGCTCTTTGGAGTCCATGTATTGAGCCATTTGTTCAACGGTCGGATGCTGGAATAAGTACTGCAGCGGTAATTCCTCCCGCATCGATTCGTAAATTCGCGTCACAAGCTGTATAGCTTTCAGCGAATGGCCGCCAATTTCGAAAAAGTTGTCGTGAACGCCAACTTGCTTCAGGCCAAGGATCTCCTGCCAAATAGCTGCGAGCCGCTCCTCAGTAGCGTTACGAGGTGTGACATATGCTGCGCGTGCCAATGTGCTTTCATCCGGTTTCGGCAGCGATTTTTTATCCAGCTTACCATTCGGAGTCAGCGGCATGGCTTCCATGCGGATGAAATAACTCGGGACCATGTAAGCCGGCAGCTCGGAGGAAAGATACGCTCTCAGCTCTGCCATGTCCGTACTTTCTCCCGCAACAATGTAGGCGCAAAGCACCTTCTCCCCGTTCATCTCTTCAGTCACGACGACAGCTTCCTGCACATGTTCATGTCTAAGGAGATTAGCTTCTATTTCTTCCAGTTCGATCCGGTAGCCCCTAATTTTCACCTGCTCGTCGAGGCGTCCGATGTATTCGATCGTACCATTTGACAGGAGGCGGGCAAGATCTCCCGTTTTGTACAATCGTATATTTGTGCCTGCTTTGGTTGTGAATGGATTCGCTACAAATTTTTCGGCAGTCAGGTCATCACGATTCAGATACCCTCGGGCCAAACCGTCTCCTGCGATACACAGTTCGCCAATGATGCCAATCGGCTGTAGATGATGGCTGGTCTCATTCACAATGTATACTTGTGTATTTGTGATCGGACGGCCGATTGTAATGTCCTTATCCGGTGCCAGATCACGCAGGAATGTGGCTACGACGCTGCTTTCCGTAGGACCGTATTCATTCACAAGCTCAATGTGCGGGTAAAGCTGTTTGCTCCGCTCAATCACATGTTTGTTTACCTTCTCGCCGGCAACCGTAATGATACGCAGCGATTCAGCTTCTTCGGTGTTCATACACTCGAGCAGCGCTGCATACAAGCTTGGCACGCTGATAAAATGCGTAATGCGATGCTCCGCGATTTGCTTTTTGAGGGCGAAAGGGTCTTTCGCTTCTTCTTCCTGCGGCAGGATGACCGTAGCTCCCGCCAGAATCGGTGTGAAGAAGCTAGTCACGAAGCCATCGAAAGCAAATGAGAACAGCTGCAATACTTTATCGTTTGTGCTCAGCGCATATTCCGACTTTCTCCACAAGAGATTGCCGGCGATGCTGCGGTGTTCGATCATGACGCCTTTCGGTTTACCCGTCGTACCTGATGTATAAATGATGTAGGCCAAATCCGTCAGCGCATTGACCTGCTTTAGATTGGAGCCATCAGCAGCATAGTGCTGATCGTCGTTCAGATCCAGCAACTCTCCGGAGAAAGCCGGCTTTAACTCCCCGCTCATGCCCGCGATCACCCGCTCCTGAGTCAGCACGATCGCAGTGCCGCTATCCTCTAGCATGTAGCGAATCCGCTCTTGCGGATACTGCGGATCAATCGGCACATAAGCTCCGCCGGCTTTCAGTATCGCCATGATACCGACGATCAGCTCGAGCGAGCGGTCGGCCATAATGCCTACCCGCATCTCCTGGCGAACGCCCTTATCCCGCAGCGTTCTTGCCAACTGGTTGGCCTTCGTATTCAACTCCGCATAAGTCAGCTGCCGGCCCGCACAGACGACTGCCGTTTGCTTCGGAGTTCGCGCCACCTGCTCCTCAAACAGCCCGTGCAGCGTATTATTGTTTAGCACGTCAGTCTGAGTTGAGTTGAAGAGAGCTATTTGCGAAAGCTCATCTTCCGTCACTATGTCAATCTCAGCTAACGACGTATCGGGACGATCTAATAAGTTATCGATCAGTTTTAACAAATGGCGGCCCATACGCTCTACCGTTGCTTTGTTAAACAATTTTGTGCTGTACGCTAGATTAAATCCGATCTCACCTTCAGTCTCAACCGCTGTTAACGCGAGATCGAATTTGGCGACTTTATGCTCGAGAGGGAACGGTTTGAACTGCAGTTCGTTAAGTTCGATCACCGCTTCATCTGTATTTTGGAAAATAAAGATCGTATCGAACAGCGGATTACGGCTTAAGTCCCTTTGTACGCCCAACTTTTCTACCAACAGCTCGAACGGGTAGTCCTGATGCTCGTAAGCATGCAGCGAGGTTTCCTTGACTTGCTGAAGGAAGTTCTGGAACGTCAATCCGGCTTCTGGACGGCTCCACAGCGCTAGCGTATTAACGAACATCCCGACGACGCTTTCCACGTCCGCATGCGGTCTGCCGGCAATTGGCGTTCCCACCACAAGATCATCCTGACCGGAATATTTGGCAAGCAGCACGTTAAATGCGGCGAGCAGTACCATATACAGCGTCGTTCCCTGTGAAGCTGCCAACCGGTTCAGCTGCTCCATCCTTTTAAGACCAGAGCCGAAAACGATATAATCCCCTGCGAAGCTTTTCACTTGCGGTCTAGGGTAATCAGTCGCGAGATTTAGCAGCGGCACTTCGCCGGCAAACTTGCTTAACCAGTATTGCTCATGCCTCTGCATGACACCGCTTTGGAATTGCTCATTTTGCCATACCGCAAAATCCTTGTACTGGATAGTCAACTTCGGCTGCTCAGCACCGGCATACATGGCAGCAAAATCATTCACGATGATGCCGCTCGATACACCGTCTGAAACGATATGATGCATATCTAAGACAAAGACATGCTTATCGTCCGCTCGTCGAATCACAGCTGCTCGAATCAATGGCGCTTCACTTAGGTTGAATGGACGAATGATAGACTGTACGAGTTGAACGGCAGCTTCGTCTGAATCAGCCTCGAAGACCTCGATTTGAGTATGAAGTTCAGCATCCGTATGCACCATCTGTCTCGGCTCCCCGTCCACCGTATGGAATGAGGTGCGGAGCGCTTCGTGCCGACTAACGAGTGCCCGATAAGCCTGCTCAAATCTCCCAAAATCCAACTCGCCTTCGATCAGCATCACATCCGGCATGTTATAACCGACGCTGCCCGACTCAAACTGCTGCAAAATGAACATCCGTTTCTGAGCGGATGACAACGGGTAATATGGCTGCTCTTCAGCAGGCTGAATCGCGTGGTAATCGTGCGATGCGGATTGGTCAATAAACTTAGCAATCTGCTGCACCGTCGGCATCTCGAACAGCGTACGGAGCGGCACTTCCACACCCGTTTCACGGTGAATCTGGGCGAGGAGCATCATCGCCTTCAAAGAATGGCCGCCCAATTCAAAAAAGTTATCATGAATGCCGATCCGGCCGATTCCGAGTATAGGCTGCCAGATGCCGCAAAGCGTACGCTCCGTCTCATTGGATGGTGCCATATAGTCGTGCTCTTGCCCACCATCCGGCTCCGGAAGCGCTTTGCGGTTAATTTTACCGTTTGGTGTCAAGGGAAGCTGATCCATTTGGACAAAGTAAGAAGGCACCATATAACCTGGAAGCTCCTTGCTTAAGCTTTCCTTTAGCTCCGAAGCTGGCATCATTTCGTCTGAAACGAAGTACGCGCATAAGTACTTTTGAGTATGGGAATCCGTCCGATCGATGACTACGGCTTCTTTGATATCTGCTTGTTTCAGCAAATTCGCCTCGATTTCGCCGAGCTCGATCCGGTAGCCTCTGATTTTAACTTGATGATCTACCCGTCCGATATATTCCAAATTGCCGTCTGGCAAGAAGCGTGCCAAGTCGCCCGTTTTGTACATGCGAATACCTGTTTCGCTGCGGAAAGGGTCCTCCATAAACACTTTCTTCGTTCTCTCCGGGTCATTCAAATAGCCGCGCCCAACCCCGATGCCAGACACACATAATTCGCCTTGAACGCCAATCGGCACAAGCTTCATATAAGGGTCAACGATGTAAACATGCAGGTTTTGCACCGGCTTGCCGATCGGCACTGTCTCCAGCTTCGGCGCCTCATCCATCTCGTACAATGTAATGTCGTCCGACGCTTCCGTTGGCCCGTATGCGTTGACTAGCTTCACGTGCGGATAGCGCTCGAACCATTTTCGCGCCAGTGGAGGTTTGATCGACTCGCCAGTCACCAGCACATATTGCAAGTCGGGAAGCGGAATGGCTTCCGGCAAATCCAACATCGCGGTCATATAAGAAACGACTACCTCCAGAACGGTTGCCTTATCTTCCGCTACATGCTTCATAAATTCACGTGCATTCAACACGAGTTCATGACTGTACATCGCCGTCCGTCCACCAATCACCAAGGCGGTAACCAACTGCCAGACGGAAATATCGAAGCAGTGCGGGGCATTCTGGACAATGACACTTTGTTCATCCAGATGGAAGGCGCTGATCATCGCATCCATATGATTCAGCATGCCTGCATGCTCCAGCATGGCGCCCTTCGGCTTTCCGGTAGAACCGGATGTATAAATGACATAAGCAAGATTCCCCGATACGGGTACAGGAAGCTTGACATTCTCTTCCTCTACCTGACGGATGACCTCATCGTCCGTGTCGATCGGAATGATTACTCCGTTATAGTCATGCTGGATTGCAGGTGTTACGTATGGCATTTCGGTCAACAGGCACACAGCGCCAGAATCAGCAAGCATATCGCGTATTCTTTGCGGCGGATAGTCTGGATCGATAGGCACATAAGCGCCGCCCGCCTTCCAAATGGCCAGGATGCACACAATCATCTTTGGTGAACGGTGCAGCAAGATGGCACCCAAATCCTCCTGCTTCATGCCTTTTAAAAGCAAGTAACGAGCTAACCGGTTTGCCCGCTCATTCAACTCGCGGTAAGTGATGTGCGTACCTTCGAAGCTGACCGCGATGCGATCCGGTGTTTGCGCCGTTTGTTGTTCGAACAGCTGCGGCATCGTAACATCCAGGTTGAACGGTTCTCTCGTATCGTTAAATACATGGATGATCTCATGCCTCTCCGCAGCGCTAAGTATATCGATCTCAGCTAGTTTCATATCGGGGTTCGAGACGATTTGATGGATCGCCCGCAAATAATGGCTAGCTAATCTTTCCATCGTCGCTCTGGTAAATAACCGCGTGCTGTATTCCAAATTGAAGCGGATTTGATCCTCTTCTTCCGTTGCTTCCATCGAAAGATCGAATTTGGCAA
This sequence comes from Paenibacillus phytorum, assembly GCF_013141715.1. Lineage (GTDB taxonomy): Bacteria > Bacillota > Bacilli > Paenibacillales > NBRC-103111 > Paenibacillus_E > Paenibacillus_E phytorum. The sequence goes on along the minus strand of NZ_WHOA01000039.1, from coordinate 104,173 downwards.
TTCGGCTCTCCGTTTCATAAGGCGTAAATTGGAGCCCTTCCATTTGTGCCGCCCGAACAGAAATGTTCTGCATGCTGAACATGGTGTCAAACAACGGGTTACGGCTTAAATCACGGGCCATGTTCAATTTGTCGACAAGTGATTCGAAGGGATAATCTTGATGCTCGAATGCGCTGAGCGTCGTGTCTTTCACCGATGCCAAGAACTGCTTGAACGTTTGCCCGCCTTCCGAGCGGTTACGCAGTGCCAGCGTGTTTACGAACATGCCGATAACCGGTTCAAGCTCTGCACGGGGTCTTCCAGCGATCGGTGTTCCGATCACGATATCTTCCTGCCCGCTGTATTTGGACATCAACACATGATAAGCCGCTAACAGCACCATGTACAGCGTTGTGCCGGTTTCGGCGGCAAGTCCTTTGAGCTCGTCGGTCAGCTCTTTACCTGAGAGGGCGGTCATATAATCGCCCTCAAAGCTTTGGATGGATGGTCTGGAGAAATCGGTCGGCAAATCAAGCACCGGAATTTCCCCTTCAAATTGAGATAACCAATAAGTCTCCTGCTTTTGCATTAATTCCGACTGGAAAAACTCGTTCTGCCACACAGCAAAATCTTTATAGTGAATCGAAAGCTCCGGCAATGGTTCGCCTTGATACAAACGAACGAATTCATCAACGAGAATAGCCATCGATACGCCATCGGAAATGATATGGTGCATATCGAAAAGGAATAAATGACGTCCAGGCTGTAGATGAATCAGACCTACGTGAAGTAAGGGCGCCTTCGTTAAATCGAACGGTCGTACGAACTGTTCTACCAAACGGTCTACTTCCGTATCATCTTGAACGCAATCTATATATTCAATCTCAAATTGCAGATTACGGTGAACGATTTGGACCGGTTCGCCATCTACGACAGAGAAAGAGGTTCGCAGCGATTCGTGTCGTTCAACCAAGCGAATGAACGACTGTTTGAATCTTTCAAGGTTCAGCTCACCTTCGATGAACATGCTACCTGGCATATTATAAGCCGTTCCGGAGCCTTCAAATTGCCCAAGTACAAACATCCGCTTCTGAGCGGAGGAAACCGGGTAATAGTCACGCGGCTCCACTGGCTTGAGCGCCGTATACGCCTCTCTATCGGCCTGTGCGATATGCAGGGCTAGCGCCTCTATCGTCGGAGACTCGAAGAGCACCCGCAGCTGCACATTAACTTGAAGCTGCTGCTTGATCCGCGCCAGCAGCGTCATCGCCTTCAGCGAGTGGCCGCCGAGCAGGAAGAAATCGTCGCGGATGCCGACCTGCGGCACGCCAAGTACGTCCTGCCAGATGACGCAGAGCAGCTCTTCCGTTTCATTGCTTGGCGCTGCGTATTCCGTTTCGGATCCTAAGCCACCTTCCGGCTCGGGCAGCTCTCGGCGATCGATTTTGCCGTTAACCGTCAGTGGCAGCTTCTCCATCTGCACCACGTACATCGGCACCATGTAGGATGGAAGCTCTTGCGCCAGAAACGCCTTTACTTCCGGCGCACCCAGCTCCTGCTCCACCACGATGTAGGCGCACAAGAACTTCTGCCCGTTCGCGTCCTCGCGTGCGATCACTACGGCATCCTTCATGGCAGGATGCTTCATCAGCTCCACCTCGATCTCACCCAACTCAATCCGGTACCCCCGGATCTTCACCTGCTGATCGATGCGGCCCCTATATTCAATCGTCCCGTCTGGCAGCCATTTCGCCAGGTCGCCGGTGCGGTACATCGTCTCTCCCGCTATGAATGGGTTCGGTACGAAGGTCTCGGCCGTCAGCTCCGGCCGGTTCGCGTACCCTCGCGCCACGCCATCACCGCCGACGTACAGCTCACCCGGCACGCCGACTGGCTGCAGCTGGTTGTACTTGTTTACGATGTACGCAATGGAATTGCTGATCGGACGCCCGATCGGAATGCTTCCCTCGTAATCGCGTTCGATCGGAAATGTCGTGGAGAACGTGGTGTTCTCCGTCGGCCCATAGCCGTTAATCAAACGCAGACCTGGACACTTGCTGCGCACATGATTAATGTGGCTTGGCGACAGCGCATCTCCGCCGACCAGCAGCTGTCGCACACCCGCGAACAGCTCAGCATTCTCCTGCGAAAGCTGGTTGAACAGCGGTGAAGTGAGCCACATCGTCGTGATTCGATTTTCGGCGATAACCGCGCCGAGCTGCTCACTATCTAGGATGACGCTCTTATCGGTTAGGTAGAGCGTACCTCCGTTCAGCAGCGCCCCGAAGATCTCGAACGTGATCGCATCAAAACCAAGCGCTCCTGTCTGCAGGATCCGCTCATCCGCACTCCACTGAACGTAGTTCGTTTCCTTAACTAGCCTTACGACGCTGCGCTGCTCGATGAGCACCCCTTTTGGCTTGCCGGTGGAGCCAGACGTGTAGATGACATACGCCAGATCGCGCGATGAGCCGGGCAGCTCCAGGTTGGAGCAGTCGTTATCATAAGGGACAACCTCATCGTCAAGGATGATCACTTGAACAAAAGCAAATGCCGTAGTCTGCTGACGCAGGTGCCTCTCCGACAGGATGATACGAGCTCCGCTATCTTCGAGCATGAACTTCATGCGCTCTACAGGCACATCGAGATCAAGCAGCAGGAAGGCGCCGCCAGCCTTTAGAATGCCAAGCAGGCCAACCATGAGCTCCAGCTTATGTTCCGCCATCAGGCCGACGACATGATCGGGCCCTACTCCTTGTGCTATCAGCGTCCGAGCTAGCCGGTTCGCTTGCTCATTGAGCTGACGGTAGGTCAGCTGCTGACCCTTCCAAGTGATGGCTGGATGATCAGGTGTTTGCTGTGCCTGCCGCTCAAACAACGCAGCAATGGTCATTTCACTCGGGTAATCCGTTTGCGTATCGTTGAAATCAACCAGAATTTGTCGTCTTTCTTCCTCTGAGAGCATGTCGAGCTCCGCCAGCTTCCTCTCCGGTTCCTGTACAATGGATTCGAGCAGTACGAGGTAGTGGCGTCCCATTCGCTCGACGGTTTCCCTTTCAAAAAGATTCGTGCTGTATTCGATATGAACGGTCAGACCGTTCGCCGCTTCCTTCGCTTCCAAGGACAGATCGAATTTGGAAATGTAATTCTCAACAGCGTACGGCTCAACATGCAGCTCTTCGAATCCGGCCTCCTGCACATCAATATTTTGCACCATGAACATCGTGTCGAACAGCGGATTGCGGCTAATATCACGCACAATGTTCAGCTTTTCGAGCAGAGATTCAAACGGGTAATCCTGATGGGTGTACGCCATCATCGCGTTCAACCTGACTTCCGCTAAAAACTGCTTAAATGTTTTGTGGCCCTCAGGCTTATTTCTCATCGCCAACGTGCCGACAAACATGCCAATGATGCCATCCACATCAGCATGGGATCTTCCGGCTGTCGGCGTGCCAACTACGATGTCTTCTTTTCCAGAATATTTGGAGAGCAAGATGTTATAGGCGGCAAGCAGCACCATGTAAAGCGTTGTTCCTGTTTCCGCAGCGATGCGCTTTATACCATCCAAAATTCGTTTTTCCGCCTGCAGCGATAAATGATCGCCCTCAAAGCTTTGCACCGTAGGTCTTGCATAATCAGTCGGCAGCTCCAGCTGCGGCAGTTCCCCTTCAAACAAGTCAAGCCAGTAAGCTTCCTGTTTTTTCAGTTTCTCGCTGTGAAGACTGTCGTGCTGCCATACGGCAAAATCTTTATATTGAACGGAAAGCTCCGGCAGCGATGCTCCATGATACAATTCTGTAAATTCTTTGACGAGGATCGACATGGACACCCCATCCGAAATGATATGGTGCATATCACACATGAATAGGTGATGCTCATCGGCAAGCTGAATCAACCCTACGCGGAGCAGCGGAGCCAACTGTAAATCGAACGGCTGAATAAATAAACGGATCAACGCCTCGACCTCGACACGAGATGGCTCTCCCCCATCAACCTCCGTATAACTGATCTCAAACGGAACTGATGCGTGTACTCTCTGAAAAGGCTCTCCATTTACCGTTTCGAACGATGTTCGCAGCGTCTCATGGCGTTCGATCAATCGGCGGAACGCCTCTCCCAAGCGATTTCTATCCAGCTTCCCTTTCAAAATGAACATGCCAGGCATATTATAGCCTGTGCCTGATCCTTCAAATTGATTGATGATATACATCCGCTTTTGTGCCGAAGAAACGGGGTAAACATCCTGCTGCGGTGCAGGGCGAATCGCCATAAATCCGCCACTTTCTACGTCTACAACTTCTATAAAACGAGCCACCGCTTCAATATTCGGCGTCTCGAATATCAAGCTTAACGGTACTTCCACATCGTACGCTTTGTGCAGCGCTGTGAGGAGCGACATCGCCTTCAACGAATGACCGCCAAGCGCGAAGAAATCGTCCAGCATCCCGACCTGGCTGCAGCCGAGTACCTCCTGCCATATTTGCGCGATCCCCTCTTCCATTTCTGTTCTCGGCGCTACGTAAGCCGTGCCTGAGTCCAGCCCGCCTTCCGGCTTCGGCAGCGCTTTGCGGTCGATTTTGCCGTTGGCGGTTAGCGGGATTTTGTCCAGCTTCACAAAATGCGACGGGATCATGTACGCCGGCAGATCGCTGCCGATATGCGCCCTAAGCTCGCTCACGGTCAGCTCCCCGTCTGAGATGAAGTAGGCGCACAGGAACTTCTGCCCTTGTTCGTCATCCTGCGCCAACACCGTCGCTTCCTTGATCCACTCGTGCCGCAGCAGCTGCGTTTCGATCTCGCCGAGCTCGATGCGGTGCCCTCGGATCTTCACTTGATGGTCGATCCGTCCGAAGTATTCCATCTCGCCACTGGGCAGCAGACGCGCAAGGTCGCCAGATCGATACAGCCGTTCCTCCGGCTTGTAAGGATTCGCGACGAACCGCTCTGCCGTCAGCTCCTCGCGGTTCAAATATCCGCGTGCGACGCCGTCTCCGCCTACATACAGCTCGCCGACGACGCCGATCGGCACCAGCCTGCGCTGCGCATCGAAGATGTAGCTCGTCAGCGTCGGAATCGGACGGCCGATGTTGCTCAGGTTCGTTTCGATTTCGCGATCGGTTATTTCTTTATAGGTAACATGCACGGTCGTTTCAGTAATCCCGTACATATTGATCAAGAGTGTGTCCGGATATTTTTCCTTCCACGGCTTCAGCATGACCGGGTTCAGCGCTTCCCCGCCGAAGATGACGTAACGGATGGCTAGCTCCTTGCCCGGCTGCTGAAGTTCCTCTTGGATCAGCGTGTAGAATGCAGTCGGCGTTTGATTCAGTATCGTCACTTGCTCCTGCAACAGCAGCTGCGCGAATGCTTTCGGGTTTTGCGCGGTTGTCTTCGGCACAACTACACACCTGCCGCCATACAGCAGCGCGCCGTACATTTCCCACACGGAAAAATCAAAGCAGAAGGAGTGAAATACGGTCCACACGTCGCGTTCGCTGAAATCGAATTGCAGCCGGTCATGAACGAGCAAACGCACGACATTCTGATGCTCGATCATAACGCCCTTCGGCTTGCCGGTCGTGCCGGACGTGTAGATGATGTAGGCCATATCATGCGGCACATTCACTGGTTCCAGGTCAGCAAAATCCCAGGCGTACAGCTCATCATCACTCATATCGAGTACGACGCCGTCATAAGGTACTTTTCCTGCTAGATGCGGCTGCGTCAAAAGGACGCGTGCCCCGCTGTCCTCCAGCATGAACTGCGTACGCTCCGGCGGATAATCCGGATCGAGCGGCACATAGGCACCTCCGGCTTTGAGCGTCGCAATGATGCCGACGAGCATATCGAGCGAGCGCTCGACAAGCAGGCCCACCCTAACGTCCGGCCATACTCCGTAGCTGCGGAGGTTGCGGGCGAGGCTGCTCGCGCGTTCGTTCAGCTGACGATACGTCAGCCGTTCCTCGCCGCAAGATACAGCGATGCGCTCCGGCGTCCTTTGCACCTGTTCCTCGAACAAACCATGTATCGTTTGATCCTGCGGGAACGCCGCCCCAGTTTGATTGAATTCGTCCAGCAGCGTCATTTTTTCAGCCTTGGAAACAAGCTCAAAATCCGCCAGGCTGCGGTCCGGCTCATTCAAAGCCGATCGCATAAAATGAATCAGGTGAAACACAATTTGCTTCATCAAAAATTCGCTATACATGCCGGTATTGTATTGGACGACCAGTTCAACATGCTCCTCGGCTTTTGAGAACTGAAAAATAACGTTGGATTGGACATGATCAACGATGCTGCGGTCATGAATGCTATCGAGCAAAACGAGCGTAGGCAGGTAATGTTTGTCTTCGCTCCCTCTCGGCAGATCGAGCAGTTCCGCCAATTTCGCAAAAGGAAAATTTTGATGCTCATTGGCAGATAGGATGATTTCTTTTACAGCTGTCAGCCATTGCTTGAACGTACAGTTATCCTGGTTGAAGGTCGTTTGCAATAGCAGTAGCGAGTTCACCAGAACGGAACTTTGCTTGTTTTGCTTGAAAACAGGCATGCCGACGATAATCTCCGATTGGGACGTATACCGATGCAGGATGTATGTAACACCAGACAAGAGGATCATATAAGAAGCAAAATCGGACTTACTCGTGATATTCTGCAGCTTTTGCGAGAGCTCTGACGGGAAGTCATATTTCATAGCCGACATTTTGTCGGGAAGAGCAGCTGATCGATCGGCATCCCTCGGAAATTCCGAAAGAACGATTTCACCCTGCAGCTTGTTCAACCAATACTGCTGCTCTTTCTCAAATTGACCGCCGGCAAGCATCATATTTTGTGAATATTTATCGATCATGAGCATCCTCCTGAGAGTTTTCCATAGGAAAACTGACTTCGTAAGCATTAGCTGAGTTTTGCTTTAGCAAAACTAACTTCGTAAGCATTAGCTGAGTTTTGCGTAGCAAAACTTACTTCGCTATGGCTAAAATAGAAACTCCACTGCCCCATCCAACACATTTTCCAGCTTGTCGTAGTGCGTAAGTAGAATCTCTCTCAACAAAATGTCCGGATTTTCCGTAACCTGCTGCAGTAACGCTTGATAATCGGTCATCATCCGTTCAATCGTCTCTTTATTAAACAAATGGATGCCGTATTCCGCATGGAGCACAATCTCACTCTCATCCTCGATCGCTTTGACAGACAAGTCGAACTGGGCGATTTTGTTTTCCCTGTGGTAAGGCTCAAAACTAAGACCGGCAAACTCCGAAGCCTTCAATTCCTGGTTCTGCACACTGAACACCGTATCGAAGAGCGGATTTCGGCTTAAATCCCTGCGCAGCTCCAATTGATCAATAAGCATCTCCAGCGGGTAATGCTGGTGTTCCAGAGCAAGCAATGAACTTCGCTTCACTTCCTCCAAAAACTGTGCGAACGTTTTGCCGCTTTCCGGCTGGCTGCGTATCGCGAGCGTATTAACGAACATACCTAGGATGTTCTCCGTTTCAGCAAGCGGCCTGCCTGCTACCGGTGTTCCAACGATTACATCCGTCTGCCCGCTGTATTTGGAAAGCAGTACTTGATAAGCAGCAAGTAACATCATATAAAGCGTGGCTCCATAATCGGACGCTATTTTGTGAATTTGATCATGCAATGGCTGCCCTAACCTAACGGTGACTGCATCCCCTTCAAAACTTTGCACGGCTGGTCTCGGAAAGTCGGTCGGCAGCGCCAACACCGGAATATCGCCGGAGAACGTCTCAAGCCAGTACGCTTCATGAATACGCATCGACTCGGAAGAGAGCATGCTGTTCTGCCAAACGGCGAAATCTTTATAATGAACCGTTAATTCAGGCAGATCATCTCCGTGATACAGACAAGCGAATTCATTCAACAAAATGCCCATCGACACACCGTCGGATACAATGTGGTGCATATCAAACAGCAGTAAATAGCGCTGAGCACTTACATGTACGAGCTTGACTCTCAGCAGCGGCGCCTTTTGCAGATTGAATGGCTGTACAAACTCCGTAACGATCGATTCCAGTCCATCCTCTGTGCTTCTGGCGTACTCAACCTGAAAATCAACTTCCGTATGTACGATTTGCACCGCTTCGCCGTGGGCCGTCTCGAATGTCGTCCGAAGTGATTCATGCCGGGCAACCAAGCGCCGGAACGTTTGCTCGAATCTCTCCAGATCCAATTCGCCTTCTATGAACATGACGCCTGGAATGTTATAGCTCGTGCCCGAGCCTGTAAATTGGCTCATAATAAACATCCGCTTCTGGGCTGAGGAAACCGGGTAATAGTCGCGTGGCTCCACTGGCTTAATCGTCTCATATGCATCCCTATCGGCTTGTGCGAAATGCTGGGCCAGCGCCTCTATCGTTGGCGACTCGAAAAGCACCCGCAGCGGCACGTTCACTTGAAGCTGCTGCTTGATCCGCGCCAGCAGCGTCATCGCCTTCAGCGAGTGGCCGCCGAGCTGGAAGAAATCATCGCGGATACCGACCTGCGGCGCACCAAGTACGTCCTGCCAGATGACGCAAAGCCGCTCTTCCGCCATGTTGCGAGGCGCTGCATAATCTGTGCCTAGCCCCAAGCCACCCTCCGGCTCAGGCAGCTCGCGGCGATCGATTTTGCCGTTAACGGTCAGCGGCAGCCTCTCCATCTGCACCACGTACGCCGGCACCATGTAGGATGGCAGCTCCTGTGCCAGAAACGCCTTTACTTCCGGCGTACCAAGCTCCTGCTCCGCCACGATGTAAGCGCACAAGAACTTCTGCCCGTTCGCATCCTCACGTGCGATCACTACGACATCCTTCATGACGGGATGCTTCATTAGCTCTGTCTCGATCTCGCCCAATTCAATCCGGTACCCCCGGATCTTAACCTGCTGATCGATCCGGCCTCTATATTCAATCGTCCCGTCCGGCAGCCATTTCGCCAGATCACCGGTACGGTACATTGTCTCTCCCTCTTTGAATGGGTTCGATACGAAGGCCTCGGCCGTTAGTTCTGGACGGTTCGCATACCCTCGCGCCACGCCATCACCGCCGACGCACAGCTCGCCCGGCACGCCAATCGGCTGAAGTTGGTTGTACTTGTTCACGATGTACGCTGTGGAATTGCTGATGGGCCGCCCAATCGGAATGCTTCCCTCGTAATCCCGTTCGATCGAGAATGTTGTGGAGAACGTTGTGTTCTCCGTCGGCCCATAGCCATTAATCAAAAGCAGACTCGGACACATATAGCGCACGTGATTAATGTGGCTCGGTGACAGAGCATCTCCGCCGACCAGCAGCTGTCGCACACCCGTGAATAACTCGGCATTCTCCTGCGAAAGCTGGTTGAAAAGCGGTGAAGTGAGCCACATGGTCGTGATTCGATTGTCGGCGATAAACGCGCCGAGCCTATCGCTATCCAGAATAACGCTCTTATCAACTAGATACAGCGTACCTCCGTTCAGCAGAGCGCCAAAGATCTCAAACGTAACCGCATCGAAGCCAAGTGCGCCTGTCTGCAGAATGCGCTCATCTTCGCTCCACTGAACGTAGTTCGTCCCCTTCACCAGCCGCACGACGCTGCGCTGTTCGATAAGCACGCCTTTCGGCTTGCCTGTAGAGCCGGACGTGTAGATCACGTAGGCTAGATCGCGCGGTCCTCCCAGAGACAGCAAGTTCTCGTTAACTCCACTATTCGCATACAATGCGTCATCATCGAGGTCGATCACATGTTCAGCGAGCGCCACCTGTGCCATCCAGTACAATTTCCGTTGCGCCAGTACGATGTGGGCGCCGCTATCTTCGAGCATAAATCTGATCCGGTCCGCAGGCATCTCTAGGTCAAGCAGCAAATAAGCGCCACCCGCCTTCAGAATCCCCATCAGACCGATCATCAGCTCAATTGAACGATCCGCCAGCAGGCCAACGACCTTGCCTGCGCCAACCCCCTGCTTCCTCAGTTCGCTTGCAAGTAGATTCGCCCTCTCGTTCAGTTCTCGATAAGTGAGTTGTTTGTCTTCATAAACGACAGCCGGATGATCCGGCGTCAACACTGTCTGCTTCTCAAACAGCGTGGCGATCGTCTCGCTGTTCGGATAATCAGAGCTTGTATCGTTGAATTCTTGGATGATTTGCCACGCTTCTTCATCAGTTACCATGCTTAGCTCAGCCAGTGATTGATCTGGCACTAATGAGATATTTTCTAACAAGCATACGAAATGGCGCGCCATCCGCTCCGCTGTCTCCATCGCAAACAAATTCGTGCTGTAATCCAGCTGGAACTCCAGATTTCCCGCTCCTTCCCGCACTTCCAGTGTCAGATCGAATTTGGTGATGCCGCTTTGCCACACGTGCGGCGTAAAGGTCAATTCCCAAAAGCCAGTTCCGCCCTCTTGGCCTAGTCCAGGATCGATGCTCTGCATACTGAACATCGTATCGAACAGAGGATTGCGGCCGGGATCGCGCCGAATATTCAACCGATCCAGCAGCGAATCAAACGGATACTCCTGCGCTTCAAATGCTTGAAGGGCATACTCCTTTACTTCCGATAAGAAGGTGCGGAATGTTTTCCCGCCTTCCGGACGGCTTCGCAGCGCCAGCGTACCGACGAACATCCCGACGACATATTCCAAGTCAGCCTGGGAACGGCCGGCCGTCGGCGTTCCTACAACGATATCTTCCTGTCCGGAATACTTGGAAAGCAGCACATTATAAGCAGCAAACAGAACCATATAAAGCGTTGACCCATTTTCCGCAGCCAAACGTTTCAATGAGCCGAGCATTTCAGTATCAACTTCAAAGCGTATATGGTCACCTTCGAAGCTCTGCACCGCAGGACGAGGGAAGTCAGATGGAAGCTCCAGCTGCGGCAGCTCGCCAGCAAACGAATTCAACCAGAACGCTTCTTGCTTGCGCAGTGATTCACTCTCCAGCTGAGCCTGCTGCCAAACCGCATAGTCTTTATATTGGATGGACAACTCAGGCAAAGTACCACCGCCATACAGCTGAACAAACTCCTTCACAATGACGGACATTGATACGCCATCTGAGATAATATGATGCATGTCGTACAGGAACAAATGCCGCCGTTCCTGGAGCTCTACGAGCGCCACACGGATCAATGGCGCCTTTTGCAGATCGAACGGACGCATAAAACGTTCGACCATACGTTCAATGACTTTGTTTTCTGCTGCCAAATCCTCGGCGCCTTCAGACAGTCGTGAGAACTCTACAGTGAAATCGACGTTTTCATGAATCTTCTGAACCGGCTCCCCGTCGATCAACTCAAAGGACGTGCGCAGCGCTTCGTGCCGCAGAATGAGGCGCTGGAAAGCTCCCTCGAACTGGTCGCGATCTAACCCGCCTTCGATGATGAACACTCCGGGCATATTGTAGCCTGTACCTGCATCATCCAAATCTTGCAGCACAAACATCCGCTTTTGTGCGGAGGAAACCGGATAATACGGCTTTTTACCCGCTGGTTGGATCGCTTTCCTGACATCCTCCTCCGCCTCGCGGATCTTGCGTGCCAACCCTTCCGTCGTAGGCGATTCAAACAGTTCGCGCAGCGGTATGTTGACGCCGAAATGCTTGTTCAAGCGCGACATTAGCGTCATGGCCTTCAGCGAGTGACCGCCGAGACTGAAGAAATTGTCATGAATGCCGATGCGAGCAATCCCCAGCACTTCCTGCCAAATCGCAATAAGCGCTTCTTCCACGACATTTGTTGGCGGTACGTACTCCGTACCCGACACGAATTCCCCATCAGGCTCAGGCAGCGCGCGACGGTCTGTTTTGCCGTTCGGTGTCACAGGCAGCTTATCCAGCTCCATAAAAAACGACGGAACCATGTATTCCGGCAGTTCTTTAAGCAAATACGCCCGCAGCTCTAGCGAATGGAGCGGTCTATCTGACACATAATACGCGCATAAATAGGTTCCGCCCTGCGCATCTTTGCGGTCCAACACGGCTGCAGCCATCACCGAAGGATGATTCAGCAGCTGTGATTCAATTTCACCAAGCTCAATACGGTGCCCGCGGATTTTCACCTGATGGTCGATACGGCCGAGAAACGCAAGATTGCCGTCCGGCAGGAAACGAGCCAGGTCACCTGTTCGATACATACGCTCGCCATTGCGGAATGGATTTTGCATAAATTTTTCCGCAGTCAGCTCGTCGTTGTTCCTGTAACCACGCCCCACATTATCACCGGCAATAAATAATTCTCCCGGTGCGCCGAACGGTTGAAGCTGCAGTCCGTCATTCAAAATATAGATGCCGTTGTTCGCAATCGGCCTTCCAATCGAAGGCAGCTCAGGAATGTCTCCGTTTGGCTCCATCTGAAAGACGGTAACGACGTGGGTCTCCGACGGTCCGTAATGGTTGTGGAGATACACACCATTTTTTTGCAAAAAGGAACGAAGCTGATTCGTGACCACTAGCTGCTCGCCGGCAGTAATGATATGTCGTACACAGGACGGAAAACCGCTGGCGTATTCTTGCTCATTAAATATAAATTTCAAGAAGGAGACCGGGAGGAACAAGACTTCAATTTGCGCCTCTTCAATCAAATGAAGCAGCTTGTGCACCTCTCGCTTCGTATCTCCGTCGATCAGATATAATTTCCCTCCCGAACACAATGTTGAAAAAATCTCCTGGTAGCACACGTCGAAGCTCATCGTTGTGTATTGCAGAACGGTACTGCCGTAATTGACTTTGTCGTGGCGGAAAACATGGTGAAGCAGGTTGACCATATTGCGATGCTCGAGCATGACACCTTTCGGCTTGCCTGTCGTACCCGACGTATAAATGATATAGAATAAGTTGTCGGCGCTGCAGCTTAACTCCAGGTTGCTGCCCTCCGAGTCATATACGTAATCGCTAGAAATATCGAGGATTTCCCCGCCAAACGCTACCTTTTCGTATAAATGGCTTTGTGTTAGCAAAATGGACGCTCCGCTGTTGTGAAGCATATAGCCCACGCGTTCTTCCGGCAGCTCTGGATCGATCGGCACATAAGCGCCTCCCGCTTTCAGAATCGCCAGAATACCGACTACCAATTCCGGTGATCGTTCCACCATAATCCCGACAGCTTGATCCGCTCCAACGTTTTTACCTTGAAGCGTTCTGGCTAATCGGTTGGCCCTTTCGTTCAGTTCACGATACGTCAATTGCCGTTCCCCAAATACCACGGCCACTTTTTCCGGCGTTTTCTCCGCCTGCTCCTCAAACATACGATGAATGGTCAAATGGCTTGGAACTTCTTCCCTCGTATCGTTTAGCTTCAGAAGAAGCTGCTTTTCTTCATCGGTGACCATAGCAAGATTCTGCAGGCGTATCTCCGGATGTTCCACGATCGTCCGTGCGACGGTGTTCAAATGCCCTTCGATGCTACGCAGAAATTGCGTGTCGTACACGTTCGCGTTATAGTTCAGGCGCACCGCCAGCTCCCGGCCTGGCATAACCAACAAGTTCAAATCGTAGCTCGTCTGCTCGATCATACTCACATCCGTTGCTTCAAATCCTAATTGGCTTTCGAGCGATCCATTTTGCACGGACTCTTCTACGGGATAGTTTTCGAAAACGAGAATATGATCGAACAGATTACTCTTAAGCACGCTTTGCGCCTGAACCTCAGCAAGCGGCAAGTAGGTGTACGATTCGGCAGCCAGCGCACCCAGCTGCACACTTAGCAGCACATCCGAGAATGATTGATCCGCGGACGATTTCACGCGTACCGGAATCGTATTAATGAACAAACCGACCATTTTCTCTATGCCAACAACCTGCGACGGTCGACCGGAAACGACGGAACCAAATACGACATCATGGGCATGACTGTACCTTTGCAGCACGATGCCCCAGATCGTCTGAAACACCGTGTTCAACGTTACCTGATGCTTGCTCGCCAACTGCTGCAGCTTCGCAGTCAGCTTCTCATCGAACCGGATCGTCAGCTCTTCCTGCTTATATCCGCGCATAGCATTATCCGATACTGCAGCTGTCATCTGCGGCACAGACGCCAGTTGTTCGTATCCGGACAGCGCCTCTGCCCAAAAGCGTCTCGCTTCTTCCTTGTCCTGTCGTTCCAGCCATTTGATGTAGTCGCTGTATGGATACGTCCTTTCCAACTGGTTCGGCGCTTGTTCCCGCAAGGAGGCATAGATTTGAAAAAGTTCGCCGACGATGATACCGAGGCACCATCCATCCATTAGAATGTGATGGTGGCTCCAAAAGATTTGATATTCGGACTCACCCGTCTGAATGACGGAGACACGCATCATCATGTCCTTGGACAGATCGAACCCCCGCCCCAGATCTTCCTGTTTAAACCGCTCTACAAATAGCCCACGTTCCTGCTCAGGCAAACTGGTGACATTTTCGAAATGGACCTGAATCTGTCGCTCTTTCAGCACCACCTGCACGGGACGTTTCACTTTTTCATAAAGGAACACGGTGCGAAATACGTCATACCGCTGAGCGATTCGGTTTAAGCTGACCGAAAACAAGCCAATATCGAGCGTCCCTCGTACGCGGATGGACATTTGTTCGAAGTAAGCATTCGATTGACCCTGCTCGAGCAAGTAATGAAACAGCATCCCTTCCTGCATCGGGGATAAAAAATACATGTCTTGGACGTGTTCTTTTTTAAATTGGCTCATACAGCGGCTTCTCTCCTTAGAATTTACATTAGGGACGTAAGCATTTGCTATGCTATCATTTCGCGCATCTAGCCATGATTACAGCTTCTCGCCAAGCAATTCGAAGATATCATCGACGTCGTCGGTGGTCAGCCCTTTGGAGCTGAAATCACTCGCGGTCCGCTCGCTTTCCTCTTTGTTCCTACAGTGATCGATGATGCGGAGCAGATGATACTTGAACGCAGCGGATAAACATTGCATGGTGGATTCCTCATACTGTCTCGGGCTATACGAAAATCGGAAGCTCATCTCGCCGTTTGCTATCATTCCGTTCATGATGATTGGATACATGCGGTGTGAATTCGGATTAATCGGTTCTCCCATGTCATACGGGGACGGACCGAACGCATCATGGACGAGATTCGCATCGAACTGACCGAGATAATTGAAGCAGATCTCCGGCTTTAGCTTAAAATGCAGCCCGGACCGTTTGTCTTCCGGTGTCAAATATTTCAGAATGTCATAGCCGATTCCCTTGTTCGGAACCTGTCTGAGAGTCTCCTTCACCGACTTGATTTCCCTGGATAAATCACCATCCGTCAGATCAAGCACGATCGGATACATGGAGGTGAACCAGCCGACTGTCCGGGAAATGTTGACGTCTTCCATCATCTCTTCGCGCCCATGGCCTTCGAGTTGAACAGCAATACGATCGGTCTGACCCCACTCTTGAACCGCCAATCCTACAGCGGTTAAAAGAATGTCGTTCATTTCCGTATGGTAGGCATGATGGACATGCTTCAGCAGATGCTCGGTCTGTTCCCTGGTAAGCGCCATTTCTGCCGTTGCGCTCTCGCCTAATGTACAGGTTTCAACCGCAAAATCTTTATACAATGAGCCAACTGATATATTTTCCAATTGCTTCCAATAATCAATTTCCTGCAGCAATTCCTTGCTTTCCGCGTAGGCCGTTAACCGCTGAGACCAATATTGGAACGAATCCGTTTTTTCCTGAAGTGCGGTGTCTTCGCCTGCAAGGGCCTGCGCATAGCTTGTCGCCAAATCTTCAAAGAGGATGCGCCATGAGATACCGTCAACGATTAAATGGTGAGCGGCAAGCAGCAGGTGATCACCTTCAGCTGTTTGGAACAGAGCAGCTTTCAGTAGAGGACCTTGACTCAGGTCGAAGCTTTGTTGAATGTGATTAGCTGCCGATGCAATGCGCACTTCTGTGTCAGAATGATCCGTGAAATCGAACCGTTCGAATCCGTACATCTCGCCTTCTAGGCCGCGGTTGAACTGAACGATCCGCCCGTCCTGCTCGTCGTAAACCATACGAAGCGCATCATGATGCTGGACAAGATCCCGCAGCGCTTTCTCCAAAGCCAGCGAATCGAATCCGTCAGACTTATGCAGCATAACGGATTGATTCCAGTGATGCTGGTTTGCAAAACGCTGATCGAAAAACCATTGCTGAATCGGTGTCAATCCGACTTCACCCGTTACTGTCTCCTGACTGATTTGGCGCTTGACCAGCGCAACTAAGCCACTCAACTCCTCGATCGAAGGGTATCGGAACAGATCTTTCATCTCAAGCTGCAGCCCGTGATTGAACAGACGTGATGCTACTTGAATGCCTTTGATCGAATCGCCGCCGAGATCGAAGAAATTGTCACGTATACCAATCCGGTCCGATCCCAGCACTTCCTGCCAGATGTGCACCAGCTTTTCTTCCAACTCGTTTCGAGGCGCAATGAACTCGGCACCTGTCTTCAGCCCACCCTCCGGCTTCGGCAGCGCCTTTCGGTCAACCTTGCCGTTAGATGTCATCGGCATTTGCTCCAGCCTTACAAAATGTGACGGTATCATGTAAGCCGGCAGATCCTCGGATGCATGCGCCCGCAGCTCCGCCACGGTCAGATCCTGATCCAACAGCAGGTACGCGCAAAGGAACTTTTGCCCCTGCTCATCGTCCAGCGCTATCACGACGGCCTCGCGAATCGCCTCGTGTTTCAAAAGCTGCGTCTCGATTTCGCCCAGTTCGATCCGATGCCCGCGGATTTTAACCTGGTGGTCGATTCGGCCCAAATATTCCATTTCTCCGCTGCGCAATAATCTGGCGAGATCGCCAGATCTGTACAGTCTCTCCTCCAGCTTGTAGGGATTCGCGATGAACCGCTCAGCTGTCAACTCATCGCGGTTCAAGTACCCGCGAGCTACGCCTTCTCCGCCCACATACAGCTCTCCCGTGACGCCAATCGGAACGAGACGCTGCTCGCTATCAAAGATATAGCTTGTCAGTGTCGGAATCGGTCGGCCGATGTTGCTTAAGCTCGTCTCCATGTCCTGTTCCGTTATTTCTTTATAGGTAACGTGAACGGTCGTTTCTGTAATGCCGTACATATTAATCAGCTGAGTCTGCGGGTACTTTGCCTTCCATGGCTTCAGCATGATCGGATTCAGCGCCTCGCCGCCGAAGATGACATAGCGTACCTGCAGATCGTTGTCCTGACGTCCAAGCACCTCGTGAATCAGCGCGTAGAACGCGGTCGGCGTCTGGTTAAGCACAGTTACACCCTCTTGGCGCAGCAGCTGTGCGAACTCCTTCGGATTCTGTGCCACCGCTTTTGGCACAACGACACAGGTGCCGCCGTACAGCAAAGCGCCGTACATTTCCCAAACGGAGAAATCGAAGCAGAAGGAGTGGAACACAGTCCACACGTCGCGTTCTGTAAAATCGAACTTCATCTTGTCATTCAGCATCAGACGAACGACATTGCGGTGCTCGATCATGACACCCTTCGGTTGGCCAGTTGTACCGGACGTATATATGATGTATGCCATGTCCTCAGGCTGATTTACTGACTCCAGGTTCGAGCCATCTCCGCTGTATAGCGCTGGGTCACTCATATCCAGCACCGTCCCATTAAACAGCACTTTACCAGTCAGTTGAGGCAGGGTCAGCAGTACGCGGGCGCCACTGTCGTCCAGCATAAATTGCAGCCGTTCCTGAGGGTAGTCCGGATCGAGCGGCACATAGACGCCGCCGGCCTTCAACGTGGCGAGTATGCCCACGATCATATCGAGCGAGCGCTCTACGAGCAGACCTACCCTATCGTCAGGCAGTACGCTGAGACTACGCATTTCCCGGGCTAGCTGGTTGGCTCGCTCATTCAACTCGCGGTAGGTCATCCGATCCCCGCCAAATACGACCGCGATGCGATCTGGCCATTTCGCAGCCTGTACCTCGAAAAGTTCGTGCAGCGTCATTCCTTCTGGATACTGAGCAGCGGTGTCGTTCAACTCGACCAGCAAATGTCTCTTCTCCGCCTCACTCAGCATATCCATATGAGAAATCGTCTGGTATGGGTTAGCAACCGCAGTATGTAAAATATTCAGAAAATGATCGGCCATACACTTCACGGTTTCCTGCTTGAACAACTTGGTCCGGTAAATGAAGCAAAGCTCGATCCCCTCTTCGTCTTCTCTCGCTTCAATCGTCAAATCGAACTTCGCGATGGGATTGTCTAGTAGGCCTGGCGATATCGACAATCCGTCCAGCTCCATGGCTTCAAGCTCAATGTTTTGCAGGACAAACATCGTATCGAACAACGGATTGCGGCTCATATCTCTGCGCACATCGACCTGCTCAACCAGCGTTTCGAATGGATAATCCTGGTTATCGTAAACATGAAGCATGTTCATCTTGACCTGTGCCAGAAATTCGGCAAACGGAAGCTTGCCTTCTACCCGATTACGGAGCGCCAGCGTACCCACGAACATGCCAATGATCGATTGCAGATCGGGGTGGGATCTGCCTGCAATCGGAGTCCCTACGACGATATCTTCCTGTCCGGAATACTTGGCAAGCAGCACATTGTAGGCTGCCAGCATGACCATAAAAAGTGTAGTGCCCGATTCCGACGCGAGACGTCTGAGCGCCTCCTGCATCTCTTTGCCGATATGGACGATGACCTTATCTCCTTCAAAGCTTTGCAACGGCGGTCTCGGGTAATCTGTTGGGATTTCAAGAACAGGAACATCCCCGCCAAACATCTCGACCCAGAAGGTTTCCTGCCGTTTCATTACTTCGGATCCGAACCATTCGTGCTGCCAAATGGAAAAATCTTTGTACTGAATCGCAAGCTCCGGCAAGTGGTTCCCTTGATACAGGAGCATGAATTCCTTGACGATAAGACCCATCGAGGTACCGTCGGAAATAATATGATGAAGATCGAACAAGAAGAGGTGCTGTTCTGCAGCGAACCGGATTAACTCCACGCGCAGCAGCGGTGCCTTGCATAAATTAAACGGGTGTATGAAGTCGTTCAACATCTCCGCAGCGTCTTCTTCGTTCGCCTCTTTTACAGGAATTCGCAGCTCAACCTGCGGATGTACGATTTGCACAGGCTCCCCGTCCACCGTATCGAAGGAAGTACGCAGCGTATCGTGCCGCGCCACTAGAGCTTGGAATGCTTCGCGGAACCTTTCTACATCCAAGGGTCCTTCCAGCAGCATGGCCCCTGGCATATTGGAGCTGGTACCTTCAGGGTCAAGACGGTTCAGCACGAACATCCTTTTCTGCGCGGATGATACCGGATAATAATCACGCTGCTCCGTAGATCGGATCGCTGCATAGACTTGTTCGTCTGCGCCTTGAATATACTTGGCAATCTGCCTAATTGTCGGACTGTCGAACAGTACCTTGATCGGTACTTCCACCTTCAGTTCCTGATGAATTTTCGAAATGAGCATCATCGCCTTCAAAGAATGGCCGCCGTTTTCGAAAAAATTGTCCGTGACACCGATATACTCCGTCTTTAAAATCTCTTGCCAAAGCGGCAGCAGATTAGCTTCCGTAAGGTTAGCCGGCGCTTCATACACGGCAGCGGATTTCAATTTCCCTTCCGGCTTCGGCAGTGCTTTGCGGTCAATTTTGCCGTTTGACGTAAGCGGCAGGCGTTCCATCGGTATAAAGTAGGAAGGCACCATATAGGCCGGAAGCGCCTGCAGTAGGTCGTCTTTAAGCTCAGCTGCTGCTGCCCCTGTTTGGAGTGTATAATACACAGCAAGCGCTTTTTCTCCCCCACCGTCTTCGACTACGAGCACTACAGCTTCTTTCACTCGGCGATGCCCCAGAATCGCGGCTTCGATTTCTCCGAGCTCGATGCGGTAGCCGCGAATTTTAACCTGATGATCGATCCGATCGATAAATTCGATATTGCCGTTCGGCAGCCACTTGGCCAAATCGCCAGTTTTGTACATTTTCGTGCCTGGAAGGAAGGGATTGTCGATGAATTTTTCCAAGGTGAGCGCTTCTCTGTTCCAATACCCTCTGGCTAACCCTGCTCCTGCTACGCACAATTCACCCTTCACCCCAACAGGCAGCAGCTGGTGATGTTGATCCAATATGTATACCTGAGAGTTAGCGATCGGATGACCGATCGTTACCGACTCTCCAGGCACAAGGTTACGGCAGACAGTCGAGATGACGCTATTTTCCGTCGGACCGTACTCGTTGACAATTTCCGCTTCTGGAATGATTCTCTTCGTTTTCTCTAGCAAATAAGGCGAAATGCTCTCTCCGCCGAGAGTTACAGCTTTCAGCGATGAGGCTCCCTCGACTTCCATCGAATCCAAAATCGCAGCATACAAACTCGGGACGCAGCTAAAATGGGTAATCTGCATGGAAGAGATTCGTTTCTTCAGCGCCAGCGGATCTTTCGCTTCCTCATCACTCGCTAAGACAACCGTCGAACCGGATACAATCGGAGCGAAAAAGCTGCTGACAAAGGCGTCGAACGAAAACGATAAAAACAGCAATACACGATCATCCGTGCCGAAACCATATTCCTCTTGTCTCCAACGGATCGTATTCATGATGCTTGCGTGTTCGATCATAACGCCCTTTGGCTGACCAGTCGTTCCTGATGTGTAAATCATATAAGCCAAGTCCGCTGGCCCGCTTGTTCCCGAAAGATTGGAAGCATCGGCAGCGAAATTCATCTCGTCTTGCAGATCCAGGAATTCGGGATGGCCCCCTTCGATCTTGTGCATCAAATTCGTTTTGCTCAATAGGAGCTGCGCTCCGCTATCTTCAAGCAAATAGCGGATCCGATCAGCGGGATATTCCGGATCGCATGGCACATAGGCTCCGCCAGCCTTCAGAATGGCAAGCAGACCGACAGACATTTCTAAGGAACGTTCCGCCATGATGGCAACCATTCGGTCCTTGCCAACGCCTTTTTCTTTTAATACCCGAGCGAGTTTGTTGGCTCTTTCGTTAAGCTCCCGGTACGTCATGCTCAAATCTCCGCAAACAATAGCCGTTTGATCCGGTGTTTGCTCCGCCTGCTGCTCAAACAACGCATGGAGCGTTTGCTCTTGGTCCTGCGGATAACGGATTTCCGTATCATTGAAGGAGTGGAGAATTTGCCGTTTCTCTTGCTCTGTTACGATTTGAATATGCTTCAATAGCATCTGGGGATCGGTAACGACCTGAGCGATGATCTGCTTCATATGCCCCTCGATGCTGTTCATCCATTCAGCCGCATAAACAGCTGCATTAAAGCTAAGCTTGATCAAGAGTTCAGCGCCTGGTGCCATAACGATATTCAAAGGATAATTGGTCTGTTCCTCGACATGCACATCCTTGATAGCGAAGCCCAGCGCTCCCTCCCAACCGTTATTCTGCAGTTCTTTGGCGACAGGGTAGTTTTCAAAAATAAGGATATGATCGAATAAATCCTGCTTGTGTCCATTCTGGCTCTGAATTTCGTACAAAGGAACGAAATGATTGGCCTCCGAAGCCAGCGCATTGCGCTGAGCTTCGACAAGCAGGCTGCCAAACGTTTGCTCATCTTGATAGGAAATGCGTACCGGAATGGTGTTAATAAACAATCCGACCATTTTCTCTATGCCCTTCACCTGCGAGGGGCGTCCGGAAACGACGGAGCCAAACACAACGTCGTTCGTATGGTTATATTTGCTTAGAATCAAACCCCAAATCGTTTGAAAAACGGTGTTTACCGTCGTCTGGCAGCTGCCGGCAAGCTGTGTGATCCGCCCCGTCGTCGTTTCGTCTATAACGAAGCTGATCTCTTGCTTTTGATACAAACTGTCCTCAGGTGTGGAAGCTTTAGGTATATGAGCGGATTGCTCGTATCCGTCCAAATACGTTTGCCAATAGGCCAGAGATTCGTCTTTATCCTGCTTTTCCAGCCACTTGATATAATCGCTAAAAGGGTATGCCGCTTCTTGAGGCAGCGTCTTATCATGCTTCAAAGCTTCATAGATTTGAAACAGCCGGTTGATGACAATGCCAAGTCCCCACCCGTCCATCAAGATATGATGGTGGCTCCAGATGAACTGATATTCCTGTTCAGCCGTTTGGAATACAGCAATATGCATCGGTATATCTTTGGCCAGGTTGTAGCGGCCAGCATTCCGTTCGCTGATAAAAGACGAGATACAGATCCGCTGCTCCCTTTCATCCAGATGATCGATTTGTTCGAAGTGAAGCTGAATCGTTCTTTTATTTAAAACGACCTGCCTTGGGCGCTGAAGATTTTGATGCACGAAAGCTGTACGTAAAATATCGTTTTCTGCGATTAATTGGTTAAAGCTTTGTTCGAAAAGGCCGACATCGAGCTGCCCGCAAATCTTTGCTTGCAGCAGGTTATGATAGGCGCTCGAATCAGGATCCATGATTGAATGAAAGAGCATCCCTTCCTGCATGGGAGTGAGCGGATACACTTTTTGGATTGTGTCTGATTTTTTCATTATTCACCTCTAAAGAGTTCGCACTCCGGAATCAAGACTCGAAAATATCAACCAAACCATCCAATTCTTCCAAGGAAAGCTCATGATCGCCGAGGTCGCTCGGGGTCAGCTCAGGTCCTTGTTTATTAACGCAGTGATCCATAATTTCCAGGAGGTGCTTCTTGAAGCTGTTTTGCAGCTGCGTTATCGTCGTCTGATTGTACTCCTGGATATTGTAGCCAAAACGGACACTTAGTTTGCCGCCTTGAATCATCGCGGTAACATCGAGCGTAAACAAACGCTCCGCATCCGGACTCATCGGTTCTCCCATATCATACGGCGACACCGTGAACCATTTTGTCGTTACGTCTGAGTCGAACTGGCCCAAATAGTTGAAGCCAATCTCTGGCTTCGGCGCCAGATTCAAACGCAGCTCCTCCGGAGACATGAATCTCAGCAGATCGAATCCGATACCCTTGTTCGGAATACGCCTTACATGCTCTTTGATCCGCTTAATATGGGAGCCCGTATCGTTCGATCCTTTCAAGTCAAGTACAATCGGGAACTGTGCTGTGAACCAACCGACCGTTCTCGATACATTGACCTGCCCCTCCAAATGTTCCCTGCCGTGCCCTTCCATATTGACGATCACGCTATCCTGCTTCGTCCAGTCTTGAACGCTTAAGCCTAAAGCCGTCAACAAAATGTCCGGAATGTCGGTATGATAAGCTTGATTAACTTGCTTCAATAACCGCTCAGTCTCTTCCTCGTTCAGCTCAAAAGCGGTGCTTCGCGTATGAATGAGTTTCATTTCTTCCGCTTTTTTGTCTTTCGGCAGCGCAACCTCGGACAAATCGTTGATTTGCTGCCAGTAATTCTTTTCCTTTGCCACTTCTTTACCTGCAGCATAGGCCTTCAAATGTTCCGTCCAAACTTGATAGGAATCGGTTTTATCCTGAAACAGGATGTCCTCATCGTTCATCGCTTGTTCATACCCTAAAGCAAAATCCTCCAGAATAATACGCCAGGAAACGCCATCGATCACGAGATGGTGCGCGACGATTAACAGATGGTCACAACTTATCGTTCTGAACAACGCCAGCTTGACCAAAGGCCCCTCGTTCAAATCAAAACTTGACTGCAGGCGGCTCGCCTCTTCGGTAATAACCGAAGACTCATCAGCTTGGTTCCTTACATCGATCACGTTCAGGTGTACCAAGGGTTCCACCAAACCGCGGATCTGTGCAACGACTCTATCGTTATCTACCCGGAAAACGGTTCTTAGCGCATCATGATGCCGGGTAATTTTGGTGAATACTTTGCGGACAACTGACTCCTTAAATCCATGATTACTCTGCAGCATGATCGATTGATTCCAATGATGCATGTCAGTGAATCTCTGGGCGAAGAACCATCGTTGGATTGGAGACAGCTCCAATTCCCCGACAACCGTTTCTTGGCTGCTCTTACGGCCTAATGTTTGTACGTAGGAACTAACTTTTTCAATAAAGGGATTTTGGAACAAATCCTTCATTTCCAGCATCAAATCATGTTTATACAGTCGCGTTGATACCTGGATCGCTTTGATCGAGTCGCCGCCAAGCTCAAAGAAATTATTCTTGATGCCGATTGGACGAACGCCCAGTACTTCTTCCCATACTTCCGCAAGCAGACGTTCCAGATCATTTCTAGGCGGTTCATATTCCGTGCCTGTGATGGCTGTGCCCAGTTCAGGTTCGGGAAGCGCTTTGCGATCAATTTTACCGTTAGGCGTCAGCGGCATTTGCCCCAGTTGAATAAAATACGATGGGACCATGTAATCAGGCAGTAATTCGGCTAGATGCTCTCTCATGTTCGAAATGGGAGCACTGGATCTGCCTGTAAAATAAGCGCACAAGTAATGGTGTCCGTGATGGTCTTCGTGTGCGATGGCGATCGCTTCTTGAATCAAGTCGTGATCCAGCATGACAGATTCAATTTCCGATAATTCAATACGGTAACCTCTAATTTTTACCTGATGATCGATCCGTCCCAAGTACTCGATATTTCCATCAGGCAGCCAGCGGGCAAGGTCGCCGGTATGGTAGATATGTTCACTTGGAGCAAACGGATTGTCCGTGAACTTCTCGTCCGTCAGCTCTGGCTTATTCACATATCCCCTAGCCAATCCGACACCGCCGATGCACAATTCACCAGGTACACCAATCGGTTGCAGCAGGTTATCTGCACTCATGATGTACACCTGCGTATTTGGAATCGGGTAACCGATCGGTACCACCCCCGTATGCAGCTCTGAGTGATTAGCATTCCAAATGGTTGCGCAAATCGTCGTTTCGGTCGGACCGTACGCATTAATGTACTGCACTTTCCCTTCCCACCTACGGATCAATTCGAACGAGGTGGCGGATCCTGCGGTGATCACCTTTTTCAGAGAACTCATCCGTTCCGGATTCAAGTGTGTCATGTAGGTCGGCGGCAAGGTAAGAATGGAGATCCGGTGTTCACTTATATAATCTTCAAACCTTGTGTAATTACCGATGATATCCTTGGACAACACATAGAGCGAAGCTCCCGTCAGCAGCGCCATAAACATTTCCCAAACCGAAGCGTCGAAGGAACTGCTGGCAAATTGTCCGATCCGTTCAACAGCCGTCACACTGAGTTGATTCTCAAAAAATGCCTGTAAATTAGCAATACCCGCATGCTCGAGCATAATCCCTTTCGGTTTGCCTGTTGTCCCCGACGTATAGATGATGTACGCCAAATCGTAGGATGTACTTGCTGAGCCCAAGTTGGTGTCCAATTTGAAAGTCAGATCCGTTTCCTCAAGCGCTACAACTTCGCCGGCAAATCCTACTGGACATTCCGCCTTCTGCGTAACAATTAATGACGCAGCGCTGTCTTCAAGCATGTAGCGAATCCGATCTGCCGGATAATCGATGTCGATCGGCAGATACGCGCCACCGGCTTTAAGAATGGCCAGTATGGTGACGATCATATCAGCGGAACGCTCCATCATGACGCCAACAATGCAGTCTGCGGCGACGCCCTTCTCGCGTAATACCCTCGCTGAGCGGTTTGCCTTGGCATTCAACTGACGGTAAGTCATCCGCTCGTTTTCCCAAACGACAGCCACATGATCCGGCGTCTTTTCCACCTGCCGCTCGAATAGCTCCTGAATCGTACAGTTCTGCGGGTAATCGGCTTTCGTTTGGTTGAAATCTACGACAATTTGCTTCTTTTCCTCCAAAGAAAGCATGTCAATTTGCGCTAACTGCGCATCAGGCTGATCGGCAATTTCCTGTAAAACACGAACGAAATGCCCTCCTAATCGCTCCATCGTTTCCTGTTTGAACAGCGCCGTGCAGTACTCGATCATCAATTCCAATCCGTCTTGATCTTCCATAGCTAGCATGGTTAGGTCGAACTTCGATGTCGTATGCGGAACCTCATGCGGAATAAATGTTAATGGCTTGATGCCGATCGATTGGTTCCCGATATTTTGCATAATAAACATCGTATCAAACAGCGGATTGCGGCTTAAATCGCGCTGCAGCTCCAGCTTTTCCATCAGCGTTTCGAACGGATAGTCTTGATTCTCGAAAGCCATAAGCGCCTGTTCTTTGACTTCGGCCAAAAACTGCCTAAACGACTTGGAGCTTTCAGGCCGATTCCTCATGGCAAGCGTATTGACGAACATCCCAATGACACGTTCCAAATCAGCATGCGACCTGCCAGCAATTGGCGTTCCGACCACAATATCCGTTTGATTGGCGTATTTCGACAACAGCACATTGTACGCAGCAAGCAGTACCATATAGAGTGTCGTGCCGCTCATCGCCGCCAGCTGGTGAAGCTGTCTCAGCAGAGATTTATCCGCTCTGAACGTTACGCTGTGTCCAGCGAAGCTGCGTATGGACGGTCTTCCATAATCCATAGGCAGATCGAGCAGCGGAATCTCACCGTCAAACCTACTTAGCCAGTATGATTCCTGCGCTTTGATCGTTTCCGACTGGAACAGACGGTTTTGCCATGCCGAGAAATCCTTATATTGAATTCGCAGCTGAGGCAAAGGTTCCATTTGATACAACTGTACGAATTCTTGAATGAAAATACCCATCGACACCCCGTCGGAAATGAGATGGTGCATATCGAACAACAGCAAGTGGCGTTCTTCCTCCAGCTTCACCAGTCCGACTCTGAAGAGAGGTGCGGTCTTCAAGTCAAAAGGCCGGACAAAGCGCTCGATCATCTCATCTATCGTCGGAAGCGAATCTGCCGCATACTCAATGTAATCCACTTGTATCTCGAGATTAGGATGCACCCTCTGGGCCGGTTCTCCGTCGACCGTATCAAACGAAGTGCGCAGCGTTTCATGGCGGTCTACTAGGCTTTGGAAAGCTCCTTCAAACTGCTGGATATCGAGCTTGCCTTCGATCAACATGGCACCTGGCATGTTATAGGTGGTGCTTCCGCTATCCAGCAAATTCAAGATGAACAATCGCTTCTGCGCGGACGAAAGCGGGTAATACGGCTGCTCCGCCGCCAATTGAATCGACTCGTACCGAGAGAGTCCTGCTCCTTGTAGGTAAGCTGCAAGCTCCTTGACAGAAGCCGTCTCAAAGACAGCTCTCAACGGAACTTCGACCTGGAATTCTTTATACATTTGAGAGACTAGTGTCATGGCGCTGAGCGAATGGCCTCCAAGGTCAAAGAAGTTATCGAGCATACCGATTTGTCCGATTTCTAGTAAATCCTGCAGCAAACCAATCAATTTGGCTTCCGCTGCACTAGAAGGAGCAACATATTCTTTTTTGACCATAAGATCCGTATCCGGCTCCGGCAAAGCATGCTTATCTACTTTCCCGTTCGGGGTAAGCGGCATGACTAACAGCTGCATGAAGTACGACGGAACCATATAGGCTGGCAGTTTTTTCCCTAAGTGCGCCTTTAAATCATCAAGTGTAAACACATCATCTGCGGTAATATAAGCGCATAGATACGTATGTCCGCGATGGTCGTCCTTCGCTAACACAACCGTTTCGTTAATGAGCGGATGCTGCAGGATGACAGACTCGATCTCGCCGAGCTCGATGCGGTAACCTCTCACCTTCACCTGTTCGTCCAGACGACCGATGAAATCGATCGTTCCGTCAGGCAATCTGCGGGCAAGATCTCCTGTCTTGTACATCCGTTCATTTCCGTTATCCCCGGCTGCAAACGGATTCCGCACAAACTTCTCGGCAGTCAGATCCTCGCGGTTTAAATACCCGCGCGCCAAACCGTTACCGGCGATGCACAACTCGCCGATGACGCCGATAGGCTGCAGACCGCCTTCTCCACTCACAATAAAGATTTGCGTACCGGCAATCGGTCGCCCGATCGTAATCTCTTTGTTTGGCTCTAGGCCTCTTTCGTACGTTGCTACAACACTGTTCTCCGTCGGTCCATATTCATTCACCAACTCGATGTGCGGGTGAAGCTGCATGCTGCGAGAGACCACGTTATCGGTCACTTTCTCCCCGGCCAACGTCACAATACGAAGCGAGCTTGATTCTTCTTCGCTCATGCACTCGAGCAGCGCTGCATACAAGCTTGGTACACTGATGAAATGCGTAACTAGATGCGCAGCGATTTGCTTTTTCATGAGCAGCGGATCCTTCGCTTCCTCTTCCTGCGGCAAGATGACCGTTGCACCGGCAATGATCGGCGTGAAGAAGCTGGTCACGAAGCCGTCAAAGGCGAAGGAGAACAACTGCAGCACCGAATCGTTTGTATCCAGCGCGTATTCGACTTTTCTCCATAACAGATTACTGACAATGCTGGCGTGTTCGATCATGACGCCTTTAGGCATTCCTGTCGTACCAGATGTGTAAATGATATATGCCAGATCAGTGGGATCATTAACCTTCGGCAGATTCGAACCGTCAGCGTTATAATGGCGCTCGTCATGGAGATCGAGCCATTTTCCGTCGAAGGCAGTATGAACATCTTCACTCATGCTTGCGACCAGATGCGACTGACTCAGGACGAGTTTGATGTTACTGTCCTTCAACATGTAGCGGATCCTTTCCACAGGATACTGTGGGTCGATCGGCACATAAGCCCCGCCCGATTTCAGAATCGCCAGGATACCAACAACCAGTTCTAATGAACGATCCGCCATAATGCCTACACACGACTCAGAAATGACGCCTTGATCGCGGAGTGTCCTCGCCAAACGATTAGCTGCGGCATTTAGCTCCGCATAGGTCAATTGCACGCCTGCACAAACGACTGCTGGCTGATCTGGCGTCCTCTCCGCCTGCTCCTCGAACAGCCCGTGCAGTGTCTTGCCTGTAGGCAGATCTGTCTTTGTTTCATTAAATGTAACAAGCAATTGGTGCAGTTCCGCTTCGTTCAACACCGTCATGTCAGCCAGATAGATATCCGCGTTATTAACCGCCGACTGTAACAATTGAACGAAATGTCGTCCGATCCGTTCCACCGTTGCTTTCTTAAACAATTTGACGCCGTAATCAATAAACAATTCTAATTCGTCATTTACTTCTCTGGCTTCAAATGTCAGGTCAAATTTGGCAATGCCGTCATGCATAGCTGATGCAACCAATTTCAAATTGTCGCTTGAGCCATCCGATTGTGAGTGCGTCTCGATGTTCTGCAGGATAAACATCGTATCGAACAGCGGGTTACGGCTTAGATCCCGAGCCACGCCAATGTGTTCCACCAGCCGCTCGAACGGGTAATCCTGATTCGTATAGGCTTCCAGCGCACGATGCTTCACTTCGGCTATTAGCTCACGGAAGGTTTTTTCCGCATCGACCCGATTCCGCATAGCCAGCGTATTAACGAACATCCCGAGCACGCCCTCTGTGTCCGGATGCGATCTCCCTGCAATTGGGGTTCCGACTACGAATTCGTGCTGCCCGGTGTATTTGGCTAGAAGCACGTTATATGCGGCTAGGAGCACCATAAACAGGGTGCTGTCGGTTTGCGCAGCAAGCTGTCCAAGCTGCTTGCAGAGCTCACTTCCGACGACGATATGAACACGATCGCCTTCAAAACTTTGCACGGCAGGTCTAACAAAATCGGCCGGCAGATTGAGCACCGGAATTTCTCCTGCAAACGTGTCTAACCAATAGGTCTCTTGCTTTTTAAAATCATCGGTTTCGAACCAGTCATTTTGCCATACGGCAAAGTCTTTATATTGAATCCCTGGATCAGAAAGACGCTCACCCTTGTATAACCGCATCCATTCGTCCATCATAATGCCCATGGATACACCGTCTGAGATGATATGGTGCATATCAACAAGGAATAAGTGCCGCCCATCGGCAAGTTTGGCCAGACCTGCTCTAAGGAGCGGAGCTCTGTTAAATTGAAATGGACGCACAAACCCTTTTGCGAACTCTGCAAGTTCGATTTCATTGGCATTGATGGTTTCAACAATGGTTTCGACCGAGAATTCAATGTCCGTATGAATTTGCTGCATCGGCTCGCCATGTATCGTTTCAAAGGAGGTTCGAAGGATCTCATGTCTGGCAATAAGCTCCTTCAGAGCTGCTTCCAGCCTAGTCACATCTAACTCGCCTTCAAGAATGAAAGCCTCTGGCATGTTATATCCGGTACCTTCGCCTTCAAACTCGCTGAGTATGTACATCCTCTTTTGCGCCGATGATACTGGATAATAGTCTTGTTCATCCAATACCCGCTCAATGGATACATATGCCACTTTTACGGCCGTTTGGATATACACAGCGATCGCTTCGACGATCGGAGTATCAAACAATACCCTTAAAGGAACTTCCACTTGGTAAGCCTTGTGCATCGCGGAAATAAGCGACATCGCCTTTAGCGAATGACCACCTAGTGCGAAGAAATCGTCCAGCACCCCGACCTGGCGGCAGCCGAGCACCTCCTGCCAAATTTGCGCGAGCTCCGCTTCCAGCTCTGTTCTCGGCGCTACGTAAGCCGTGCCTGAGTCCAGCCCGCCTTCCGGCTTCGGCAGCGCTTTGCGGTCGATTTTGCCGTTGGCGGTAAGCGGGATTTTGTCCAGCTTCACAAAATGCGACGGGATCATGTACGCCGGCAGATCGCTCCCGACATGCGCCCTAAGCTCGCTCACGGTCAGCTCCCCATCTGAGATGAAGTAGGCGCACAGGAACTTCTGCCCTTGTTCGTCATCCTGCGCCAACACCGTCGCTTCCTTGATCTGCTCGTGCTTCAGCAGCTGCGTCTCGATCTCGCCGAGCTCAATGCGATGCCCCCGGATCTTCACCTGATGGTCGATCCGTCCGTAGTATTCCATCTCGCCGCTGCGCAGCAGGCGCGCAAGGTCACCGGTTCGATACAGCCGTTCCTCCGGCTTGTATGGATTCGCGACGAACCGCTCAGCCGTCAGCTCCTCGCGGTTCAAATATCCGCGGGCGACGCCGTCTCCGCCCACATATAGCTCGCCGACGACGCCGATCGGCACCAGTCTGCGCTGCGCGTCGAAGATGTAGCTCGTCAGCGTTGGAATTGGACGGCCGATGTTGCTCAGATTCGTTTCGATTTCGCGATCTGTTATTTCTTTATAAGTAACGTGCACGGTCGTTTCGGTAATCCCGTACATATTGATCAGCAGCGTATTCGGATACTTCATCTTCCACGGCTTCAGCATGACCGGATTCAGCGCTTCCCCGCCGAAGATGACGCAACGGACGGCAAGCCCCTTGCCCGGCTGCTGAAGTTCCTCTTGGATCAGCGTATAGAACGCGGTTGGCGTTTGATTCAGTATCGTCACTTGCTCCTGCCGCAGCAGCTGCGCGAATGCTTTCGGGTTTTGCGCGGTTGTCTTCGGTACGACAACACACCTGCCGCCGTACAGCAGCGCCCCGTACATTTCCCACACGGAGAAATCGAAGCAGAAGGAGTGGAATACCGTCCACACGTCACGTTCATTAAAATCGAACTGCAGCCGGTCATGAATGAGCAGACGCACGACGTTCTGATGCTCGATCATAACGCCCTTCGGCTTGCCGGTTGTTCCGGACGTATAGATGATATAGGCCATATCGTGCGGCCCATTCACCGGTTCCAAATCTGCAGAATCCCAGGCATACAGCTCTACATCGCTCATGTCCAGCATGACTCCGTCATAAGGCACCTTGCCAGCCAAATGCGGCTGCGTCAGCAGGACGCGGGCCCCGCTGTCCTTCAGCATGAACTGCGTGCGCTCCTGCGGATAGTCCGGGTCGAGCGGTACATAAGCGCCGCCGGCTTTGAGAGTCGCAAGGATGCCGACGATCATATCGATTGAGCGCTCGACGAGCAGGCCGACCCTTACGTCCGGCCCCACTCCGTGGGTGCGAAGTACGCAGGCCAAACTGTTGGCGCGTTCATTCAGCTGGCGGTACGTCAGCTGTTCCTCGCCGCAAGATGCAGCGATGCGCTCCGGCGCCATTTGCACCTGCTCCTCGAACAGACCGTGGATCGTTTGATCCTGCGGGAACGCCGCCCCTGTCTGGTTAAATTCGTCCAGAAGCTGCGTTTTTTCCACATCAGAGAGCATATCGATATCCCCCAATTGGATATCTGAATTCGCTGATACAGCTTGAAGAATTTGCAGAAAATGCTGCGCCAGCCTTTCTGCAGTCGCACGATGTAATAAGGCTGTGCCATATTCGAGATGGAACGCGATCCCGTCTTCCCCTTCAGCAGCTTCGAGCGACAGATCGAATTTCGCTACGTTTCTGTCTAAACTGTAAGGTGAGAATGTCAGATCGGCGATTCGAATGGCTTCATCTCCCGTATTTTGCAGCACGAACAATACATCGAACAGCGGATTGCGGCTTAAGTCGCGTCGAACGTTCAACTTATCGACCAACTCTTCGAAAGGATAATCTTGATTTTCAAAGGACCTCAGAGATGTTTCCTTTACCTCAGCCACAAATTGTTTGAACGATTTACCAGCCTCCGGATGGTTTCTAATTGCCAGCGTGTTGACGAACATTCCGATTGTACGTTCCACATCTGCATGCGGCCTTCCGGCGATTGGCGAACCGACTATGATATCCTCTTGACCGGAATATTTGGCCATGAGCACGTTGTAGGCTGCGAGCAGTACCATATACAGCGTCGTACCGGATTCCGCCGCTAGTTTGTGCAGTTCCTGCATTAGCTCCTTGCCGGAATCAAATGTGACGCGATCGCCATCAAAGCTTTGTACGTGCGGTCTTACATAGTCGGTCGGCCAATCAAGCACTGGAATTTCACCGGCAAAAGCGTCGAGCCAGTATGCTTCTTGGCGCTTCAAATCCTCACTTTGCAGCCGTTCGTTCTGCCAAACGGCAAAATCTTTGTATTGTATGCGTAGCTCAGGCAGACTTGCCCTCTCATACAGATCGGTAAATTCACGAATGAGCACCGAAACGGAAATTCCATCCGAGATGATGTGATGCATATCGCACAGCAGCACATGGCGTTCAGCAGCCAATCGTACAAGACCGACCCGCAAGAGCGGCGCCTGACTTAAATTGAACGGCTTGATGAAATCGCGAACCATTTTAGCTACGTTCTCTTCATTCGCTTCCATAACTTCAACGTCGAATGACACATGGTCATGCACCTTTTGTACCGGCACGCCATCCACCGTATGTAGCGAAGTGCGAAGCGCTTCGTGGCGCAGAATCAATCCCCGGAATGCTTCTGTTAACCGTTCATGGTCCAACTTTCCTTCAACCAGCATTACATCCGCCATATTATAGCTTGTGCCTGTTTCATCCAGTTGATGGATGACGTACATCCGCTTCTGTGCTGATGATACGGGATAGAAATCCTGCCCTGGCACAGGCGCAATTACTGAATAGCTCTTCTCATCCGAAACGATCATGTAGGCTGAGACAGCAGCAATCGTCGGATTTTGGAACAAAGTACGCAGCGGTATTTCTGCACCGCAAGCTTTGTGCATTTGCGAGATGAGCATCATCGCTTTCAGCGAGTGACCTCCGAGCTGGAAGAAATCGTCATGAATGCCGATTTGGTCGACGCCGAGCACCTCTTGCCATACAGAAGCAAGCTTCGCTTCCATGACATTCGTCGGTGCAGCAAAAGTGGTTCCTATATGAACACTGCCTTCGAGTGCCATCAGTGCTTTGCGGTCCAGTTTACCGTTTGGCGTAAGCGGCATTTTATCCAGCTGTACGAAATGGGACGGGACCATGTAAGCTGGCAGCTGGCCTGTCAAGTGTTCGCGAAGCTCCGGAATCGTCAGCGTTCTGTCCGCAACGAGATATGCGCACAAATATTTTTGCTGCGCTTGGTCGTCTCTGGCGATAACAACGGCTTCCTTGACGCTTTCATGCTTCAGCAGGCCCGCTTCGATTTCTCCGAGCTCGATGCGGTAGCCTCTAATTTTCACCTGATGGTCGCCCCTGCCGAGGAATTGAATGTTACCGTCCGGCATCCATCTGGCCATATCCCCTGTGCGGTACATACGTTCACCAGGTTCAAATGGATTATCGACAAACTTGTCTGCAGTCAACTCAGGCTGATTGTAATAACCCCGAGCAACCCCGATTCCGCCGATACACAGCTCACCAATGACACCGACCGGCTGCAGCTTCAGTTGCGGGTCAAGCACATAAAACTTCATATTCGGCAGTGGCTTCCCAATCGGCACATTGCCGAAATACGGCAGTGATGCATCGGTGTGTTCATAGAAGCTGGAATCGATACAAGCTTCCGTCACGCCGTAGCTGTTCACAATCCGCATCATATGACCGAATCGTGCTTGCAGATTGGTAAAATCTTCAGCAGAGCAGCTGTCCGATCCCAAAATAAGCAAATTCAGCTGACTCATGTCCAAACCGTGATCGTAAATATATTGCATCAACGGTACAATCAGCGCCGGTGTCGATTCAAAAATATTGATTTCATAGTTCTTAATCAGCGAGTGTATCGAAGCTGGATCGAGCTTTACATCATTTGGACAAATGATCAGCTTACCGCCGTTCAGCAGCGCTCGCGCCATGTCCCCGGCAAATACGTCGAATGCAAAGCTCGCCATCTGCAGCAGGCTAACCTGGAACGTATCCAGTTTGTATGCCTCTCTCCAGGCGAAAGCAACATTCGTGTAGCTGCCGTGTTCGATCATAACGCCTTTTGGTTTCCCAGTCGTTCCCGAAGTATAGATGATATAGGCCAATTGATTCTCTCTGTTAACAATTCCGAGATTGGTTGAAGCCTCAGAGTACAAACCATTATCCTCAAAACATACAATTTCTTTATCAAAAGATACCCGGCGTGCAATCGCGCGCTGAGACAACAATAGTTCCGCACGGCTGTCTGCCAGCATGTACCCAATCCGTTCATCCGGATACTCGGGATCAATCGGCAAATACGTGGCTCCCGCTTTCCAAACAGCGAGCACGCCGATGATCATGTCAATCGAACGATCAACCATAATTCCTACGACGCTTTCAGACTGAATTCCTTTGGTACGGAGCTTCCGCGCGAGCTGATTCGCCATGCTGTTAAGCGTCCTGTAGGTAAGAAGCTCCTCTTCACAAACAACCGCTACATGATTGGGTGTTTTCTTCGCTTGTTCTTCAAAAAGCTCTGTGAACGTTTTGCCAGATGGATACACCCGCTTCGTCTCATTGAACCCTTCTAAGAGAAGCCGGTTTTCATCCCCCGTTACCATGGCAATATCAGCTAGTTTGATATCCGGACATTCCGTAACCGACTTCAAAATTTCGATATAATGCCCAGCCAGACGTTCCATCGTCGACTTCGCAAACAGCTTCGTACAATACTCCAGCTGGAATACAAGTTCCAGTTCCTTTTCCGTTGCTTCCAGTGACAGGTCGAATTTAGCGATACGGTTATCCGAAATGTACGGTACGAAGGTTAATGAGTCGCCCAGCTCCAACATCATCAGGTCTTTCATCTGAAGGCTGAACATCGTATCGAACAAAGGATTCCTGCTCATATCCCGTGCCACATCCAGCTTTTCCACCAACAGCTCAAACGGATAATCCTGATGTTCAAAAGCGTGCAATGCGTTTTGCTTTACTTCTTCCAGGAAATTGCGGAAGCTTACGGCTGGGATCGGCCGGTTGCGGAGAGCAATCGTATTAACAAACATTCCGATCGTATGCTCCACATCAGGGTGAGGTCTACCTGCCACCGGTGTGCCCACAACGATATCGTCTTGACTTCCATATTTAGCGAGAAGTACGTTGTACGCCGCAAGCAGCAGCATGTACATTGTCGTGCCCGTTTCTGCGGCAAGACGGTTTAGCCGAGTCATCAATTGATAGCCCGTACCAAACATGATGCTGTCACCTTCAAAGCTTTGAACAGACGGTCGCGGAAAATCGGCTGGCATATTAAGTACAGGAATATCACCAGCAAAAGCTTCCAGCCAATAGGCTTCCTTCTTTATCATGGCACTTGACTCGAATGATTCGTTCTGCCAGACCGCAAAATCTTTATAAGGCACCGGCGTTGTAGCAGGCTCTAAACCGCGGTATAAGTCCGCCAATTCACTAATGAGAATCTCGATCGACAGTGCATCGGAAATGATATGATGCATATCAAACAAGAAAAGGTGACGATTTTCACCGATTTTTGCAAGTCCTATTCGGATTAGTGGGGCTTGATCTAGTTTAAACGGCTGGACAAACTTGGATACGAGAAAATCAATAGAATCATCGGACCCTTGTAAATCATGTTGAATGCTAAAATTGATGTGGTTATGTACTTTTTGTACAGGGTGTCCATCGATGGTGTGAAAGGAAGTGCGAAGCATGTCGTGACGAACAGCCAATCGGTTAAAGGCGGCTTCCAATTGTCTTGGATTCAAAGGTCCTTCGACGGTAAAAACGCCAGGCATATTATAAGTCGTTCCCGTGCCTTCGAATTGGTTCAACACATAAAGTCGCTTCTGAGATGAGGATAGGGGGTAATATTCTTGTTGTCCCGCAGGTAAAATTGTGGTGTATGTACCTTTGCTAGCTTGATCGATATATGGTGAAATTGCCGTAATCGTCGGCGTCTCAAACAAAACGCGAAGCGGCAGCTCTACATGAAATAACTGATGAATGCGCGAAATGATCTGCATGGCTTTTAAGGAATGGCCGCCCAGCTCAAAAAAGTTGTCCTGCACGCCGATTCGTTCCTGCTCCAATATTTCTTGCCAGATCAAAACAAGCTTTTCTTCCGTATCGCTGTTTGGCGGCATATATTCACGGCCAGTCACAGCGAGCCCTGCAGGCTTAGGCAGCGCTTTGCGATCTATCTTTCCGTTCCCAGTGATTGGCATTCTATCCAAATGTACAAAATGGGAAGGGACCATATACGCCGGAAGCTCCAGCGCTAGGTGCATGCGCAGTTCAGAAACCGTCAGCTCCACCTCGCTAATCAGATACGCGCACAAATATTTTTGCGCCTGCGCATCGTCGACTGCGATAACGGTAACCTCATGAATCATTGGGTGCTCAAGCAATCTCGTTTCGATTTCGCCCAATTCGATACGGTGTCCGCGGATTTTCACCTGATTGTCGATCCGGCCCAAATACGCCATTTCTCCGTTCGGGAGCATTTTCGCCAAATCTCCCGTTTTATATAACCGTTCCCCGGGCTTATACGGGTTCATAATGAAACGCTCCTGCGTCAGTTCATCACGGTTCAAATAGCCTCGGGCTACGCCCGCTCCGCCGACATACATTTCACCCGTAACACCCATGGGCACTAATTTCCTGTTTTGGTCAAAAATATAACAGGTCAACGTCGGAATCGGCGAACCAATATTACTTACATTCGTTTCGATTTCCTGTTCACCAATCTCTTTAAATGTAACGTGCACCGTTGTTTCCGTAATGCCGTACATATTAATCAGCTTCGTCTTGGGATACTTGTTCCTCCATGGTTCCAGCATCTTCGGGTTAAGCGCTTCTCCGCCAAATATGACGTAACGGATTGCCAGCAAGCTGTCTTCCAGCAGCAGCTCTTCATTGATCAACGAATAAAATGCTGTAGGCGTCTGATTTAGCATAGTTACTTTTTCATCTCGGAGCAGCTGAGTAAATTCCTTCGGATTTTGCGCAATAATCCTCGGAATCACTACGCATTTCCCCCCGTACAAGAGGGCGCCATACATCTCCCATACCGAAAAATCAAAGCTAAACGAATGGAACGCGGTCCATACGTCATTCTCGCTAAAGTCAAACTGCAGCTTGTCGTTAAACAGCAGACGGACCACGTTACGATGTTCGATCATTACACCCTTTGGCTTTCCAGTCGTACCGGAGGTGTAGATGATATAAGCCATGTCGGATGGCTGATTCACGATCGGCAAATTGGAACTATTACCTGAGGAAAGCAGCTCCCCATCGATGGTCAATACAGTCCCCGCGAAAGACACTCTTTCCTGCCACTGCACTTCAGTCAGCAATACCAGAGCCCCGCTGTCCTCAAGCATAAACTGGATTCGCTCTTCCGGATAATCAGGATCCAGAGGCACATACGCTCCACCCGCTTTAAGTATCGCGATAATGCCTACGATCATTTCCACAGAACGATCCAACATAAGACCAACCCGATCGTCAGGCTTCACACCGTGATCGCGAAGCATTCTCGCCAAACGGTTGGCACGTTCGTTCAGCTCCCGGTAGGTAAGACTTTCGGTACCGAACACGACCGCAATGCGATCCGGCACGTTTTCCGCCTGTTTTTCAAACAACCCATGTATGGTTTGATCCATTGGATAATCAGCTTCAATACCTGATAAAACATGCAGCAGCTGGTTTTTTTCCTGCTCCTTGCAAAGCTCCAGCTCAAACAACGGTTTGCCCGGATTCTCTAATACATCCTTTAGAAGCACAAGCATGTGCTCAAACATGGTGGAGATTTCTTCACTCGTAAATAAGCCTGTACGATAATCGATGTCCAGCTGCAGCTGGTCTATATCCATACGATCTTTGATATGTATGATGAAATCGTTGGCTTCGTGCCCATTGCCAAACGGTTCCGTAACGTATTCGATCTGTTCTTTTTTCTGCCATTCCATCACCTGATATTCCACGAAAACACCGAACAGCCTGCTGATGTCGCTGTGCTTTTCCCGCAATTCGTTGACCAATACGTTATAAGGGTACTTTTGATATCTGAATATGTTCATCTGCTTTTTGCCGACTTTGCGGATAAACGACAAAGCATCTAGCTCAGGCTCCACTTGCATTCTAAAAGGTGTCGTACTAACGAACATACCCAGCATATTTTTTTCTTTCGCATTCGTCCGATTGGAAAAATTGGTTCCGAGTACAATATCCTCATGAGAGGTGACGCGATAAATATATGTGTACAGCATGGCGACAAACAACGTAAAAACACTGACGTTATGTTCTTTGCAAAATCCCACAATATCATCACGAAGCGTTTGAGGAATAATGATCGATTCTCTCGCCGCTTCGGTGCTTACACGGTATAAATCGTATGTTTTCAAACTCGTAAATTCTGGGATTGTCTGAAATTCCTCATGCCAAAATTTTTGATCTTTCAGGTATCGGTCCGATGCTTCATAGTCCGGCTCATTCCGAACGTAGTCCACGTACGACGGGCGATTCTCTTGAACAGTGTCCTCACCATTCACAAGGCCTACGTAAATATCGATGATTTCGTTAACGGCAAGCACCATAGATATCCCGTCCGATATCAGATGATGAATTTTAATATATACCCGACCCTCGTCACCACTAATTTTGAATATAGCGAACTCAAACAAATCAGCATCATGCAGCTGAAAAGGCTGCTTCAACTCTCTTTCGCCCCATTGCCGTACCGCTTCGCTGGCATCATCAAGGCTGCTGTAATCGTAGAATGGTATTTCGAAAGGGACGAATTCAGTCATATATTGGCGCGGTTCGCTGCTGTGCTGGTCTACTACACGTAGACGAATCGTATCGTTCAACCTGACGAAGTCGTGAATCGCTTGCGCTAACAGCCCGTAATTCAATCGTGCGTCTTTCAGATTAAACGTACCGCCTAGATTGGAAATACTCGTGCCCGGATAAAATTTCTCCGTATACCAAATTCTTTTTTGCGCATGAGTTAACGGGTGAGTCGGTTGGTTCGACATTAGGTTCCCTCCACCATGTTTAATAGTTCTCTACAGCCAAATTACGTTACCGGTATGAACGACTTGCTTTTGGGTCGGTTTCGCAGGGACTTTGTGAAAGCTATCGTAAACCGTCTGCATGATGTTTTCTTGTTGGTTGTGCAGAAAAAAATGATCTCCATCAAACATATGTAGAAAAAATTCGTTATTGGTTTGTTCATTCCAAGCTGCCAAGGAAGCAACGCTCACATCGTAATCGGCATTCCCGCCGAATGCGGATATCGGACAACGCAGCGGTTGATCCTGGATGTAAGAATACGTCTCACATACTTCAAAGTCGGCCCTCAGCCTCGGCATCAGCAGCTGCATCAATTCGTCATGCTGCAGTACCGCTTCTGGCGTGCCATTCATGCATTTCAATTCCATTTTGAACTCATCATCTGCAAGTTGGTGAAGCTTTTTCTTCGTATAAGGTAGCCCAGGGCCAGAACGTCCTGAAACAAATAGATGAACAGGCTGTTTCCCATATTTTCTATTAATTTGGCGGGCTGTTTCGTAAGCAATCAATGCGCCCATGCTATGACCGAAAAATACAAAGGGCGTTTGAAGCAACGGCCCAATTTCCACAACAATCGCTTGGACAATTTGCGACAATGAGGTCATTGGGGATTCAAGTCCCCTGCTCTCTCTGCCAGGTAACTGAACGGGGCACACCTCAACATCCTTTGGGAAAAAACGGGACCATTCACGAAATACCGAAGCACCTCCTCCAGCGTATGGAAAGCAAAACAATCGAAGGTTGGCACGGGAATTCACATTTGCATTTAAGAACCATGAATGAAGTTTGGTTGTCATATCTCTACCTCTTCCACTCTAATAAATTGTTTTTATAATAAAAAGAACACTTCTAACCTAGAAATTGCTATTTCCCCCCTGTCCAGAAACGTACACCTGACCTCTTTAAAGTTAATGCTGAATTATTAGCGTAGTGTTAACTGAATAAGAAATATTTATAAAGAAAATAATGGTAAATATTAAAGTTTATGTGAACGAATTGTTAATTACAGGAAAGTTAACATGGTGAAATATCGGGATGTTACCTGCATTAAACCCCGGATAACCATAGAGAAAGGGCTATTTAGACCAAACTCTTCTGTTATTTAAATTAAAATTATCTTTATAAAAATAAATTATAATGCATGTAAATATCCCATCTTCATAAACAATTAAAATACATAAATAGGAAAATAATGAGATAATTGAATCGGCTGGCCAGCCAATTTGATTACTATTAAGAAATGAGAGGAATGAAATCATGAAGAAATTTACCACTTCCATCATTCTAGCTTTCATACTAGTCATAAGCTTCGTTATCGCTCCTGCCTCCGCTGCCGTTTCTAACCCTAACTTAAACCGTGTCCCAGGCACATGGTCACCGGGAGTAACCCCAGCCAACTTGAATGCGAAATTGCCTGTCATTTTATTCGTACAAGGACTCGGGGGTAATGCAGGCTCTTGGTATGACACCAATGATATGTATCAAACAGCTTACAATAACGGCTATCAGACTGCTTTTATCGAACTGAACGATTCGGCCGGAACTCCCAAAAATATGTGGGACAATGGACAGCTGTTAGCTCAAAAAATTGCCGTCATCTCCCAATACTTTAATAAGAAACTTGTGATCGTCGCACACAGCAAGGGAGGCGTGGATACGCAAGCTGCTCTTGTGCACTACAATGCCTATCCTTACGTTACAAATGTGATTACACTGAGCTCTCCGCATCATGGTTCTGAGTTGGCCGATCTTGCTTATTCAAGCTGGGCGGGGTGGCTAGCCGACCTCATCGGCTACAAAAACGACGCCACTTATTCCATGCAAACCTCCTACATGAACTACTTCCGCTCTGTTACCGATTCGAACCCTAATAGTTCTTACAATAAGTTCTATACATTGGCTGGAAAAGGCTGGGCCTCATCACCTAGCAGCTCCTATTTTGCCGGCGGACTTTACTTGTCGCTATTCGGAAATAACGACGGTGTGGTTACTGTAAACAGTTCCTATGTACCTAAGGGCACTACGGTCAAGATCGGAGATTGGGATCATAATACGATCCGCAAAGGATCCACCACATTCTCTTTATTCAAACCGTATTTAACAGCCACTAGCACAGCATCGGCAAAAGCTGCTGTTCCTAGCGACCTCGTCACGACTGCAAGCAATAAACCAGCTGATGCTTCGCAAGAGAATACGGTCGGGACAGCGAGCAATTTATTAGTACGTGGCGGAGCGTACAGCGGAACTTCCAGCGAAAGCTTTCTTGTTGAAAACGACGTTAAAAGTATTACTGTGGACTGGATCTCCGATCAGAAAGCAGATCAAGTGGAACTGATTTCCCCTTCAGGCGGTCAAACGAGCGTAAATGTCAAATCTTATCAAGATGAGCAGGTGTTCAAAAACACTTGGCATCACATTGCCGTGGTGAATAATCCCAAACAGGGAGAATGGACACTTAAGACTCACAGCCTTAAATCAGGCGGCTACCTGATGACAGTTCGATATGATTCAAATTTGGACAAATCCATTCGATTGAAGCTAAACGATGACAAGACAAAGATACAGGTCGAACGCGATAAGGCTTCATTGCAAGGAGACAAGCTTAAAGTCCAATATCAAGTTGATTTTACTCCTGAGGGCAGCAACGCCGACAAAAAGCAAACTACCAAATTAAAAAATCTCGCAACCATCGATTCGAACAGTGATGTAGATCTATCTGACGTAAGCAGTCCAGGTGTCTACCAAGCTTCATTCGTCATAAAGGGACAAACAGAGAAAGGTGTTCCTTTCGAAAGAACGCTGATTCGTTCCATTTACATCGATGAGAAGGGTGACAGACACTAAACGGAAGGCAACTTTGGAGGATTTGGCGGAAGTATCTAGGTATAACGGGAAAACATCCCTCTAATTAGGTAGTTTCAAGAGAAATTAAGAAATTAACTGGAAATTATACCTCTAAATTGTAAGGGCTCTCCCTCAGGTCGATTCTGACCTTCTGGGACAGCCCATTTTTTATTATGAAACGTTATAAAATCATTTTTTCTCAATGGTTACTTCATTAAATGGCGGTATCGGTTCATCCAAAATAGTAGATGCCTTTTGATTCAAATATTTATCGAAAAATGCGAGCACGTAGCTATTAATGATATGCCGTGCCTGCATGGGGGGCAATTTCAAGCCATCCATAAGCCGAAGTCCGGGGGACCATAAATAATAGTCCGTAAAGCTCATATGCTTGATCCCACGGATGGTTACCGCATAACCGCCACCGTTTCCGAACAAGACGCGATTTCGAATCGGTATCTCCGTTTTATATTTATCGTATGCTTGTTTGGTAACTCCGATCTTTGCCAATTGCTGTTCGGTCGGTTCCACATCCGTATTCGTCTCTAGAACCTCCGTCTTCATCTGCATGAAGGGTTGTTTTAGGCCGTTTACAATGGTTTTGCCGAATGGAGTTCCATCCATGTTGATACCGGCTTTTAGCCGTTGATCCGCATAGAGCGTTTGGATCGTTGCCGCCCCTCCAAAGGAATGGCCTAGCATGCCGATTTTATCCACGTTTATTTTTCCGGTTAGCAGACCCTGCGGATCTTGTTTATTCAGCTTTTCGAATTGGTCCAGTACAAACTGAGCATCCTTCACCCATACATCGATCATTCGATCCCAACCGTCAATGTCGATTACGGCAGGAAGCTTATTCGTCTTGGGAGCGATGCGCTGATCAGGAAACACCGTAGTCATCGCATAGTAGGGATGCTGAATCGCAGCAACAAGATAGCCGTTGCTTGCCAGTTCCTCCATTTGAGACGTACTCGTAAACCGTGTGCCTGGCAGCCCATGCGAGAACACAATGAGCGGATATTGGACTTGTTCTGCAGAGAGCGGGGACACCACATAAGAATTCGTTTTTATATAGCGCAAATAATGGAAAATGAATGCGGGGATCTTGTATTCCTGCTGCAGCGCTAGCCCAAACTGACGATACTCAGGTATATAAAGTGCCTTAGCTGAGGCATGATCGATTTGAGCAGGATACCACAATTGAACAAGAAGCTCTCGCCGATCATTAGGGGTGTCCGTTAATATTTCCTCTCTTGACGGATCGGTCCAATGATAGGTGACTGTCCCTACCGAATAAGGACCGGATGGAGAGTCGATTTTAAATACGGGAAGCAGGATGGGCAGTATAGCAGAAACAGCCAATAAGAACGGCAGCAGGAAGCTCCGAATTGAATGGGGCTGCTTACTTCGCTCTTTATTGCGTCTTGTCTTTACAAACAAATACAGTAAATAGCCTGCTGTCAGAGCGTAGAGCGGAACCATTTGCCATCTGTAGCCTTCGAAAATGAAATGAAACAGGGCAATACCAATAGCCAAGCAGCCTGCTACGCCAACCGCTTTTCGCCTAAACCATCTATCAACGATCCATAGCATTACATTGCCTACAAGCAACATGATCTCGAATATTCGCATGGAGCCCTCCCTTCCGGTCATCTCTACCATTATGTTCCAATTACACACATAATATAAGAATTCGGATAGGATTGGAAATTTATGTCTCGAGCAAGTCGACGTCAACGTGAATGACTTTATCAGGAAAAAGTCGTGATATCGCACACAAGGATAGTTTATAGGCCGGATCAATCTCATATTGTTTAAAATGATATTTCGCTATTTCGTCTCCGGCGATCAGCTGAATATCGGAACCTTGCTTGTTAATGCTGAACGAATCCAAAGAGAGGCTAAGCCCTCTCCCATCTGCTTTGATTAAGCTTTCCTTTAACGTCCAGATGTCAAAAAAATAGGCCAAACGATGCGAGGTGGGCAAAGTCATCAATTGCTCGTACTCCGCTGTGGAAAAAAATTGACGAGCGATTTGCATATCCATCGAATGAACCTTCTCAACATCGATTCCCACAGAGTCTGAATCAATGGCGCAGACGACCCAGTCTCCTGAATGTGAGACATTGAAGTAGACGGAATCTGTACCGTCAAGGTAGGGCTTTCCATAGGCATTCATGCCAAAACGAATCTTATGCCGAGGCAGCTTCGTCATCGTGCCAATCGCATACTTAACCAACAACTCACCCACCAACGAACGAACAGCATC
The DNA here is from genome assembly GCF_013141715.1 of Paenibacillus phytorum. Lineage (GTDB taxonomy): Bacteria > Bacillota > Bacilli > Paenibacillales > NBRC-103111 > Paenibacillus_E > Paenibacillus_E phytorum. The sequence goes on along the minus strand of NZ_WHOA01000039.1, from coordinate 59,526 downwards.
ATCATATTTCAACATCCGCCGAACCTTGCTTTGTTTCTCCAGCGATAATTGATTAAACATCCAGTCAAACTTCTGTCTATCCAGTTCTTCCGATAGATGCACAGCAAAAACCTGCAGCGTGAGCAGATACACACCCTCCTACTTCGCTTATTCGTATCTCAATGATTCAATAGGCTGCATGTTGGCCGCCTTTTTCGCAGGATACCAGCCAAAGAACAGACCTACAGCCGTAGAAAATCCAAAAGCGATCACGATCGTCCACCCTGACAAAATGAATTGCCATTTGGTGATGAGCGAAAAGGCAAACGAACCTAGTACGCCGATTGAAATACCAACCACCCCGCCAAGAAAGCAAAGAATGATTGCCTCCATCATAAACTGCTGTAAGATCAGCCCTGGCGTAGCTCCAATTGCTTTGCGGGTGCCGATTTCCCTCGTGCGCTCCGTAACGGACACTAGCATAATATTCATGACGCCGACACCGCCGACTAACAAGGAAATGCCTGCAATAGAACCTATCAGGATCTGCATAACATTAAATACAACGTCGAGGTTTCGCTGGAAATCCTCTACCTTCTGAACTTCATAATCACTGCTTTCTGTGTTATGCGCTTTGGCTAAATGGCTCGTTATCGCTTTTCCCGACTTATCCTTTTCCATGGAATTCGTGGTGTTTGCAATCACCATCAGTGAGTCCAGTTCATTGTTAGTGCCCTCTTTGAGCAGAGGCAAGGAATCATAAGGCATATAAGCAGAATAATTTTTACCATCCAGTCCTGATAAAATCGATTTATCGGACTTGTACACACCAACGATCTCGTATTTATTCCCATCCAACGTGATCTTTCGATTTACAGCCTGTTCTGCGGAGCCAAACTGACTAATTGCATAGTCTGATTCTACGACGATCACCTTTTGGCGCGACTTTTGTTCGCTTACGGTAAAAAACCGGCCCGATTCCGTTTTCAAGTTCATAAATTTGACGATGTCCGCAAACGTGCCTGTCACGTTAAAATTGATCGTCGAGTCCCCCGATTTGGAAGCCATGGTCATGGCTAATGAGCCTGAAGCAGCTTGAACGCCTTCTAGCCTGCTCACCTGCTTTAAATCCGTCATCGTTATTTGGATCTTATCGGCTTTAGTCGCGGTAGTGGACGGCGTTACGAAGAAAACGCCTGGAGAGTATTTAGCGAGCTCCGATACGACGGAGCCTTTGCCAATTTGGCCGATGGATACAACCAAGACGACGGATGCAACACCGACGATAATGCCGATCATCGTAAGCAAAGAACGGAGTTTGTTCACTCTCAAGCTGTCCAAGGAAATCAATAGATTTTTCCATATACTCACTATCGCTCACTTTCCTTTCGGCGATCTTCGATGATTTCCCCATCTCCGAAGCGGAGTATGCGTTTGGCATGCTCCGCAATGTCCATTTCATGGGTAATGACAATCACCGTAGATCCTTCATCGTTCAGTTGAGTGAATAGCGCCATAATCTCATGAGACGACTTTTGATCCAAGTTACCTGTCGGCTCATCGGCCAGCAGTATCGCTGGATTCATCGTCAACGCTCTTGCTATCGCGACACGCTGCTTTTGTCCGCCGGACAATTCGCTCGGGCGGTGATGAACGCGACCTCCCAAGCCGACTTTCTCCAGCAAGCTGCTTGCCCGTTCCGTACGAACCGAAGAGGCAATGCCTCCGTACAGCATCGGGAGCTCCACATTGCTCTGAACCGTTTGCCTGGCGAGCAGGTTGAAATTTTGGAACACGAACCCAATCTTCTTATTCCGAACCTTGGCTAATTCTTTTTCCGTCAACGATTGGACTTCTTGACTATCCAACTTATAGGTACCACCACTTGGAATATCCAAGCAACCCAAAATGTTCATAAGCGTCGATTTACCAGATCCCGAAGGTCCGATGATCGCTACGTAATCCCCTTTCTCGATCGTCAAATTCGTCGGTTTAAGGGCTTGAACTTCCAACGCGCCGTTGCGATAAACTTTATGAATTCCCTCCAATGCGATCATTTTATGACCACCTGCACGCCTTCTTTCACGTCAGCGGAAGGTCCTTCAATAATCTGATCACCTGGTTGCAGTCCTTCGAGAACTTCGACAAATTCGTCGTTTTCCTCCCCAAGCTTAACGTTGGTTCGAACAGCTTTATTCTCAACAACCTTAAATACGTAAGACTGTTGACCATCCCGCTTTACAGCGCTAAGAGGTACGATATGGTGAGCAGCGTTCTCGATGGTTATTTGAACGGTCGCTTTATATCCGGGACGAAGCTCTACATCCGACTGTTCGAGATCGACCCTGAACTCAACGACTGACTCCTTGGCATCCAGCTCGGATGTGACGGCAACTGGTGATATATAGGAAATGCTTCCTGCATAGGTATTCGTGAATGCGTCGCCCGATACCTTAACCTTCATCCCTACTTTAGCTAGGTTGGCATCGTTTTCCGCCAAGTTCGCTTTGATCTGTAATTGAGACACGTTTGTAATCATAAATGATGATGTTCCCAGCGTGATCTCTTGTCCTTCTTTGACGGAAATCCCAGTCACGATGCCATCGATATCAGCAAGTAATTGATTCTTTTCAAGCTTTTTCTGGATGTCATCGATATTGGACTCTGCGTCTTGAATTTTTAGATCGTACAATTTCGCATCAACAGCACTATTTTCGTCAAAGGATTCCAAACTCACAGCTGAGCCTGTTTCGCTCATTTCTTTTTTCACCGTTTCGAACGTTTGCTTTCTCACTTTTTCCTGATCTTTCAGAAACTTCTCCTTCTCAGCGAGATTCAATTGAAGTTGATGCCTCTCTTGTTTCAGCTTCGCATTCAAATCCGTCGTTGACAACGTAAGCAGCTCCTGACCTTTTTTGACAGGATCGCCTTTTTTGACGTGAATTTTCTCAATGATACCGCCGGATGTTACAAATTGTTCCTTGATAACTTTTGACTCAATCTTACCATTCGCGAATACTTCTTTCGTTATATTCCCTTCTTTCGTTGTGGAGACTTTTACGGCAACCGCCGTACTTCCTTTTGAGGTTAAAACACCTGTAACTAGTACTGCAACAACCACTAGGACGACAACCAATACTCCCCAAAGCGCTTTTCTCAACACGATCATTCTCTCCCCATTCTTTAGGTATCTAAATGTATGCTTTTGTGCCAAAAAGCACTAAAGCTTCTTGGCATAAAAGCATGAGATGAATAGTTGAAACCCTTCTTGAAGGAGTGGAACAATCACAGATGGATGACTAGAAGGATGAATCATGAATATATTAACCTTGTTATGTTTTCTGAGTGTTATTTCCAAATAAAGGTTTTATTGAGATAAATGCGAAGTCCTGACGCTCCGATCAAATGCTCCCCACTTTAGTCCGTTGTAATGAACCAGTCCGCCTTTTGGGTTGCCAATAGCTTTCTTTGCCCTTGATATTCTTCATATAAACTAAGTTTATACTGCTTCAAGAAAGAAGATTTGAATATCAAATCGGCATCTGTTACTTGTATTTTAAAGTTCTCATGTTTGCCGATTTTCAGCTTCGTCCCCACTGTTTCGGGCGTTTCACCTTCGACTGGATCGAAATCCTTCATCTCGAACGACTTCTCAAAGGACTTTTCTCCGCCACCGTCTTCAAACACAAGTACCAGCTTGTGTCCGTCTACATTCGTTTCTAGATAGCCTTCGCGGCTGATTTCATAATTGAATTTAAGGGTAAACGTGCTGTTTTCGACCATTGTTCCAAATTGATAGAGTGAAATCTGATAAGGGTATACGATAACGTTCTTCAGTGAGTCCTTCACATCAACCTTCATTTCAGGAAGCATGAACGCCACGGGTTTCACGTAAGAATCGGGTTTGCCTCCGCTTTCCGTCAGCTTGCCTTCCGTTACGGACTCACCGATGATCAGGTGCATGTTTTCCGTAGAAAACCCTTTAGGAAGCGAAGCGGATACGTTCAGGAGTGCAGTGCCATTCGGACTTACTTTATTTTTGACTTCGGCAACCGAGGCTGGAAGCACCGTTCCGTCAGCTGCCCTGAAATGAGCGACTAGCTTTGTGGGCGCCGTATATCTTTTCTCCATATTCGTCGCTTCTACTTGTGCGATAACCAATGAGCTTGCCTGGCTTGTATAGCGATTAAGGCTGCGGATCTTAAAGCCGGTTTTTCTACCCGCATCGTCAAGGATGTACGGCTGATCCAAACTGTGGAAGGGAATCGCCTGCAGCTCGGATTGACTAGTAAACTCAACCACATCCGTTGTGACCGTGTCGCTTTCTTTCTCCTGCAGCACCAACTTCATTCGCGAATACTTCGATGTATAAGGAATTTTTCCTACCATTTGCAAATTCAAAGACGAATCGGATGCGATACCGACTACATTCGCCGTTTGCACGACATTGGCTTCGATTTTAACCGCATCGTCTAGAAGAAAGTATCCGGTCAAGTTCGGTATGGACAGTGTATCCGGACCTTTATTGCTTAAGGTAATATCTGCGCTCACTAGATCCTGATCTTCCCATGGGAGCCGGTATAAAGCATTCATTTCAGCGGTATAAACGCCGGATTTGCTTGTGAAAGAGTAGGCTTTGCCGATGGAACCGCCTTGATTCAAGGTTGCGGCAGGAAGCTGAAATGCGGCCACAGGCAGATTGACTTTCAAATCGGTGTCAGTCTCCGTTATGACTAGCTCCCAATGATCCGAAGAAACGGCAACCGGAATCGTTCCGGATAACTGGATTTCTTTGCTTTCTTTCGGTTTGATAGCTAAATCTTTGAGTCCTTTCGCTTCCAAAGGATACAGAAGTCCTTCCGGTGTGCGAATCGAAAATAGGTAGGCCGGAATTGTAATCGCGTTAGCACCTACATTCTCTAGTGTTAAATAAACGGTAGGCACAAGATATTTTTCGTTTTTGTTGCTGACGAGCTTCTTGATCGAAGCTTTTAAGTCCGTTTCTCCCACTCGAAGGATCGATCCCTCTTGGGATGGGGTCACATCCGTGTAAGTATCGGGTACGGAGACTTCACCGAGCACTCTTTCGAATTTTGTCCGGTTCAAATCCCAATTCATAAACTCAACAACCAAATCTTGAAGCTGCGTGTTTTCATTCACGTTTGCATAATAAGTCATGTCCACACTCGAGCCTGGAGCAACGTAAGTCTTGTCTTTATCAGAAGGAAGTGAACGTGCGGGGAATTGGCTGCCTGATTTGTTTTTTAAGCGGATCCAATAATCGATCACTTTTAATGCGCTGCTGCCTCCATTGTGAATCGATATATGGATTACAGCCAGCTTACTGTTCTGAGATGTCGTCAAATGAATTTGCTTTAATTCAAAGTAACTTTGTTCCGAAATGGAGACCTTTCCAATGATCGCGGATCCCTCCCCATTGGCAATAGCGGGTGTTACAGTGCTTAGAGTGAGCGAAATGGAAAATGCCAATGCTGCCAGTTTCATGATAGGCGACTTCATAATCATTATTTCATCCTTTCTCCAATTTAGGGATTTTTTGAAAGTATTCGTTGCAAATAGCGATAATCCTCTGGCTTCATAATTACTTCATTTTTAACCAGAGTACTCAAGCGGAAGAATTAAAAAAGGAGCAACTGCGAAAGCGTGCTCCATGACTATGGTTACTTGGAATTTATGAAGTAAATCTTGAATATTACCGAACTAAGCCAACTCTATTGATAAAAGGAGGTTGCAATTTCATCAACCAACTTGTTTCGTTTTCTTTTTTTACTTTCGGTAAATCCCATTCCATCGGCACGGATTGTTCGATTTCCGCTTTTCTTTGAGCCATCATTTTTTCCAAAGCATAAGTGTTGATATCCATGAGTTTTCTCCCTTCGCGACTGAGTTATATGATTAGTTTAGTTTTTTTTTATTTACACGGTATTAAATACAAATAGATTAATTGTAAATGCCATTTCCATCATTCCTTGTAAATTGCTGGTTTGGATAACAAATAAAAATATTTTCGAATCGCTGAAACAAATCAGAAAGCTCATCCGTTAAGAGGATATAGATGAAAATAATGGAAACCCTCAAAACTTATGAAAAAAAAAGGATGAAAAAGATGAAGAAAAAAGGTTTGGTCGCCGGCCTCTTGCTTTCCGCTACGATCTTAACGTCCGCCTTTGTCCCCGTTACCACTAACGCCGATCAGGCACCAGTGGTCCGGTTTGAGGGCCAGCCGATCGCATTCTCGCTGCAGCCTAAATTAATAGATGGTATTCTAATGGCGTCTGTTCGGGATCTAGCAAAGGCTTTAAGCATGGAAGTGACATGGAATGCAGCAGAACGGCTTGCGGTTGTTACTGGTAACGGGTTCGAGCTGAAGCTCCCATTGAATTCGGATTATGCCTACGTGAACGGTAAAGCAAACACCATTTACGGCAGCACGCAAATGGTAGATGGTTCTATGTACGTTCCGCTACGCTTCTTTATGGAAAGCGCAAATCATGTTGTTCGCTGGGATTCGGCAACCAGCTCAGTGAACGTCACGAAGCAAGCTGACAGCTTGCCGGTAGTCGGTACCTATGACCACTTGGTCACACTTTTGACGCAGAATGAAAGCAGTGGGTCCGCCAAAGTTACTTTAACAACAACAACATCCAAACAAGCTAAATCTGAATCCTTCGGCAACGCTTCGGCTCCAACAAGTGACAGTGTTTCTGTTGTGGTCCAAGATTCGGCCAGTGTAGCGGTACCCAGCTACTCCGGCACGAACGTGCAAGTGCAAGGTGTGGATGAATCCGATGTCGTCAAGACTGACGGAAAGTACATCTATACGGTAAACAAGCAGCGTATCGTAGTCACTCAGGCTTATCCCGCCGACCAGATGAAAGTGCTGAGCATTCTCGATTTCCCGGGAAATCAAGACACTCAGTTCCAGCCAAGTGAAATCTACGTGGACGACAAGTATCTGATCGTGCTTGGTAATTCTTATCAGAACTATAAACCGATCCCTTATAATAGTGCAGGCGGCGTCACAGGGAAGAAAATGATCCTGCCTATGAGGTCCCAGGGAACCGCAAAGGTCATGGTTTACGACCTCACCGACCGGAGCAGCCTGAAGCTCCTGAAGGAAGCTGAGCTTGAAGGAAACTACGTTTCTTCCCGCAAAATCGGATCGTCGCTTTATTTTATCTCCAATAAGTACGTGAATTACTACCAATACCGGGAAATGACGGATAAAGAAGAAGCGAAGACTGGGCTAGTTCCTGCTTATCGAGATTCGGCGGCAGGCGATTCCTTTACCTCTATTCCGCTCAATCAGGTCTATTACTTGCCGAAAGCCCTGGATCCTAACTATGTGCTCATCGGAGGCATCAACCTGAATGAATTGAAGCAGACGATGAATGTCACTTCTTACCTCGGCTCAGGCCAGAACGTGTATGCATCCGAAGAGAACTTGTATATCGCCGTGACGAATTATGAACAAATGCGAATCCAACCAATGAGGATGCCTGCTGGTGATTCTGCTCAAGGCATACGAGTCGGTGAGCCGAACGGGGCCAGCCCTCCTGTTGAACCTCCCCAGCAGGAAACGATTATTTATCAATTCGGACTGAACGCAGGTAAAGGAGAGTACAAACATACTGGCAAGGTGCCCGGACGCTTACTCAATCAATTTTCCATGGATGAGCATAACGGCCATTTCAGGCTTGCTACAACTACAGGCGAAATGGGTCGGACAGATGAGGGAATATCAAAGAACCATGTATTCATACTTGACGCGAACCTGAAAGAGAAAGGCAAGATCGAAAACATCGCTCCAGGAGAGCGGATTTATTCCACCCGCTTCATGGGCGACCGGGCTTACATGGTTACTTTTAAAAACACAGATCCGCTATTCGTCATAGATTTAAAAGATCCCGCTGAGCCGAAATTGTTAGGTGCGTTGAAGATTCCTGGTTACAGCGATTATCTGCATCCTTATGACGAAAACCACATTATTGGCTTCGGGAAAGATACGACCGAGGTCGACAACAAAAACCCGAATGGACCGCAGTCTATTGCTTATTACCAAGGCATGAAAGTGGCGCTGTTCGATGTAACCGATGTGAATAATCCGAAGGAGAAATTTAAGGAACTAATCGGGGACCGCGGTACGGATTCCGAGGTGCTGCACAATCACCGTGCCTTGCTCTTTAACAAGGAAAAAAATCTGCTTTCCTTCCCGGTTAACGTAATGAAAATCGACTCGAATCAGACAACAAACAATTCGAAGAAGCCTGCCAGCGCATACGGCAATTTTGCTTTCCAAGGAGCGTACGTCTACAACCTTGATTTGGAAAAGGGCTTCCAGTTCCGTGGCGGCATAACCCACCTTACTCAGGAAGATCTGCAAAAAGCCGGACAATACGTTTATGCCGGCGACAAACAGGTACAGCGCGTTCTATATATTGGCGAGACGCTGTACACCGTCTCGAACGGATTCATCAAAGCGAACGATCTCAGCACGTTGCAGGAAAAGAACTCGGTAGTAATTCCGTAGTCCTTGTCACGACGAATAAAGCCCCGATTCCTACAAGGATCGGGGCTTGTTCGTTCTCTAGATTCATTTATTTCCAACAACTGTGTCTCCAATGCTCGGTTGCCGGACGTCCATTGATTTTCGTTTGGCAATGAACAACGTCAAGATCCCGCTTGATATTGTAATAATGGCGAGTGTCAGTAAAAATGTAGAGATCCCGAACCAATCGAGACAGGCGCCGGTCGCAAGCAGCGAAATCTGGAACATGACGCGGTCAAGCATGCCTCGAAATGAGAAAAAGCGGCCTTGTGCTTCTTTGGGCACTTTGATTTGGAAGAGTGTCGATACCATCGGAAAGAAAAAAGCGACTGCGCAACCAAACAATACGAAGGAACCGAGAACCGCATAGCTGCTTTCGCTGAAGGACATTCCTGCAAAAGAAAGAGCAAATAATAACATGAAAAGCGTAGAGCTGGTTACCAGATTCCGCATGCCGATCGCACGCTTTGCAAATAGACCCGCAATCAAAATGCTCGTGCCTTCTAAAGAATAGATCCAGCCCATCAGTTCCGGTTTGTGCTGAATTTGACTAAACTTCAGTACAAGCAAATTAAAACCGCCTAGAAACAAGGTAATAACTCCGCTATTGATAAGTGCGATGAATATAGACGGTTCTGCCCGAATGAGTGGAAATAACTCCGTAAAGCGGATTTTCTCCTGCTTTCTTGTAGCCGCTGAATCCGCAGTATTTGGAATCCTCAATTGTGTAATAAGCATCACGAGAATGACATAAAAAGCAAGCGACAGCGCGTAGACCGTGTACAAATTCATCATGGATACCAATATACCTGCTGCAGCAGTACCGCCGATTCTCGCTATTGTAATCACGTTAAAGTTTAAGCTGTTCGCTTTAAGCAGCTCGGAAGCCGGAACGACGGAAGGCAGCGCTGCTTGTACGGTAGGCATATAAACAGTAGCCGCTACTTGCATGATGACGACGGACAACAGCATAATGGCGACGGATTGGTAGTGAATAGCCGCAAACATGACAATCGGAGCCAGACAGCGGACAAGCCCTGATATAAACAATATTTTTTTCTTATCATAGCGGTCTGCCCACACCCCGGCTTGCGGCGAAATGAGCACACCGAGAAATAAACCACACATCAAGATCAAGCTCTTGCCTAAATCCGACGGAACGTGGCTTTGCATAAATTGCAAATTAGCAATGATACTTGTCCAAATACCTGCGCCTTGAATGGCTTCTCCGATCATCATGAAAACAAATGTCCGATTCCGAAGTAACGATTGATTCATACCTAATCTCCAATCTATGATGACACTCAGAATCTTCCAATTATAGCACGTACGTTCGCCATCTGTCTATTAGAACACGAGGACGAAGAGGATCTCCGGCCAATGATTAATTTTAAGTCAAATGGGTTCGAATTGTTGTACAAACTAATACAAACTACAACATTTACTAGCAAAATAGCCTTTAGGCGTTGCCGCGATTGAGATAGCAATGGCGATGATTAAGGTAATGTTCAAACGGGTTTGGGATGCGATTCTTTCAATCGGAACACGCTGGACATAAGTGAACCCGCTTTCTGTTCCCGTAGACTGAAAATAATATGCCGCATCCCTCAGGTACTCTGTGGTATGGTGCTTGCCCAGCTCTTCTAAATCAATGGGCGGATCCTGACCCTTACTTCGGAAGAGGGCTAGACCCTGTCCGTTATGAATCATAAAATCTTCGTTGATCGTACGATGAAAAGCTTCATACATCTTGCCCGCATCCAGGAATACGACCATCATGAAATCGCTATTGCCCGCCGTTTTGAAAATGACGGGAATCAGCTCTTCGTCCCCTGTCTGATCCCGATACATCTGATTATGAAAAATGGTGGAAGGAAAAATGCGAATGTTATAATCCTGGTTAAACTGCCCGCGCCAGAAGTCAGGCAAGTATGCTTCATTCTCATAGATAACCTGGAACATCGTATCCACTTTTGTACTCGTTCCCTTTTCCAAGATCATCTCATCGCGCTTCGAGTAAAGAACAATATTGTTGATAAACAACTGATTATTGGAGACCCATGAATTTATGTCCTGTTGTATGCTGGGAAAATCAATGTATTTCGGATTCGAATGGAACTTTTGAACTTTCTCACTGAGGAAATAAAGCAGCATTTACCTTTTGATCATGTCAAAATGCTTCTCGTAGCTTTCCATCGTATTATGCAGCATAAGGGTATTATACTTAACGATTTCCTTCCGGACGTTTTGTTTGGAGACAGTGAAGGAATATAACGTAAGGGTGCTCAAAAGCAAAGTAATGCACAGAAAGCCTGAGAGGAGTCGAAGAAACAACGAGGTGGATCTATTCTTGATATAGAGGATCGGATGAAGTATTCTCATGCAGGCTCCGCCTTTCTTGATAATACCATTTAATCAGAGGAAGTACTGGCATGTAAAGGCGGTTTTTCGCTTGGTCTGAAAATGAGAAAACCTCTATCGAGGCAATTCAAGGATGAGCGACCGCGTTTAGAGGTAGGTTTTATCGCCAATAAGAAAGCCCGCGCTAACGCGGACTAAGATTCCACTATGCATTTACTATGGGGGCGATCTGGTAAATATGAATTTGCCCCATCAAACCATATGGACGAAGGACATATTCGGGTGAATACGCCTGTCCCGTAGGACGAAAAGACCACCAATCAACCCAAGTCGAATTTGGCCCGGCCTCATGCAAAGGACCTAGTAGATTTCGGGGACTGCCAACAACCTCGATATCAATGGAGTTGATTCCATTTGTGAGTGAGCCCGTAAGTTCTACTCCCCTCGCAGGTCGCCATGGGATTGGCTGCTCATGCTGTCCGTTTATTTTAATAGTTAACGTGACTGCCTCATAAGGGCCAAGTTCCAACACGATCCGATTGCCTTCCTCAAGATTCACATCAAGCTCGAAGTGGTAGACCATACTTCCGCAATAGTGCGGATAACCTTGCAAGCACCAGTCTCCAAATCGTAGACTCGTTGGTTCCTTAACCAGACTCCAATTGCTGTCAAGAGCGAAGTCGCCGATTAGAAATGCATCCTCGATCTCCATGTCATGTGTATATTCGCAACTGATCTCCAGCATATTCTCTCCTTGAAGCAGTAATGGAAGCTTAAGTTTTGACATACTGCGGTCCAAATACCAGCCCTCCGGCTTATCTGATATTATTTGTCCGTTGAACAGAAAGCGAAACCTCTCCGCTTGCTCGAAGACAATAAACGTATCGGTTACCGGGATGTCCTTCACGTGAAAAGCGAACCGGAAAGTGATTGGTGTGCCATTATTTACATGAGAATCATGGATCCAAAAATGTCTCTGAAGATTGCCATTGGCAAAAACCTGTCTCATATGCAGCTTCTCGCGAACGAGTTGTTGCGCTTGCCAAACACTCATCATCTCTGACCATGATTCATCTTTGATCCGGTATTGGCAGGAGTCAAGTACAATCGCGTTTGGACCTGTCTTCGTGAACCGGGTAACTGGCCCTAGGCTGGTCAATGGCTGCAGATTACCCCATTTTCGTTCTGCTGGCAACGTTATCTCTCTCGAACCAGATAAGATATACAATTTGGAATCTGCCTGACCGAAGTGCTCTTGGAAGATGATATCCCCATTGTGAGATTGAACAGGCTTCTCCCAACTTTCACCTGTAAGCGGGTTCCATTCCTCTATCCGTCCACTTCCTTTGATTCGAACTTCTACCTCACATCCGGATTCTCGGTCATTATTCACAACAAATAAAATCGTACAGTCCGACAGCTCTCGACGCATGCACAAAAGTTGGTCGGCCTCTTGTCAGTTATGGTCTATTAAGCTAAGCGTACGGCCAGCATAAGATCCCAGTTCTTTCAGAAGCTCATGTTTGGTATAAAGCCGATGAAATCGTGGGTGCTGTTCTCCATCTATACACATTGGAACCTCTCCGTATGATAGTACACTTCCTCCTGCATCCAGGTAAGTGATCAGCAGTTCATACGTCGTTCTAAGCAAGTTATGGAGTCCGGGCAGTACGACAACCTCGTAACTTGCTTGTCCAACGAGTAACCTATCTTTATGTACACTACCTATCTCCTTCAGGATCATTTCGTCTCCCAGATCAAAATCATAGTGTTCGCCAAGGAGTTGTCGGATGAGATCGTTGAATTCTCTGTTGTACTCCTTCAGTTCTTCGGTATTTCCGGCTTGATTGAGCCATTCGGTCGAGCAAACATCCTGGCCGAGTTTCGTCCACACCGAGGTCGCCGGGTGAATCACCAACACATCCCTGACCACAGTGCCTTCACTAAGCACTCCCCCAAGCCGTGCGAAATAGTCTTCCATGACACGATTATGTTCCCACCAGTTTACATTATAATTAAAAGAAGGCGGATAATCTCGCTTGCGGCATCCACGAAGAGAATATAGTGCCAGGTGATGGGTCAAAAAGTTAACACCAAGCGCGAACTGCCAATCCCCGATCCATTTGCGGCTTTCAAACGTCAAGCCCCATCCTGTGACGCCATACGTTTCCGTAATGACCTTTTTCTTTCCATATTGATTCGCGACGCTGGACACCTGCTTGATCGTCAGGCTTTCATCCGTTTGCTCGCATAACGTATCGATTCCGGGGACATCCATATAACGGTAATGAGGCATGACAGCCCCGCAGTGTCGGACCGCACCGACGATATCTCCTTCATCACAGAAATGCCCAGCAAAGGAAAGACCATTCATTCCACACCAATTGCCGATCTGCTTCGTGTAGGCATCGCAGAACATTTCGGTGACTGTCTTCCAGTAGTCATGGCGGATCTTCGAGGAGAAGGGACCAAAGAAAAAAAAGTAAGGGAGTGTATCCCAAATCTCATAACCGTTCCTATCTGAGAAAGTTTGGGGTAAGAGATCCGACCAAGATATCCAAGTCAGCCCCGGTTCATTAAGCTGCTCCTGAAATCCTCGAATGGATGGTTCATCCGTAAAAATCCCTGGCACCGTGCGCCCAAACTCCTCTCCCACGGCTTCCTTATAGCAATCATATGTCGTCTCGATAAATAATCTGGCTGACTGGGGATTCATATTGTCCGGATAGGTATCACCGTGACACCACTCATTCGGCGATGCGATATGACGGCGCATAACCAAGTAAACTTCCTCTCCCCCTAGCAAACTAATCGGATTTTTCCAATTGTGTATTCTTTTGCAGCTAAGCAACTCGTTACCGAGAATACTCGCTTGATAGACTGCCTGAATGGAATCGTCTGTTTCATAATCGCGGCAAATAGTTAATGATAATGCTTTAGCCCGCACGGCGTCGCCGCCTAATCGGGGCACCCTACCTCCGCCCATTCCTGAAGAATAGCGGTCTTCATCATATAACCACGCAGAAACGCCTTCCTTCTTCGCTTTTGCAACTGTCTCTTTAATACGTTCTATAAATTCATCACCTAAGTATGGCGTTTCCAGCCCTTCCCTTACGTGGATCATAAAGCCGCCCATTCCCTGTTTCTTGAATCCTTCAATTTGTGCGTCCAATTCGTTCTGCGTAAGCAAACCGTTCCATGACCAGAACGGTACGGAGCGATGTTCCATAGGAGGCCTACTAAATTTTTCTCTTAGCAGGTCGTAACCGGTTGGCTCTTTCTTTATTAATTGACTATTTTGCAATCCTGACTTTTTCATTCATATGACCTCCGTGGTTGAACTGACTCAGGAGATCTGTGTTGCTCAACTCTCCGCTGTACCTATTTTAGAGCCCTTTTCGGAGGGCGTATATAAACAAAAACCTACAAATGTTAGCTTTTTTAAGATTTCGTAAAAAAATACCAACTTTCTTAAAAACTGCTCATGTACAAGTTTACCAAAGGTATCTTGGGTAGTCCCTGGATCGGCTTCGATATGAACAAACGGGAACCTGGCTGAGAAGGAGTTTTCACAATCATACTTCGAATAGCGATGGCTGGTTCCCTCTCGAAACTGTATACAAAATGTATGCCGGTTATGAGCGGTTATGCGGCTTTCTCTCAGCCGGTACATATCGAGAGCGGTAATTAACCGCTCAGCAAGTACCAGCAGGCTCACACCAACACGAATAGCAAGCCTAATCCGCGAGTGACCACGAATTAAGCTTGCTTCATCAATGAATGATCAACACTAAACCGATATTACGTCTCCAATCATATTCCCTGCCATGAGAACCGGCGCCATCGAACCAACTTCAACAAGCGGGCCGTACTGCGTAAGCAGTTCGGTTAACTGAGCGGTGTAAAAATCGTCATAAGCTTCCTTGTCTTGGTAACAAGGCTCATGTCAAATTAACCACATTATGTTATTTGAGTTTTCCCACTAAAACGCTAGCTGTTTGGGTCGTTGTGTTTCCTGCTAAGTCAGTAGCCGTATAGGTGATAGTGTATGTGCGCCCATCACCTTTACCTGATCTCTCTGATCGAAGCATAAATTCCGTGTCCAATGTACCGATTTGCGCTCCTTGAATGTCATCTGACGTATCTCCGTCTCCTAACCCATTATCAGGTTCGCTGCTTGTAATGGAAGTAAGAACAACAGATGAGTTGCCAGAAAGGGTATCATTTGCGCTAATCATTGCTTTCACGGGAATCATTTCGTGATTTGCCGGCCACAAAGCAGTTTGATCCAGAACCAGATTGAATGTAGGTGCCGTTTTGTCAATTTTCACGATTACCGTATGTGGAGATTCAGCGTTACTTTTCTTGTCAACGCTCCAGTAAGTGAGAGTATGCGTACCCTCATCTGTGATGATAATGGAAGTACCTTGCTGCTCTGCACCGCCATCGACCATATAGTAGGTGCCGCCTACGCCGGATCCGTTGTCACTAACGGTTAGCGTTACTGTTACGTCTTTGTTCACCCAGCCTGCAGGAGCGTCATCGGTAGTCGTTGGTGGTATTGCAGGTGCTGGCTCGTTCACAATCGTAAGATGCGGTGCAGCCGGCTCTTCCATACCAGCTCCAAGGTAAAAACTAGTATGAGGAGGTTGATTGTAACCGGTATTTTGCCATGCGACACCTAAGCGGTAAATCGGATCATGCATTAGCGTACGCAGCTTTGTATTGGTCACCGTGCTCGTCGTATAAATACGCAGCTCTGAGCTGTCTGTATTTCTCCACACGATTTCTTCTCGCCAATCTCCTAATAGGTCGGCTTGCAAGTTCGGCGTTGATTTCGTGCTGTTGTTTGACAACGCCCCTTCAGCTGTAAACAACCGATTCGTCGTATGGTTCACATAGTCCCATTTATCAACGTGGTTGGCGTCTAAAAGCTCGCGGTTCAGGTCGCCATCCCACCAGATGCCGAAGTTCGTTGAGCTTGGAATGGTCGTGCTGATCAATTCGCCTTTCGCGCTGTAAAGACCGGAGATCGGAATATGCTGCGCATTCGTTATTGTTGCAGACCATACCTCTTCGCCCAAATAGTTCGGATCGATGTCCGCCGACATGCCGCGTCCGGTATCCATCCCCGTCCACACGCCCCAAAGAATTTCGCCCGTTTTTGCATCCCGGAAGTCCATACCATAAGGAGAATCTAGATGCTCATGCACATTGAAGAATTCTAACCCTGGTCTGGAAGGGTCCAGGTCGCCCAGATGCTGCGCGTCCCCGTGACCGAGTCCGGTATTATATAGCGGCGTACCATCATCATCGATGGCCATAGCCCCGAACGTGATCTCATCCTTACCGTCGCCGTCTACGTCGCCGATGGACAAGTTATGATCTCCTTGTGCTGTATAGGCTGCTCCAAGCCCTTCATCGTTTGAATCGAAACGCCATTTTTTCGTTAATGCTCCATTTTTGAAATCGTAAGCAACAATCACCGTTCTTGTATAATAGCCACGGCTGAAAATCAAGCTCGGGTGCTCACCGTCGAGGTAAGCAATTGCTGCCAGGAAACGGTCCACCCGATTGCCATAAGGGTCGCCCCAATCCGAAACGACTCCGCGAGGCGGATCGTAATCCGTCATTGCGATTGCTTTTCCAGTCAAACCATTAAAGACGGTTAAATATTCAGGTCCCTCCAGCACATAACCACTGCTGTTCCGGTGATCGGCCGTTGCGTCACCAATAGCCATACCTGTTCCGTCAATTGTGCCATTGGCTGTTTTGAACGTAACTTCTGCTTTGCCGTCCCCATCCAGGTCGTAAACCTGGAACTGTGTGTAGTGCGCTCCAGCGCGAATGTTCGGTCCAAGGTCGATACGCCACAGGCGAGTACCGTCCAGCTTGTAGGCATCGACATAAACGTTGCCGGTATATCCGGCCTGAGAGTTATCTTTGGAGTTGGACGGATCCCACTTCACGATCAACTCGTACGTGCCGTCGCCATCCACATCGCCGACACTAGTGTCGTTCGCACTGTAGGTGTAGGCTTCTCCGGATTTCGTGATGCCGCCCTCCGGCTTCTGGAGCGGTATGGCCATATAATTGTTTTGCCATACAGATGCTTCTTTCGAAGCCACTTTCTCACTACCTCCGATAACGGTTTTCAGAAGATATACAGATTTATCCGTTCCCGCTTCATCGAGCAGATTTGTTGCGCCTGTGATCGGTTCCGCATTTACTTTGACACCGCTGCGGTACAGATTGAATGCGATGTTAGATGGGTCTGTACCAAGCATTTTCCAGCCTACATAGACACCATTATCTTGTTTAACTGCTACAAGCGCGCGATCAAGATACTCGGCTTGCCGATACAGTACGGTAACAGCTGGAGTTGCCAGTGTTTCGGACTGCCCGGATACACCTCCTGCGCTTACGGCAGATACCTTGTAATAGTACGGAATGGTCGTAAGTACTGTCGCATCGGTATAGCTGGACTGGCTCGATTTTCCAATCAACTCGAAGGCGCCGTTGTTAGACTCAGCACGGTAAATGTTATACGTTTTGGCTCCTGCGACCGTATCCCAGCTAAGGGTGAGATCATTCTTATTCACGCTCACCGCTTGAAGATTAACAGGTATCGCAGGAATTGGAACATTTGGATCAATCATGGATACGGTGAGAGATGTGGATGGGCCGGTTTCCGTTGAGGCCAAGTCCACTGTCGTCACTTGGTACTCGTACTCCATCCCAACATCAACAGTGTTATCAACATAAGTGCTCGTCGTTGTGCTGCCCAGCAGCTGGAATTTTGACGTACCGCTTACCTTGCGGTAAACATTGTATTTCGCGACGTCCTCTACCCTGGTCCACGAAAGGGAAACGGAAGGACTTTCTGGATCTGTGTTCTTCGCATCGATTTTCAAAGCTGTAGGCGCCATTAATATCGGTGTAATTTCCAAACCATTTACGATAGCGGTTGCACCGCCGAACTTGAAGTTCATTTGTCCATCACTAACGGAAGTCTGTGAAATAATTTTTTCAACGACGGATTTGTTGCCCGCTGTAACGGTCCCAAAGTCTGTCCCTTCGATGGCAACGGTTGTTCTTGCACTTCCCAAATAATCGCCAACGTAAAGTTTAACGGAATAAAGACCATTCGGCAGATCCACCATGAATTCCCAGCCGACGTTGAAGTAGCCGAGCCAATCACGGAGCAGGTCGGTACCGGTCGTACGATCACGACCAATCATTCCTGTTGGGTTCTTGATGCCGTAGCCTTTCTCCGCCGTGTATGTGGAAGAAAGGTTAACGCCAGTATAGCCATCTTGAACCGGAGAGGTAGCCAAACCGAAGTCGAACTTAATCGTCGCATGCTTTGTTTTGATGACGATGACATCTGACTGCTCGGACTCCCCTTTGCCGTTAACTGCTGTAACGACCACGTCATAGATTAGCCCTTCCGTCATACCTTGAATCGTAGTCGTCGGAACTGTCGACGTCCCCACTAAGACGTAAGCGGTGTCTGATGCTAACTTTCTATAAATCTTATATATATCCGCACCTTCTACTGCATTCCATGTCAATACAGCTCCTGCGTTGCTCACACTGCTTGCCACTGCACCGATCGGCTTCGATGGAACTGCAGCAGGAGGTGCAACATCCGTGACATAGGCGGAAAGTGGAATGTTCAAGTCTTTAATCCCACCTGACAGAAGACGCGCGATTTGGATTGCGCCATATTCCTGGAAGTGCGTATCGTCCGCATTACCGCTAGGGAAGGCGGTGTAGGTACCAACGGGTACATGGAGGAAGACCGCTAGCGTTCCAATTGGGCCGATAGTGTCATAGTACGCATGACTTAATGCGCTGAGATCCGCGAGTTTTACATCCATTTCTTGTGCCAGTTCTTTCATAGCAGCTACGTAGGTCGGGAAGCTGACATTGAAGATGCCGGTTGTCGCGTTAAAATCCCTGCGGCCGACAGGCGTAACTAAAACTGGTATAGCTCCACGCTGCCTAGCGCCATTGATATACGTCTTCAGATAGTTTTTATAATCTTCGGGAGATGCATACCGTTCTGGCACGGAGATTGTCGCATCATTATGACCGAATTGGATCAAGAAGTAGTCATTCGGCTTGATCGCTCGCAAAATGTTATCCAACCGGCCTTCCGTGAGGAACGTTTTGCTGCTGCGTCCTCCGATGGACTGGTTGCTGAAAGTGATGTCGGAAGTGAAATAGCGGGAAATCATCTGCCCCCAACCGGCTTGAGGCTTCCAATACGAATCGTAGGTCTGTACCGTAGAATCCCCTGCGATATAAACCGTTGGCATTTCTCCTGCCACACGATCCGCTAGCTTTGAAATGACAAGCCCATTAATTTTGGGCGCAGAACCCGAGAAGCTGATATTCAACTGACCATCAACCAGGGCAACTTCGAACATCTGCTCCAAATAATCACCAGCTGCCTTAGGTGTGAGCGCAATTTTGTTTGCCGTCATTCCTTCTACGGAAACAGCCACTTCCGTTGCCGCATTGGCATCACCTGCCGTAACCGTAACAGCGTAATCCCCGTTTGGCAGATCCACGTTGAAGGAGGTGCCAGCCGGCGATAGATAATCGGATTCCAGTGGATCCGATGTGCCACTGTTACCAGAGCTGACGAGCGAAGGATTGGCAAATCCGTATTTCAGTTGGGCTGTGTAGGCCACTGGAGTCGTTATACCGAAATAGCCGTCAGCTACGGCCCCAGGACCGAAGTCTAATTTCAACGGCAGTCCAGCTGGAAGCACATTAGGCGCAACATATACCGTGCTTGCTGCCACGCTCGAGGCTTCAGACACCCCTGCCGCATTCGTTGCTTTTACCTGATAGTAGTGAACAGTCGATGTGTCTGCCGTAGAATCTGTGTACGTTGTCGATGTTACTATGCCGAGCTTGGTGTAAATTCCAGTAGCAGAATCCGAACGGAATACCGTATAACCCGTTGCTCCATTCGATGCTGACCATTGCAAGGACACTTTGTCCGAAGTAACACCGCTTACAATTAAATTGGCAGGAGCAGCCGGAATGGTTACTGTCGGGACCACTGCCGCCGTTACCGGACTGCTTGCTGCGGATTCAAGACCCCCTGCATTCAGAGCAGTCACTTGATAGGAATAGGTATTTCCTACAGAAACTGCCGTATCGGTGTAAGAATTAACCGTCACTTGTTTGATAAAATCATAATTCGTGATGCTATTCGTCGCACGGTACACGTTGTAATAGACCGAATCCGTTACACTGCTCCAACCCAGTGATACAGAAGCTGCACCCGGTGTGGAATTAATGTTTGTTACAGCGAGTGATTGAGGAGTCGAAGGAGCCGTCGCTGCTGGCACCTGTTCAATGACGAGACCGTTCAAATAGCCAGCGCCTGTGCCGCTGTAGCCTGTAGAGATGCCAACTGTTAATTGACCGTCAGTTACCGTGGTGCTGTAGGTTGCTTGTGCAATAGCTACCTTCGTTGAAATCGTTCCTTTCGTCACCCCTTCGAGGGCAACCGTAGTTTTCGTTGTGGACGTACCTGCGAGCAGATCGCCCGAATAAATCGTCACGTTATAATTGCCGTTCGGTACATCCGCTAAGAACGTGAAGGGTGTTCCCAGAATAAAATCGTTCGTCAAATCCGTACCGCCTGATCGATTCCTTGAGGCTCCTGCCGGCAACGCTGTTTCAAGCCCATATCCCCGTTCCTGCGTATAGGTCAACTGATCATGAACTTGAGTATAGCCTGCCATGACCGGGCTGCTCGCTGAACCGAAATCAAATTTCTTTACAAACGCCTCTGCCGCATGGGCAGTAGATTCACCATAAGGCAGAGCTGGGAGCATATTGTAGGAAACCATAAGACCACACAATAGAGTTGCTACTATTCGACTTGCTTTCATCTTCATCATACTGAGTCCTCGCCTTCTATGTGTTTTTCCTTCTCCTATGATGTCTGTTCACGTTGCTTACGTCATACCTCCATCCCATTGGCAATGTTTTCCTCTTCACATCATAGATGGTTTTTTTCTTCTTTCCCATTTAAAAAAACGTTCTCTTTGTTTAAAAAACAGTTATTTTGAATGCGCTTCCAAATCGGTGTATAGCGAGTATTTAAATGCATTATTAAGCAAAAAAAAGGTACACACAGCCTGAACACTTTTTTCTAAGTGTCCAGTCTATGGGTACCAGTTTACTATTCCAGAGGCGTTTATTGTTCCATGAAGTAATGCTGCTGTTTCCAGCCAAGAACTCCTAGTTTCATATCGTCGGCATTACGTTGCCGCCATTCACGGGAATAAATGCTCCCGTAATAAAACTCGCCAAATCAGATGCCAAAAACGCTACCACATTGGCGATTTCCTGATCGGTACCCCGGCGTTTCATCGGTACATTGCTTTCATACGACTCTTGGCGTTCCGTAAGGTTTTCCCGATCCTTATCGCTGATCGTCCAGCCTGGTGCCACTTGGTTAACAGTCACTTGATGTTCGCCGACTTCCTTTGCCAGTACCCGGTACAACCCGTCCATCCCACGTTTGCCGCTCACGTAAGCAGATTGGGAAGGGAAGTTTTGCATGGAGCATTCCGTGTTAATACCGATAACCCTGCCCTTTTTGCGTTTCACCATGTCCGGTAAGAATGCTTTTGCGAGCAGTACACTTTGTATAACGCACGATTCAAACTGGCTGATGTAGTCTTCCATTGGTTGATCGAGTACCGATGTCCATTTGTACTGTACAACGGCATTTGCAACGACAATATCTACAGCCCCCGTAAGTCCGAGCGCGCGCTCCTTCATCGCAGTGACCTCATCCGCTTTGGTCACATCGGCTTGAACAGTAACAGCACGGCGCCCGATACCTACGATCTCAGCCTGTAATTCGGCCGCCTTCGACTCATTCTGAATGTAGTGAATGACAATATCCGCGCCACATAGAGCCAATGTTCGGGCCATGACACGGCCAAGCTGTCCCGAAGCCCCGGTAATAAGCGCTGTTTGACCTCTCAAATCAATGTTCATAAAGACTGCCCCTCTCATTGTCATGAAGTGCATTAGCACTTCATCCAGTTCTCTTCTCACCTATACCGATTGCAATGTCAATCAACTTCCAAGTAAGATCGGCCTCCTGCGACTAACGCATGAGGCCGATCTGGATGAACGCTTAACAGAGTGTGTCAAGCCTTATTCAATAGCTATTTTACGAATTTCCGCAAGTGTAGCTTCATCCAAAGTCACATCAATGGCCGGCAGTACGCTTAAAATGTGACTCGGCTTGCGAACGCCTACAAGAGCACTGGTCAATGCCGGATGAGCGAGATCATACGCAATGGCAAGCTGAGGCATGGTCATGCCGTACCGGCTCGCGATACCTTTTAGCTTCTCGACGCGGTCCACGTTTTTCCTCAAACCCTCCCCAGTATGTGCAGCGTTGCGGGAGCGCCAATCGTCATCTGAGAATTTGGTGTCGTAGGTATAATTTCCTGACAGGAGACCTGAAGTTAGCGGGCTGTAGGCGACGACTCCGATTCCTTTCTCCAGACAGAACGGCAGAATCTCCTTCTCAACGGCAGGCCTCAGGATGGAATACGGCGGCTGAAGAGAATCAACATGTCTTACGGAAAGTGACGCTTCCAATAACGAAACATTGTAATTGCTTACGCCTACATAACGTACTTTACCATCTTGTACAAGCTTATCCATGGCGCGCATAGTCTCTTCCGCCGGAGCGTTCGCATCCGTATCCGGCCAGTGCATTTGATACAAATCGATATATTCGGTACCGAGACGACGCAGCGATGCTTCCGCTTCGCGAAGGATGGAGTCGTAGGTTCCGTTCTTGGAAATGTTTTTGTTCTCGTCCCAAACGAGACCGCATTTGGTTGCCAACACCACTTTGTCACGGTCGCCCTTCAACGCTTTCCCGATAACTTCCTCGGAATGGCCCAGACCATAGACAGCCGCAGTGTCAAAAAAGTTGATCCCGTTGTACAAAGCGACGCGCACGCTTTCTTCTGACAGCTCATCATCCTGGTTGCCCCAAGCGCTGGCCCAACCTCCTCCCCCGATTGCCCAGGAGCCGAAGCCAATAACTGAAATTTCCGGACCATTCTTGCCAAGTTTACGATATCTCATGAGTATAACTCCTCCTACTTCCACACCAATTTTGATTATTACTGTTTATCGTATATGCTACAGCTATGCCGTTACCGTGCGTAAGTTTGCGGAGCCCTATACTTTAAAATATTCCGCTCGTTTCATAAAAATCTGCTCGACGCGTTCAACAATTTTTCCGTCCTGCTCGGATTTTTGTTTCACTTCGTTCCATTCCTTGTCCTGCGAGAAAGTTTCCCACTGTCTTGTCCGTTCTTCCATGCTTTCGTATTTCATCGTGTAATATAGCTTGGGTTGTTCCTCCAAATCCTCCCAGAAATCACACACCTGCATGCCGAGTCTGGCAAAAATACCAAGCGTATGATCGGAAAAACGCTCTCGAATCGCATCGATTCTGCCCGGAAGAATCGTATAAATTCTCAATTCGTAAATCATTCGTTATTCACCTCCGATCATCTAACATTTTCAATTATAGATAATGATTCCTGTCATGAGAAGAAGTGAATAAATTTAAACTAAGTTACTTTAAGTTAACTGTAGGCTTTAAATAGGCAGGTAAATCAGACCGCCGAATACTATGTAAATACTACTCGGTTGCTTTCGTGGAACAATGAGAAAAAACGACCCGTGTTCGCATCTATTACGCGATAGGGTCGTCTTTATTTTTCTCGATATTTTTTTGTTGGATTAAGGTATATTAAATTACAAAGGTGCCATCAGTCCTAATCGGATGGATCGGTTCAAGCCCTCGCCGGCGAAAACGTTGTCCTTGATTATCACATCGCTGCATGCTGTCAGACTAATCGCGTCGGTTATCATAGGGGATTGCAGCAAATTGACGGAACTGGTGATCGTATTATAGGCAAATATCAAGTGTCGTGTACTCTTGGCGTCCAGCACCGCCGCGTCCTTCATCTCAAACCGATTGCACTCAATAACAATATTCTGGTGAACGGGATGTTCAGACCGTACCTCCGTATTCTCCGGGGCGATGTAGATCACGGGATGCCTGGATTCTCCGCATTCGACAAATACATTGTTGCGGATCATCAGATCCTCCACTCTACCGGATTCGTACCAATTCTCAGCATCGTCGGCGACTAGGATAGCGCTCATAGTCATGCGCTCGAAAATATTGTCTGCGATCAATACCCTTTTACGTGTTGTTACCAATACACCACGAGTCGGAATCCGGGCCATATAGTTGTTTACAATCTCGACTTCCGGCGTCCATGTCACATTCTCAACTACATCGTCATCCATTATTCCTTCCGGCGCTAGTCCTTCTAGTGTCACTAGAATCTCACGCGGGTTAACGAGCTTGGCAGAGGCAACCTTAGCGCTGGCATAAGCCCTAAGTGAGCTAGCACGCACGAATTCAATCTCATCTCCAGGGAAGAAGGCATCATACCCATAGCTCTGTGCATTCATAAATCTAAGAAGTACCTGATTGGGAGCGGCTTTCTCTGCCACACGCAGATGCGTACCGTGTACGTTGATTGCATCGTCGTGAGCCCCGACGAACCTGCTGTCCGCAACCCTTATCTTCCCACGGCAGCTTGATACATGAATGCAGTCTGCGAAAGCCGCGACGGTTCGACCAGTCTCCGGACGCGGCGCCACGATCATACTATCGAACGATATGTTCTCACTGAATTGGCAAACGATGCCTAATCCGTGCATAAAGTGCATACCCACATTTCGCCAAGCGGTATTCCTGCTCCTGAGGACGAATGCACCAACCTGATTTCGTATGCCGTCGCGTGTCTGCAGAATCCAGCCGGGTGCTGCAAAAGGGACGTAGCCATCGCCATAATGGAACCGCAACCATCTTGGTTCAAGCTCCTCTACGTATAATGCCAGATCTGTCAGATTATCGATCCGCCATGTCGTATTGGATGTATGATCGTAAGCCTGCATAGGTCCACTGCTGAAGCGCCAATTATCATCTTTCCAAAGAAGCATGCCATTTTGAATGTCATAGTGGCTGTCATGATGGACCCTTACATCCAGATAACCGTTTCCTACAGCCTCCACTTTCATCTCCACAACGGTCGGATGTTCGTAATCCGTATTAAGGTTACGGATCGTGACATTCTCGCACCCGTCTAGTACGAACATCGTTATCTTGCTATGAAAGACGAATAAGGAGCCATTGCCCTCGAGTGTGATATTATTTAACCCTTTGATTAGAATGCCGATCGTTTTCGTAACATCCGGATTTTCTTCCTCACTGGTCGTGTTGGAGATATAATAGGGGAATTTGGCTGTATGTTCGTCGTAGAAATCATACCTTCCCTTCGAGCAATTCACTATAACCGGGCCATTGATCTGGGAGGCAGCTTCAAGTGCTTGCCGCATGGGGATTACCGTATCTTTCCTCGAATCCGGAGTTCCTCCGTAGTCACTGAGATGAATGACAGCAGGCTCAAGGTCTTCCATATCTTCAGGAGTAAGCATCGATGAGATCATCCTTCGCGTATAAACAAGGAAATGCTTCTCTGGACAAGCAGAACATTTCTTTGATCGATTCAAATCGATTAGTTACTTTTCTATTCTTCACGTAAGCGCAGATTCCTGCGCAATTTTCTATAACCGCCCCCACTGTTCTGTCAATTGCTCCGTTTGTTTTTAAATCTTCACCGTAACACTGTCGCCATATCTGATATCGACCCATACATCGTTCTCCTGCCACTCTACCATTTCCGCACTCCTTTCATGCATGCAAAAGGGACAGGCGAATCATAAGTCGATTCAGCCTGTCCCTTAAAAAGCGGCATTGCCCTTAAGACAACGCCGATGTAATTCTAGCTGCAGCATGAAGATGTCGATGTCACCGGTTTGGTAATTGGTGAACAACAAGAATTTACTTCATCAGAATTTACTACCCCAGCTCCACTTTTTTCAGGTTCACAGCACGAGCTACTTTTGATACTACATACCCCCGTTTCAGGCAGTTCAAGTTCAACCCTCTCAGCTGCTTCACGATCGCCAACTAAAGCTGCAACAACGGATCTCACTTGTTCATACCCTGTCGCCATCAAGAAAGTCGGTGCTCGACCATAGCTCTTCGATCCAACAATATAAAAGTCCTTCTCTGGTTGTCTTAGTTCATTCTCCCCGTGTGGTCTAACCGTACCGCAGCTATGAACATTCGGATCTATTAGAGGTGCTAACTCTAATACACTTTCCAAGCCTGGATCTGAAATCACTCTAACTTCTCTTAGGAAGGAAAAATCAGGACGGGAACCTGTATTCGAAATGATCTCATCAATCGCATCAATTTGGGCCAATTCGCTGTTTAAAGAACCAACAACCTGAATTTTTTCTCCATCCTTTTTTAATTCTTGAATATGAAAAGGCGTCATCACTTTAACTTTACCTGATTCAACTAGCTTCTGAATACGTGTTCCGAGTTCTCCTCTCGCAGCAAGCTGATCTTGCTCCCGCCCCCCGTAAACATCCTCAAGCCTAGATTTTCTTAGTACCCAGACAATTTCAGTCTCCTGTACCCGCTCCTTAAGCTCTCCGAGTTCCAAAAGTGTATTGATCGCGGAATGACCGCTACCAACAACAAGAACTTTCTTTCCACTATAGCGATTTTTATACTTACCAAGAACATCGGGGATACCGTAAAATACTTGTTTACTTAAATTTTGTTCCTCCGTTGTCCATACACCTTCAGAAATGACTGGATTCGGATTTGTCCAAGTACCCGAAGCATCGATGACAGCTTTGGCCTCAACCAAGAAGCGCTCCCCATTTTTCTGGGCATGCAAGACAAAGGGAAGGTCATCACGGCCCTTTGTTTTCACCTTATTTATGCCTTTGCGGCTCACAGCAGTCACTTTCGTGTTCAGGTAACTCAGCGAAAGGCTTAAAATAGTTCTCTACCATCTCAAATCCAGTAGGGAGTTCCGAATGATTCGGGGCTATCCAACCATGTGAGGTAAGTAGCTGTCGCGCTGCTTTATCTACATTGAATTTCCATTGAGAAAAGAGACGTACATGAGCCCATTTAAGGACACTGGCCCCCACCGCATTCCCTGCATCAAACAATACAAAGGATTCACCTCGTGTAACTAAATGTGCCGCTGCGGCAAGGCCAACAGGCCCAGCACCTATGATCGCTACAGGTAATTTCGCTTTAGATTGAACTGTATTTTCACTCATTGATGATACCTCCATATCATAGTTTTCTTTTTAAGAGCAAGCACATGCACAGCAATCACTTTGATTTTCAAAATATATCGATGTATACATCAAAAAAAATTGATATAATGTCTAAAAAAATTTAAGAGCGACTCGGTCTAAAAATGCAGCATAGCTCTTCTGAAAGCAATCCGTTCACTTCGGAATTATTGATCTCGTAATAGCTCCAGGTGCCGATGATTTCTTTTGTAATTAGATTGGCGTCTAAAAGGATCTTCAAGTGATAAGACAACTTGGATTGAGCCATCTCCACGATTTCGCATAGGTCGCAAACGCACGTTTTTCCCCGCTGTGTTAACTCATACATGATTTGCAGTCTCTTGCGATCCGCCAAGGCTTTAAACTTTGCTTCATACGTTTCAAAAAATGAGTCGCTCGGTGCAGTATTTATCTTCACTTCATGTATTGGAATTATGGTTTTCATTGTTTTCACCCGATTCATTAATCAATTATTTTTGATTTAATAACAATATATACCATTGCAAGTTAGAATGCAATCACATAATCAAATTTTTTTGATTAATAAATTCAATTACCGCTTTCGGTTGACAGTTATCATCAGTTCCATCAATCTTTTGGATTTGGCAATTCTGTTCAGCCCTTTCTATATGAATATTCGAGTTTATGACAAAACTTGTCACCATTATGCTTTACGATAGAAAACGTAAGTAATACAAAACCATTAGGAGTGATCGACTATGCGTAGATATACCGCCCTGTTCTTCTTAATCATGTTTATGATCGGAACCGATACGTTCCTCATCTCGCCCTTACTCCCAACGCTTCAGACGCAATTCGGCGTATCGACGGGAATCGCAGGGTGGATGCTTGGCGCCTACACGCTAGGCTCGGCCTTATTCGCCTTGATCGCCGGACCTCTGTCCGACGGCTGGAACCGAAGAACCGTTCTTTTGAGCGGCTTGCTCGGTTTCTCCGTCTCAACGATTCTATGTGGCTTCGCAGACAGCTTCTGGACGATGTGCCTTTTCCGCTTCCTTGCTGGCGTCAGCGCGGCGTTCACGGCACCCCAAGTGTGGGCATCCATTCCCGCCATCATGCCGGCGTCCAGAGTGTCGAAGACAATGGGCATCGCCTTCGCCGGACTAGCTGCTTCTCAGGCACTTGGCGTGCCGATCGGAAGCTGGCTCGCTGTCGCCCATTGGTCCGTTCCTTTCTGGACGATTGGAATCGCTTCGTTGCTGCTCATCGTCGTCGCCTTCTACTCGTTGCCCGACATGAAGCCTAATACGTTCGAACGGACGTCAATCCTTCACCGGTATGTCCCGCTGATCATGAGTGGCAAGGCAAGGAGCGGCTTCCTTGCCTACCTTCTCCTTCACTTAGGAAGCGGTACCGCATTCGCCTTCATTGGCAAGTGGATGGCCGATCGCTTCGAACTTCCAATTGGACAGATCGGTACTGTGATGATGTTCCTCGGGTTTGGTACTTTGCTGGGAAGCATGATTAGCTCTTATGTGACTGGAAAGCTAGGTAATTCGAACGCGATTATAGTAGGAATGTCGATGCTCATGGTACTATACACAGTTATGCCCCATCTGACGAACCTCCGTTTCGTGACGATCATCTATCTGATCATTTTCGCGACCCTTGGGATTATCTTCCCGATTGTCATGGGTGCGCTCACTTCGCTGAATGCCTCCATCCGGGGAACAATCTCCAGCCTGGCCAACTCGACGATGAACAGCGCTAACACACTCGGCGCATGGATAGCTGGCCTACTCTATGTCCAGTTCGGCGGATATTCATCGATCGGCATCTTCTCGGCGGTCTGCCTGGCGCTGTCGCTCGGGACGTTCCTGTTCGGAGGCGTCCTTGGGAGGAAAGCAGAGCATACAAGCCAAGAATCGGCGTCCGCTTCCTAAGACAAGGAAGACATTTCGGTCAAATGAAATGCAGCAATAACTTCCCATTCTTCGTTAAATTTCGCACCGTAACAAGGCTGCCGATCGTTCCTGCGGCAGCCCTAGTATAAATAGTATAAACGCATGGAAGACATACACGCCAAAAGCAGCTCCGCCTAACGTTTGAAAGACGGACCCGCTTCGATTCCATTTTTCACGGAACAACACAACCAATTCCAAACATAGGCCAACGGCGACGTTAATATGGTATCACTTCCCGCTTGCGGGCTCTACCAAGCGGTGCCTGTACCACCGCTCCCCGCGATAACGCCACAGGAAGATCGCACCGCGCACTCCCCACTCCAATTGCATAGCCGCCCACACCCCGAACACCCCGTAGTTTAGCGTGATACCAAACACATAGCCGAGCACAACCCGAAACAACCACATGGTCAGCATCGAAGAGATGGAGGTGAAACGAGAATCCCCCGCTGCTCGCAACGCACCCGGCAGCAGAAAACTGATCGACCATAGAGGGATTTGGGCTAACATATTGACCAACATAATGAGATACAGATCATCCATGATTTCGGCCGGTGGGCGGAACAGACTAACCAGAGGCTTAAAGAACGGGATCAATATAAGCCCAGTCACTAGAAGGGAGCCAGACGCCAGCCACAGAAACGACCTCGTAAATTTGCGGGCATCCTGAATATTCCCCCTCCCAATGCATTGCCCTACCACAGTGACTAGTGCTGTAGACAATGCAATGGCGGGAATTTGTAAAAGCATAGCGAATACGGAACTGATGGCGTTAGTTGCAATCGCGTAAGTGCCTAGACTGACGATGTAGATTTGGGTTAACATTTTCCCCCCGTTAAAGAACAGCTGCTCCGCAGCGAACGGCAGCCCGATGAACATGATTTTCTTAAACATGGAAAAATTCCAGTTCATCAATTCCTTAAGGCGAATTCGCAGGCTGTCATCCATACGGAGCAGGTAGAACAATGCGCATGCCGCTGCCAAATAACGGGAAATATTCACGGCCACGCTCAAACCTAGAACTCCCATTTCCATAAAATGGACGAACAAGACGTTCAGCAATACGTAAGAAAGATTTAGGATTAGGGACAACCCCAATGTCACTCTAGTCCTTCCGATCCCCCTCAGCGCTCCGCTGACCGCTTCCTTGAACGCGATCCCGAGATAAGATAAAGCACTTCCCACTAGGTAAGTGCCGGCATGGTCAAACACCTCCGGATCCGCCGTTCCAAAGAGTAACTTCAGGATCGGATGATAAAATAGGAGGACGACCAGGCTGAGCGTCACCGCAACCAGAGTCACCGCGGAAAGCGAAGCCGCCGCCGCCTTGGATAACATCTTATCGTTCCCACTGCCCTTGTACTGCGCCACCACCACTGTGCCTCCTGTCGCCAAGGCGACGAAGATATTAACCAGGAAGAGATTGAGCGAATCGACCATACTTACTGCGCTGATTGCCGCCACCCCCGACGAACTGATCATCGCAGTGTTCACCAAGCTTAAGCCGACGAGGAAGGCCTGGTCGATGAGGATCGGGAGAAGCAGCGATATGACCTGTCGGTAATCAATAGATTCCCCTGAAAGATATTTGTTCAAAATAGCATGGCATCGAGCCTTATAACGAAACGGAATCATACTAGATTCACTTCCCATCCGAAAACGTCCAACGAAACCGGCCAGTGTGCCGGTTTCGAATTCCCTTAGCTGATTCGAGGTGCCGACGAAGAGCGAATTAACCTCGCTAACCCGACCACGCATGCCCCGAACAAATCATACCAACAATATTCAACAGTTACCTCCGCTATCCTGCCCGTACGTAGTTGAATAGCAAAAAAAGGACCCTCAGCAACGGGCTGAGGGTCTAAGTTTTATATTTTAAAGGGGGTCGACGTTTTCCGTTAGTTGAGAGGCATTTTATCCATTTTTCTTAAGAATAAAATAGATGAAGGGAAATGAAGGCCCGGGTATTCACCCATCAGCGCTGTTGGGTAAGGAATGAAAGCAATAAACATCAGGAAAATGCCGTTCAGAAAAATCGTTTTACGATCTATGTGTTTAACTTCATGAAACAATTGATGATGAGACATCCACCAAACAATTAGAACCAAAAAACTGATCATATAGCTGAGAACAGCAGGAAGAATATGGATAAAATCCTTTACGAGCCCCCAATCTCCTTCGGCTGATTCGATCTTGGGGACTTTAAATTCAAGAATTAAAATGGTCATCACGATAGCTATGACGCCGTCACTCAGAGCCTCAAGCCGGGTCTTGGTCATTAAGAGTTAGCAATAACGCTATAATGCTTCATTTCTAAGATCGCATTGAAGAAGGGTTTAACTAATACAAAGAAATGCTGAGCTGATTCTGGCGCTATGTCATACCGGATGATTTCCACTACCATGATATATCCCGCCTTCATAGGTTTTTTGATGGATGCAATCCACATCCAAAATTATATAGGGTGGCACCTCAGCTAACAATAAGGCACATTTTTGTTCGTAGAACGTTGCCATGGCTGTAGGCTATTCGTCTGACGCCCCCACCGCCCTCACTTGCAGATCGAATTCGCTCATACGTTGTTTACCCCATTCGCACATAAGCTCAAGAATCGGCTCAACGCTCTTGCCATACTCGGTGAGGGAATATTCGACTCTTTTAATCCGCTCGTCAGTAAGATACAACAGGTACTAATCATTTATCTGACGCATCGCACCTAAAACCAGATTATACCCATCAGGGTCTTGTATGTATGCATTTTTAAACTCCCACTTTCCGTGCACTCCAGTAAAAGGCTCAATCGCAATAATTCCACTTTTGCCACGTACTTCTTCAACTAGTGAGTCCAGGTCATCCCAAGTAACATGAATAAATGAATCCCAACCGTAATCAGGACCTTCCCATTCGGTCGGATAATCAGGACGCTTTTTTGAGGTACTATTTGGTCGCACATCATCTGGTGAAACAGCTTGTTGTAGAATAAAAAGCATGCCATCTCGCTCAGCGTGCCCCCATTCGTCTACCTTACAATCCAAAACATCACGATAGTATTCCTGCGATTTCTTTAAATTTGAGACCAACCTAACTTGAATTGTTTGACCGAATCTTGCTCTCTGATTTGTGGATACCTCCGCAACTTGCTCGTTCAATATATATTTCTCCTTTCGATTTCAAAGATTTTCTTAAAAACATACATGATTATATTCGAGTATATACCATAATTTCCCTGCGATTAAGGACGGGAATGTTCGATTGCTCTGTAAAGAAGTACGACTCCAATCACGTCTAGGCAAATGTTGTGACAAGCAATTATCAAAAAGCGTATTCTGTGACATAGGAGGTTATCGTTATGAAATACAGGAGCAAATCTGTCAGAAGCAAATGGATTAAAACTAAATGGCTAGTTAAGCATAGAAAGCTAAAAAAATACATCCCTCGTACGATGTTATTCAACAGTAAAACGCTTAATTTGATGCTGTCGGCTTTTTCTACCCTATATTTTAAACCTACCGACGGTACAGGTGGAGCAGACATCATTCGAATCAAAAGAAAAGATAGTGGGTATCAAATTCAACTTAAATCCGTTAAATCGTACTACTCAAGCAGGAAAGGTTTATACATGAAGCTTCGCCGATTTTCAAAAGGAAGATCATTTTTGCTTCAGCAGGGTATACTCTTGGCCAAAACGAAGGGGAGACCATTTGACGTTCGTGTTATGGTTCAGAAAACGACAAAAGGAAAATGGGTAAGCAGCGCTATATTCACAAAAATAGGCAGGACGGGTAAGGTCGCCACGAACTATCATCAAGGCGGAAGGCTTGGTTATTTCTTTCAAACAATGGCCGGAGCAGGATATAAAAGCGCATCTATCCGAAGAAAGAAAACAAAACTAGAATGGTTGGGAAATACCGTCGGAACTCAGTTCGATTGTTATAAGAACGGCTTTAGAGAGTTAGGCTTGGATGTTGCTTTAGATGTTAAAGGAAAACCTTGGATCCTTGAAGTTAACACGAGACCCCAGTTTTATCATTTAAAACACATGAAGGATAAAAAAATGTATCGTCGTATTTTAACTTTTTCCAAGCAGTATGGAAGGTCTAAATAAATAAGAAAATATTTCCAATTTATTAAGAGACTGCCGACGGTGCTTCTCGTAATCCCCGGCCCAATCAGTCAATGGGCAAAGCAGAATTTGATAGGCGAGAGAGAATGTGCCTCGCTTAATGGCTTGCTGCGCCACGATTGCGGCCAAGTTGCCTCCGACGCTTTCCCCCGCCACGGTGATTCTCGATGGATCGAAACCTAACGTTGCTGAGTTGTCGTACACCCATTGTGCCGCATAGATAGCTTCATCGACGGTAATTTCTTACTGCGAATGTTCCGTGCGGACCGTCCAACTGGACATCTTCCGTGCTTGCCAGCACAACGTTTTCAGAAATGGCGTTAGCGACAACGACTTTTCTGAGTTCCTCCGGGGACATGTTATGCAGAGGTGGGAACCCCGCGATATCCTCCAAAAATCTTTTTGTTTGTGCAGGCATCAGACTGTTCATATTCTATTCCTTCTTTCGTTTTATTTTCAGGTTTTTGTTGTTTTCTTGTTCCGTGAGTTAACAATAATTCATTTTTTCTGAATGCGTAAGAAGGCACTTTAAAGTGGTCTACCTACTTAAAAGTGGCTTTTTTGCTGTCTCTGGCATCGAACCGGGTTGTGCAGAGAAAATAAAAATGCAGCATCCTGGGGGACGCTGCATCTTTGTGTGAAACCCGATGAGTAAATAAAATATGTTAGCATGAGTCTTGTAAAATGAACTTCGTAACGCCAAATTCACGTCCACGTCAAGACTGTCCTTGCAGTCTCCGATCCAGCATGCCCTGCACGAACCACGCATATACGGCATACCCCGCCAATATAGCAACCGCCGTAAGAATAAAGGGCAGCGAATAATGATTTCCAGCCAAAATATAGCCCGCCCAGTAAGAGGCGATAGTGTTGCCGATGCTGCGCGATACCGTCCGCATGACTGCGAACAAGTTGCGGTCTTCTTCGGCAACAGCCGACATGCATTCGCTGTCCATCAAGTTGTTTAACATCGTGAAGCCCGTCCCGCGAATGAGCAGCAGTACCGCAAATACGTAGGACGGCATGGCGAGCGCCATCAAGGCCACGACAAACATGTTATATAGAAACAGAAACACAAACGTCCTGCGGCTGCCCCATCTCTCTACAACGTACGGCATAACGATCGATCCGATAAAGAAGAAAAATCCGGACAACGCGAGCAAACTGGAGATGTTACCGTCCTCCATCTGAAACCGGAATTTCAGGATGACGTTCAGGAACGGGCTAAGCAGCCCGAACGTAAATCCGGAGTTGAAAATAAGCAGCGAAAGCAGCAGCAGAAAATACATCGCATGCCCTCGCTTCGGCAGGTCCGAAGGCTTCGTTGGTTGAACATCGCTGATCTTTACTGCCGCAGCGTCTTTCACTCTTGCATGTGTAGAAGGAAGCAACAATCCCCGCAAAATGCCTGAGAGCGCTAAGCAACCACCAGCAACGAAGAATGCAAACTGGTATAACGTGGTATGCCCAGGCAGCCAATTCGGCAGGTAGCCGCCGAGCCATGTGCCGAGGCCGGTAAAAAACGTAAATACGGCGAACAGTAACGAATACGCGCTCGTCTCTTCTTTCTTGCTACGGCAATATTGGAAGATCAACTGAATTTCGGAGTTCACGATCGCCGTAATGCCGAGCGACCAGATGAGCTGTGCGACGGTAACCGCGCTAAGGCTGGTTCCGAAGCCGAAGAGCGCGAGCGACAGGAATGCCAGGAGCATGCCTGTGACGAGCATCGTTTTGCGCCCGACTCTCTTCACGATGAAACCCGCAGGCAGACTGGCCAGGCCAATTGTCAACGCCCCCAGCGATGTTATTCTACCTATGTCACCTTTGGAGAAGCCGAGGTTCAAGAGATGTAAATTCAGGATGAGGCTAAAGATTCCTACTCCGATGCCAAACAAGCTCTCGGTCGCGATGAACCGCTTCACGCCAGGAGATAAATCACGAACTAAATTTATGGTATACGTCCACATGGATGCACCTTTCCTCTTGCTACTGTATGTGCTCTATCTTACATGGCGGCGGCATCCGGTTCAATCCACACAATTAATTCCGAGAATTACTCATCGCTCTTTTCCCATTTGACCGGTTGTTCCAGGATTACTCCATCTGTCTCCACCCATTGGGTAAGGCTGTTCTCTTTGGCTTGAATAACGATAAAATACAGGTCTTCCGAAGCCGACGTATTCTGCAACACTCTCACTCCGTCAGGAGCGATTCGAACGGAAGTTCCTTCGAACACATCAAATTCGTTTCCGTCCACTTGAAATTGACCTTGTCCTTTAAGAAAGATGTAGAGTTCCTCATTTTCTTGGTGTTTGTGATAGAAGGGGACTTCCGCCTTTGGTGGCAGATTATTGAGTGAAACTTCCATACTCGTAAGTTGTAAGGAATCTTTTAGAAAGATTTTTCCTTTTAGCATTCCTTCCGTGACGTTTCCAAAATTCGAAAATGCACCTGCATGGTTAACGGAGTAATTCGCTTGATTTGACTCCAATTTGTTCACCTCTCCTTAGATCTAATTGTATCAGTAACAAAGTGACAACTGTCCTTCGAAGAGCGACCCAAAGACGCCCTCTGAAGTTTATCCTAAATCAAATGTTAAACTAAAAGGCTGCCAAAGTTTTGCCTGTTTCAAGCAGGCTCTTTAAATTGCTTAGAATAACAGGCCAGCCATTATTAAATCCTTCAATCTTGCCTTCATCTTTACGAATATCCTTTTCTAATAATTCCTCGTGTCGGAGCGACAGTTTTACAGTAGCGTCCATGGGTGTTAATTCATAAGTAACCGTAGACATTCGCTCTACTTCAACGTCCTTGACGCTCCAGGTAATTGTGAGTAATCGATACGGCTCATATACAAGAACTTCACCATAATGTTCAACTTTATCTTTATTCATCAATTTAAAGCTGGATCCAACTTGCCAATCCGAGACGATTTCACGACCGAAAAAATACTGCTTGGTGAATTCACTGGTAGTTAGGGCTGCCCAAAGCTTCTCGGGCGTAGTTGCGATGTAAGTCGTGTAAACGAATGAAGTTTTATTCATGATTAGTACCCTCCTCTAAGGCTTGCTTTAGTGTGTTTAATGCATCGATCCGGTGACGCTCAAACTTGCCGATCCAACGTTGATAAATTTCCCCGATAGGTACTGGATTAAGATAATGCAGCTTTTCACGGCCTTGCCATACGATAGTAACTAAATTTGCCTCTTCCAGCAGCAATAGGTGTTTCGTAACAGCTTGACGACTCATTGTCATTTGTTTACAGAGTTCTCCTAAGGATTGTCCGTTATTCGCGAACAAGAGGTCGAGTAATTCTCTGCGTGTTCCATCTGCAAGTGCTTTAAAAAGTTTGTCCATGCCTTTATTATATGCAACTATTTAGTTGCATGTCAAGCTATAAAAAAACCTGTAGCATATGCCACAGGAACTAGACCGTGGCAAGCCTTATAGAATAAACAAAAAAAAGGAGCCGCCAAATGGCAGCCCTAATGGAGTCTAAATTAATGCGATAAGAAGATCTCTTTCGCAACGGTTATTGCGTTTAACACTTTAGGAAATCCCGTGTAAGGGGAGCATTGTAACAGTGCCTCAATAATTTCTTCTCTCGTTAGACCTATACGAATTGCGGCATTGAGATGAACACGCAGCTGCGGCTCACATCCACCTTGAGCAGTCAAGGCTCCTAACGTGACGAGTTGACGTTGTTTAGGATTTAATCCTGAGCGGCTGTAGATTTCACCAAACGCAAAATCGATGATTTGTTCAGCTAATAGCGGGGCAATATCAGCAAGTGAATCAACAACCGCGTTGCCATGTTTGCCGTCAATTTCTTGAAGTTTAGCCAAGCCTCTTTCCCTTCGTTCTCCTACACTTTGTAGCAGCTCGTCCTCGATGTTTACTTCGATATTTTGTTCAGCAAATAGTTGTTTCGCAACGCCAACGGCATTTAAAGCACGGGGAAAGCCGCAAAACGGAATGCAATGGGTGGCAATCTCTATAATTTCGTTCGGCGTAATCCCAACTTTCAAGCCGAAGTTCATGTGCCATTTGAGTTGATTTGGAGTATCGCCTAATGAAATTAACGCTGAGATCACGATTGTTTCTCTCTGTTGATAGGTGAGTACGGGATTACTGAAAACTTGCCCGAAAAATTCAATGATGTATCTACTGATGTGCGGGGATACGTCACTTAAACCATTGACGACTCCTTGGATACCTTCTTCATCAGTTTCTTGAAACAGTTTTTTTCCAGTTTCATATGGTGAGTTCATCACTTTAGCTACCTCCAGTCAGTGAGTTTTCTTGTTCCCATTGACGATAAATCTCTATTTTTTCGTTAATGACTTCATAATGTTCTTGAAGCCTCTCGATCTGATCTGCTAACTTGTTCTTGTGGGATTCCAGCAGAACTCTCCTTTCTTTGGTCGTAGCGGAACCTTGTCTTCTCAGATCGGCGATCTGTTGCATTTGCTTAATGCTCATTCCTGTGGTGCGAAGCCTTACCAAAAAACGAATCCATGCTAGATCGTTTACAGAATATTGACGGCGACCATTCGAACCCCTAGCTATCGCATGAATCAGACCGTTTTTCTCATAGTAACGCAGGGTGTGGGCGGTGATACCAGTAAGGTTAGAAATGGCTTGGATGCTCAAATATTGTTCCATAGTGTAAGTTTACATCTTAGAGCGCGCTCTAAGTCAATAGAACCACGATAAGACGATGTATATTTTCACTATTATTTCGAAATTCCATTGCCCTTATCGGCAATTTTGGTCCATTTCACTCCCACATCTTTGCTCATAAATATATCTTTATTGAAAGTTGCCAACACGATTTCATTCGAGTCAGTAGGATTTTGAGCCATATAAGAAATGGCATCCCCTTTTTCCAAGGTAGGAAGTTTGATTTCTTTCTTTTCTTTACTGCTTAGATTGAATTGAAACATCGTCGGAGAATTAGCCGCAGCTATAAACAATTCACCGTTATTACTAAATGCTGAAGATGCTACAACTAGTCCCGGGAACAACATTTCGAAGTGATTTCCAGAATCATTGGAAAGATATAGTCCTTCCTTGGATCCGAGTGCTATCACCTTATCGTCAGTTGGGTGAGTTGCCAAGGTTAAAGGTTCTCCAGAAAAACCGTTCATTTCTGATTTACTCCACGTTTTTGCTTCATCTTTTGTATAATACAATCCTGCCGATTTCATCTTTGGATTGGGTTGTGCATTAAATACATAAATGGTATGAGTCTTATAACCCACCGTCATTCCATGGAAATCGCTATTTCCCTCCAAATCGAGTTTCGTTATTGTTTTCCCCATATCGGGACTCTTCACGATTCCTATGGGGTTTTTCAGGTTAGAGCCGACTCCGGGATGACCACTACTATAAAAACCATTATCAACAGCGACAAAACCCATATAATCGTTTTTCGGAGCATCGACATGGCTCCATTTACTACCCGAGTAAACAACCAAACCTGTATGCGAAGGAATCATAATTTGTTTTCCATCAGTACTATAACCCAAACCGTGTATATGCTCCATTGACACTTTAGAAGCAGAGCAAGCTGATAGCATTAATGAGGCTGCGATAATTGAAGAAACGAGATTAACTTTATATTTCATTTTCTTTCCCCTTTTCTTGATAAGTCCTTTATAGATGTTTATGAATAGAAAAGGACAACCCACCTGTCAGAGCTTCAAAATGTACGAATAGCCCAGTTGAGGAAACTGGGCAACAATCACATTACGGTACTTTTACAACAAACGGTACGGTAAATACTTTACCATTTTGCTGGAATTGTCCCCAAATCTTATATACGCCGCTATGCGGGAACGTCGTCATAAATTTGGCATCCGGTCCTGACGCCTTTTCCTCTGTCGGATGCACGTGCAGATAATTTTCTGCATCTTGGGTTAAGATCACGACGTGTCCTACAGCTCCTAGGTAAGGCTGGAGGTCTGTTACAGGCTGCTTCGTCTGAGCGTCTTTAATATTGAAGTTCAAGTTTAGCTCCATGCCCGCCATAAGGTGATCAATAGACAGCGTGACTTCCTTACCGTCAACCCCTTTAGTTAGTGTTGCATCGGGATCAATGGCTTTTGGTGCCGGAACGTTTCCTTGGATTGTAAACCACTGACTCTTATTCATTGCCCCCATACCGGTTGGCGTTATGTCTGCAATCACTTTGTAATCGCCAGCTGTTGGAAATTGAGTCGTAACTGTAAACTCGCCGTTTCCTTTATTATCAGGGTGAATGTGGTTGAAGAATGACAAATCCTTACTTACAATGATAAGGTGCATCTGTTTTTCATGGACTGTATCCAACTTATCGATTGGTTTGCCGTTTTTGTCCTGAATCTTAATCGTAATCGCCGTATCTTGGTTCGGCTGCGGTTTATCGGTAGAAAGTTTAAACTGAGTCTGGACATTTCCTTCTTGCTTCGAGTCAGCCTCTTTTGCCATCTCGCTATGCGAAGAATGGTCCATTGAACTGCCTGATTTTCCGCATGCCGTTAAGAGCGCAGCCGTAAGTAAAATTGAAATCGCTACTTTTTTCATGATTTCCTCCTCATATAGGTAGGAGATAAAGTCTCTCCTCTTTTTATCTCCTTATTATAAAAGGTACTTGTGTAGATCTTGTGAGGATCGGTATTAATTCTTAGGGAAATGTATCGCTACAGATGTTCCTTCACCAACCCGACTTTCCATTCGAATGGTTCCTCCATGTGCTTCCACCAATTTTTTTGCAATCGTTAATCCAATCCCAGCCCCTCCTGATTTACGATCGCGGGATTTTTCTACGCGGTAAAAACGTTCAAATACAAAACGTAGATCATCTTCATTTATACCAATCCCAGTATCCGATACAATAATAACCACTCCGTGTTGTTCTTCCTTCACTTCAACAGTTACTTGTCCCCCTCGGGGCGTAAACTTTAGCGCATTCGTTAAAAGATTCACCACAATTTGACCTAATCGCTGCCTATCCAAGGTAGCTTCTACATTTGTTAAACCTTCAAAAAAAAGGTTAACTCCCTTTTGATCAAAAGAAGCCCGGCTCGCTTCGATATTCCGATGAACGATTGCTGAAACATTTTCATCATGCAGCTTCAGTTTGAAATGTGGGGACTCCATCTCCGTTAATTGCTCTAAATCACCAACAAGGAACCGCAAACGTTCAATCTCCTCGAAACATGATTCTAGGCGCTGGGGAGTTGGCACCCAAACGCCATCAATCATCGCTTCCATATGGCTTTTAAGTGTTGCAAGCGGCGTTCTTAATTCATGCGCCACATCAGCAGTCATCGTTTTACGTAATTGCTCCTGGTGCATGAGTTGTTCAGCGAGATGATTAAGGGATCCACCTAGATCAGCGATCTCATCATTGCCTTTGACTGTCGTTCTTGCATCAAGCTCTCCACTTGCCATTCGCTCTGCAACCTTTTTCATGTGGATCAGAGGGGCTGTGAGCCTCTTAGCGACAAAAAGACTTAACAGAACCAAGAGCAAAATACCCAAAATGGCAGACCAAAGAACAGACTGGACTAATGCCTGCTCAAAATGGGTATCAAATGCTGGAGAGTTCATATCCATAGCTTGATGTTGATACAAGGAGAAGTGGTAGTGTGTCTCTAAGATAAACGCTATCGTTGAGATGAGCAAAACACCGGAGGCTACACCAATAAATGCGATGACGATTCGTGCGTATAATCCCTTCATGATGATTCTCCTCCAGTAAACCTGTAACCTACAGAAAAGACGGTAACGATGTATTGAGGCTTTTTGGGATCAGATTCTATCTTTTGACGGAGGTTTTTGACATGCTGATCGATCGATCGAGTATCGCCTTCAAAATCAAAACCGAGTACTTTTTCAATTAATTCCTCCCGTGTAAAGGTTCGGTTTGGATGATGTGCCAAAATCAACAGCAATTTATATTCATTTGGAGTCAGACTTATCAGATTCCCCATTTTATAAACTTCATGTTTCATCGGTCGAATGACAAGGTCGTCATTATGAAACGAGATGATTTCTGCAAGAAGTGTATCATCTTGCGTGCGACGCAATATGGCTTTTACTCTTGCTGTTAATTCACGTGGGCTAAATGGCTTCACGACATAATCATCCGCACCAAGTGTTAATCCTTGGACGCGGTCATCTTCAGAAACTTTCGCAGTTAGCATGATAACAGGAACAGGAGAAAACTGCCGTATCGCTCTGCATACATCTTCCCCGGACATGTCCGGAAGCATCAGATCCAATATAAGAAGATCAACATTTCCGCCGCGAACGAGTTCAAGTGCTTTGTTCCCTGTACCGGATTGAATAATAGCATATCCTTCATTTTGCAAATAGGATGCTACAACTTCACGAATCTTTTCTTCATCATCAACGATTAAAATTGTCTTCATAAATCGAACAAACCCCCGTTACACTCAGTCTGCAATTGCCTCATGCAATACCTCGATTGTTATCCGATTGATAAATTTCGAGAACTTTTCCTTCATTTTGCCATGTTGTTGAAAATGATGGATGAGCTTTTGAACAATCGGAATCAATCTGTCTGCTTGAACATCGGACATTAGCAAGACCGCAAAAGATGGTTTTAACGATTTGGGCTCACCGCCAACATAAATATCAAACGTATCTCTCATTTTGACCACACCGATATCTTTCAAGAGTGGCTCGCTCGTTCCGAGTGCACAACCCGCATAGCCGATTTTCAAAGGTGTTGGCGTTTCGATCCCTGAGATCGCTTTGTTTAACGTTTCAGCCATTTCAAGCCCTGCATCTTTTGCTCCACGGCAAAAGTTACACGTAATGAGGCTCTTGGTCACAAAGCCAGTAGGATATATTTCTAATCCAATGTCAGACAACTTTTCCTTCACTTCATCCATTCGATCTTCTTGCATTTCAACATATAATTGTTTAAATGTCGTTAATTCTATTTTAGCATCCGCACCGACGATCGATCCCAGAACCGCCAATTGTTCTGGTTTAAAGATGGTTCCCCCAGTTTGAAGCCCTGGGGTAACTGCAAACTTCATCATCTGCATGTCTTCCTCTCCCATGAGTGCCGATTATAACTTCACTCGTTGCAAGCGTAGAGCGTTTAACACAACTGATACTGAGCTGAGTGCCATTGCAGCTCCAGCTACCCAGGGTGCCAAAAGTCCAAGTGCCGCAATCGGAATCCCGAGCGTATTGTAACCCAGTGCCCAAAAC
The DNA here is from genome assembly GCF_013141715.1 of Paenibacillus phytorum. GTDB lineage: Bacteria > Bacillota > Bacilli > Paenibacillales > NBRC-103111 > Paenibacillus_E > Paenibacillus_E phytorum. The sequence goes on along the minus strand of NZ_WHOA01000039.1, from coordinate 17,009 downwards.
AGGTTCTGTTTAATGTTCGTCATCGTTTTACGGCTCATATAAATGGCGTCTGTAATGCTTGTAAGTTCTCCGCGCATCAGAGTCACGTCTGCTGCTTCCATCGCAATGTCAGTGCCGGTGCCGATAGCTATGCCGACGTCTGCAGTCGCAAGAGCAGGAGCATCGTTGATGCCATCCCCCACCATGGCCACTATCTTTCCTTGTCCTTGAAGCTTCTTCACTTCTTCGGCTTTGCCTTCCGGAAGAACTTCCGCGAGAACATGATCAATGCCAACTTGCTGCGCTATTGCATGTGCTGTTCGTTTATTGTCACCTGTCATCATGATGACTTCGATGCCCATTTGTTTTAAGCGAGAGACTGCTTCTTTCGATGTGTCTTTGATCGAATCCGCTACGGCTACCATACCTGCGTACTTGTTATCCACCGCTACAAGCATTGCGGTTTTACCATCTGACTCGAGCTTTTCCATAGCAGTATCTGCTTTAACGAAGTCGATGGCTTCACGCTGCAGGAGCTTACGGGTTCCAACCAGTACTTCCTTGCCTTCTACGATAGCTCGAATTCCGTAGCCGGGAATAGCTTCAAACTGCTCAGTAGCAGTCAGTAGGATACCTTTAGCAACAATCCCAGCAACAATCGCCTCAGCAAGCGGGTGTTCTGATTGTTTTTCAGCAGAGCCGATTAGTCTAAGAATTGTATCCTCTTCATTCATGTTTTCAATTTGAACGTCTGTAAGTTCCGGTTTGCCTTTCGTTACTGTACCCGTTTTATCAAGCACGATGGTTTGCACTTTTTGCATGGATTCTAAATGTTCCCCGCCCTTAAACAGAATGCCAAATTCCGCCGCGCGACCGGATCCGGCCATAATCGATGTTGGTGTTGCAAGTCCTAAAGCACAAGGGCAAGCAATGACAAGGACAGCAATAGCCTTTTCTAGCGCAGCTGCAAACTCGCCAGGAGCAACCCAGATATACCAAATCAGAAATGTTACAACAGCAATTCCTACAACAATCGGGACAAAGATACCTGATATCACATCTGCAATACGCTGAATAGGCGCTTTAGAGCCTTGGGCTTCTTCTACAACTTTGATAATTTGAGCGAGAGCTGTCTCTTTCCCAACACGCGTTGCTTTTATTTTTAAGCTGCCGTTTTTATTTACTGTAGCGCCAATAACGGCGTCACTGGCTTTTTTCTCCACAGGGATACTTTCCCCCGTAAGCATGGATTCATCAACAGCCGACAAACCGTCTACAACTACACCGTCGACTGGGATCTTCTCACCCGGTTTTACAAGAACAATGTCCCCAATGACAACTTCTTCAACGGGTATAGCTATTTCTTCACCGTGCCGAATGACTAACGCTGTTTTCGCTTGAAGCCCCATCAATTTCTTGATGGCTTCAGAAGTTCTCCCTTTTGCCAACACTTCAAATAATTTCCCTAAGATAATCAAAGTAATAAGAATTGCGCTTGTTTCGTAATACATATCCGGCGCATGGTGGTGGACATCTGTAGAAACTGCCCACTGAAGTGTTAGATATAAACTATAGAAGTACGCGGCTGATGTTCCGAGAGAAACAAGCACATCCATATTGGCGCTTTTATTACGAAGGGCTTTGTATGCCCCTATATAAAATTGACTACCGATAATGAATTGTACCGGTGTGGCAAGAACAAGCTGCACCCAAGGATTCATCAAGAACTCTGGCAGGTAAATCCACGCTGTAAATGTAAAGTGGCTCACCATAGCCCACAGAAGTGGCAACGACAGGATTGCCGATATCGCTAGCTGTATTTTCTTGTGGCGTATCTCCTTTTGCTTATAATCACCTTCAGCCGCCACTTCCTCTTTACGTATGGCTTTGTATCCCAGCTGATCAACTTTGTTAACCATATCGCTTACCGAAACTTCGGCAGCGCTAAACTCAACATGGGCAATTTCTAATGCGAGGTTAACAGTTGCTTTACTGACCCCAGGCATTTTATTTAATCCTTTTTCAATACGTGTGGCGCACGCCGCGCATGTCATACCTACGATATTAAAATCAACTGCTTCCTTTACGGTGCTGTAACCTAGATCCAGTATTTTTTCTTCCATGGCAGATACGCTGATTTGAGTCGGATTATACGTTACAGAAGCTTTCTCAAGTGCAAAATTCACGTTGGCATCTGCAACACCTTCTAATTTCTTCAAGCCTTTTTCTATCCGGTTCGCGCATGCCGCACAAGTCATGCCAGTAATTTGCAGACTCGCTTGTTGCTGCTCTAATGGTTTCGCCATTTCTGTCTCTCCTTCACCACATACCCCTGAGGGGTATATTTTCTTGAAAAAAAATAGGTGTTACATTGGAGCCGCATGAAGCGGCTCATTTATCTTTATTTCGCGACGTCATAGCCTTGATCTTCGATTGCTTCTTTTATAGCGTCCAAAGAAACTTTGGACTCATCGAAATCTACAGTAACGGATCCACCACTCAAATCAACTTTGCCGGAAGCGCCAAGTTTCTTAACTGCGCCTTCTACGGAATTCACGCAATGACCGCAGGACATACCCTCAACTTTAAGTGTAACTGTTTGCATATCTAATCTCTCCCTTATTATTTCATTAATTTATTCATGGTAACCATAAGTTCTTTAATAACCTCATTATCGCCTTCTTGAATGCGTTCGATGACACAGCTGTTTAGATGATGCTCGAGAAGCAGTTTCCCAACACCGTTTAAAGCTGATTGAACCGCAGCAATTTGATTTAACACATCGTCACAATACGTATCCTTCTCAATAAGACCTTTCACACCGCGAATTTGTCCTTCGATGCGATTGAGCCTAGAAATCAAATTGTTTTTTGTTTTATCAGAATGATGACTTTTTCGATCACTGCCCGAATGACAACTGTCCTCATTTAATTCTTGTTTATCAGGTTGTTCCATAGCATTTCCTCCTCACATTTAAAATATACCATACCCCCATACCCTATATCAAGCCCTTTTTTAAATTTTTCCATTTCAAATTTCAATCTTTTCAAATACAAATAATAACGCCAGTGTAACGGATATCCCGCTTCACCTGGCGTTATTTTATTAACTCACTAGCATATAACTGCAGAGCCCCATCAATATCTCCGTTAATTACTGCTAATTCGTACGTCATTAATCCTCTGTTATTAGTGCCAAATCGGCAAGTAAATAATAAGTTTCTTGGTCCGTCCCGAATACGATAACTCGCCCTTCGCTGTCGTAATCTATATCATTTACTTCTGAATAGAGCAGCGATGTTACGTTGCCCGTTCTCTTGCTGATTACGTGATATTTCATCGCGCATGCCTCCCCGTTTCATCTAACAATGATTATACATCAAAGCTATTTCGCGAAGATGCGGGAATTAATGGATCAAAGTTCGAATAAAGAACGGAAAATGAAAGGAAGAGAATCATGACTGCCAATCAATCTGCTTCTGCATCTACGCTGCTAAGCAACCGGTTCGTGCAAGCGATTTTTATTTCCACGTTGTTTCTGCAAATCGGTATTTGGGTGCGAAATATCGCCATCCTGCTTTTCGTCAAAAAAATGACTAATGATGACACGTTCTCCGTTTCGCTTATCTCCGTCGTGGAGTTCGCACCGATCTTCGTATTTTCGTTTATCGGAGGCCGTTCGCAGACCAATGGGCGATCAAAAACGCGATCTCGCTCGTTCCACTGTACTTTATCGCAGGTTTATTCTTCCTTGTAGGCGTAGCGATTCTCGTTCCTCTGTTTAAGTTGAAAGGCGGCATTCAACCTGTTCCAGTGAAAGCCGCGGGCAACTAGCTGTTAGGGGCATTTGTTTGGTAAAATGAACGTTACGAGCAATAACTATGGCAAGCAAGAACGTTTTTGGAGTAATAATTAAACGAGGAGTGGTCTCTACTATGTACGAACAAAAAACAAAAGAAACGGACAGCAGTGTTCTTGAGTTTATTGAAAATGTAGAAAGCCTTAAGAAGCGTGAAGACGCATATAAATTATTAGATATTTTTACGGAAACGACAGGTTATGAGGCGAAGATGTGGGGACCCAGTATTATTGGATTTGGCTCCTATCATTATAAATATGAATCTGGTCACGAGGGCGTTGCACCGCTAGTTGGTTTTTCACCTCGAAAAGCCAAAATAAGTTTGTATTTTGCGACGGGTGACACAAAACGAGAGGAGTTATTAAAGGACTTTGGAACACATACGGCAGGAAAAGCGTGTGTGTACATCAATAAAGTAGCAGATATCAATGTTGATGTATTAAAAACGTTAATAAACCAATCTGTAACATTTTTGAAAGAATTCTATCCGAATAATTAATGACTGAAAAAATGTGCGTTAAGAAAAGCGGCTGTCCTATAAGTCTTAATTGGAAAAATGAAAACTCATTTTATGATTTTTGCAGTCTGTCTGCTACTTCCATTGGAAAAATCCAATAGAAGTATGAATTTCGTTCTGAATACCAATTCGAATTTCCCAGAAGATCAGTAGGCCCTAAGGGGCTGTCGCTAGTAGATTCTACTTTTGAGACGGCCCCTTTCCTTTTATTAAAGTCGCCTGTGTCTATTTATTTGGGAACCCTATAAGAACTTGTTGCGATACTCGGTCGGCGTCATACCATACTGCTTTTTGAAGCTCTCTCGGAAATGATCCTGGTCTGTATATCCGATCCAGTCGCAAACCTCGTAGATTTTGATGGCGGGATCCTTCAGCAGCCGCGCCGCTTCCTCCATTCGAAGACGAATGATCGCATGATTGATCGTCATACCGGTTACTTCTTTAAAGAGCAGATTCAAATATTTATCACTTAATCCGACTGAAGCGGACACATCGGATAGCGCCAATTCCTTGCGCGTGTATGCTTCTTTCACATACTGAAGCGCTTGCTCGACCAGCTTCTTCTTTTTCAAACTTCCGGACCATTCCCCAAGCGGCAGCGTTTCTGACAAATTCGGAAGTTTGTCCTTGGCGGCTTGTTCAGTGAGAGCCAAGGCTTGACGCTCGGCCCGTTCTTTGCGCAGCACCTCAACCCCGTGCGCAAGAACTCTTTCAATCTCGCCCGGGTCGATCGGCTTCTGAACATAGTCAAGCACCTGCAGTTTAATTGCCTGCCTGGCATGCTCAAACTCATTGAGTCCGGATAATATAATACAGCGAATATCCGGATTGCGAGCTTTTACGGCCTCAATCAACTCCAGTCCATTCATCTTAGGCATCCCAATATCGGTCAAGAGAAGATCCGGTTCCTCGCGGTCCAGCCAGGCCAGGACCTCCTCTCCATTCTCAACGGCACCCAACAAATCGATTCCTATTGCTTGCCAGTTAATGGCGTGAACCAACGTTTCCCGAACGATCTTCACATCTTCTGCAATCAGCAGCTTGAACATTCAGACCCTTCCTTTCTTCATACCGGCTGCTCTGGATGATAGGGCAGAACAACTTCAACACAGGTTCCCTCGTCTACCCCTATATAACGCAAACCATAAGCTTCACCAACATGCAATTGGATTCTCCGGTGTACATTCATAGTACCGTAACCGGTTCCTATGCCGCTATTTTTAGTGCCGACATCTCGCACAGGCTGTTGCTGAAGCATAAGGTTCATTTTATCTGCATCGCAGCCTCGTCCATTGTCTTCGACACGCAGCACAAGCTCCTCCCTCTCTAATCGGGCTGAAATAGTGATTCGGCAACCGGAATGACGAACGGCAAACCCGTGAATGATAGCATTTTCAGCCAGAGGCTGCAAAATTAAGTGTACGATATTTGCAGACAACAGCTTATCCGGCACTTGGATATGGACGTTCAGATCATCCATCATCATCTTTTGAATGAGGAGATAGGCTTCAACCTGCTTGACCTCACCTTCCAAGGAAATCCAGGTTTGGCCACGATTCAGGCCGTAACGAAAGACGTTGGCAAGTGAACGAACGATCCGGCTCGTTTCCTGATCTCCCGCCATAATAGCCCGGCAGTTAATTAAATCCAAGGTATTATATAAGAAATGAGGGTTGATCTGGGCATGCAGCAGCTCCAGTTGAAGCTGGCGGCGTTCAATCTCTTCGGTAAAAGATTTCTCGATCAGACTATGTAGGGTCACGAGCATGGCAGCGAACTTTTGGTTCAGCTCATCCACCTCATAGATTCCAGTGTTTTGATAAGGAAGTGGCATTTTAAATTCCACAACTTCTGGACGCTGGATAGCGTTAACCAGTCTGGTGATTGGAACGGTGACCCGCACAACGATTCTTCTGAGCCAGAAGCCCGCAACTAGCAAAGCAGCCAACGTTATAGCAACACCTAAGGCGGATATCGCGAAGGTGTACTGGCTGAAATGGCTCTCTGGAACGACCGATAACAACTTCCAGCCGTTCTTCAGTGTTTCGAACATGACCCTGTGGCTTTCTCCGTCGATCCTGGTTATGATCGACCCCTTTGCTCCGATCAGTGAGCTCACATAGGGAAACTTTGCTGCGTTCTCGAGAAATTCATAGCGCTCGCTGTAGATAACTTGATTCGTTTCATCCAGCAGCAGATGGTAGCCCTTCTCCAAATGAGCATTGTCAAACATGCTCTTGATGCTCCGGGTATCCGCGCCGACGATCACCGTACCGAGGCTGCGGCCGTCTTTGAGACTCGTCTTTTTCCTCGCGGAATAGATCATAGCGGCATTCATCGGATCCCTCTTCTGGCCCCACCATACGTTCTGACGCTCCCCGCTGCTCAGTCGGTGAAACCACTCCTGACCCTGCAAATCTTCATTCTTGAAGATTCCTGTTATCGGGTAGAAATCATCTGGCGCCATGTGATAAAGCCCGCTCCCCGGTTCCAATGCAAGAGAAACCACGTAGGATTGTTGCGCAACGTCAGGTGACCCAAAGTCATTCAAGAGGGACAACAAAGACAGATTCTGCAGGTTAGTCTCAAGTGTGTAATAATTATCGGCCGCCTCGAAGGTTTCCTGATAAGTGGCCTCGAGCAGATTCTCTATCGATTGATTACTTAAAATAAAAGCGGCAACATTATTCATTGTATCGAACTGGTATTCGATATTCCTATACACGAATTTCATCGACTGTTCCGCCATCTTGAGGGTATGGTCGTTCTGAACCCGGATGAGGATGTAACTGGCTGCCGTTGCAAATAAAGCGATGAAGGTGACAATCAACACAAAGATCGGAAGACTGAGCCTTGACAGTAATCCTGATTTGCCGTTCCGTTTTTGTATCTGAATCGCCATCATCCCCATCCCTTTCATTGGCGCTATGGCTAAAGCCCCGTCAACCGATGATTATCGGCCGAGGGGCTTCCCATACTCTTCTAAAGCTTCTGCGAGAAGGCCATGCTTTCCTTCTACTTGCCCGACTTTTTCTTCAAGGATTCTTCGAGCTCATTTAATATTTTTGTGCCTCCCTGTGACTTCCATTTTTCTGCAAATTCGTCAAACTTCTTGATGTCTGCGCCCATAATGATTTGCGTAAAGACAGAATCGCGCAAGGTATTCAGCTCCACCAGTTTAGCTAATTTGGTTGGGGAATCCAGATAGTTGGAAGCATCGGTAATTTGGAACTTATTATTTATTGCGACATCCAGTGCCTGTGACTGGCGGAGTGGAAGCGACTCTAGGTAACGCGGCCAGCCTTTCAAGCCGGGAGCAAACAGATAGCTTTGAATACCACGGAAGTTCCCGTTCTTATCCTGCTGTGTCTTGGGATCGATTAGATCAGTAACCACCCTCATCTTGCCGTTATCGATTTTATAGTCTTCCCCTTCAATGCCCCACACGGTAAGCATCTGATTCTCAAGCGATAACGAGTTCTCGATCATAGCCAGTACTTTCTTAGGATCTTTCGTCTTAGCGCTGATCGCATGCATTTGGCCGAATGGAGCACCTGCAGGGGCTACAGCTTTGCCATCCGTACCTACAAGCGAATCAGTCAGAGTCAAATATTTGTATGGTTGACTTGACTGATCGGCGAGTTTTCCATCTGCTGCGAGTTTACCACTTTTCTTTAACTCGTTTGTTTCAACTTGGGTATCGTAATCGTTCGGCGTGGACCACCAGCCCATCCAAGAGAACAGCTTGCCGCTATACAGCTTCGCCCTCAGCTGCTCTTCCTTAATCGTTGCGAATTCTTTGTCGATAAGTCCTTCTGCATACATTTTTTGAAAATACTGCAGGGCTTCTCTCATCTTGGGATCGATATCGTAATTGCTAAATTTGCCTTCCTTCTCGGTAAAAAAGCCAGGTGTCACACCAAACGCGCCGAAAATATGGTCAAAAGAATTATTCGCGTATTTCTGCTGACCGATTTGTGCCGTATAGCCTCCGAGCGGGATCACGTCCGGTTTCTCTGCCTTGCTTTTTTTCAACAAATTGTAGTATTCATCAAGAGTTTTCGGAACCTTAGCCCCCATACCCTCCACAAAATCCTTGCGCAGCACAAGATTCCAGCGGTATCCTGAGCCAGGTCCGCCTTGATAAGGAATACCGTAAATTTTACCGTTTACTTTCGCCTGTTCGAAAACTTCCTTCGGCACTTCCTTTAGAATATTCGGTGTATCCTTCTCATTGATCAGTGTCGTAAGATCGGCGAAAGCGCCTTGCTGCGCATATTTTTGGAAATCGTCGGCAAAATCAATTCGTACAACATCGGGAATTTCACCGCTCGACATCTTCAGATTCAACTTCGTTTTATACTGCTGAACGTCAACCATTTCGGGAATAATCTTAATGTTCAGCTTCTTCTCAACGGCTTGCTTGACGGCATCTTTCGAGGGATCGTAAGGCTTGGATATGTCTTGGGCTTTTAACCATTTCAATTCATAGGGCTCTTCTGTTTTCGGCGATGCCGAAACTGCACTTCCTGAAGGTGAAGACGAAACTGCTGGAAGATCACTGGATTTGCTGCACCCCGCAACCGATACGGTTCCGACTAATATGGCGGCAAGCACGCCGTTCGACCAAACTTTCACTTGATTTGACATGAAAAATAGACCTCCTTGATTTATCTTTGATATGTTCACTTTAACCTTTCACCGAGCCGATCAACATGCCTTGCTCAAAATGCTTTTGAATGAACGGGTAAATAATGAGCATCGGCAGGGCGACAATAATAATAGCAGCCATTTGGATGCCTATCGTAGGCGGAGGCGTTGAGCCTGCCGCTTCAAGCAGCTCCGGCGGGAGGCTGGAACTGGCAATAATCGTGCGGAGTACGAGCTGCACAGGTGCTTTGTGCCAATCCGTCACATAGAGCATCGCATTAAAGAAATCGTTCCAATAGACGACCAAATAAAGGAGTCCAATCGTCGCTATGACCGGTTTGGATAAGGGCAGAACGATCTGCCACAGGACCCTGAACTCGGATGCCCCATCCATTGAAGCGGATTCTCGCAAGCTATCGGGGATGCCTTCAAAAAACGATTTCATTATGATCATGTTAAAAGCACTGAAGGCCATAACCAAGATCAGCACATAACTTGTATCTAGTAATCCTAACTGTTTCATGGTGATATAAGTAGGAATCATTCCGCCCTTGAATAGCATGGTGAAAACAAAGAAGAGCATGATCACCCGCCGACCGGGCAGCTTTTTCTCCGCGAGCGAGTAAGACGCCGTTATCGTAAGGAACAGCGCAAGCAAGACCCCACCCGCTGTATTGCGAATCGTATTGCCGTATGCCGAGTAAATAAGCGAGCCTTCCTGCAGCAAGTACTTGTAATACTCCAAACTGAAGGAAGTCGGAAACAGAATCAATCCATTTTTCTCGCTGAAAATATGGTACGGTGTAATGGATACGGAAATAACATACCAGAATGGAATGACAATGATAATAGTCAGTAACGTTAGAACGATATAATTGGTGGAGACAAAGGCCTTCTCGCCTTTTGTAAGCTTCATCGGTTCTCTTTCCTTTCTCAGAAAATGCCGGAATCATTGATTCGCTTGGCGAACTGATTGGCAACCAGCATCATCACAAGTCCGATTGCGCCCTTGATGACGTCAGCCGCAGCGGCAAGACTGAGACTGAACTGCTCGATACCTACACGGTAAATGTACGTATCCAGAATATCTCCGACCTCAAAGACCATCGGATTGTACAAGTTGATCACCTGGTCCAACCCAGCGCTCATGATATAACCGACCCTCAGGATGAAAATAACGATGATGGTTCCCATAATTCCTGGCAAAGTAATGTGAATAATTCGCCCAAAGCGTGTGGCCCCATCCATAATAGCCGCTTCGTACACTTCCGGATTAAGCCCAGCGATGGCGGCAATATAGATGATCGCTGCCCAGCCCATCTCTTTCATGGCATCCGTAACGACAAGAATCGTTCGGAAATAAGCAGGTTCGACGAGCAGATAAGCGGGATCGCCGCCGAAGAATTCGATGATTTTATTAATGACTCCGGTTTCCGGTGAGAGGAGCAACGTGATGATCCCTCCGTAGACGACCCAAGACACGAACCTCGGCAGGTAGACGGCCGTTTGAAGTGATTTTTTGAACCATGCAACTCTAACTTCATTCAATGCAAGCGCTAACAGGATCGGGCAAAGAAAGCCGCTGATCATTTTGTACAAGCTGATAAGCAGTGTATTCTTGAATGCATGGAGGAACATTTCGGATTCAAATAACATCCGAAAATATTTGAATCCAACCCATTCGCTTCCCGAGAATCCCTGAATAGCGTTGTAATCCATAAACGCAATGCTGATGCCATAGAGCGGGAGATAGTCAAAAATGAGAACCCATACAACAGCGGGCATCAGTAGAATATATAACAGCCTATATTTCCATAACCTCCTCGTATGCTTCAGTAGCGGCTTTTCTTTTGTCTCGGTGATCTTGGCGGTCACCATCTCCATCTCTTTATCCTCCTAACCTCTGCCGCACCCGGCTAAGAAAGTGCTTACATGATTTAGCTTAGCGGAAATCGCGGGGGACGAAAACCGGAGTGAAGGACAATAATACAGGGGAAAAGTCCTATGTATAGAAAAAAAGCATATCTGTGCCTATACGGCAGAGATATACTTCAGAAACTTCAAAGGTTAAGGTGGTCTCGGTTTATTTCGTACGAATAGGGAAATACAAGTCTATCTCTGAGTTTGGATCATCTGACTGCGTATAACGCTGATCATAAAACTCGAATTCATATTTACCAGTGCGGGAACCACCGTCGTATTCGTATGGACTGTTCGGTAGCCAGTGTCCCCAAAAATGCCCAAAGGCATCACCAATACCATCAAGAGGACCCCGATGCGTCAGCACGATATAACGCGCAGCCGGTACTTCGATGCGCGTCATGCCCTCGGGTATGCCACCGTCCTGAGAGATTTGCACAGCGGCCGTATAATTGAACGGCTCGCCGGGCGCGTTGTCCGGATTTTGCAGCATGAGTCCGAAGCTTCGCCAGCCGAGCTGGCTAGGAACTTCTGGAATGCGCTTACTGAAATCACCCCACAGCTTAGCAATGGCGTTCTCGGACGGTGGCACAGACATATCAAAATGAATCGTTTCGGTAATGCCAACAACGCTGAAGGCAGGTTTTTCGATGATTTTAGTTTCGATAATCATGAGTGGTCATTCTCCTTATTTTGGTATGGGGGTGGCACTTGCTTGTTCTGCATGGGTTTTTTATCTATATTAAAATTATAGAGCACATATGTTCCCTTGTAAACGCTTTTTATGTTTTTATTGAAAGTAATTCTTCAACGAGAACGAAAATAGAAGCCGCTACAAAGCGGCTCTTATTTTCGTTCTCCGTTCAATTAAGGCTTAATAAAAACATTAAAACTAGAGTTACTTATGATTTCTTCTACGATCTCTTTTGATTGTTTTAAAGTAGTGTCATATATAAATTGGTTATTAGATGGCAACATATCCAATTTATTTAGTAAAAATAAAGAGCGTTCTAAGGAATCAACATCCCCCCTAATGCTGAGACGTTCAATTAGCTTTTCTTTATCTGCTCTCAGTACAACATACTTTAATTCTACATTTAAATCTGATAAACGTTTACAAAACCAATCTAGTTCATCCTCCACTACAAAATCAATAATTACATTTAAGTTATGGTGTATAAAAGTCCTCGTTAAAGCCAGGATGTTCTCCCATGTTAGACTTAATCTTTCTTCCCATGAAGGTTGCAATTCTCCCTTGAACATATGAAGTAAATCATCTCCCTCAATAAGAACGCATTGTTTAACATTGCGTGCAAGTTCTTTCGAGGTAGTTGATTTACCAACCCCAATTGGACCAGATATGAGATAAATTATCTGTTTCTTGTCTTTTCCTTGCAAATCAAACATCCTCTCAAGAATGATAAATAGCAATATCCGTTAGGTAATAATTCCCCCTGTATGCTTAGAATAAATCATTGCAAAGGAAGAAGCACTTCAGCCTTGTCGGGCCAGGATGGGTTTTCAAAATAGTATATCTCTAATGCCAGAGCTCGCCTGTCACTTTGTTGGCCGTTGGCATCCAAATAGTTATGAATGACTTGATATGGATCACCTTCGGACTTTACTTTCGCATAACGATGAGGAGGAATCGTAAAACCGATCATTCCTTTGGGCACTTCCGAAAGGTTATCGACTTCCATACAGATCAAGTAAGTAAATAGAACCTCTGAAGTAAAACTCGGACTAATCGGAGTTCACTAGTAATCAATCCTTTCGATTTATATTATTGCACTATAAATTCAAGGAATTTTATTGAATATCCTTTATTTTCCATTGCATATCTTAGCTGGTTTTAGCGTAATGACACAAACTTTAAATACAATTTACAAAAAAAGCCGCGATTTACGCGACTTTTTTTGTAAATTGTATCTACTCTTAAAGGGTAAATACGTGATTACCAATGATAATCTTGGCGGTTCTTTTTTTGCTCCAAGATGCCTGGGCAATATCAGGATTGTAAAAATAAAGGGCCCCAGTTGTTGGATCCATACCATTCAAAGCGGCTTTTGCCGCGCTGTAGGCTGACAAATTGGGTTTAAGGTTAAACTGGCCATCATCAACGGCTGAAAATTGACCAGGCTGATGGATAACCTCAGTGATGGAATCAGGAAATTTTTCGGACTGAACTCGATTAAGAACGACAGCTCCCACGGCAACTTGTCCTACAAAGGACTCCCCTCGGGCTTCGGAATGAATGATTCGCGCCAATTCATCCAGCACCGACTGTTTGGGTGAAATCGTTTTATTTAGTTTAGACAGAGTTAAGGAATCGGCTTCACCATCAACTGACAAGCCATAACTGGCTTGAAATTTCTTTACCGCATTCTTAGTCTGGTTACCGTAATAACCGGTAATTCCAGTTTTAAAGTAACCGAGTGCGCTTAATCGTTCTTGCAAATCCAGTACTTGGTCACTTTGTGTGCCCTGACCTAACGATTGCGCACCGACCGGTGCGGCCATCCCCATTACACCAAGGGAACAGACGCAGATAAGAGCCTGTAGTTTCTTCTTCATGTTTCAAGATAACCTCCTCTTCCTTTTACGCGCCGCACAGGCAACGACATGCAGCATTACAAATTTAGGGGTGTTGATCCGACTCAAGATGTCGCCTTACACGCTCTAAAAATAGGGAACAGCACCAGGCTGTCCCTATAGACTTCGGGAGAAACACCTATTAAGGGTCGCAAATCACAAAAAGGAGCTCTGCCAACAGGCTACCTCCCCCTCTCGTTTTCCTTTAGTTGAATGAATAGTGCTAAGTTTTCTCAATATAATAAATCGCTTGTTCAGTTCCGAATCTTTTCATTATTTTGTTCTACAACCTCATGAGCAGCACATTCCGCTACAACGTTACAATTTCGGAAGTCTCCTGATCCACGGACCCCCAAATCCTAGGCGCTGCATATTTAAAAATAGAATGAGCCGCGTCTTATTTAGTGCTGTTCATTTTCTTCGACTGCCAGCTTTGGGCGACGACTCTATCAATACCGTCCCAAATTAAAAGGCTGCAATAGGAAACAAGTATGCCCTGGTTTGATCATTAATAACTGCCTATTTATTAATATTAAGGGTGCATACCCAATCAAGCAATTATAGACATGCGTATCTATGTATCAGTGTACATGAAATCATGGCATGAGCCTATCAGAAAGGGGAAACAAGATCCCATGCAGCCTGAGGAAGAGACGAAACAGAGTATATTGGAGACTTTTGGTCTTCCTATAGCGTTTGTTACCAATGGTGGACAGTTGGATGATGCGGTTCGTTTCTATGCGGAAGGCAGAGAATTTCGTTATACCTTTAGCCAGGAACAAGTTGGGGTGAGCTTCTTGGAGTTTGATCCTAAACTATCGTTTTTTCATAAACCGAGTCTGGCTCGGCGGTTTTTGAATGCCCGTTCTGACGTGACCCCTGAAGGAACATCACCGGAAACGGAACGCGGTAGCGATCCTAATGAACATTCCTCGAATCTCCCCATCTATCGGGAAGTCGTCTACCGGCAGGTGTGGCCAGGCATTGATGTGGTATTTCAAGGACACGAAGGGAATATGAAATATGATGTGATGCTGCAGCCGGGTGCCCGGATGGGGGATATTCGGTTCATCTGTGAGGGGGCAGACGAGATCCGGATCGATGATGCCGGTAATTTGTTGATCGTTACCCCCTTCGGGACGTTCATGGACCTCAAACCGGTGGGTTATCAGAAAAAGGATCACATCCAAACCCCAGTCGGATACCGGTTTGTAATTAGGGCCGAAGCGGATGGAAGCCAAAGCATTGGATTTGAGATGACCGAAGGCTATCATACAGTTGATTCTTTGGTCGGTAACGCATACGCGACTGAAGATACTAATTCCGCCAATTTCCCCACTACTTTAGGCGGTATTAAAGAAGAATTTATTATAATAGTGAGAATTACCTGCCCCGTAATGCAAGGACCGCCGGGACTTCTAGGGGAATCCGGACCTGTCAGTTTACCAGAACCTCAAATAACCCTAGGACTGGAAGGCTACCTTGGGCCTCCTGAATCGCAAGGATTACAATGTGAGCCTGTACCTTTCGGGCCGCCGGGTTCTCGAACACACAATAAACGAAAACGAATAAGTAAAACGAATAGAATAACATGCACCCACTCACTGAGAGCGGATCTTGTTTCATTAGACAAAAAAATAAAAAAAATGATTCAAGGAAAAAACATTATCGGTTTGGGATCAAGACGAGTTGTATATGATCTGGGTAATGGTTACGTTCTAAAGGTAGCCAAGTCTAAATATGGGATAAAAAGTAACAAGAAAGAAGTAACGATATGCATGACATCTCCCTCCGAGATAAAAAAACATCTTGGCCACATCCTAAAGCACGATGATAGATACAATTGGATAATAATGAAAAACTATAATAAAAATTTCCGGAAAAATAAGGAAAACATGAGAAAATTTTTTGATATGAAAGGGAAATTTAGGAGAAATCGAATAATTCCTTATGAGATTTCAGGTCGTGATGGACCCAATTATCAAAACCTGCGTCTAAATTCTGACGGGGAGATCATTGTGATTGACTATGGAAATTTTAAATATCAAATTTAATTGTTGCCCAAAGTTTTGTAACTTATTAACGCGGTTGAATAGAATAACACCATACCTTATGACGGGAGGGGTACATTGTTACATGAAGAAGAAGATTAAAAAAATGAAAGTTATCGGGGCAGGTAAGTGGCGACTAGTACTTGATTGGGGAAATCGCCGTGTAATAAAAGTTGCTAAATCTAAAAATGGGATATCAAGCAATAAGCAAGAAGTAATTGTATATAAGTCAGCTCCATCTCGGATCAAAAAACACCTGGGAACAATCACAAAGTATGGGGATGGATATCGCATTTTAGTAATGAAAAAGTACAATCAGATGTTTCCCAGATCAAAAAAATATAAGAGAAAGCTATTCGCTTTGAAAAGCACATTCATGAGGAATGGAATCATTCCTCATGATCTTAATTCTAATAACTTACGTTTAAAAAATAATGGACTAATCGTTATTATTGATTATGGGAATTTTGAAAACCGCCGCAAAAAGTGAAAAGCACACGTATTTTTAAATTCTGGGAGGAGATATCGTGAGCCAAAGAAAGCGGGGAATATCGATCATCACGTGTACGAATAGGCCAAGTTTTATTGGTAATGTCTTGGAAAATTATGAAAGACAGCGTTACCCGATAAAAGAATTAATTATCGTATTAAATAAAAGCGGCATGAAATTATCCAAGTACCGCAAAAAAACAAAAGACCATAAAAATGTTTCCGTTTACAAGAGACAGGAAAAAGTCTCTTTGGGTGAGTGTCTGAATTACGCAATAAAACGAACGAAGCACCCCTATATAGCAAAATTCGATGATGATGACTACTACTCCAAGCATTATTTGACAGAGCAGATAAAGGCAATGCGTCGTTCGAAAGCGCATGTTGTGGGAAAAAGAGCTTATTTGGCTTTTATCAAAGCGAATAATCTGCTCATCCTCCACTCACCCAAAAAACAACATAAATTCGTGACATGGGTGACCGGTGGAACCCTATTATTTAAAAGGCGTGTTTTTAATAAAGTCCGATTTCCAAAAGTTTCGATAAATGAAGATGTGATCTTTGCAAACAGATGCAGGATTAATCGCTTTAAAGTATACTCCTCAAGTCCTTACAATTATGTAATGATCCGCAGAAAAAACAAAAAAGGCCACACATGGAAAGCCAGTGACGATCATCTCCTATCAAGAAGCCAGATAGTTGCAAAAACCAGGAATTTCCGAAAAATGAGCACCCGAGCAAAATAAGATATTTCAAATCGATCTAAAACATATCATTTATATAATGTCCTTAATCCAATAACATCCTCCTCTATTAGAAATTTCGGAATACGTTTGTCAGCTTCATATAGCATCCATAAATTCTTCAATGTCATAATAAAAACCCTCCCAAGTATAAGTTATCTCTAGCTTTGCTAGAATAGGGAGGGTTTAATCTTTGTTGTCTATTATTGT
>NZ_WHOA01000038.1 GCF_013141715.1 Paenibacillus phytorum | reverse complement strand
ACGTACAACAATTTCGTTTCGTTTCTTCTCTATAAGCTGTTGAAGTTGTATGTAGTGCAACAATTTTTACTTATTTTATGCGATAAAGCTATTTTGGGGAGGAAATGTTGTATGTTCTGCAACGCTTACCGGGAAAACGCGATTTCGTTAGTGAAATGTTGTACAAATTACAACAACTAGGTCCATAGATGAAGGAAACTGTGCACTTAACCTCGTCGGGTAACGACAATCCATATTGAAGGGAAATTGGCCTGTAATTTGAACGAACGGAACGTCAATGCACTATTAGTGGGAAAAGTGGCCGATAATTTGATTGAGCGGAACGTAAGTGCTCTATTGGGTGAAATCTTTGCTCTCTTGGGCCAAAATGACGGGATAAGGAATCGTCGTTCCTCTATGGGGCACTGCATGATAAAACGCAGAAAAAATATACGTCTAGTTTTGCGGCATACCGGATTCCGCATCCGAACTCGAGTTGTTATCCGTGAATTCCACATAATTATCGACCGTATCTAGAACTTGGCTTAGCTGCCAACGGCTAAAAATAATATGGTCTGAAGAAATCGCATTATAGGTGCTTTCTTGTTTGCTGATTTTAAAGCCTCGGTAATTCTCATAAATGGTTCTCATTCTGATCTCTCCCTCGCTTTGATGTATATCTTAAACTATCATCAATCGAGTAATTTTGGTAGAGGTGTAAATTGATAGAAATTGTCTATTCCTGACTAATTGCATGTAAATATGGTTAATTGCTTCTTTTCTATTGCCTATACGGTATGAATTGTTCTCTATGCGGGTTTCCGCTTAGCCGGAAATACCATTTGCATGTATGGAAGGTATTTCAAATTTTAAACGTTGACAGAATCTGGTTTGATTCACTATAATCTAATTATGAGTAATTTTATCGGAATAATATGAATCGACCAGACAGCTGGAGATGCTTCGTCCTCAAAGGGATGAATGCGTCTCCTTTTTTCATTCATTATCACCAAATGCTAACTATAGCTTACGATGCAAGTTATTTTATAACACTATCTAGGAGGAATAGCTATGAAAATTGAATGGACTTTTGCGATGAACAAACCTTGGACGATTGATCTTGTGTTGGATTTTGTGACCATAGCTAATCGGTATTCGTGCAATATTTATGTGGGCGTAAGTGGGAAGATGCTGAATGCAAAGGGTTTACTGGGCATTGTTTCCCTTAGCCTGTCTCTAGGCAATCAATCGGTTATTGTTTTGCAATTAGATGGCGTTGATGCTCAGGAAGCATTTGAGAAAGTGTCTGTGTACCTACAAAGCACGGATCACAGTATACAAAAGGCCTATTCGCATAGTTCCTAGTCCTTGCTGTTCGATCGAAAAGGGAGGAATTTTACGCTGACGGAGAAAGGGAAGAAGTTCCTACCGTATGCTCAGCAAATTCTCCAAACTTACAAAAAGGGAAAACAACAGCTGCTGAATTTTAACACGACTCCTAATGAACTAAGAATAGGATGTACGGTTTCTGTCTCCAATTATGTCATTCCTGACATTATTCCCATCATCAAAAAGAAGTACCTTAACCTACATATTAAATTAACGACTGCTCCCACCGAGACGATTCTGGAGAAGCTGCTGAATAAGGAAATAGACATCGGATTTGTGCGAAATGTGACGCATCCGCATGTTGATTGTGCGGGGTTTTATGAAGATCCGATTCGACTTTTCGTACATCAGTGTCATCCTTTTGTGAAGAAAGAACAAATAACGATTGAAGATGTTAGCAGGGAATCACTAGTGTTTTTTGAGTGTTGCTCCCTCGATTGGATAAAGATACATCGCTTATTCGCTACACTTGAGCATCCGCCCCATATCGAATATCAGATCGATAATCTTGAAACTGCGAAGAAGCTTGTCGCGAGTGGGATGGGGGTTTCATTTTTACCCGATCTCTGCGTACGTCAAGAAGTGAAGGATGGCTTACTTGTTCCTATCCATATCCCAGCTCTAGGAGGTTTGTCTCTTCGGACTAATCTCATTTCACTCAAGGAAGCGGCCAACGATTTCACGCATGTGTGCCTAGAAGCTTCTGACTTATGTGGAAGAGGTCATCGTCAGAGACACCTTGCTATCATCCGGTGTTGTCCTTGCAACGTCGAAGAATCATCCTTGGCTGCTTCCGATGTATGAACGTAAAGGTTATCAAGCCTTTCACGAAAGGCCGCTAGGTGAAACGGATACGTTGGTTTTCCTGAAGAAGACTTTATTCGAACAAGTTCAACTTGCCCAATAAGTAGATGCGTAAAGACAGTCGGGAGCTATTCTGGCTGTTTTTTGCTATTCTGTGCTTAAATATGTTACAGTTAGAAGGAGGTGATCGAGCATGTTAAAATTGGGGATTTTGGACCAATCACAAATAGGAGAAGGTCGCAATGCCGCGCAAACGCTGTTTGAAACGACCGAGCTGGCGCAAGAGGCAGATAAACTTGGATATACGCGTTACTGGGTGTCAGAGCATCATGCCTCTGAGGCGCTTGCTCACTCAAGCCCAGAAGTACTTATCGCTCATTTAGCTGCAAAAACGAATCGGATCCGCTTAGGGTCAGGCGGTATCATGATGCCGCATTACAGTGCATACAAAGTAGCAGAAAATTTCCGATTACTGGAGGCGCTGCATCCGGGAAGGATTGACGTTGGCCTTGGACGTGCGCCCGGCGGCATGCCCATCTCGACGCGAGCGCTGCAAGAGGGGAAATACACGAGCGTAGATCAATACCCGCAGCAAGTGGCAGACTTGACTGGGTATTTATATGATTCGCTGCCTGTGAACCATCGCTTTGCTGCGCTGCATGCGTCTCCAATTATTCCGACAGCACCGGAAATTTGGCTGCTCGGTTCTTCCTATGACAGTGCCAGCATTGCTGCTAAACAAGGGGCTGCATTTGGTTTTGCCCAGTTTTTTGGCAATGCCGATTGTGAACAAGCGCTGCAGATTTACCGCGAGGAATTCAAACCGTCTATTTTGAATGATAAGCCACATTCGCTTGCAGCGGTTTTAGTCGTTTGTGCCGATACGGAAGAAGAGGCAAATCGACTAGCGACGAGTACAGATTTGTTCTTCCTATCTCTTGGCCGCGGCGCGCTGCTGCCCTCATTCCCTTCCGTTGAAACGGCTATGAATTATCCGTATACAGAAGCTGATTTGGCCCTAATACGTGGTCGCCAACACAAGCGTATTGTCGGTACTCCTCAGCAAGTAAAAGCGGAGATTCTCAAGCTGAACGAGGCGTATAAAGCAGACGAGTTTATGGTCGTTTCTCCGATTCATGATGTGGATGCGCGCATTCATTCTTATCGTTTATTAGCCAAAGCGTTTGAGTTGCAAGGGTAAATGTTAGCGTAAAGAGTGGCCGTATGGATATAAACTCAATTTTATTAATCAGAAGCAGCACACCGATTAACGGTGGCTGCTTTTTTCTATTGGCTCGTATTCTTCATTCCTTTTCATTTGCGTACAGCCTTTGTCATGAATACATAATTTTGGATAATAAAAGAAAGAATAGGGATGAGGGTGGTGAAGTTCGTTGCTATTTTCAAACTGGTTCGGAAGGAAGAAGTATCGTTCGGTTCCAGAGCAAATTAATCAGCCGCCTAGCGACTCGATAAGTGCTTCGTTGGCGCAAAATATAACCTATTTACATAGTCAGTTCAGTCAAACTCCCGATCTGGTTGTGCGGCATTTTATGATCAAAGAATCTGGTGACCAAGCTGCGCTAGTCTATTTGGTTGGACTCATAGATAAAAACGCAATCAATAATAATGTCCTTCGGCCTCTACAATTTGAAACGGGAAGCGGCGATTCGGAATATGGCTTTACGATAAATGTAGGTCAAATCGATCCGTTGAAATCTTGGCACCAAATTGAATCTGCCATTTTGCATGGCAGCAGTATTCTCTTTGTTGGCGGACGAACGGAAGTCTACGCCTTAGGAACGCAAGGGTGGCCGCAGAGAGCAATTGAAGATCCACAAATTGAGGCTTCTTTAAAAGGAGCACATCAAGGCTTTGTTGAAACAGGAAGCCAAAATATTGCTTTAATCCGTCGCTATATTCAAAATCGTGAATTGAAAATTAAAGAAATGACCGTTGGACAAAGAGGGAACAGTTTAGTTTCGATCTTATATTTAGAAGATGTTGCGAATCCAGAGATGTTGACTGAACTGGAAGAGAGGATTCAGCAGCTTGAAGTCGATGTCATCATTAACACAGGTGAGTTGGCAGAAATGATCGAGGACAATCCGTATTCCCCATTCCCGCAATTTATAACGACGGAAAGACCAGATGCTGTGGCTTCACAAATATTGCAAGGAAGATTTGCTGTTGTCGTCGATCGTTCGCCCAGTGTGTTGATCGCACCGGTGTCTTTTATTTCGTTTTTTCAGAACGTCGATGATTACAGTACACGCTGGTCGATTGCTACTTTTATACGACTATTGCGGATTTTCGCCTTCTTCGTTGCCATTTTCTTGCCGGCCTTCTACATTGCCGTCATCTCCTATAATTTCGAGATCATCCCGGTAAAATTACTGCTCACGATTGGTGAGTTCAGAGGAAGAGTCCCGTTTCCACCATTTGTAGAAGCGATCCTCATGGAGGTGACTTTAGAAATGATGCGGGAGGCAGGTGTGCGATTGCCCGCTCCGGTGGGGCAAACGGTTGGAATTGTCGGGGGGATCGTCATTGGGCAAGCAATTGTGCAAGCAGGACTCATCAGCAATATCATGGTGATTGTCGTTGCTTTTACGGCTATTGCCTCCTTTATCTTGCCTAATTATGATATGGTGGCAGCCGTTCGGCTAATCCGTTTCGTCATGATGATAGCGGCAGCCATGTTCGGCATTGTGGGCATCGTTATTGGTTTGATGACGATGATCGGACATTTAATAGCACTCGAATCACTTGGAACGCCGTACGGCACCCCTTTCGCGCCGGTTCGTTATGCAGATTGGAAAGATACGTTCATTCGTTTACCGTTGTGGAAAATGGGCAAGCGACCACTAGGCGTAAGAGCGATCCAATTGCGGAGGCAAGGCGAAAATCGTCCAAAGGGTGATGAGAAATGAAGAGATATCCATTTAATGAAATCACCACTATGCAGTATATATGTCTTAATTCCGGCATTCAAATGAGTGTTTTCTTTCTGGCGATGCCGCGAATATTGGCGGAAAAGGCAGGCACAGATGGCTGGATCGCGCTCATCATAGGCTGGATCATCACGGTTGCAGCAAGCTTAGTTGTTATTCAGGTGATGAAAAAGCACCCTGATGGCACATTATTTGACCTACTTACACGATATTTGGGGAAATGGACAGCTAGGGTGACAGCTAGTTTATTTGTCCTCTATCTTTTTTATTACGCTTACACAGGGATCGTCCAGGCTGTGTTGATTACGAAGGCATGGTTGCTGCCGCAAACGTCGGCATCTACAGTCATGCTTTTGCTGCTCATCCCAACCTATGTAATAACGGGCAATGGACTTCGCATCTTGGCCAGATATGCGGAGCTCGTTTTTATAATCTCTTGTTGGATACCCGTTGTTTATCTTCTTCCGCTCAAGGATGCTCACTGGCTGAATTTGCTTCCCTTATTAAAAGAAGGATGGAAGCCTGTATTTTCGGCTGTACCTACAACGTTTTTTTCTTATATTGGATTTGCTACAACGTTTATTTTGTATCCGTTTTTGAAGAACAAACAGAAGGCTTCCAGTATCATTATGATCTCCGATACATTGACAATGTTCGGGTATTTGTTCATTACGTTAATCTGCTTTGTCTATTACAGCCCGGACGAAATTCAGAAATACAACGAACCCATGGTCAATATTTTGGAATCCATTGAGTTTAAGTTCATAGAACGGATGGAAATACTGTTTATCGCGTTTTTTTTACTCATTTTTTCATTAGCATGGATACCTGCTATGTACTTAGGTGTTTATAGTACTAGCTGGCTACTCGGAAAGCAGGATCACCGCAATCATTTTCGAATACTCTGGTTGTTTCTTGCTGTGGGCACGTTTTTTTTCATGCCAACTTTTAATCAAAGTGATCGTATGAATGAGCTTCTTAGAAAGATTGGTTTTGGTATCGAGTATGTATTTCCTAGCTGTTTGCTGATTTATTTATGGATGCATAATCGTTTTAAGTGGAGGAAGAACTTATGAACAAGCGGAGGTTCCGAAAAATGCTCTTCGTCGTGTTTGTCGTTCTTGCTGCAGGTTGCAGTGATCGGTTAGATATGGAAGACGCTACATTCGCTCTATTAGTAGGATTTGATCTTGATAAAGAAAATAAGTTGCTTGTATATAGTACAACACCAGTATTCAGTCAAAGTGCTGAAAAGAAAACACGTGAAATTGGGGTGACCTCACAAACGAATCGTCAGTCGAGAGAGAAACAGGACAGTTATGCGCCGGGTGTTTTCCAAGGCAGAAGTATTCAAGTCATACTGGTCTCCAAACGAATACTACAGCAAGAAAACTGGTTTCAATTAACGGATATTTGGTTTCGCGATCCCAAAAACCCGTTAACTTCTAGGGTTATTGCCTTCGATGGACCTATCTCTGAAATTATTCACTTAAATCCGAAAGACCAACCCATGCTGCCTTTATTACTTAGGGATATGGTCGAAACGAAGTATACTCGATCGGAAACGGTAAAGACGACTTTACAGGAGCTGCACAATCAAATGCGCGAAAAGGGTCAAACTCCCTACATCTCCGAAGTTCGCTTGCTGAATAAACAAATTGCGATGACGGGCATAACACTGCTGGATAATAAAGGGGAATTTGCTGATTCTCTGAACATACAGGAAAGCATTCTACTGCAAATTTTGCAAAATAGTACAAAGAAGGCGGTTAGTTTGACACTTCCCATTCCCGGACAAGTGAAGATCGGCCCGTTCCATACATACAAATTAAGTATTAATGCCGAAAAAATAAAAACGAAAGTCAAGACTTCCTACCAAAATGACAAGTTTCAGTTCGATATCGCTATTACCATGCGCGTTGGTCTAACAGAGCTAATGTTCCCTTACGACGTGCGAAGTCAGGGAAAAGAATTGGAGAATAAGATTACTATTCAAGTACAAAAGCAGTTGGAAAGTCTCATACACAAAATACAAGCGGATAAAATTGATCCGATGGGGCTTGGGTTTTACGCCAGAGCGCATGAATATAGCCATTTCAAGAAAGTGGAAGACAATTGGGGTGAAACGCTGGCCAAAGCTGACATTCATGTTTCCGTGAAGACAACCATAGGAGCAATGGGAACAGTGAAGTAAAAGTCTAACTCGGAGGGGGACAGCAAGTGAAAAAATATGGCTTGAATGAAATCACCTTCATGCAGTATATCTTTCTCAACTTTGGTATGGTATTGAGCATCGGTTTTTTGTCGCTGCCGCGCGTATTATCCGAACAAGCAGGTACGGCTGGCTGGATTGCTCTTATCATCGTTTGGGTTATTTCCATGGCAGCGAGTTTAATCGTCGTACAAGTGATGAAAAGGTATCCTGACGGGACTTTGCTGGATTTAGTGACGGTGTATTTGGGTAAAGGGGCAGGCAAAGTTGTGGCCATCCTATTTGCCCTTTATCTCTGTTACTACGGATACACAGGGCTTGTATATACCGTATTGATTATTAAACAATATCTTTTGCAGCAGACTCCTGCTTATATCATTATGATTCTGCTGCTCATTCCCACTTATGTCATTGTGCGAAACGGACTTCGCATTTTGGGCAGATATGTGGAATTGGTTATGCTTCTATCTTTATGGATTCCTATTGTGTATTTACTTCCGCTTAAGGATGCCCATTGGCTGAGGCTGTTTCCTGTACTTAAGGAGGGATGGGAGCCTGTATTCGCGGCGGTACCGAGCACTTTTTATTATCATATCGGATTCTCAACCACGTTTATCTTGTATCCGTTTCTCAAAAATAAACGGATGGCCTCCATCGGTCTTGTTATCTCGTATACACTAACAATGCTTATGTATTTATTCATTACCATTATCTGTTTCGCCTACTTCAACTCAGATGAAATTATGGAATACAACGAACCTACGATCAATGTATTGAAAACGATCGAGTTTACATTTATATCAAGGATCGAAGTAATATTTATTGCGTTTTATCTTCTTATCTTTTCATTGTCTTGGATACCTACGATGTACATGAGTGTTTTTTGTACAACTTGGCTAATCGGAAAGCAAGACCACCGTAATCATTTACGGCTGCTATGGGTGTTCATTGCCGTAGGCACGTTTTTCTTTATGCCTACTGTTTTTCAGAGTGAAAAGATGAATACTTTACTTGGTCAGATCGGTTTGGGTGTTGAGTACATAGCCCCTGTTTGTTTACTTTTATATGTAAGTGTACATGATCGATTTAGGTGGAGGAAGCACTTATGAACAAGCGGATGCTGAATGTTATATTCATCTTCTTGCTTGTTTCTTTCGTCCCTGGATGCAGAGATCGGTTGGATTTGGAAAATTCTACAAACAATCTTGCCTTAGGGGTGGATTTAGATAATGAAGACAACTTACTTTTTTATTTGCATAATCCCGTGTACGGCAGAGGTATTAAGAATGAAAATCTAGTACTCAAAGTAAAGTCGCAAACGATTCGACAAGCAAGGGGAAAACAGGATGAACAAGCACCAGGTGTAATTACAGGTAGAAAGGTTCAGGTCATGCTTATCGGAAAGCGCATCCTCGAGCACGAAGATTGGTTCCAGATGCTTGATGTCTTCTTTCGCGATATGAAAAATCCATTAACACCAAGAATCATCGCTGTTAATGGACCTATTTCCGACATTATGTACTTAAATCCGAAAGATCAACCCATTTTACCCTTAATGCTTCGGGGGATGATTGATACGAAGAGTGCTAAATCCGAAACGGTACAAACAACACTGCAGAATCTGCATTGGCAAATGGTTGAGAAAGGAGTAACGCCCTGTATCTCTGAAATTCAGTTGGACAAGGCCAAACGAATCATGCTGACTGGCGCAATGCTGCTGGATCATAAAGGGAAATTTAAAACTTCTCTGGACACAGAGGACACCATTTTACTTCAAATATTGAATAAAAACGCCAAGCAACCTGTTAACTTAACTCTTACGATTCCTGGGCATGAAAAGAGTGGTCCCATCCATACAGATCATGTAAGTATACTGGTACAAAGTATGAATACGAAGGTAAAAACCTCGTACCAACAAAACAAGTTTCGGTTTGATATCAACATTAAAATGCCCGTAGATCTCACCGAACTTTCATTCCCTTTTGATGTGCGAAAGAATGGAAAAGAATTAGAGAACTCGATTTCTAAACAGGTGCAAAAGAAATTCGTGAACCTCATTAAGAAGATACAGGAGCAGCAAATTGACCCTATCGGGCTTGGTCTCAACGCACGTGCACATGAATATAGACAATATAAGAAAGTAGAAGATCATTGGGGAGAAGCGCTATCAAAGGCTGACATTCATATTTCCGTTAAGGTAAACATACGAAGCATGGGGCCTTTGAAGTGACTGAACTAGGAGTTGGTACTCCGCTTTGAAAGATAGTTGAATGGATTGGAAGTAAAAGTTTGCGTTTTTCTTCTTATGCCTTTACACTTAAAACAAAAATGGAGTGGTGAAATGAGTAAAGGCAGAGTTTGGAACAAGGGTAAACGCAACGGAGGTGGCGGACCAGTGCCTGGAACGGGGTATAAGGAAAAGCTAGCAGCCACCATGCAAGCAGAAGGTAAACCAGTTGAGATTATCGATCTCAAGAACCCGATTAATCAGGTTCAACGTATGAATCGTGAGAATTGGGTCGAGAGACCCGTTCGCGTTAACCGTGAACAACCTAATAAATAAGGCAGATAAGCCTATCCAGTCACTTTATCAGTGTTGGGTAGGCTTATTTATTTTGAGGGTCAGGGAGAAGCGGAACTTAGCCATTGTTAAGAAGGGGAGATTCGTACTGGCTCGAATGAGATTATGGATACATGATACATGCATAATGCGCTCAGACGTATATTTTCAAACATTTGCTTGCTTACACGCTCATTCGTATAGTGTTGTTGCACTTTATACAACATTACGCTAACGAATCCACCTTATTATCGCGATTGTTGCAAAAAATACAACAATTCTAGCCGAAAGTAGCATTTTAGCAGGAACGAAGGCTATATTGTTGCAAAAAATACAACATCTTCACCCTTGTCCAGAAGAAATGATGGAAATTGTTGTACGCTGTACAACAAGACAAAAGACCAGGAATCCATTATCACTTCCCAACCTATTTATTACTCCCAATTCACATCAGAAATCTGACCCGCTTGATAGTAAGGGTAGTCCCTAGTAACAACGCACCTGTACACACAGAAACTTTGTATTTCACATTACCTGAGGTTTGGAGCCAAGTGATGAAGGCAGAGTCGAATCTAAGGCTTCTCGTTGCAAATCCGCCAGGTACAAACAGGAGATCATAAACCGATAGATTGGATAGACATGTTTTATCTTAACGATTAAGCCTCGGTCGTCCGTAATTTCCTCCTTATTGGAGCAGAAATCCCAAGTGACGTTCTCTTTAGCCCCCAAAATGCCCATCCATGTGATAGCTTCAAAGAAGCCAGCGAAGTCTAACGTGGTCATTCCATCGAATAGTACAAATGCCATTTTCATAAACAGCCACCTGACCTTTCAGTTGTCATAAAAGCACAAAAAAGCATTTGACTAAGGATCAAATACTTTGCCCAGGCGTACGGCTGTTTGCGATGTGCTCCCTCATGGTTATCCATGTTTACGCCAGTCACACATCGGTTTTATTTCTATAATCTTACAATTGCTCGCACCGAAATTCAATATCTTTTTTCAAGTGATGACCATGACTTAAACCTTTCACGTCCCCATATGAATGGAAGAGGCGTTTGTTGCGCACTTCATAATGGCCGATAAGCAGGGAGGGAATGACTTATGAAATCAGTTTTTAAGCTTGAAGTAGAGGAAGCGAGGGTCATGATCGCAGCAGGCATACAAGCGGCAATAGAATCGAATGCAGCCGAAACGATATGTATCGTAGACGATGGCGGGTATCTAATTGCGTTAGAAAGAATGAATGGTGCTCGCAATACGAGCCCAGAAATCGCAATAGCTAAGGCGTTTACAGCTAGCGGTCACAGGCGTTCTACGCATTTGTTCAATCAGCCTGGTGGTCCAGCGACTATCCATGGTGAGGCATTTGGTATTCATGCGATGATGCCTGGTAAATTTGCTATTTTCGTCGGGGGGCTTCCGATTGTGGTGAACGGGAGTGTCATTGGCGGAGTTGGTGTAAGTGGAGGGAATGGAGAGGATGACATTGCGGTGGGGGTTGCGGCGTTAAAGGCGCTGCAGTCTTATTTGGGTAACGCGTACGAAGTCATGACAGAGCCTGATATTAAGAAATAGGCGGCAGTTCATATAGAAAGGCCCCAGTCCCTCCAATCAAAGAGAGAACGGGGCCTATGTATTAACTTAAAAGGCTTCTTACATATTGAACGGTTTCGTCAATCGTCTCATCCGCAAGCTGTTCTAAAGAAATGTCGATCCCCGGTTTTACCCGATGCAGCTTTTCCAAAAACGATTTCGTTTGGAAAATACCCTTACCAGATCGTACTTCTTTCCGCTTGTCATTCTGAATAACAACATCCTTAAGATGGGCGAGGACAATCCGGTCACCGAAAGCAGCAAAGGCCTGATCCAGAAAAACTTCTTGCGATTCAACAGCAGCGGGTGGCAATAGATTCACTGGATCAAACACAACCCCCAAATTACTGGATGGAACCTCATCCAAAATCCGGACCATTTTATCGCAGCTAGATAATGTGTGAGTGAATACGGGTTCGAGTCCGATGAAGACACCCCAACGTTCCGCTTCCTCTGCCAATTCTTCAATTGTTTGCTTGAGGGTCTCCCAACCAATAGCCTCATAACGCTCGGAATCCTGCGAGAGGTACGTCGTTAAGTCAGCTGTTTCCGTCGCAACGATAGAAGTGCCGAAATCTCTAGCGAAACGCAGATGCTCTTTGAACCGGTTGATTTCATGACGCCGCTGCTGCGGATCAGGATGAATCGGGTTGATATAACAGCCAAGCACGCCAATCCGAATACCAGCACGGTGGAATTGCTCACCAATGTGGTTGGCCAGAGCAGGGCTGAGCCTGCCGAGGCTGGTGTCAAAATCACTGATTGCTTTGCTGAGTGCCAGTTGAACGAAGTCAATGCCTCGTCCGCTTAGCTTCTCTGTTAATTGCTTCAATGGAAGATGTCCAACGGCATGGGCTAATGTACCGATTCCCATCTATCTAGCCATCCATCCACCGTCCACGCATAGTACGTGTCCGTTCATATAATCCGATGCATTCGATGACAAGAACACAACTGGACCTTTCAAATCCTCTGGTGAGCCCCAACGGCTTGCCGGAATCCGATCTGTAATGGATTGTGTGCGTTTCTCATCTTTGAGGATAGGAGCTGTATTATTGGTCGTCATGTAACCAGGAGCGATAGCATTGATCTGGATACCTTTCCCGGCCCACTCGTTCGCTAATGCTTTGGTAACACCAGCAATAGCATGTTTACTCGCTGTGTAGCCAGGAACATTAATGCCTCCTTGGTACGTCAGCATGGAAGCGATGTTCACGATCTTGCCGCTGCCTCGCTCAATCATGTGACGGCCAATCAGCTGGCACAAGAAGAACGCAGAGTTCAAGTTCAGATCAATGACATCGTGCCAATCTTGACGTGCATGGTCAACAGCTGGCGTACGTCGGATGATTCCGGCATTATTCACGAGAATATCGATGCCCTCGTAGATGCCGATGGCTTTGTTTACAACATCCTCAAGGATGTCTTCGTTGCTAAGATCAGCTGCGATCAGCTCGGCTTTGCCGCCCAATGCTCGGATGGCTTCTACCGTTTGAACGCTTTCGGAAGAGGATACAGCAATGACGTTTGCGCCTGCTTCAGCAAGTCCAATGGCCATCGCTTGACCAAGACCGCTGGAAGCGCCGGTTACGAAGGCTGTTTTGCCTGTTAAATTAAAAAGTGTCATGAAGGATACTCCTTTTCACTATTGAGTTACGATCTGGATGCCAGCATCACGGTACTGCTTGGCAATATCAGCAGGTAGAGCACTGTCTGTTAGAATCATAGCCACCTCGGACAACGAAGCGAAAGTTCGTAAGGCACACTGGCCGAATTTGTAATGATCGGCAACGCCGTAAACCGTTGCGCTGGATCTAATCAAAGCACGTTTATAATCGGCATGATCACTCGTGTAGATGGTAAAGCCGTGCTGTAAATGAACGCCAGTGGCAGAAATGAACGATTTCTGAATGTTGAGCTTGCTCACATACTCCACGGCTTCAGGACCTGCGAGCATGTTACGCAGACGGTAGCCGCCTGGAACAACCAAGCGTATTTCTTCTTTATGCAAGAGCTCAGAGATAATAAATAAATCGTTCGTTACAACAGTAAGCGGCTGATTCTCCAGCCGCCTAGCAATTTCAAGTGTTGTACTGCCGCCATCGAGGGCAATAATATCTCTTGGTTGAATGTATCGAAGAGCAATCGTTGCGATTTCGGTTTTCTGATCGGCATGCTTTATGATCGGCTCTTTCGTTGAAAGTATGCCAAGCTGATCACTTTGAGCGAGTACCGCGCCGCCATGAATGCGGACAAGCAGCCCTTTTTCTTCGAGTTTAGCCAAATCTTCGCGAATCGTTTTACCTGTAACGTCCAGCCGTTCACTAAGCTCGTTAACGGTTACTTCTTTCTGTTCCAGGAGTATTTCCATGATGGTTTCATATCTGCGTAATGGGTTCATCGGTTGTCATCCGTTTCTAAATAGAGGTTACCGACTATTTTAAATCTTTCATGGCCACGGCGTCCATATCATCAAACATTTGATTTTCGCCAGCCATGCCCCAAATGAAGGTGTAATTGTTCGTGCCTACACCGCTATGAATGGACCAGCTTGGGGAGATGACAGCTTGCTCATTGCGCATAACTACGTGACGTGTTTGCTGCGGTTCGCCCATCATGTGGAACACAACTGCATCTTCCGGCATGTCAAAGTAGAAGTAAACTTCGGAACGACGATTGTGTGTATGAGAAGGCATTGTGTTCCACATGTTGCCTGGCTTCAGAAGTGTCATACCCATAACTAATTGACAGCTTTTTACGCCGCCAGTGTGGATGTATTTGTAAATCGTGCGCTCATTGGATGTATTGATGCTGCCTAAGTGAGTAGGCGTAGCTTCGCTGATGGCGACTTTCACCGTTGGATATGTTTGGTGAGCTGGCGTTGAATTAAAGTAAAATTTCGATGGCTCAGCAGCGTTATCACTAGCAAACGTAATATCCTTCGCGCCAAGACCAATATAAATGCAATCTTTGGAATCCATGTTGTAAACCGTTCCATCAACGGTGATCGTGCCTCTGCCGCCAACATTAATAATACCGATCTCGCGGCGCTCTAAGAAATAATCAGCAGCCATTTCTTTCTTATCAGCTTGCAGTTGAAGTGCGCCTGTAATAGGAAGCACGCCACCAATGATGAAACGGTCAACGTGGGAGTACACTAATTTAATTTCATTAGGTGAGAACAAAGAATTAATTTGAAACTCAGCTTGCAGGCGTTCAGTGTCAAATTGTTTAACTTCATTCGGGTGTGATGCGTAGCGGATATCCATTGGTTAATCTCTCCTCAAAATTGGTTTATTTATGTTGATATGTGTTCATATAGGTTTAATTTACTCCATTAACAGGGTTTAGGCAAGGGTTTTTGGACCTATGTTTCAAAAGTTTCAGTTAGGGTGGATAAAGTCTGAGCAATAAGTAAACAACAAACAAACGAGACTGTTTTACACTTAGGAGGTTATCACATGGATAAAAATCATTATTTCGATCACGTATGTAACGACACGATTCCCACTCTACCTGAGGAAGAGGCTACAACACCAACAGATATGCTGAGTGAGGCTGTTGAGGAAATCATGGATAATGTGAAAAAGGTGTTCTCGACCAGTGATCCTGATGATCAGGATTAGGAACTGAAAAGCTTCTCCCGAGGATGGGAGAGCGCTGAAAAAGGACCTTGTTGTCTACATGTGTAGATGCCAAGGTCCTTTTTTTCATTTTGGGGTTAGGGCTATAGAGCTGCTTTAGGGTAATAATGTTGTATTTTTGAGGCTGTCGATTCGATCATTATTCCTCCTCATAAATGGTAGGCATAACTCGAAAATTCGATTTTGAGTCGTTCAGCAGCTTTGTGAGGGTGGATTGAGCTTTCGTGGTAACCAGTGTTGTATTTTCTGCAACAATTTATACGCCTAAAGGCTATTTTGCATGTTGAAGTTGCAGTTTGTACAACATTTTGAACCCATTTCTTGCGAAATGGCCTGATTATGGCCCAATTGTTGTACATTCTGCAACATCGAAGGGAGAGAGGCGAGATTTAAGCAGCAATTGTTGCACTTTCTACAACATCGTTCAACCGTGAATAGAGATTCATTTACCCAGCAGCTTCAAGTGAGCCTATAAGACGATGGATTCCGATTTAAGACACCTTCTTGTAGAACAAGATTGGATAATAAATCGAAAGTCTCTTTTTTACACTATTAGGCTGGTAAACGCGGATTAGCCTGTCTCGGAGTCGTCTCAAAAGTAGATAAATCTACTTGCGACAGCCCCTTAGGGCCTACTGATCTTCTGGGAAATTCGAATTAGTATCTCTGAACGAAATTCATACTTCCATTGGATTTTTCCAATGGAAGCAGCAGACAGACTGCAAAAATCATAAAATGAGTTTTCATTTTTCCAATTAAGACTTATAGGACAGCCTCCACACGGATAAGTATGCGAATGTTTCAGCGTTACGTCACTTAGATGTAGATCGCTGAGCATCATTCCGGCCAGTTTGATTCATTCTCCATTGGATCGGGGTCATGCCTGTAATGCGTTTAAACACGGTGGCAAAATGTTGACTGGACGCGTAACCCAATTCATTGGCAATCTTTGTTACCGTATCCGTGCCTTCAACAAGCAGTCCGCAGGCATTTTTAATTCGTGCGCGTTCAATAAATACCATTGGCGGGAGCCCTGTGTATTCCTGGAAGGTGCGGAAGAAGTGGGAGGGACTGATCCGGACAAAATCAGCCATTTCTTCGATGGCGGGGCGCCATTGCGGCTCTTCCGCGATCCGGCCAATCAGTGCATCCAATTGACGCAATAGATCGTCTGCGAGAGAAACCATTTGTTGACTAGGCTGAAGAATTCGAAGCAGCATCCCTAGCAGCGCTTGGCGGGTAGAGGAGGTTCGTAATGGGCTGTTGGAATTTATCGCATTTCGCAACTGTATAATGTCGTCAACGGCTTGCAGACCAGTATGAGTAACTCTGGGCAGTGCCTCTAGTGCATGTCTGAAGCATTCACTCTCGTCTTGCGGCAAGCGCAACCAGTCATCCGCATGTGGTGGTGTGACGATGAACCACCAGAATCGACTGGGCTCAATCACGTTGAAGCCCCCGCGATGAACCTCGCCAGGACTTGTGTGAAACACGTCACCTGCTTTTGTCTCATAAACGTGCCCACCCAGCTCCCAGCTGGCTTTGCCCCGTTCAACCAAAACGAATTCGTATCCGTCATGCTTATGATAGGAAAGGGACAATGCCGACCTAATCTCATCGAACCCGAAAAGGAGCAGCTCCGGAACTCCTAGTATGCGATTTTCCTTATTGATGTCGTAAGTCCAGCGTGGACTTTGTTTCGCAGGCATGGGGAGGGACCTCCTCTACGTTCGGATGTTCTCATTTGTCTTATATGTTTCTCATACTACTTTGTAGCTCTGTGAACGTCAATCAACCAGGGATTAAGTATGATGAAAGCAAGACGTATAAGGAGGAATTTAAGATGACTTCGCAAGCAGAGAGAACATACAAAATTACGGCTCAGGATAAGGATACATTCAATCGCGACGGTTACTGGATATCTCCGAAACTGCTGGACGATGATCAAATCGAGCGGTTGCGACGTGCGCATGAGCGGGTTTGGGCCGGCGATTACGATGGCGATGGGCTTCCAATGAACCATTACCATGCGAACCCAAACCCCGATTCACTCCGTAAGCTAGATAATGGATGGTGGATCAATGACGAGATCCGAAAAACCGTCACGGATCCGTTTATCGGTGAGCTTACAGCCGATTTGCTGGAGACCGATGAAATTCGGCTGTGGCACGATCAAGTTATTTATAAGCCAGGTGTCGGCGACAAGGAGACGAAGTCCGGCAACGTGGGCTGGCATCAGGATTACGGCTACTGGCAATGCTCCAGCAATCCGAATATGGTGACCGTATGGATTGCGCTGCAGGACACGGATTTAACCAACGGCGGGATGATGACCATTCTCGGCTCTCACAAGTGGGGACTAATACCTGATAGCAATACGTTCTTCGATCCGAATATGGAGGAACTTAGGAACAAATATGCGGCAGGCCGCGAATGGGTTGAAGAGCCCTGCATTCTGAAGGCAGGTCAGGCAAGCTTTCATCACGCTCTTACGTTCCACGGGTCCGGTGCAAATAAGACGAATGAGCCTCGTATGTCTGTCGTTGCGCATCTGATGCCGGGTGGCACCAGCTACCGCGCAGGTGTGCAGCGTCATGACAATTCCCGTCTGTTAGGACCGCGCCCTTATCACGGTCAAGCTTTTGCAAATGAGTATTTTCCGGTTTTGTTTAAACGATAATTAAGGTGCAAAATCCCTTCCATACGAAGGGATTTTCTTTTTACCTACAGGCGGTTACAATTGCCTTAATGATGACACAGCTTTTCTGGAGATGAAGCACATGGCGAATTCGTTGGAACATCTTAGTTTTAATCATATCGATTCCGCTACGGTCGGTACGATTGTATATCCGCCGGGTGGCAGGTATGGTCCTCGCATCCAACAAGATATTCAGCTCGTTCTATTACATACGGGTTCTATGGAAGTGACCATTGATGGAGTCCTCTTCCGACTGGAGCCTGGCAATGTGGCACTTCTGAAGCCTGGGCACATCGAGCATTTTACATTTGCGGATGAACAGGACAGCTGGCATCGATGGGTGGCCGTAAGCGTCCAACCATTGTCAGTGGATGAGCTAAAAGCATTGGAGCAGGTTCCGTTTAGCCTCCCAATCTCTGAACACTTGAACCGAATAACAGACCTTATGCTTTCGATCCGATCCGAACATGCGGATACAGGGACTGTCATGCGAAGTCTCGGTCACACAGCGATTCAATTGTTTCTTACCGAGTTGTCCAAGGCGCAGCTGCAGCAAGACATTCATCCTTCTGTTTTACGTGCCAAATCATACATTCATCAAACATTTAAAGAAAACTTGAGTCTGCCCCTAATAGCCGCACATGCGGGAGTTTCGGATGAGCATTTGGTCCGGCTTTTCCGTAAATACGAGCAAACGACGCCGATCAAATATGTGTGGCACTATCGTGTACTGCGTGCAATTGAGTTACTAGCCCATACGGGTTTATCGATATCGGAAATTGCTCAGCGAAGCGGGTTCCAAACCAGTTACCACTTCGCGCGATTGGTGAAGCAGCAAACAGGTAAAACTCCTTCAGAAATAAGGACTTCATCTTGGGGGAAAGGAGATTCCCATGCAGAATAGCGGCAGCCTTTTTCCCGCCTTTTTGACCGAGCATCACTGCCATCCTCAGGTGATGGCGTATTATTTTAAACAATGGCAAGGCTTCAATATGCCCTTTCATCGCCATGATGCGGTAGAAATAATGTATACCATACAAGGTTACTGTGACATTGAAATCCAAACACTGAATACACAAACAGAGAGTGTTAGTCTCAAAAAGGGAGAGTTCATTATTATGGACGCAAATGTCTCCCATCGATTGATCGTTGATGAGGCTGCCCCCTGTAGAATGCTAAATGTAGAATTCCGCTTTACCCAGCAAAAAGGTGTGTTTCCATCTATTCATCAACTGGCAGCAGAAGACAAGCTGTTGGCTTCTTTACTTGAGGTCAAAACTCCTTATCTGGTGCTGCGCGACCCCGATGAGGTTTACCACATTATGAAAAGCTTGGTGCTTGAACTGGATAAAGCTGCCGCCAAAAGTGAAACGATGGTTCAATTGCTCATCGCTCAACTGCTCATTCGAATTGCGCGTCTTAGGCAAGAAGCAGCAAGCGGCGGCATGGCGCAAAGTGAGTGGTATGTGAAACAGAGCATGGATTATTTGCATCAGAACTATGACCGCGACATTCAAGTGAAGGATATTGCTGGAGCCGTAAATTTACACCCTGGGTATTTACAGCGGATTTTCAAATCGTTAACGGGGCAAACCCTTATGGCTTATTTAACCGTGATTCGAATGGAAAAAGCCAAAATGCTGCTGCTGGAAACCGATGTGCCGATTTCAGAAATATGCGATTATATCGGGGTTGGGAGCCGACAGTATTTTCATATGCTTTTCAAAGACTATACAGACTTAACCCCTACGGAATATCGTAAATCAATGGATACTTCAAAGTGGGAATATCCGGAAAAAAGTTAGGATTTTTGACAAATCATCTCCCATGAAGTTAGGAATTTGATAACGTTTTCTCTTTCGCGCTTGATACAATGTGAATTGTAGATTAAACGATAGAGAGGACGATAGAAATGTCATTTAAGGTAGCTTTTATTGGAGCAGGGAGTATTGGATTTACACGCGGATTACTTCGAGATTTATTAGCCGTATCTGAATTTCACGATATTCAAGTCGCTTTTACAGACATCAATCAACATAATTTAGATATGGTTACCGAACTGTGCCAAAGAGATATTCGAGAAAATGGATTGAAAATAGAGATTCAAGCTACAACAGATCGTAGAGAAGCTTTGAAAGATGCGAAGTATGTCTTATGTACGATTCGTGTGGGAGGTTTGGAGGCTTTTGCCACCGATGTGGATATTCCGCTGAAATACGGTGTTGACCAATGTGTAGGCGACACGCTATGTGCAGGTGGCATTATGTATGGTCAGCGCGGCATTTCGGAAATGCTTCGCATTTGCCAAGATATTCGGGAAGTAGCTGCGCCTGACGTGCTGTTGTTAAATTATGCGAATCCAATGGCCATGCTGACTTGGGCTTGCAACAAGTATGGCGGTGTGCGGACGATTGGTCTCTGTCACGGTGTTCAGCATGGGCATAAACAAATCGCGGAAGTATACGGCATGGAGAAAAAAGAAGTAGACATTATTTGCGCAGGCATCAATCATCAAACGTGGTATGTACAGATTCGTCACAACGGTCAGGATTTGACAGGCGGTCTGCTTGAAGCCTTCGAGAACCATCCGGAGTTCACGCGTACGGAGAAAGTGCGTATCGACATGCTGCGCCGCTTTGGCTATTATAGTACAGAATCCAACGGACATCTGAGCGAGTATGTGCCTTGGTACCGAAAGCATGCTAGCGAAATCCAAGATTGGATCGACATGGGCAGCTGGATTAATGGAGAAACAGGCGGCTATCTGCGCGTTTGCACGGAGGGACGCAACTGGTTCGAGACGGAGTTTCCGAACTGGATGAAGGATAAGGCATTTGTTTACGATGCCGAGAAACGCAGTGAAGAACATGGCTCTTATATTATTGAGGGTCTTGAGACAGGACGCGTCTATCGCGGACATTTCAATTTAGTCAATAACGGTGTCATCTCGAATCTGCCTGATGATGCGATTATCGAAGCACCAGGCTATGTAGATCGCAACGGCATCTCGATGCCGTATGTTGGGGACCTGCCGCTTGGACCAGCAGCGGTATGCAATGTGAGTATTTCCGTACAGCGGCTTGCAGTGGAAGCGGCCGTGCATGGCGATGATAAGCTGCTTCGTCAAGCGTTTATGATGGATCCGCTCGTAGGAGCCGTCTGCAATCCCAAAGAAATATGGCAGATGGTCGATGAAATGTTGGTCGCACAAGAGGCATGGTTGCCACAATATGGCACGGCAATTGCCGAAGCGAAACAACGTCTCGCAGCTGGGAACCTCGTTCCTACGCGCAGCTACGAAGGTGCAGCTCGTTTGAAAGTGAAAACGGTGGAAGAAATGCAGCAGGATCGTGAAGCTGCGAATAAAAATGCAGGGGAAGCGGACAAAGGGAAGGATCGCGCAGCTGTTAACACTTAATGTTCGTTTGGATTCAAGTATGTTCATTTAGGTGCTTTTCAGATATAATTAAAAAGTAAGTGAAGGACCGCTTGCGGTCCTTTTATTTGTAGATAAGAAAGTATAAGTTTTATACTTTTGCTTCGCATCTACCTTGACAAACGCGCTCGTCCCTGAAGGACGACGGAATCGTTTATCCTTGTTTCGTTAGATCGTTTAATTATGAAAGGGGTAAGTCAGATGTCTAATATTGGCGTATGGGAAGCAGCCG
The DNA here is from genome assembly GCF_013141715.1 of Paenibacillus phytorum. GTDB lineage: Bacteria > Bacillota > Bacilli > Paenibacillales > NBRC-103111 > Paenibacillus_E > Paenibacillus_E phytorum. The sequence goes on along the minus strand of NZ_WHOA01000038.1, from coordinate 9,997 downwards.
AGCCAGGTGTTCAGCGCTGCATTCTAAAAGCTGAGGTTGGTTTAATGATGATGGAGGTTCATTTCGAGCCAGGAGCCATTGGTTACCAACACAGCCATGTGCATGAACAAATGTCCTACTGCTTAAAAGGAAAAATTGAGTTTACTATAGATGGTGTTGTGACCGTTATCGAGCAAGGCCAGACGGTATACATACCAAGTAACGCCAAGCATGGTGTTACAGCATTAGAAGAATCCGCCTTATTAGATGTCTTCACACCGATTCGCGAAGATCTTGTCAAACGGTAACCAGTTGCGCTTGCAGCTGGTTTTTCTTTTCCATGCTCAAATTGTGAATGCGGTTGTTGTAATATCTACAACAATTCGCACGCCTAAAGGCTATTTTGCAGCTTGAAGTTGCAGATCGTACAACATTTTGAGACCAATTGTTGCAAAATCGCCTTTATCGGGCCCAATTGTTGTACTTGATGCAACAATGAAGGGAGAGAGGCGAGATTTGGGCAGCAATTGTTGCACTTTTTACAACATCAGTTGGCAGAGAATGTGGATTCATTCATGGATTCATTCATCCATTCATCCGGCAAGCTCAAGTGAGCATATGCGCCGATGGAATCCGATTAAAGACACTTCCATGTAGAAGTGGATTGGATGAATGAATCGACGGTCTCTGTTGTATTGATTAAGGTAAATTAAGCGAAGAATTGCATGCCCATATAGACAGCAACAGCCCATATCATACAAGCAGAAACCTTGTTTAATTTGGTAATGAATTGACCTTTAGGATCACGCTTGCCCACTAGGCGTCCTGCGAACGCTAAACCGAAGAACCAGAGCCAGGAAACTAGAATAACGCAGACAATGAACACCCATTTTTCTCCGCCAACATATTGTAAGGAATTTGTGCCGATAACTCCAATCGTATCCAGTATTGCGTGGGGATTCATTAATGACACGGATGCTGCAAACAGGATTTGTTTTTTTGGTTCATTTTCACGTTGTGATGTCATCGAACCAGGTTTACTCCTCCAGAGTACCCACCCCATATAGATCAGGAAAAAGAATCCAAATCCATAGAGCGCTGCTTGAAGCCAAGTGAAGGTTAATACGACGAAAGAAACGCCTAAGACTGCCAATAAAATAAGGATCGTGTCACAAACCGACGCCGTGAGGATGACAGGAAGTGCTTTAAGGTAAGAGGGCCCACGGGCACCTTGGTTGAATACGAAAACATTTTGTACCCCTACAGGCAGAATGAGCCCAAAACCTAAAATAAGCCCATGTAAAACAGTTTCGAGCAAATCGATCTCTCCCATCTATAAAACTATTCTTCACTAGTATAGAGCAAATCAATCGGATGTCTCCCTCCAAATGGATGGCGTATCACCCAACCAAATGTTATATTTGAGTGAGTTAGGAGAGGATCACAGCATGGAATGGAAACCGGACTTATCGTCGGAAACCCCTTTATATAGTCAGATTAAAGATTTTATTAAAAATAAAATATCGCTAGGCGAATGGGCGGTTGGGACCAAAATTCCCTCACAGCGTGCGCTGGCTGAACGCTTTGACGTCAATCGAAGTACGGTTGTTACCGCGCTGAGCGATTTGATTGCCGAGGGGTTATTGGAGGGGAACACCAAAGGGGGGACTAGAGTCATCAATAACTCTTGGAACCTTTTAGCTGCTTCGCCTCCCCCTGACTGGAGCTCTTATGTGCAAGCCGGCACTTATTATCCAAACCAGCCTGCCATACAGCATATTAATCGTGCGGAATTTCAAGATGGCATTATCCGTTTGGGGACTGGAGAGCTTTCACCGGAGCTGCTTCCTTCTGAAGAAATGAAGAAGATTTTTGAAAATAGTTCATTGAATCCTTTCTCATTGGGCTATGAAGAACCTAAAGGAAATCAGTATTTGCGGGAACAGATAGCTGCTTACTTGCAAGGAATTGGCGTTCAAACTTCGCCCTCCAATATCCTTATCGTATCTGGCTCGCTCCAAGCGTTACAGCTCATATCCATCGGACTACTGCAGCGAGGTTCTTCCATCCTTTTGGAAAAGCCATCCTATCTGTATTCGGTCCATGTGTTTCAATCTAGTGCAATTAAGCTGGTTGGCCTACCCATGGATGAAGAAGGCATTCAGACGAATCAGATTAGCCGTTACAAAGAAGGCTATAACGCTTCGCTGCTTTATACCATTCCTACTTTCCACAATCCTACCAGTAAGCTGATGTCAGAGCCAAGACGTCAAGAGTTGATGAGAATCTGCGCGGATGAGGGACTCCCAATCATTGAGGACGATGCCTATAGGGAGCTTTGGTTTGAAACTCCGCCACCTCTACCGTTAAAGTCTAGGGATCCTAATGCACTAGTCCTCTATTTGGGGAGTTTGTCGAAGACCTTAAGTCCAGGACTCAGAATTGGTTGGGTGGTTGCCCCAGAACCGGTTATTGATCGATTGGCTGATATCAAAATGCAGAACGATTACGGCTCGAGTTCGGTATCCCAATGGGCAGCAGCCGAATGGCTTGGTAGAGGCTTATATCAAGAGCATCTGGTCTATGTTAGAGAACAACTTAAACGAAGACGGGATCTAACTGTTCAGTTGTTGAAGACCAATTTTACGGAGATTGCTTCATGGTCAGTGCCGGCAGGCGGTTTCTACATCTGGGTTCGCCTCACCGTGGATGTGCCCATGCAGATGCTGTTTGAACGTGCTTTGAAGGCAGGGATTTTGCTGAACCCCGGTTCGATTTATGATAGAAATGCGGGAAGTTACTTGCGTATTTCCTATGCCTATGCCAAGATTCATGAGCTTGAATGGGGGATTGAGTATTTGGCGGAGATGATTAAAGAGTTAGTTGGGGTCAGTAAAAATAAATAAATTCCGAGGTGATCGGGTGTCTATTAAAGGTTTGAATCATTTATTATTTTCTGTTTCTAATTTAGAGAATTCGATTTCGTTTTATCAACAAGCTTTTGATGCTAAGCTGTTAGTTAAAGGAAGAAGTACGGCCTATTTTGATCTGAATGGCATGTGGATTGCCCTGAATGTAGAACAAGATATTCCGCGTAATGAAATAAACCATTCCTACACTCACATTGCTTTTTCAATTGAAGAAGCCGACTTTGATGATCTGTATGAGAAACTAAAGAAATTACATGTTAACATCCTTCCAGGTCGTCCAAGAGGCGAGAAAGATAAGAGGTCTATTTACTTCACTGACCCAGACGGTCATAAGTTCGAATTTCATACAGGTACTCTACAGGACAGATTAGATTATTATAAACAGGAAAAAACACATATGGTGTTTAACGATGAATAAGAATTTCTAATTTTAGAATTTAAAAAGCAAAGAGCCCACGGTGAAACATATCGGTCAAGGTTTAATAGAGAAAAGGCACGCTAAAAGCGTGCCTTTTCTTATTCTTTTTTCATTCCATTTAGTCATGTAATTAAGAAAGGTTCTGAATGATTGGTGATTAAGGGTTGTCCTTCTTTATAGTACAAATGAGGGGATAGCAGGATAAAAAAGATATGAACATCGCCAAAGCCATGCTCACTTAAAATCGTATAGAGTTCTTTAACGATGCTATCATGCAATTCCTGATCTCTTGGGAACATATATATTTCTAATGATAGAGGAGAGTTATTTAATTGTTCCACAAGAAGAAGTTCGATTTTTATTTTTTCTTGCACAACGCCCGTTAACTTCGAAAATTGTTGGATGATGGTGCTTGAAATCGAAGCAATGAAATCCTTTTGAAAACCTTTAAATCTGAGAAAAGGCATATGGGTTCCTTCTTTGCAAAATGGTTAGCGAATTTACTTATTTTAATAAAAAATGAACGTAAAAACAAATCCTATATTTAGATGAAACCATTCTCATAGTTAGATAAGTACCTAATCTGGACGATTTATCTTATAATGAGATCGATCGTACTACAATTTGACTATTGTGGGGGCAAAGATAATGAGCAGCTTACCAAAACAATTCGTTCAAAGATTAAGAGACGTCCATAAGGTGAAAGCCGAAGAATGGTTGAGAGATTTTGACATGCTTATTTACGATTGCGAAAAGCGTTGGCAAATGAAAATGATGCCCCCGTTTGATTTATCTTTTAATTTTGTGGCTCCTGCCGTACGGAAAGACGGAACTGAAGTTGTGGTAAAACTCGTCATTCCAGGTGATGAATTTGTATCTGAAGTTGATGCCCTTACACTTTTTAATGGGAATGGCATTGTTAAAATCATTGATGTAGATATCGCAAAAGGGATTCTTATTCTTGAACGATTAATTCCTGGGCAAACACTTGCCTCATTAGAAAACGAGGAGGAAGCTGCACATATAGCCTCACAAGTAATGAAGAAATTATGGATTCCTGCACCTTCTAACTTATCTAGCATTCCAACAACTAGGTATATGGAAGAGAAATTAATCAATATTTATAAGAGAAATACAGAAGGTCTAGGTCCTATAACAAAAGAAATACTACAAGAAGCAGTGGACACTTATAGATCAATGAACGCTATGCCGGATAAACCATTTTTACTTCATGGAGATTTACATCATTACAATATTTTAATGGCAGCTAGGGAACCTTGGTTAGCGATTGATCCTAAAGGGTTGATTGGAGACAGAGAATACGACGTCATTCAGTATTTATTAAATAAATTGCCTAATGGAGATTCAACACATGTCATTGAAAAGCGTATTGATATATTTGTAAAAGAGTTGAATTTAGACAAAAAAAGAATCTTATCGTGGGGGTTTGCACATTCTGTTCTAGCAACCTGTTGGACAGTTCAGGAGGATGGTAGGTATAGCGAGCCTTTTTTTGATGCCATCCATGTATTTAAGAGGTTGAAGTAGATATTGCGAAGACTCATATTTTAAAAATTAAAAAATGGCTGTCCCTCGGGTCTGTTAAGACTTAAAAGGGATAGCCATTCTTATTACCATTTGAGCTTTAGTCGTTAGAAAGTTTGAGAACCTCCAGCAGCTTGAAGAACAAGCTGAGCAGAATGGCAACTATGGTGGCCAGTGCCATACCTTTTAGTTCAAAATGTCCCAATTTCAGCGTTGCCCCGCTAAGGCCAATAACAAGAACAACGGTTGTTAGAATCAGATTGACCGGTTTGGAATAATCGACTTTGGTTTCCACCAGCATGCGGATCCCTGAGGCAGCGATGATACCGAACAGCAGCAAGGAAACACCGCCCATGACCGGAGTAGGAATGGTTTGAATCAAGGCTGAGATTTTCCCGACAAAGGAGAGCACAATCGCCAGGATCGCTGCTCCTCCGATAACCCACACCGAATATACGCGGCTAATCGCCATGACACCGATGTTTTCACCGTAAGTAGTATTAGGCGTTGAGCCTACTAAGGAGGAAAGCATCGTAGAGATGCCATTTCCGAGTAAGGATCTACTTAGTCCAGGGTCTTTGGATAAATCTTTGCCTACCATATTCCCGGTAACAATCAAGTGGCCAATATGCTCGGCTATGACAACTAAAGCGGCAGGAGCGATGATTAGAATACTCGCCAGATCGAATGTTGGGCTGTAAAATGTAGGGAGTCTGAACCACTGAGCAGCTCCTAATGTTTCGCTAATATGCACCAAACCAAGCAGTGTTGCAAGTACGTAACCGACAACGATGGCTACCAAAATCGGGATGACCTTCAAAAGTCCACGAAAGACAATGGAACCTACTACACCTACCAAAAATGTAATAATAGAAACCGATATAACGATAGGATCAGGAACCCAGACTTCTTTTAAATTAGCCGGCGGAATAAGTCCTGCCATAGTGGCGGCTGTAGGTACCAACTCTAAACCGATAACAGAAACGATCGCTCCCATCGCAGCAGGTGGAAATACGACGTCAATCCAGCGTGTCCCCACGACACGAATCAACAACGCTATGATTGTAAAAATCAAACCGACAACCAGAAACCCGCCTAACGCTGAACTATATCCTTTGGAAGCGATGACGAGGAAAACAGGAGAGAGGAAGGCGAAGCTTGACCCCAAAAAAGCGGGGATCTTTCCTTTTGTAATGAAAATATAAAGCAAGGTGCCTATCCCGTTCATCAACAGAATAGTAGCTGGATCGACATGAAACAAAATAGGGACCAGCACGGTGGAGCCAAACATAGCAAATAAATGCTGTAAACTAAGGGGAATACTTTCGCCTATGGAGGGGCGTTCATCTACTTGAATAATACGAGACACGGTTGGAACTCCCTTCTTAAACTTATCGTACGATATCTTACCATAATTCGGATGAAAAAAAGAAATAATTATCAAAAATTCTATTAAACTATTTAAGGGCATGTCATCTTGTTCATGCTGTCTTTACTTTGTTCCTTCCAGATTATACAATAATCGCACAATCATATGCTAATGGAACCTTTATATGTTAAATTATTCCAATAAAAAATTCCGATGGGGTCCGCCTCAAGTAATGGCGATCGGATTCGTAGTGATGATCTTAGTCGGTGCCGTATTACTATGGCTACCTATCTCTTATGTTGACGTAGGCAGACTAACATTTATTGACGCCTTATTTATGGCGACTTCCGCTACTTGTGTTACTGGGCTGTCCGTGATTAATACAGGAGCACATTTATCGGCTTTTGGGGAGATTGTTCTTATTTTGCTAGTCCAAATTGGCGGTCTCGGCTTCATGACGATGTCCACGCTAATTGCACTCGTACTCCGCCGCCGTATTTCTTTTCAGGAACGTCTCATCTTACAGGAAGCGATGAACCACGATTCAACGGAAGGTATAGTCCATCTTATTCGCAAGGTGTTGATCTATGCACTATACATTGAACTAGCAGGCGCGCTGTTGTTCGCACTTCGCTGGTCATTTGAAATGCCAACCGGCCAAGCGATATACTTTGGCATTTTTCATAGCATCTCGATATTCAACAACGCGGGGTTCGATCTGTTTGGCGGTTTACCTAATAGATTAGGAAGTCTAATGCATTATGTAGAGGACCCGTACATTAATATCGTTTCAATGCTGCTTATCATTTTAGGCGGAATCGGATTTATCGTTATCTCTGATTTGCTTACATACCCTAAGAATAAAAAACTAACGCTGCACAGCAAGGTTGTCCTAAGTGCCTCCGCGGCTCTGATATTGGTAGGCACACTGGTGATCTTTGTGTTTGAGTACTCGAATTCCCTCACACTGCAGCCGTTGTCCACCATAGGCAAAACGCTCAGCGCGATGCTGCAATCCGTGTCATCACGTTCAGCGGGTGTGAACACGGTCGATATTGCCTCGATGAGGCAAGCTACGCAGTTTTTTATTGTTATCATGATGTTTATCGGAGCCGCGCCAGGTTCTTCCGGTGGGGGGATAAAGGTCACTACCTTCGTAATCCTCGTCGGAGTGGTTTACGCAATGGTTCGAGGCAGGGAAGAAATTGTACTATGCCACCGAAGAATTTCGAAGGATCGGATTTATAAAGCTATTACATTTACTTTGCTCTCCTTTATCTTAATCTTACTTTCGACAATGATCCTTTCGATCACTGAGAATTTCCATTTCTTGGGTATTTTGTTCGAGGTTACTTCGGCGTATGCTACCGCAGGAATGTCGATTGGATTAACCTCGCAGCTCTCGGGATTTGGTAAGGTGTTTATCATCATTTTAATGTTTGTCGGACGTCTTGGTCCCGTCACATTGGCCTATACCTTGTCGCCATTGCCGAAAAAAGAGGCATATCGTTACCCGGAGGGGAAGATCACGATCGGCTGACAGAAGAGCCTGCGCGATTCCTCATTTTAACGAATTTCTACCTCTTTATCATTCTCCTCACGCAGAAAACCTTGATATGACAAGGTTTTTTTTGTTTTTGAAGGAAAGTCTGAGAAAAATATAAGTAGGCGGAAATCGTTTTGTTTACGGATGCTGGAAGCGCTTTTAATATATCCTCGAACGATGGATATTCGGATCGACAAAACGGCACCAGTTATTGAATTCTCGGGCGAACGTTCGTATACTGTACAACAAGCGGTCTATATCGGCTGCACAGGGGTGTGCGCACTCATTCGTCAATTTATGGCGGACGATCAGGGGATTGCAAATGGGCTTTACAGCAAGCTTCTGAATGCGCAGGAAGCAGAGAAGCGAGGGAATCTAAAGGCCAAGGAAGGCATACTCCACGCTTTCCTTAACCAAGTGGACGCCAAAAGCGGCAAGAAATTGACGACAGAACAAGCACAAATTCTTAAAAAGTTGGCAGGTTATTTGTAACTATTGGAGGAGAACAATGGATATAACCGTGATGACGTTTAACTTGCGGGTTAATGTCAAACAGGATGGTGACAATGCATGGCCGAACCGTATCCATGAAGCGGCTGAGGCCATACAAAAAGCAGGGGCAGCGATTGTTTGCACGCAGGAGGGAACGCACGCTATGCTGCAGGATCTGCAGGCGCAGTTATCGGATTACGACTGGCTCGGTGATGGCCGTCAGGGAGGGAACGAAGACGAGCATTGCGCCATCTTCTATCATCGTGGTTTGCTGAAGCCAGTCGAGAGCGGGAACTTCGGTCTATCGGAATATCCTGAACAGCTCGGTTACTTGAGCTGGAACACTGGTTGTCCGCGAATATGCACCTGGGTACGATTGAGGCAGCAAGACGGACAGGAGTGGTACGTGTTCAATACTCACTTGGATCATATCAGTGAGGAAGCTAGAACGAACGGCATCCAGCTTATTGTAGAACGAATCCGCACCATGGACGGTCGAGATGGGATTCCTGCAATGTTGATGGGTGATTTTAACTGCGGCCCAAGCAGCGATGTAATCGAAATTCTGACACAAGCGGGGCTTTGTGACGCTTATGGCGCGGACGAACATGTAGGCTGCACCTGGCATGATTTTAACGGCGGCGACACGGGAGAGCCGATAGATTACATTTTCGTTACTCCCGAAATTCATGTGAATTCAATCAACGTCGATAGAAACATGTACAACGGTCGCTATCCGTCGGACCATTATCCAGTCGTGGCGAGTGTGCGATTCAATGAAAAGCTTCATACTGCAGGGAATCGGTAATAAAACAAAAAGGGAAAGAACTCTGATGTTATCCATCAGGAGGGCTTTCCCTTTTGTCAAGGAGCTGCCGCGGCGGCTCTTTTTTGATTATTAGACAAGAGTCTATAGGAAAGCTGCGACTTTCCTAGCATCAACCATATTATGGTAAAATAGTTGCGTGGATTTTATTATAAGAGGAGGGTGTTTGAATTGATATTTTCAAAAAATAATTTTTATGGAATATATGCAGTAATATTAGCGGTAGTATCTATTTTCACACAAGAAATAGTCACTTTTATTATGCTTGGATTCATTTTCATGGCTTTGTTGAATATTAACACTACGCTGCAAAAGATACTTGAAAAATCAACTAAAAACTAAGGAGAACTTTATATGCCAAAGAACAAAAACATTGAACCTAATCATATGAAAATTGACGACGGGCAGGTATCTGACCTTCCGAAGTTAAGTAGTCCAGCACATCGAGCACTTGCTAGTGCTGGATACTTGCGGCTAGAGCAGTTTAGCAAGCTCACCGAGGCCGAGGTCTTGAAGCTGCATGGTATGGGACCAAAGGCACTGGAACAGATCCGCCATGCCCTCGCCGCCAAGGGCCAATCGTTCGCCGACGGCTCTTGACGCGCGAATGTCAATTCATATGAAGGAATAATTATATGCGTGTATGTATCTCAGAAGATGATCTGCGGGGACTAGTTCTCCAGTGCAGACCAATTCATGGGTATTTTGGACATCTGTTATAGACCATAACATCGGGGTTCGCCGCCTTTATAGAATACCTATATTAACGCGGTAATTTGTTAAGGGAATTAAATGGAAATATAGCCTGTTGAAATTTATCAACAAGCTGAAGTTGCACTACGTACAACAATTTCCTTGATTTCTGCTTGGCAAGTTCAGAATGTTGTAAATT
>NZ_WHOA01000037.1 GCF_013141715.1 Paenibacillus phytorum | reverse complement strand
TATATTAATGCGGGCGTAGTTTAATGGTAGAACTTCAGCCTTCCAAGCTGATCGCGCGGGTTCGATTCCCGCCGCCCGCTTACCGTATTACAACACTAAAGCCTTGATATATAAGGCTTTTTTTGTTTTATGTAGTTTCGTTTGAGCTTTGATTCAAGTCTCGATAATCGTCGATGTTGATGGGGAGGGACGGGCAGTTTAACGCAACCCTTCCATTATTTGAATCGTCTATTATTTACATTAGGAACTTCAGTAGGTTACTTCAATTTTATTACTGCTTAAGGAGAGAAAGACAATGCAAATCACAAGGCATAAGAAATTAACATCAATCATTGTTTTCAGCCGAGATGTATCGCAAACTGTTTCAACTTTCACCAGAGAAGCAGGATCTCTTTGGGCATCTCCATATCCTTCATCTTCGAAATGGCAGGGATATCATGATCGATTCGAACGGAATGGATAAAGTACCACTTTCAGATAAGCGTTCGAATGCATAAAAGAGCTCGGATTCGATATTATTTATGGTGGTATCCACAGAAATGACTCGGTCTTCAAATCATCAGAAGAAATTGCATCTTCACACACTCTAGAATTATCCGAGGCTAAACTAACGCAGAACTATTTACAAGCTTATTACGCGATCCAAGATCTCGAAGTGAACTGAATTCGGATACAAAAAGGAATCTTCCCTAATTCTGTCGAATCCAATGAATAAAGACTCAGTTGATTCTAGAGTGTAGGGGGCGAAGACTTGAATCCGAAATTCAATCATCAAAAATTCGTGGTTAGAAAACAGATCCTTTCTCTAGTTGGCGCTAAAATCGATATTTTCGACATTGATGAAAAGGCAATTCTGTTCTCGAAGATGAAAGCCTTCAAGCTGAAGGAAGACATCCGAATATACGGGGATGAAACAATGCAAGATGAGTTGATAAGCATTCAAGCGCGAAGCGTCATTGATTTTTCCTCAATCTTCGACGTAGTTGATGTCGAAACCGGGATCAAGGTAGGTTCTTTGCGACGCAAAGGGATGAAGTCGATCTTCAAGGATGAATGGGCGATTTTGAGCCCAAGTGACTCGGAGATCGGATTGATTAAGGAAGATAACGCACTGCTTGCTCTTTTGCGAAGATTCCTGACGAATTTGATTCCTCAGCATTACAACGTGGAGATGAACGGGACCAAGGTCGCAGAGTTCAAACAAAATTTAAACCCGTTCGTCCAAAAGCTAAACCTCGATTTCTCCGCTGACCACAACTACAAGCTTGATCGCCGCTTGGGCCTCGCCGCCGCGGTGCTACTGATCGGCGTCGAGGGCAATCAGGGATAGAAACGTAATAGTTTTATAACAACGTCACCACGATGCGTGGTGACGTTGTTTTGTAATTATAAGTTCGCCTAATGACCGTATTAAACATGACAACAACAAATGGTGGAGGTCAAGAACATTGTCCCAATACCAACGGTTCATATAGCTCCATTAAGCTAACGGGCAGGATAGTTCCAATTTGTGGTATTATGCCAGTTGGAATATTATGTACTTCGAATGGGAATGGAGACTTATGGGATGAGAATGTATACAGACCCTAAAGGCGAAGCTTACGAGCAGGTAATAGATTTGGCGATACGGAACTCGGAATGTTTTGTGCTTGGGGAGAAAATTCCGGCTGATGTGGTACGGGGCCATTACACAAGCGTATTGGAAGCGTTGGAACCTTACCTGGTGAAGACAATCATAATCCAAGGCGATAATATGGATGAATTTACACAAATAAGAAATACCTATCGCAGTCATGCCTTTTATACCGCGGGAACCTACTATTTTTATAGATGCTGCGAAGAAAGCGGGAACCTACTGAAGCAAATGGCAAACCGCCTGTCGGATTGGATTTATCCTAGCCTGCCGGAAGATTTGTGTTTCTTGAAAGAAGGTGGCGGAGACTACCTTTACTCGGTTGTGCATGAACATATGTATGGTATGGAAGTAACTGAGGAAGAAGCAATCGAACTGATGGATCGAATTACAGGGCTTTTTTTGGAATTAAAGGCTCACCGGGACCTGGATCGTCTGCTAGATGATGCCATTAAGCATAAAACCGACTGGCTGTATATAAGTGGACATGGGCTGACAGAGCTGCCTGAGAGAATCCGGGACCTTACAGAGATACGTGGTCTAGAAATTTTTGAACAGGATATTTATCGTCTACCCGAAGGTCTGTTCGAGTTAAGCAAGCTAGAACGCTTGAAAATCCTGACGGCTGATTTGGAGAGTATTCCCGCATCCATAGCCAGGCTGAAGAACCTGAAAGAGCTTTGCATCCATTGTGCGAGCTCGGATCGGCCGACTCCCGGGTATCGGGCCAAGCCGAAGGAAGAGATCAGCCTAAACCGCATCCCACCGGAGATTGGAGAGCTAGAACAACTGGAGCAGCTTACGATTCAATACACCTCAATCCATGAGCTACCGCTCGAGCTAGAGAAGCTGAAGCACCTGCGAATCTTGGACTTAGGAATGTGTATGATCAATCGGAAGCCTGATTTCCTCTATGGTATGAAGCAACTGAAATACATTAATGTGTCACAGGATTCGTTATGGGAAACGATTGAATCATAACACCGTAATATCAAATGAAGTTTGACCAAAAATTTATATCAGCATATAAAGACAAAGCCACTCCTAACAATGGAGTGGCTTCTTTGTATAGAACTTTTCTGTTATTGGGAAATAACGAATTGTATATAAATACATTATAACGTATAATTATACATTATGTGTACGGAGGTATATGCTATGAAAGTATTTGTAGATGGCCAGTACGGGACGACGGGACTAAATATACATGAAAGACTTAACCAACGAAACGACGTGGAACTTCTATGGATTTCAGAGGAGCAAAAGAAAGATCCCGAGATCCGAATAAAGTTAATGAATGAAGCGGATATTGTATTCTTGTGTCTGCCAGACCAGGCTGCTCGAGAGGCCATAAAACTCATTATTAATCCTAATACCCGGGTTATTGATAGCAGTACGGCTTTTCGTACCAATGAAGCGTGGACCTATGGCTTGCCAGAATTATCGGCTTTACAAAGGGGCAAGATAGCCAATGCTGCGCGTGTGTCAGTGCCAGGTTGCCACGCAACTGCGTTCGTGCTTGCGATTAATCCACTTGTCCAAAGGGGAATCCTTCCACGTGATTATCCGGTTAGTTGCCACTCATTAACGGGTTATAGTGGTGGGGGCAAGGCATTCATTGAACAATACGAGACAGGCGGTTTTAGTGACGTAAACGACAGCCTAAGGTACCCACAGCACTATAGTTTAAAGCTGGATCATAAGCATTTGCCTGAAATGAAGAAATTTACGGATCTTGAGTTCCAGCCTGTATTTCTTCCAACTGTTTGCAATTTTTACAATGGTATGGTTGTGACGGTTCCTTTAGTTACTCGTCTGCTTATTAATCAACCTAGCCTTCAGGAAATTCATGCTGCTCTCACAGATTATTATCAAGGAGAAACGTTCGTAAGAGTCATCCCGCTTGATGATACTAAGGGAATTTCCCAATATGCCCTTGATCCGACACTATGCAACGGAACCAATTATTCTGAGATTTTTGTCCTAGGGAATGACGATCAAGTTCTTGTCGCATGCAGACTGGACAACCTCGGGAAGGGTTCATCGGGAGCAGCGATTCAATGTATGAACATAATGTTGGGACTTGATGAGGGATTTGGGCAAACCCTTGAGGAGTAAACATGAGCGGAGTAGGTTCGCTCAATAGTCCCATAATAATGCGTTCCATCATGTAATACTGCGCAAATTGGTCTTCCTACGAATGGCAATGTGTTCCTCGAAGTCAGTGGGCATCGGCAAAAGAAAATGGCAATAGTACCCTACAATGCATACGCTAACATAAGACTATAATATAAGTTGGGTGAACTACTGAATGCTAGTTAAAAACATTGAAAATGAAAATAATTTTGGGAGACCTGAGGCAATTGGGAATATTGGAACGGTATGGCCACCGGGAATAACTGGACTCAAAATAAACTATCAAAATCCATATCCAGGAACGCAATTATTTGGTCCTATTCTCGGCTATTCTTATGCACCCTATCCTATGGTTGCACCAATGTATGTGGGCTTTCCGTATAGTTACATCTTTGGAAATCCCATAATTCAGTACAGAATAGGAGGAACTTACGGTTATTTATTCTGTTAAGTGATTACGATACGTTTGCGCTTTTGCTCGGCGGTTGCCTCCCGGTGGCATACGTCCAAGCAAGCACTATGTACCGAACGTATAAATATAACGTAGTGGAAAATCACACTGAAGGGAATGAGTAAACATGAGCGGAGGCTTCGTGTGGGGCAACTCACATGCCTTTTCTTTATACATACGGCGGTGTCAATCATAGAAACGATGACCGACCAATTACAGATTTAAACGACAAATGGAGTGATAGGGGTTCAAGAGAGTATAGTCCAAACATGAAGAATCAACATAAGATGACAAGAAGTTATTTCATATAAAAGGATGAGTGAGCAGGGAATGAAAACTTTACATCAGCGTGAAAAAAAGCACAGACGCGTGAAAGTCGGGCAAAAAGCCATTCCTGCATCATTGCCCTCTATCTCTTCGCAAGTTAAAGAGAACTTAGGAACACCGGTATGTGTAGTGCTCAAGGATGGTTCTCTGTATTACGGAGTGCTAAACGAATTACAAGGCAACCAAGTCATTCTTCAAGGCTTCAAGGGAAATCGGAAGCTCCCCCGAAATAAAGGCAAAGCTAAAGCACAAATATCCAATTTAGGAGGTTTGGGAGGCTTACTTGGCGGAGGCGGATTAGGAAACATGCTTGGCCTTCTTGGTGGTCTTGGTAAAGGTGGTGCTGCAACAGGTACTGCTGGGGGTGGAGGTTTCTTTGGTAACATAGGCAGCTTTTTTAAGTTGGGGATGGGAGTCATTTCTTTTATCATGCCATTGATGAAAAATTTCTCGATTTGAGGGAGTAGACTTCTACACACAAGATATTATCGATAGAAAATAAAAAAGACAAGAACTGCAAAGCCTTGATGCTGCGCGGTTTTTGTCTTTTTATGCGGGAACGGGGAGAGAACTCCTACTGCTTCCCCTTTCCCTGCAATTCGTTCAAATATTCGTCCAATCGATCGAAGCGCTCCTCCCACATGCGGCGGTAAGATTCCAGCCAGGTGTTCATTTCTATGAAGGGCTGAGCCCGAAGCTTATAAATGCGCCGATTGGCACTGGGCTGTACTTCAACAAACCCCGCGTCACTTAGGACGCGGAGATGTTTGGAAACTTGTGGCTGCTGGAGGCTGAGGCGCTCGGCGATTTCCCCTACGGTGAGGGGACCGCCCCGCAGGAGTTCGACGATGTGCAATCGGTTGGGCTCTGCTAGTGCGCTCCAGGTTGTTGTGATCAAGCCCATGTTCATGCACTCCTTCCTTCAACATATACCAGGCAAGGGAGTTTTTTATGCCGCTAAGCGTGGTGGCTGACTTAATGATGCAGCTCTTTGTTTCCTATGATAGCACATATAGGACCCTCCGATGACAACAAATCCGATGATGAAAAACGCCCAGCCGCCGACAGGATCGCCCACAGCGATACTTGAATACATCGCACCTATAAGGTCAAATGTAAGCCCGGCATAAGCCCATTCCTTAATTCTCGGAAAGCCGGGAATCAGTATCGCTAGAATACCTAATAATTTGGCTATACCCAGGAAGGGCAGGAGGTAAGAGGGATAGCCTAAATGAGCAAATAAGACAACCGCATCTGATGCATAGAGGATATCCGGGATAGCACCAATGCCCATCAAGATTACCAATAAAGCTGTGAAAATCCAGTACATAACTTTCGTTTTTTTCATGAATTTATTACTCCCTTCAATTATTATTTGATTTGATTTTGGTCCTTACATAGTGGCCAGTTGTTCCTCGAGACGATCAAGTGTCGATTTAGCGCCTTCGATAGCCCCGTATTCCTTGACCACTTTTTCAAGGTAAGCAGCTGATTTGAATCGACTCGTCATGGTGAGCTCTGTCGTCGAATTAGCTTGCTCGGCAAACGTGACCGTCACATGAAATTGTTCGTCGTCATCGCCGTCGCCATGTGAGTATACGAGTTGCTCTGGGCTTACGATTTTATGGTAGGTGATTTTATTATCATAATCGACGCCGTCCGGACCGTGCATAACGTAACGCCATACCCCGCCTGGTCTAACATCGATTTCTTGAACCGTATTCGTAAAGCCCTTGGGTCCCCACCATTTTGGCAAATGCTCCGGATCTGTCCAAGCCTCGAAAACCAGTTCCCGCGGCGCTTGAAAGATACGCGTGATACGAAATTCCTGACCTGCAATTGAAGTGTGCGTGTTGTTGGTGTCCTGAGCGTTATTCATAATAATCATCCTCCAAATTGTTTTTGTTCTTTGTGTTTTGAATATACCATAACAGGAATATTCCTGTAAAGGAATATTTATAAATAATTTCAGTTATAGCCAGGAAAGCAGCTATATTCAATTTTTTGGCGTCGATAACCTCCCAAAGTTCCTGGAATTCCGCTTTGATAAGGACGTCGATCAGCCCCTAATAATGTGTAGGAAGATTGATTTTCGTTTTTCTCAATGCTGTTTGCACCCATGTAAATGACCATTCACCACCCTATTGTAGTTGTAACATAAAACGACATTTAGTCATTTCGTTATCTTGCTGTTTCATTCGAGAATGCGTACAAAAGCTCATTTTCGGGGTTATACTGTTCGCAGAAGGTATTAGAACTTGAATGCGACGATACGCGCAAAGAGGGAGGCTTACAGCATGCCTGAGAATCTGTCACAAGGATTAGCTGATTTGGATTGGAATTTCATTCAGCAGTCGCTGGACGAGCACGGTTATGCCAAATTACCTGGCTTGTTAAGTAATACGGAATGTAAGGAAATCATAAGCACTTACGAGGAAGAGATCCGCTTTCGAACGACCATTGACATGGCTCGGTACCGCTTCGGGATTGGGGAGTACAAATATTACAACGCTCCCTTGCCATTTTTGCTTCAACAGCTGCGCGAAGGATTGTATCCGGAACTTGCCATAACAGCTAATCGCTGGCTAGAACAATTGGGTCACAATGCTTCTTATCCAGCGACATTAACGGAATTCCTCGATCAATGTCATCAAGAGGGGCAGAACCGACCAACCCCATTGATCCTGAAATATGAAGCAGGGGGATACAATTGTCTGCATCAGGATTTGTATGGGAAAGTTTTCTTTCCCTTTCAGGTCGTATTCGCTCTTAATCAAAGAGAAGAAGATTTCACAGGCGGGGAGTTACTGTTGGTGGAGCAGCGTCCGAGGGCGCAAAGTAGAGGCCATGTCATCACGTTGAAACAAGGAGAGGGTCTGATTTTTCCAACCACTTATCGTCCGGTTTTGGGAACGCGCGGCTATTATAAAACGACTCTTCGACACGGTGTAAACACAGTTACAACAGGTACAAGATACAGTTTGGGTATTATATTTCACGATGCGAAATAGAGTCTTACTTCCAACCCGGGCGCCTAGCGCCCGGGTTTTATCATGAAAAGAATATCCGCGCAAAAAAGGTATAGTCCTCGGAGCAAAGGATGGGGAAGGCAGCAAGAAGAGAAGATTTCCAATTAGGATGATGCTTGTTAAGTTGGGATCAAGCCCAGTGACAACAAGGCTGACAACAGAAAGGAAGATGAACGAAGTATGCTTGCACAACCAGCTGTGGATACCAGAAGCCCCGGAAGCGCCAAACAGATGGCTTCACGAAGATCGTTATGGAAGGATCTGAAGCGCAGACCATTTCTCTATATGCTGCTTCTTCCAGTCATTGCTTACTTCCTTGTATTTAAGTATTTCCCACTATATGGAGAAATCATTGCTTTCAAGGATTTTCGGCTCGGCGACGGCATTTGGGGGAGTAAATGGGTAGGGTTGGAGCATTTCAATCGATTGCTCCACAGCAGCGATCTGTTTAAGATCGTTCGCAACACGCTTCTATTAAATCTATACGGGCTGATTTTTGGTTTCCCTGTCCCGATTGCACTCGCGATTATGCTGAACGAAGTACGGGTCGAATGGTATAAGCGAGTCGTGCAAAACCTTCTCTATTTGCCGCATTTTTTATCGTGGATTATTCTCGGCACGATCGTCATCGGTCTGCTTTCCCCAGGCAGCGGTTTCATCAATTATGTGCTCAAGGCATTCGGACTTGATCCGATCTATTTCATGGGAAATACCTTCTGGTGGCCCTTCGTCTATGTCTTCTCGGGGATATGGCGGGACGCCGGCTTCAGCACGATTCTTTATTTGGCGGCCATGTCAAGCATTGACCCGCATCTGTATGAAGCAGCCCGTATAGACGGCGGCGGCAAATTGCGGCAGATCTGGCATGTGACGCTTCCTGGTATTCGAAGCACGATAGCACTCATGCTTGTTCTGCAAATGGGCCGCATGTTCGACGTAGGCTTCGAGCACGTCTGGGTGCTTACCAATCCTATGGTAACAAGCGTTTCTGACGTGATGAGCACTTACATTTACAGGCTCGGGCTCGTCAATCTGCAATACAGCTACACGACTGCGATTGGATTGGTGCAATCCATCGTCGGCTTGATACTCGTACTTTCGGTGAATCGCATCATTCGGGCGATGGGAGAGCGGGCGTTATGGTAGCGAAGGATGCAGCTAGAGGCAAATTCAATCACCGAAAGGAGGGGCTGCGGATGGCCATTTGGAAAGAGCGTGTGCCCCGCTTACTACTTTATTTCATCTTGGGGTTATGCACGTTCTCGACGCTGTTCCCGTTTTTGAATGTATTGGCGGTTTCACTCAGCTCAGGCGAGGCCATACGTGCCGGCAGCGTTTCGATATGGCCACGGCAGTTTACATGGGATGCCTATCGCAATTTGATCGATGATGGGCAGCTGTTCATCGCGATGAAAAACACGGTCGTGATGACCGTTGTCGGCACCTCTTTAAACATGCTGGTTACGATCATGGCGGCTTACCCGCTATCGAAAATGGATCTGCGGGGACGGGGTCCTGTTCTCGGCATGATTATTTTTACCATGCTGTTCACCGGAGGGCTAATACCGCAGTTTCTACTCGTCAAAAGTTTGGGACTGATGAATACGTATTGGTCGCTTTGGTTGTCGGGTCTTCTCAGCACGTACAATTTCTTCGTTCTCAAGACGTTCTTCGAAGGACTGCCGAGCGAGCTTGAGGAGTCGGCCGCTATCGATGGGGCGAAGGACTGGGTCGTGCTTGTGCGCATCGTCCTTCCACTGGCACTTCCGGTTATCGCAGCGTTGACGCTCTTCTACGCGGTTGGATGGTGGAATGCGTATTACAACGTGCTCATTTTCATTAAAAGTTCAACCCAAATGTCATTGATGGTGAAGCTCTATCAGATGATCGACAACCTCGATCCAGCGCTATTGATTGGGGACTCGAGTGACGGGAGCAATGCGCTGCCGCCGGAAGGTGTGCGTGCGGGAGCCGCTATGCTGGCTTCGCTGCCGATTCTGATCATTTATCCGTTTCTGCAAAAATATTTCGTCAAAGGCGTCTTGATGGGTTCCGTCAAAGGCTAGCTTGATGGGCAAGCAGGTTTGGTCAACGGTTCATAATGGCGCTAAGCGCCTTGTGATATAATTTATTCAAATGGGAGGTCATCGTATGAAGAGAACAAAACGATGGGTGTTAGGTTCAACGATTTTGGCAATGACGTTGGGTGCGGCTTTAGCTGGCTGCGCAAAATCTGAAGAAGGTGCGAGCGGTAGTCCAGCTCCATCAGCAGCAGGCAAGGTGGAAGACAAGTACGATAAGCTGCCGAAGACTGTTAGCGTTTCCATGTATGACCGAGGCGCGGTGGCAGCCGAGGAAGGCTCCTATGAGCAGAACCGCTGGACCAAGTGGATTCAGGAGCAATCAGGCGTCCAAGTTAAATATGTGCCAGTTCCCCGCAATCAGGCGCAGGATAAGCTGAATACGCTGATTGCTTCTGGCGAAGCGCCGGATCTGATTTGGGATTATGACCGCAACTATATCGGCACGCTAGTCTCGCAGGGCGTCGTGCAGCCGATCGATGATTACATCAGTCAGTACAGCACGGTGATTAAGAATTATATCAACGACAATCCAGAATTGAAACCGCTTATGACCTTCGACGGCAAAATATACGGGATCACGACCAAGCGGCCATTGAACGGCTTGGCTAATGGCGGCATGTGGATCCGGCAGGATTGGCTGGATAAGGTTGGTATGAAGGCACCGACGACGGAAGAAGAGTTCTTCGCAGTAACCAAAGCCTTCAAAGAGAAAGGGTTGTCCGGGAATACGAACGCGCCTGTCGTTTCGATGTTCGTTTGGCCAAACGTGATCACTGGCCTTTATGCGACACATAGCACGCAATGGTACCTCGATGGCGGTAAAATGGTTAATGCGAGGGTCGCTGACCGCAATGTCGGCGCCATTAACTTCGAACGCAAGCTGTATGAGAACGGGTACATTGATAAGGAATATATGACGGATAAAAATAGCCAGAAGATGATGGCTGACTGGGCGCAAGGCAAATCAGGCATCCTGATCGGTACCGTTGGCAATGGCATTGATACCTATATGAAAGATCTGATGAAGAATTTCCCAGATGCAAATCCGGTGCCATTAGCAGCTTTCTCAACGCAGTACGGGAAGTTCGGCTCCTACCAAGAAACGTCGGCCAATATTTATGTCGCGTTCAATAAAAATATGAAAAATCCTAAGGCAGCGATCCAATATCTCGACTGGTTGTTGGATAAAGGCTGGTACACACTGGCAAATGGTATTGAGAACACGCATTTCAAATTAGTGAATGGCGTTCCTCAGGTGCTTGATGCGGACAAATTTAAGAAGGAAGTTGCGTATGCAGCTGAATATGCGATCTTAAGAAACGATGCGAAGACGTTCAAACTCGAGGATTTGATGGTTAAAGCCGCACAGGATCCGCTTTCGCAGCGCTGGGCGAAGTTGAACGCTGAAGCGATGAAGACATCGCTTAACGTGCCGTTCCGCCGGGATATTCCATACTCTCCGAATTCCCCGGAAATCAGCAATGTGTTTGCGAGCATCGAGCCTAAGCTGATCGAGATCCGTACGCGAGCGATCGTCAAAGGCGATATCACGCCAGAGCAGGCGCTTGATATGATTCGTAAGGAGTACAAGAGTGCTGGCGGCGACAAGGCCGATCAAATTGCGCAAGAATGGTACGATAAAAATAAAGCGAATTTCAAATAACTTGATGTGGATCTATTAAGAACTCGAGGGGGCAAAGGCATGTTTTGGCGATCAAAGAGAAGCCGTTCGAAGCGTACGATGTCGATTATTTTGCTTTTTTTGAGCCTATGTATTGTTTCGACAGCAGGCCTGTCCTATTTCATCACGACCAATCATCTTGAGGCAGAAGTCGAGCAAACGAACATGTCGCTGCTCCACGAGGTAAACAGCAAGCTGCTGCTGGTGCTGAAAGCGGTCGACGCTGAAGCGATGCAATTTCTACGCAGCCGTGATATGAGGATGTTCATGGAGGATGATGCTGCCGATCAGCAGGACACAATTAATATCAATACGCGAATTGGGGATATGCTGCTGAGCAATGATACCATCTTTTCAATTGATCTGTATTCCTATGCCAAAAAGCGTTGGTCGCAGACCAATCCATTTCAGACGGCGGAGCCGGGCACTGATTATCAGTGGATTAATGCGTTCGAACGCTATAAAGGCTTTTATCAGTGGGTCGGTACGCGTAAGCTTTCCCTTGATGAGGCAGGTAACATACGGCAAAATGTGATGACGCTGATTCGCTCCTATCCGCTTACACATGGGGATGGATACCGCAAAGGTGCCGTAGCTTTCAATGTGGATGAGCGATCCATTTACAATTTAATTAATAATGCAATAGATCCTTCATTCGGCTACTTGTTTCTGGCAGATGCGGAGGGAACGATCCTCAGTCATGCTGATAAATCTTTGATCGGCGCGAAGGCAGGCGAACTCCTCTGGTCACAAGAAATGAACAAGCGGGAAGAAGGCATGTTCCGTACGAAAATTAATGGGATTAACCGAACTGTCTTCTATATGAAAAGCCCCTATACGGGTTGGGAAATTATTAGTGTTGTATCCGATGCTGAGCTTAGCAAGCCGCTGGTACAGGTACGAAATACATTGTTTGGCATTTCTATTCTCTTATTGCTTCTAGCCGGAGGCATGTCGGTGGTGCTCAACAGCTGGATGTTTCGGCCGGTGAATCGGGTTCTGACGAATGTGACGAAGCAGCTGCAGGCGTATGGCCGCTTCGAAAGACAAGATGAGTATTCGGCAGAGGATGAGTTCAGCGGAATTGAATTATCCTTGTCGTACATCTTGGCCGACAGCAATCGCATGCATAGACAAATGCGGGAAACACAGCCGGTTATTAAATGGCGGCTTGTGATGGATGCTCTAATCGGCGCACGCCAAAATCCATCGGAGCTGCTTCCCAGCCTTGAAGCGATCGGATATCCCCTGCATGTGCAGCAGTATATGGTAATGACTGTCGAGTTTGATCGTAAATCGGTGATTGCGACTCCACAGGATCTGCAACTATATAGTTATGCGCTCTGCAATGTGGCGGAGGAGATGATCAACAGTGAGTATCGAGGGGTTGCCATTGAAGCAAGGGATGGCATGGTGGTTATTATAATCAGCTTTGACGAAGCGGACGGGGAAGCTAATTTACTGCGGACGCTGGCGGTGGCTGAGTTGATCAAGAGCTACGTGGAAGAACAGTTCAAACAGACGATTTCGATTGGGTTGGGCCGCTTGACGCAAGATTTGGGCATGCTCCAGCAATCTTACCATGACGCAATGTCGGCGCTGTCGTACAAGATGATTCTCGGAGGCAATGCGATCATTTCCAGCGAAGATATTCGTGAGCCGGCAAGCGGAGAGTTTATGCGGTTGCTTGGCATGACGGATGGGATTGTTGACTCGCTGCGCCTGACAGATAGTGAGAAAATGGCGAAGCAGACGGAGCGGTGGTTCGGTGAGATGGCTGGCAGTGGTGCTGCGCCTGATATGATTCGGCAACTGGTTGTACATTTCATGATGAAGGCAGCCAAAGTTGTAGGCGAGATCGATCCGGCGCTGCTCGAAGAGGCGCCTTCACATCGGCTATTCGATCTGCTGAGCCAATACGAAAGCATCCATGAGTTGTCGGATTACGTCATTGAGCAGCTTGCTCGATATGCAGGGCAAATCGAGGAGAGACGCAGCAATCGAGAGCGAAACGACGTTGTTGAGCGGATCACCGCTTTTATCGATGCGCACTATATGCACAGCGATTTATCATTAAATTATTTGGCAAGCGAGTTCAAACTGAGCGTGTCGCATGTGAGCCGCATATTCAAGGAGCACACGGAAAGAAATTTCATTGATTATTTGATGGATATTCGTATGAGGAAAGCGAAGGAACTGCTCGCTGGTACCGAGATGCTGATCCGCGATGTTTCCGGAGCGGTGGGCTACACCAACGTCAACAGCTTCGTGCGAATTTTCAAGAAAAGCACGGGGTTTACGCCAGGCGAATATCGAGAACGTGAGCAAGCGTCGCAAAATGGAGAAGTCGGTGCCAACGATGCCGGCGAAGCCGAATAAGAATGCAATGGGAGGTAAGAACGATGCTCAAACATACATCATTTACAGATACAATCACGGGGCTGCCGATCCTGGCCATTGGGTCCGAAGCAGGCGATACGGGACATCACTACTATACGGCGATGTCGTGGCTGTCGGACAGCCGACATGTGATTGTATACACGGATATGGACCGGGAGACTTGGAATGGTAACATCGTGCGTTTCGATACGGAAACGGGGGATGTGCAAGGGCTGGAGGAAGGCCTGACTTGGGGGAGCGGGGTTGTCTCATGCGATGATATTTTATATCTGCTCCGCAAGAATGAGTTATACGCAATTGATGCGTGGAGCGGGGAACGGCGTACGATTTGCATGTTGGAAGAGCGCTGTACGTTCTTTGGGCCATTATCGGTGACGAATGATGGCAAGGTGCTTGGTGTCTACTGGAAAGAGCAGCTTGTTCGCTCCGAGGATGCTGCATCTCGGGAAGCCGATTGGGTGATCGGCACGGTTCATACAGAGAGCGGAGAGGTACGAGAAGCTGCCCGTCCTCAATTCGAGGAACCTTTTCCGGTAGCGAATCATGCCATGATTAATCCGGTCGATCCGAATCAACTGTTCTTTTCGCACGAAGGCGCGACAGAGCAAATTCCGGATCGGCTCTGGACAGTCAATGCGCGAACCGGGGACATGCGCAACCTGTTTGCGCAGAAGAGGGCGGAGAGCGGACAGCCAGTCGAATATGTTGGGCACGAAATATGGGCGTTCGATGGCAGTGGGCTATATTTCGTAAAATATCCGCATAGTCCGGATAAACCGACAGGCGTCTATTTCGTGGATCGCCGGGGCGAAGGTTACGAGTTCATTAACGGCGACTACAGGTACTGGCATGTCGGCATCAGTCCTGACGGCAAGTATGCAGCGGCGGATACGCAGGAGCCGGGCATTTCCAAAATCGTGCTGATTAACACGGCTACGAAACAATCCGAGCTGCTGTGTGAACTGCCATGCCGTGGGATGCATCCAGGGCACCCGCATCCATCGTTTAGTCCGGACAGCCGCAAGGTCATCTTCACATTTTCGGATGAGCATGATCGGCTGCATGTTGGGATTATGGATATTGGCGACCGGTTGTAGCGAGGTGAGGATTCGCGAAGGGATGGAAATGAGCAAGCATAGTTTGGCTGCCCGTGTTAGCTTATTAATGAAAACGCTTTCAAAAATGAGAGGGAGTGAGTTTACTTGGTGATGAAAAAATGGATGTTAAGCCTTATGCTGATTTCGTTATTGTTTACCTCACCTTTGTTTGGACTACGATCATTAGACAACACGACCGTTTATGCGGCAGACACGTTACAAAATGCAACGATTGGCGAATTTGAAAGCGATGAAGAACTTTGGAATTTTTACTTGGGAACCGAGTTTCCCGGAGCGAAAGGGGAATATGTACGGGATACGTCCGTATTTAGGTCGGGGACCTATTCGGGTAAGCTGCGCGGGGATTTTAGCACCGGCGGCAAATATGTCTCGGTGAGTAAAAATTTTATTCCTATGGATATACAGAAACTTGAATTTTGGTTCAAAACAGTTGACGCCGCTGCGATCGTACTTCGGGTGACGGATTCGACCGGGCAGGTGCATCAGCAGAAGCTCGCAGTAGCGTCAAATGCGAATTGGCAGAAGATCGAGATCACCAAATTTAACGGGGGCACAAGCTATCTTCATTTCGGCGGGGCCAACGATGGGGTGTGGCATGGAGCAGCCCAAGGGATCGGACTTTTGTTAGAGAAATCTGGTTTGAGCGGTGGGAAAACAAGCGGGAACGTGTGGTTTGATGATGTATCCGCGACGGTTCCGCAGCAAGAGCCTCTATGGGACTCACCGATCGGCAACTTCGAGAACGCCTTTGACATTTGGAAACTAACCTTGGGAGCAGGAGCTAAAGGACAATATGTCCGAGATTCGTCCATGTTTAAGGAGGGAAGCTTTTCGGGTAAGTTGAGCGGGGATTTTAGTGGTACAGGAAAAAGTGTTTCACTGGGAAGATATTTTTCTCCTCGAGAGATAAAGAAGCTTGGATTTTGGGTGAAAACAACGGATGCTGCAGCCATCCTAGTTGTGTTGAAGGATTCGACCGGGCAGGTGCATCAGCAGAAAGTGGCTGTAACGCCGAACGGCAATTGGCAGAAAATCGAGGTATTCAAGTTTACCGAGGGAACGAGTTATCTTCATTATAACGGGGCAAACGACGGGGTTTGGCATGGTCCCGCCCAAGGCATCGGGTTTATCGTTGAGAAGTCTGGCTTGATCGGGGGCAAAACGAGCGGAGACATTCGCTTGGACAATATCGTGACGACATCCACCTTCCCGGATTTATCCATCGAGCAGTCCCGAATGGGGAATGTCTTTCTGGCGAACGAATCTGCAGCTTTTCCTCTTGTAACAAGGGGTGATACTGTAAGCTGGAGCGTATATGACCACCTGGATCATCAAGTATTGGCAGGCAGTGAGGGGGTGCAGGATAGGCAATTGAATTTGACGATTCCTATTCAGCAGCTTGGTTATTATAAGCTTTCGCTTGCTGCTGAGAAAGATGGTCAAACGATCAAGCGTGCAGAAATTTCGTTTGCCCGCTTAGCAGAGGATGATCCTACTCTGGCGAACAACTCTCCGTTCGGAGTGTCCACTCACCTTGCAAGAACAAGCACCGGATGGACGCCTGAGTTAAGTACGCTGTTAAAGCGTGCCGGATCCAAAAATTTCCGTGACGAAATCACTTGGGTAGATGTCGAAAACGAAAAAGGGAAATACCAGAAGCCGCCAGGCCGCGATGCCTTTATGCGGAAAACGCAGCAGGACGGATTGAAGCCGTTCATCACCTTCGACTTTACCAATCCGTTTTACGATCAGGACAGTACGCCTTATTCGGACGAAGGCCGTCAGGGTTTTGCCAATTATGGCAAGGCTTTGCTGGATTTATACGGCAATCAGATGGAATGGGTGGAAGTCTATAATGAGTTTAACGGAGGGTTCGGTGACCGAGGGAACGGCCCCGCTGACTCACGTCCGGACTATTATTTTAAGCTGCTGAAGAAGACCTACGAGACGGTGAAAGCCGCCAGACCGGATGTCACGGTTGTCGGAATGGCATCGAATGTAGATATAAAATGGATGGAGGAAGTGTTTAAGCTTGGCGGACTTCAATACATGGACGTGGTTTCCATCCATCCGTACAATCGAACGTCGGATGGCATGCTGCAAGATATCCTCGCTGCGAAAAGCTTGATCCGAACTTATAACCAAGGTCAGGACAAACCGATATGGATTACGGAAATCGGCTGGAAGACCAATATTGGCGCCACGGGCGTAGTCGAAAAAACGCAAGCGGATTATTTGGTGCGTGCTTATGTGCAAGCGCTGAGCGCCGGTGTCGAGAAAATATTCTGGTATGATTTGATGAATGATGGCATGCAAGCCGACTATGGCGAAGATAATTTCGGGCTCATCCGGCATCAGGAAGATCCCAAAGGCCAGTTCACACCGAAACCCGCTTACGCGGCTTATGGGGCGATGACACGAGAATTGCTTGGCGCAACATTCGTTGAACAGGAAGCTGTTGGCACGGGCATTACCAGTTATCGATTTGATAAAAACGGCCAGAAGCTAAGAGTTGTCTGGGCCAATACCCCCGTACAGGCAGCGATTCAAACGGATTCGCCGATTAAGGTCACGGATATTATGGGGAACACGGAAACCTTTACGCCGCTTAATGGCAAGGTGTATATGACACTAACTGCGGAGCCTATTTACATCCAAAGCGAAATTAACGGAATCACGGTTGATTCGACGTTCGCCGTGACTGGTGACGAGGCTGTAACTGGCGAGCCTGTTGCGCTAACGGTGGAAGCAAAGAATTCATCTGCATCGCCTCTCGCTGCTTCCTTCACGGTGGAAGGATCGACATATTCTTTGAACGCGGGAGCCGGTCAGAATACGTCTCAGCCGTTCGCCCTACCAGGATTGGACCAGGAAGGTATTCGTTATGTCACAGGTGATTTGACTGTGAACGGAAACTTGATTGGAAGGCTTAAACATGAGGTTCAGACGCTTCCATCTTATCATGCACGCATCATTCCAGTTATTACCGACGTGGCTACGAAAGCAGAAGCATTGCACATACAAATCCAGAACAATTCCAAGCAGCTGGCTCTAACCGTCAGGAAAGCGAATTGGCAGTTCGGTACCCAGTCAGGCATACAAGATTTGACCTCTGTGATTCCTCCGGACACGACTAAGTCGTTTGATATTCCGCTGAGCGGTTTTAATTACGGTGTCAGCAATCAAGCGCAAGTGACCGTCCAATTTGACGGAAAACAATCTTTCGTTTATGGAGGGAAGCTGGATTTCAATCCGATCCTTCCTGGAACGGTACAGATTGACGGCTCAGCTGACCCTGCGATCGTAGCGTCGCCGCCGGTTGCGCTTTTGTCGCAAGGGACGGTAAAAATGCAAAACTATACGGGTGCTTCGGATTTGGACGGCAGCGTCTGGGTGAACTGGGATCAGGATCATTTCTATCTGACTGCGACGATCAAAGACAATGTTCATTACACGACTGTAAGCGGAGCTGAGATTTGGAAAAATGACAGTCTCCAATTTGCTGCCATGGCGGGTACTCCTGGTGAAAATCTGGCTTCCTATGAGTTCGGCCTTTCCCAGACGCCTCTGGGGCCGCAAATCTATCGTTGGTTATCACCTAATACCAGCGTTAGGGAGCTTGTAACGAACGGTTCCTTGCAGGTATCAAGAAATGAAGATCAGAAGCTTACGGTGTATGAGCTCGCGCTTCCATGGTCTGAGCTTGCGCCGATCAAACCAGAAACAAATGGCGCCATCAGCTTCTCGCTGCTTGTCAATGATAACGACGGTACCGGTCGCAAAGGGTATATCGAGTGGGGCTCAGGCATTGGGGAAACCAAAGATCCCAAAAAATTCAGAACCGTGCAGTGGATCATAACGGATGAAACACCTCCGGTTACCGTCGCCGAATTGGAAGGGACGAAGCAGAACGGTTGGTACGTCACCGATGTCAAAATAAATCTGATCGCTACGGATGACAAGTCCAGTGTTACGGAAACTGTATACAGTCTGGATGGAGGAACCACTTGGACAAAATATCAGACCGCGCTTGTTTTTAAAGAAGATGGAGTCCACACGCTTTCGTTCCGATCGGTCGATCAGATGGGAAATAAGGAACAGTCGCAAACGATATCCTTCGCGATCGATCAGACCCCGCCGACTGTTCAAATCAGCGGAGGGGGGACGTATACCGTCGATCAGACGGTAACGGTTACCTGCTCTGCCACGGATACCGTATCCGGCGTCGTCTACAGCTCATGCACGGCTCCTTTGCTGAGCAACCCGGCCTATCTGTTGAACGTGGGCGACAATATTGTTTCGGCATATGCTACCGATGCTGCCGGCAATTCCGGAACGGCGGCAACCACCATTACCGTCAAGGTAACAGTGGATAGCATGATCCGGCTCATCGAAGCTTGGATCACCGGCAATGGCAGCCAAGGTATTGTTAACTCGATTGAAACTAAGCTCCGGCATGGACAGTTTGACGCCTTCATCAACGAAGTTCATGCGCAGAAAGGCAAGAAAATTTCCGAAGAAGCTGCAAATTACTTGTTGAAGTTTGTCAATGATTTGAAGTGATAACAAAGATTTCATGAACACTTGCTCCCTCAATGGGGGCAGGTGTTTTTACAAAATACGAAAGCCAGGTGGTTCATGATGTCGAAAATTGAAATGGAACAGTTTACTCAGCTGCATACACCCTATAAGCTCGGCCGTCCGGTGCTGCAAGGATCCGGAGTGGAAGGCAATTTTGATTCGCAAGCCGTCGATTGTCCCTTTGTTTTTGCCCATCAGGATTGTTTCTATATGATGTACGTCGGATATGACGGAATTGGCTATCAGACAGCACTAGCAACAAGCTCCAATTTAATGGAATGGGAGCATAAGGCGATTATCCTCCCGCGATTGAAAACGGATGAAAGATGGGATCATGTGGGTGCTGCGGGATCTTGGATGCTGCTGGAATCAAATGACTTGTACGACCTGCCACGACTCAAAAAGTTAGATAATCGCTATTGGATGATATACCACTCCTATCCGGATAAGGGCTATGAAGCAGGTGGAGCCGTGATGGGATTGGCATGGACAGAGGATGAGAACTTACTGGAATGGCATAGGCTGGATCAGCCTGTCTTTACACATAAAGATGGAGCGGATTGGGAAAAGGCAGGGTTATATAAAAGTTGTGTCATCGAGCATGAAGAGAGGTATTGGATGTTCTACAATGCGAAGAGAGATGAGAAGTGGCCATGGAAAGAAGAGACGGGACTCGCCTTCTCGAGCGATTTAATCCATTGGGAACGTTATGAGAAGAACCCCGTACTTGAGGTAAAGGAAGGGGCCTTTTTCAGTCGATTTTTCAGTGATCCGTGTATTAAACATGATGGTCATCAGTGGGTAAATTTCGCATTTGGTTTCGATGGTGATCATGCACAGGGTGCTCTGGCGGTATCCGACGATTTAACGGTTTGGAGCTATGGAGAACATCCTTTAATTCCATATGGGGAACAAGGGGAACTTGACGAAATCCATGCCCATAAGTCTAATGTCATCTATTGGAATGGAATTCTATATCATTTTTATTGCGCTTGCAGGTATTATAAACAAGATGACCTTACAAAGTTGGAAATATTTGAAGGACAATATGAGTTTCGTTGTATTGCAGTT
This sequence comes from Paenibacillus phytorum, assembly GCF_013141715.1. Lineage (GTDB taxonomy): Bacteria > Bacillota > Bacilli > Paenibacillales > NBRC-103111 > Paenibacillus_E > Paenibacillus_E phytorum. The sequence continues at coordinate 88,810 of NZ_WHOA01000037.1, read as the reverse complement.
GCGACCAGTAAATCAATAACTATTGAAGAGATTAATTAATGAAGGGAAAGGGGCTGCAGATATGCCTAAAATCATGATGGCTTTTCCTCAGGGAAAGCATAAAGTTCTGACAATGAGTTATGATGATGGTCAAACCGCCGACATCAAGTTAGTGGAAATTTTCAATAAGTATGGCATGAAAGGAACGTTCCATCTGAACTCGGGGATGCTTGGCATGAATAGCCGTATAGCGGAAGAGGAGGTTGTTGCGCTGTATCGTGGACATGAGGTGTCCGCACATACGTTGACGCATCCTACGATTGCAAGGTGCCCGAGGGAGCAAATCATAGAAGAAATCTTCGAAGACAGGAAGAGATTGGAGCGTATGGTTGGCTATCCAGTAAGAGGCATGTCATATCCTAATGGTTCTTACAACAAGGAAATAAAAGAGATGCTGCCTTATCTGGGAGTGGAGTATGCAAGAACTACGCAGAGTACGGGGCAATTTGCGATGCCTGACGATTTGTTCGAATGGAAGCCTACATGCCATCATAATACGGACTTAATGAATGTGGCGGAAACTTTTGTAAACTTAAATAAAAAGCAATATCTGTACATGATGTATGTATGGGGGCACAGCTATGAGTTCGATCATGATCATAATTGGCCATTGATAGAAAGCTTCTGCGAGTTTATCGGGAACAGGTTGGATATCTGGTATGCGACCAATGTGGAGATCGTGGATTATCTAAAAGCATTTCAAAATCTCAAATTCTCAGCTTCATGTCAATTCGTGTATAATCCCTCCGCATTATCCGTATGGCTTCAAGTTGACAATCATATTGTTGAAGTAAAAGGCGGCAGCCAAATCGCATTCACGAGTTAAGCTCCGGATTAATAACAAAGCAGCTGTGAAGTTTACCATGCAGCTGCTTTGTTTTTTTATGCCTTACTCCCAACCGATCGTTTGAAACGTTCTGGTTTCCGCAGATTCCCTCGCTTTGAGACATTGGAGTGCACTGATTAAACCATCATCGAGCGTGCTGACGGATGTGCCACGCCCTTGCATGAGTTCGATGAAATTGCTAACGAGCATGCGATCACCGCCAAAATGATCCTCCTCCGCACTGATCTGATATGTCTCAACTCTCGGCGTATGATGCATGAATACCTTGACGATGCCTGTATTAAAATCGAATTCCACCGTCCCTTTATAGCCGAGGAAGCGGGCACCGCGCGAGGCTGCTTGTTTACGTGCAAAAAAGTTCTGTGAATACGAAACGTGCATACCGTTTTCATAATAAAAGAGTGCACTTCCGGAATCCTCATTGCCGGTATCCTTGGCGAAGCTGCAGTATGCCCAGTGATCTCGGATGTCAGGAGCAGCGAAAGCGGTACTTTCTTCGCACGTTCTGTTCTCGTTGCAATCCACACATTTCAGACCAGCGGGTTTGTCTCCTTTGAAAATTTGTTTGGATGTCATTGCACACACGCTTACAGGCTGCATCTGCAGCACATGGTTGATGTAATCAAAATCGTGTGTCGCTTTTTGCAGAAACAATCCACCCGTTAACGCTTCATCACGGTACCAGTTATGGAAATAGACGCCGCCGTAAGGGACATTATTGATGGCTTGCACATGCTCAACCGTGCCGATTTTGCCTGAATCCACAATTTCCTTGACCAACTGAACAATGGAAGTCACCCGCAGCGGAAAAGACACGACAACAGGCGTTTGAGTTTGTGCACCTCTTGCTTTTAAACGGAGTAGGTCTGTCATCGTTGTGGCTACCGGTTTCTCAAGAAATAAAGGAATACCGGTCGGCAGTACCTTCAAGGCCATTTCGGTGTGCAGCAGGCACCGCGTGCCGATGAGGATGCCATCCAATTGCGTTGAAGCAATCATCTCCTCGGGTGTATCCCTAAAAATTGTGTCCATTAATTGTGGCAGCCGTTGCTGCTGGATTTCTTGTTTTCTAATATCCGCGATCGCTGCTATTTGGCAAGAAGCGTCCTCTTTCATCATTTGCTGGATAACACCTTGAATGCGATTTCCATAACCAATAACACCTAACTTCATTTTATTTTCCTCCTTGGCAGTTGTTAAACTATTTCCTATTATAAAGAGGAGAATTGTAGATAGATTTGTCATCAAAGCCGCATTTTTTGTTTTTTTTAGAGAGAGGGGACGACATGACAATAGAGCTGGAACGTGTTTATTTGAATCTAACGATAGAGATCCGCAGTATCATTACGATGTATTATTTTGAGTTTGGCAAAGATTATGTTTTCTCGGGGGAAAGTCACGACTTTTGGGAAATGGTTTATGTGGATAAAGGTGAGGTCGAAGTGCTGGCCGATACAACCAGGCATATTCTCAAGCAAGGCTCCCTGATTTTTCATAAACCTAATGAGTTTCATAGCTTTACGGCCACGCATGGAAGAGCCCCGAATGTGATCGTCATCACGTTTGATTGCTACTCGAAAGCGATGGGGCAATTTGAGAACAGGGTGTTTCAGCTTCAAGATGAGGAGAGAAACCTGCTTGCTCAGATTATTGAAGAGGGAGCCAACACCTTCATCTTTCCTTTTAAATATCCGTTAATTCGCAAAGAGAATTCACTGATCGGCAGCGAGCAGTTGTTGAAGAACTATCTGGAGATGTTCCTCATTATTCTGCTGCGTAAGAAGACGCATCAAGAGAATGATCAGACGTTATCGTTCTTGCCCAAGGAGAAGGATGAATTACAGCTGGTGACGGCTATTATCCGTTTTCTGGAGGAGAGGCTCGAATTCCAAATATCCTTAACAGAGATTAGCCATCATTTTCATGTAGCCAAAACGAAGCTTAAGGACTTGTTCGCTAAACACACAGGTAAGAGCATCAAGGAATATTTCATGCTGATGAAGATCGAAAAGGCGAAGGTTTCCATTCGGGAGGATGTGCACAATTTTACAGAAATATCCCGGCGACTTGGTTTCAGCAGCGTTCATTATTTCTCCAAAGCTTTTAAACGGGTATGCGGGATGAGCCCTTCGGAATATGCGAAGTCTGTGAAGGCAAGAAGTCGAATTGAGACGGTGGAATAATATTTTAGGGGCAGTCCCAAAAAGTGATAAATAAAAAGGCTATCCCAAAAGCAGATCATATTGCTTCTGGAATAGCTTCTTTCTTTTCGTTCAAGCCGCAATTAGCTTTCCAATACTTGTCGGTCCTCTAACAGGCGTTTGCGCAATTCGGCGTAATCGACATCCTGAACCGATGTGCCGTGCTGGATGGCTAATGCCGCTGCGGTAGCAGCCGATTGTCCGAGGGTCATGAACACCGGCTCCATCCGGATCGAGCCGTACGCAATATGGGAGGAGGAGAGGCAGATAGGCACCAGCAAGTTGAGGCACTCTTCACCCTTGGGAATGATGGATCGGTACGAAATGGGGTAGGGGCCGGAAGGCCGAACCTCAACGTTGCCTTCATTGATGCAACGGCCATCAATGACGATGCGCCGGCAGTTGTGAGAGTCCATCTGATAAGCGGCGAGCCCAACGGAATCGGACACTTTGCGGTAGCCACGACAGTCGTCCTCGGTCATCACTAGGTCCGAAATCATTCTTCGCGCTTCGCGAATGTAAAGTTGTGGAGACCAGCCTCCGAAATCTGTATATTCGTCAGCCGGCAACCCCCATTTCCGTGCTTCTTCGCGGACGGCCTCGGGCACACGGTTGTCGTTGCAAAGGAAATACAGCATGCCCAGATTATAAGTCAAATGATCTTGGAATATTTGCTCGCGTCTGGAGTAACTGCCTTCAGCCCATTCATAATTCATTCCGATATAGTCGGTTGACACCCCGCCGAAGTTGTTGAGATCTGTCTTGCTCTTAGGCATCGATGAGTGAAGCTGAAGGGAGTCCCATACACCTGCATCGATATAACGAGCCAGCAGGGTAAATATCTCGGGATCGTAGTTCGGAGGTTCCGGAAACGGCATGCGGTTGCTAGGATCATTCGTCAGGCAGATGCGGAAGTTGTAGGCTTGAACACAGTGATCTCCTTGGCCCTGATAGCCTGGAGCCGCATCGGATACGCCGTGCAGCAAGCCGCTATCCGGCTTGCCCGGAATAATAAAAGGATCGACCCATGCTTTGAAATTATGATTCGGATGGCCGAAATGAACGCCGTTCAACGTTTCCTTGTACACCGAATTTGCTTCACGGCCTACATGATACGAGACTCCGGCTGCAGCCAACAAATCCCCCTCGTAAGTGGCGTCGATAAACATGTCGGCTTCAATCTGAACGCCGCTCTCCATCACGATACTCTTGATCTTGCCTTGCGACTTTTGAACGGTCGACAAGCGTTGGCCATACAGCACCGTGATCCCATCTTGTTCGACCCACTCCTGGAAAATACGGTCCGCTACGTGAGGTTCGAAGTTCCACTGCGTGCCGTCACCTTCAATACTGCCGTAGTGGCGCCCCATTGCTTGGTAAAATTCACGTGAGATGCCTCCGATCGCGGCTTTGTTGCCGATATCGGTTTGGCCAAGTCCACCGGAGGACAAGCCTCCCAGCTTATGCCCGAATTCTGCGAGCACAACTTTTAACCCCATGCGTTTCGCTTGCACGGCTGCTGCTACTCCGGCTGAGCTACCGCCGTAGATACATAGATCGGTCTTGTAGGCCGCATCGGTCGATGATGCCAAAGGCTTGTAGTAGTTGATTTTGCTAAAATCCAACATATCGATCACCTCTTTGTAGTTGTAGAATTGCCTTGGTTTCAGTATAGTTATAAAAAAGCTTTAATTTATAGTTTCATTTTTGTTACATTTTTAGTTGAAATGATTGTTGTTGGAGGGGAGTCATAATGCCGATCAAGAAGAAAGTAACGCTCCAAGACATTGCCTCGGAATTGAATTTAACGATCCATACTGTATCTAAATCGCTGCGGGGACTTCCGGGTATGTCCGAAGAAACAAGAAGGGCTGTACTGGAAACGGCGAGAAGATTAGGTTACCGCACCAAGGAGCAGGAACGTGGCTTCGCTGTCGAACATATCCCGATCTTCTCGGCGAATCCGCGGGTGTTCAAATTTATCATAAACGGCAACATGTCCAAGTTGCATCAATTGATTCTGCAGGGACTGCAGGAAAAGCTGCAGGAATTCGGACATACCGTTCAAACGTTAATCGCTCCTGAGAGCGATGAAGCAGGCGTCATCGAGGAGTGGCTGGAACAGCAGAACGTTGCTTACTGGAATGGAGTCTTCATTCCTCCAGCGATCAAGCCGGGGCTGGAGCGGCTGCTGCTTTCTTTGAAGATCCCCCGTGTCATGATTAATTTCCCAATGCCCGCCGAAAAGGTAGACAGCGTAATCTGGGATGTCGGAACCGCTATCTGGCAATCCGTTCGCTATTTGGCATCGATGAAGCATACCCGCATTTTGTACATTGGTGATACGGTAAGGCACCGTGGGTTCTCCATCCGTTGGCGGGCTTTCAAGGAAGCGATGGAGGAGGCAGGGCAAACCGTAAATTCGGAAGATCATGTCATTGGCGCGATAAGTGATAAAGAGCAATGGATTTCAGAAGTGGTGGAAAAGCTGAAGCGGACGAAGCCTACGGCAATCTTAAGCGCTGTCCAATACGACTTGGCCTGGATCTATTATGCCTGCAGTCTCGCAGAGCGAAGCATTCCCGGTGACTGCTCACTGATCAGTTTGGAGGATGATCTCAACGAACTTATGCCCGGCCTGACCCGACCGTTTCTAGTTGTCCGCGAGGCTGGAGCCCGTGCGGCCGAGCGGATGCTATGGCGCCTCGCCAATCCATCCAAGCCTTATGAGCATACCTTTGTACAAGGGGCCTTTTACGCTGGGAATACTGTATTGCCACTGAAACACTTTGAAGGTTAGGATTGGCGGGATAGGAGGATAGATATGCGATTCACATGGCGGAAGCTGTTGCCCAAGACGATAAAGAATAAAATGTTTTTGTCGTTTCTCATTCTCATCCTAATTCCCTTCTCTCTTCTGCAGCTTCGCAGCTACTCGACGATTGAAAGCGTATACGTTAAGCGAATCAGTGAGCAGAATCAATACCAGCTCGATCAGGTGAAGGACAATTTCGAACGCATTCGATCGTTGATGTTCTACAGCTCGCTTCGGTTGGAGAAGGAGCCCTCGATTCGTGAATGGCTTCGCAATCCGCCCTTGATGCAATCCAACCCGATGACAGCAACGCCAACCATCGATCCGATCATGCTGACCTTGCAATCACTAAAGAACGACTTTGGATTGGCAAGCTCTTTTGTAAACTATACGTTGTCCGATTTATCCGGGCGAAAGTATTTCAATACGAATAGCCCATCTACCGATATCTCTCTGAATCCTGTGATTGTGCGGTCTCTTTTGAATGGAGAGGCGTCCTATGTGTGGGAAACCGAGACCGAGAACAAAGGTGGAGTGCAACCGCAGTCGGCTCCACGTAAGCAACCGAAGTTGACATACTACATGACGCTGACCGACGAGACGGGACGGCCGGAAGGGATCGTGGCGGTACATTTCGATTATCAGTCATGGCTTCGCTCGAGCGTTAGTCAATTCCTGATTCAGCAAGAGTATTTCATTGTTGACAGTCTGGGAACAATTGTTTACCAAAGCCGTACGGATACGTACGTGCCTAGCGACATTCTGAGGATCGTTCACTCCTTAGACGATGGCAAAGAGCCTTACTATGTCGATCGTAATCGGACCCATATATTAAATACAAGCTCGATACCTTCCGTAGGCTTGTATTTGGTCGGCCAGTTTCCTTTGGAGCTGCTCTTTGGTGACATCGAGGCATTGAAGCGGCAGTTTTTCGCATCCTTCTTCTTGTTTACCGGATTATTTATCCTGATCACATTCGCGCTTCTATCGCGGGTGACTCGCCCGCTGCAGCTGCTGCGTATGAAAATGTCCGAAATGATTGACAAGCAATTTCGAGTCTCGATTCCGACGGGTAAATACGAAGGAGAGATCTTGGAGTTCGCTCAGACATTCAATACGATGACGGGGGATATTAACGTACTGATCGAACGGCTGAAACTAGAGGAGCGGCAGAAAGAAGCGATCCGGTTCCAGATGCTCTTGCAGCAGATGAATCCTCATTTTCTGCTCAATACGTTGAATACGATTAAGTGGAACGTATTGGCCAAGGGGGATCGGGAAACAGCTGAGATCTGCATGTCGCTCGGAACGCTGCTCGAGGCTAGCCTGAATTCAGATAGTGAACTCATTCATTTGCACAGCGAGCTCGACATGGCGAAGGCTTACGCACATATCCAGCAGGTAAGACACGAAGATCGGTTTGCCTTCCATTACGAACTGGAGCCGGACCGGTACGAACCAGAGCTGCAGTATGCTCTCGTGCCCAAGTTGTCGCTGCAGCCGCTGGTGGAGAACGCGATCCAGCACGGCTTCTCGAAGACCATCGAAGATGGTCGAATTGTGATCCGGGTGTATGTGAAGTCCGGACAACTCGTCCTTGAGGTGGAGGACAACGGAGTTGGTTTGGAGATGGCGCGGGCGGTCCAGACTGTACCGCGCAAGCGCAAGCCGATCGGCATACATAATTTGCAGGATCGGCTCAAGCTTTTGTTTCGGCAGGAAGCGGCTTTGGAGCTACTGCCGCTGCAGTCCGGGACGCTGGCGCGGATGACAATGCCGCTGCTTGTTTCCCGTCCTTACGGGAGCCTGGAATCGACAAGGGAGGGCTAAAAATGTGGAAAGTCTTGCTCGTTGAGGATGAAGCGATCGTACGTCGTTCGATCATCGGAATCATCGATTGGGAAGCGTTTGGTTTCCGAGTCGTCGCCGAAGCGGAGGATGGGGAGCGGGCCTTGAAGGAGATGGAGTGTCACCGTCCGGACCTCGTCATCAGCGATATCGTGATGCCAAACTTGAACGGACTAGAGCTGCTGCGTCAAGCAAGGGAGAAGGACTTCGACGGAGTATTCATTATGCTCACCGCCATGAATGAATTTGAATATGCTCAGCAGGCGCTTGAGTACGGAGCGACCGGCTACTTACTCAAATTATCGATGAGTCCAGAGTCGCTGCAAACGACCCTCGACAAAGTAAGCAGGCAACTGACGAAACGGGCTCAGGAACGCTCGCACACAGAGCTGTACACGGCTTACCCGAAAGAGTGGGAAGCGATTATGAACGGCAACCTGCGAGAAAGCAGTGTAGTTGTATCAGAATCCTCGGCAATGCAGGAGCCGAGGGATGATGCTTGGGGGCAAGTCATCATTTGTACGGCGCTGGATGGAGGCGAAGGGTTCGATGCTAAGCTGCTCGATTCTTGGAAGCTTATGGAATGGCACACTCCGCCGCTTGCTCACCAATACGCTGCGCTCGGGATGACGTCGGTATTTCTTTGGAGTTCCAAACCTCCAAGATGGCTAAGCGGCATACCTCGTCCCGGACAGATACCGTTCGCTGTGTCGTGCTTAGAGAAAGGGACGTATGCTTCGTTTACGCGCGATTGGCAACTTGCACTCCGGCGGCTTGACGCCAGTTGGTATTCGGGCAAACCGGGGTGGTTCCGCGTCATATCGGGTTCCGAGGACGCATTGCCGAGCGCCTTCTGGCGTGGCGAATCCGAACGGCTGCGTCAACTTGGCCGGAGTGGTCCTTCCGGCATGATGCCGCTATTGCAGGAGGCTTGGACAGATATGGAAAGAGACCGTATCTCGTGGTACGGCGTAAAGACGTTTGCGCTGCGCGCATTGGATATTATCGCGGATGGCCGTGGTGAGGCGCTTGCTTATCATAAAAGCCAAGTGACTCGAGCTTCCTCGCATGCGCAATGTTTACGTACAATGGCGGCGGCGGTCGATTCGCTGCTCACCCTTTCGTTAAGCCGCAAAGGTGAGACGGATCATCCCGAGGTGAATCGGATTATGGCGTATATTCAAGATCACTACGATCGCAACATCAGCGTTAAGGCGATGGCCGAGATGGTCCAGCTGGACGAGAAATATTTGAGCGGTTTATTCCATAAAAAGACCGGAGAATCGCTGATCCAATACGTACAGCGCATCCGTGTCGAGAAAGCGAAGGAGGCGCTGCGGTTTACGGAGGTGCCTGTGAATGAGATCGGTGAACTCGTCGGCTTCTTGAATCCGAACTATTTCTACCGTACGTTCAAAAAATGGACCCATCAGACACCAAGCGATTACCGTCGTGGCGATTGAAATGATGAGATGTGAGAACGCAAAATGCCTTGTCTCCCCCTTGGAGAACAGGGCAATTTTAATATAGTGGGAAATGTGCATAGTGAAGTGGGTTTTGTTCATAGGTCGCTTAAGTCTTGCGTGATACAGTGAAAGCAGGCCAAACAAACAGACTTTCTACGTAAAGGAGGCGACCTATGAACGAGTTACCTATCCATCCAATCCCTTCGGCAGTTTCGAAAATGACAGGCAAGAGAGCCCGTCATTTTCGAGTGCTACGTTCCTACAAGACGCTCTATCTCATGATGCTGCCCGCAATAATCTACTATATCGTTTATCGGTATGTACCTATGTACGGCGTTGTTATCGCATTCAAGGATTACAATATCCTGGAGGGGATCGTGAATAGTCCATGGGCGGATCCCTGGTACAAGCATTTTCAGGTGTTCTACGAATCGCCTTACTTCAGTGAACTGCTCGTCAACACATTCCTGATCAGCGTCTACAAGCTCATTTTCGGTATGTTCCCACCGCTTGCGTTGGCGATTCTACTCAATGAATGCCGGGTACGTTGGTTCAAATCGGCGATCCAGACACTCAGCTACATGCCGCACTTCTTATCGTGGGTTATTATTTATGGCATCTGCTTAATGCTGTTGTCAGAGAATTCAGGGATTCTCAATCGCTGGATCGTTGAATCCGGCGGTCGGTCGATACCGTTCCTTACTTCAACGGATTGGTTCCGCAGCGTGCTGGTAGGCTCGGAAATATGGCAGCATACAGGCTGGAGCGCAATCATCTATCTAGCAGCTATGGCAGGCATCGATCCGACTCTTTATGAAGCTGCTCGGGTCGACGGGGCATCCCGGCTGCGGATGATTTGGCACATTACATTGCCAGGCATCCGGAACGTGATTGTTCTGCTGCTCATTCTGAAGCTGGGCTCCGTTCTGGATGCGGGATTTGAGCAAATTTACATTTTCTATAACGTTCAAGTCTACCCAGTCGCCGATATTCTCGATACTTGGGTGTTCCGGACGGGGCTTGAGCAGTTGAATTTCAGCCTTGCTTCTGCAGTCGGCCTGTTCAAATCGGCCATATGTCTCATTCTCGTGCTTGGCTCCAACGCATTGGCGAAGAAATGGGGGCAGGGCATATGGTAACGAGTCGCAATGATCGTATTTTCAACACTTTTGTCGTCATGCTGCTTGCGATCGTAGGCCTTTTGTGTGTAGTCCCCTTACTCTATGTCGTCTCCGTCTCCGTAACGCCTTATGCGGAAGTGCTGAAGAATGGCGGCTATATTCTCTTCCCGAAGCAGTTCACCTTCACTGCCTACTTGAAAATTTGGGAGACGGCCGGCATCCTCCGCTCCTTGCAAATCACAGTATTCGTTACGATCGTTGGTACCGCGATTAACTTGATCCTGACCCTGCTGCTTGCTTATCCGCTCAGCCGCAAAGGGATGCCATATCGCAATTGGTTTCTGTTGATGATTGTTTTCACGATGTTGTTCAGTGGCGGAACGATTCCGACCTATCTCGTCGTCAAGGCAACGGGCTTGCTCAATTCTGTCTGGGCGCTCATTCTGCCGTCAGCCATTTGGAGCTTCAACGTACTCATTATGAAGAGCTTCTTTGAACAATTGCCAGAAGAGTTGTTTGAAGCGGCCCGAATGGACGGTGCAAAGGAACTTCGCTTGCTGGTCAGCATCGTCATTCCGCTCGCGATTCCTTCTATCATGACGGTCGGCTTGTTCTATGCGGTTGGTCATTGGAACCAATTCTTCTCGGCCATTATGTATATTTCAGATCGAAATCTCAGGCCCCTGCAGGTGGTGGTAAGGGATCTTCTGATGCAGTCGCAGAAGCCGCTTGATAACCCGGATGAGCTTGTACCGACGGTTACCATGCAGATGGCTGCCATCGTTGTTGCCAGTGCTCCGATCATCGCCGTTTATCCGTTCCTGCAGAAGCATTTTACCCGAGGTATGCTGCTTGGGTCTGTGAAAGGTTGATTCCGGGTAAAGCCGGTCCAATATATTCATACGTAAAAGGAAAAGGAAAAGGGGAATCATCTATGAGAATTAAATGGATCATGCCAGCAGCGGCAGCCGTTCTTGCCATGTCACTAGTTGCGACTGGTTGCAGCACGGGAACCGGTGGCAGCGTGGCAAGCAAAGAAAAAGTGCCCGTCAATACGGCCCCAGTGAAATTGAAAATTATGCAGGAAGGCTCTGGCGTACCTAGTCCAGAGAACGACATTATCAAGAAGGAGCTCGATAAGAAGCTTGGCATCGATATGGATATGTCGTATACGCAGGGCATAACGGAATACTTGAACCAGCTCAAGGTGCGGGTTGCGGCAGGCGATTATCCAGATATGATGCTGCTAGATTTAACGACGTTAAATGATTTTGCGCAGAAAGGGCTGCTGCTCGACCTGACTCCGTATTTGGACAATAAGTTGAAGCAAGCTAAAGATTTCATGGGTCCTTCTCTTCTGAAGAAGGGCGTAATCAACGGTAAAAATTACGCCATTACCCGGATAGCCGACGTTCCATTTGGTTCTTATTGGATTCGCAAGGATTGGCTGGACAATCTGAAGCTGCAGGTTCCACAAACACTGGACGATTTGATGGCCGTGTCCAAATCGTTTACTGAGAACGACCCGGACGGCAATGGCAAAAAAGATACGTTTGCGATGACTGGCAATGGAATGGATTTCTCCGCCTTCTCACCCATCTTAGGTGCATATGGTGTGGGTTTGCCAGGAGCGTTTTACACCAAAGATGGTAAAGTTGTCGACTCTTATCACGACGCGTCAATGAAGGATGCGCTCAGCTACATTCAGAAACTGATTTCGTCTAATTACGTCGACCCGCAGATCATGACCAATAAGGGAACCATGGGCCGAGATCAAGCGTTCCAAGGTAAAGCGGGTATTGTTTATTCCAGTTGGACCGACATGGGCAAGCAGGAATTCATTACTCAATACAAGACAATCAATGCGAAAGCCGAGTGGATTCAGATCGCTCCGCCGAAGGGACCTGGAGGTCAATTCGATAGCTCCTTCGATTCCGAAAAGCCCTCTCGTCTGTTGGCGATTCCGAAGTCGCTCGAGAAGCAGCCAGAGAAATTGCAGAAACTATTCGATCTGCTGAATTATGTATCCACCAAAGAAGGCAATCAGCTGGCTATGTACGGCATCCAAGACAGAGACTACAAGGTCGAGAATGGCAAAATTGTGCTGACAGAACTGATGGCCAAGGAAGGTAACTATTTCCACTATTATCAGTTTACAGGTCGTCCAAACGAAGAGTACTTGAAGACTAAGTTTCCAAATGAAGAGCCGATGATCAAGTTCTCGTTGACGCTCGCACGAATCAAAAGCTTCGGAAGTTCAGTCTTGCCTCCTGCAGGCCACAACGCCGCCGATGCTGGTCGTTACGCAAACGAGGAGCTAATCAAATTCCTCTACAGCAAGCGTTCGCTCGCGGAATATCCAGAATTCCTCAATACGCTGGATACTACTTTCAAATACAAATTATTGCAAGACGAAGCACAGAAGCGAGCAAAGGAACTGGAGTTGATCAAGTAAATCACGCAATCCATGGCTCCCAAGCTTAGTCCGCAGCTTGCTTTCGGCTAAGCTTGGTCAAATGGGCAAATATCAAATACAAGGGGTGTATATGATGTTGAAAAGTGTAAAATTTGTATGCTGTCTAGTTGTTGCGACGACTGTCATCGCAGCTTCCTTCGTGGGAGTCAGTCCTGTAAAAGCAGCGTCGTTGACGATTGTGCAGAGCGTGATGGGTAACATTTTCTATGAGAACGATGCGAAGACATTTAATGTGCAAACAGACGGAGCCTCAGTTGATTGGTCGTACACGGATTATTGGGGTAGCACGGTGGAAAGCGGCACTGTGCCGGTTAGTGCTGGCTCCGCTGTCATTACAGTAAGTCCGAACAAGTACGGCTGGTTTCAGCTGCTCGTCAAAGCGAAAGACAGCAGCGGCGCTGTAATCCTTCAGACCGAAACCTCTTTTGCCGTCGTATCTAACTTTGATCTTAATCAAGTAACGAGCTCCCATTTCTCCGTGCAGACGCATGCGGCCCGGACGGATGGAATCGCTCAGGATGCATCCGTTTTGCTGCCCATTGCGAAGAAACTAGGGGTTAAATCTGTCAGAGACTCTTTCCGATGGTCCGATATTGAAGACACAACCAAAGGAATCTACAACTTCAAATCGTTTCACAACAATTTTATGAATACGCTTACCGCAAATAATCTTTCTATGATCTTTACGGCAGCATTGAATAATCCCTTGTACGATAATGGCAATTTCCCAACAAGTACGGAAGCACTTACAGCTTACGCTAATTACGCGAAAGCGGCATTTCAAAGGTATCCGAGTCAAATCAAATGGATGGAAGTATGGAATGAGCCAGACATTAAAACCTTCACAATGGGGTTGACGCCGGAACAGCGGCCGGGAGCGTACTTCGAGCTGTTGAAAGCTACCTATCCCGTCGTCAAGGATGCGGCTCCGAATCTTCCGATTATAGGCGGCGTAGTTGCAAGTACATACCAGGCTAATGCATCATTCCCGAATACGTTATTCAGCTTAGGCGGGCTGAGTTACATGGATCAGTTCTCGTTTCACAACTATAATACGGACCCCAATATTCTAGCGAGCGACATAACAGATTTCAATAATCGTTTAAAGATTTACAATAACAACGTGACCATTCCTATGGATATGACGGAGAATGGCATATCTACCGCAAATTTCTCCGAAGAATTCCAAGCATACCGTCAAGCTCAGAAAACGATTCTCGGCTACGCGAACGGTCTGAACCTGATGAGTTCCTATAATCTGCAAGACAAAATATATGATCCAACTAACGTAGATAACAGTCGCGGCCTAGTGAGAAATCCGAAAGATCCAAAAGGCGCGTATGTGCCGAAGAAGGCTTTCTCCACGTATGCCGCATTAACGCGAGAGTTGTCGAATACGACTTTTGGCAGTGCAGACACTATCAGCAACTCCTCGATCGCCAGTTACACCTTTACGAAGGGCGCCGATACGATCAGGACGATGTGGACGACTGACGGTTCGACGCAAGGTGTATCTCTTCACACCAACAGTCCGCTTATGGTTAGCGATATCATGGGAAATTCGCGCATGCATACGCCTGTTAACGGCATTGTCCAATTGACATTAAACCAAAATATTCAATATATCAAAGGGAATATCACCCGAATCGCTCCAAATGTATCAACAGGGACGGTGACTATAGCTGAAGTAGAAAGCTTGCCGACGACCGTTTCCACTGGAGACAGCCATACTCTGATTACGGGAACGGCGGGCACCTACAGCGGAACCGGCGCGGATAAGCTGAATGCGAATGCAGTGGATGACTACGTTACTTATGCGGTATATATCCCACAGCCGGGCGCTTACGACATCAAAGTAAAATCCATACGTTTTAGCGATCGAGGCACGTACCAGCTCGTCATCGATGGGACGAATGTCGGGAGTAGGCAGGATGAATACCGGCCTTCCTCTCTTTCTGTAGAGACTGACCTCGGCAACTACTATTTCGGTACGGCGGGCAATAAGGAATTCAAATTTCAAATAGTCGGCAAGAACGCCGCCAGCACGGGATACAATCTGTTGTATGACTATGTCAAGCTAACCAAGTTGAGCGTGGATCAAGATATTATCGTGGATAATACCGACAGCGGGGCTACCTTCAATGCTTCCTTCCATTCAAGTTGGTCTACGAGCGACAAACCGAAGGGATATTATGGAACGGACTATGCTCATTACAAATCTTCTAAGGCAGGCCTGACGAGCTGGGCCATGTGGACGCCTGACATTCCGCTTGAAGGGGATTACAAGCTTTATATGTGGTGGCCCTCCGGACCGAACAGGGCGGACGCCGCTCCATTGATTATTCAATACGGCGCCAGCACGGACACTGGCCAGACCGTGAATCAGAAGGTGGATGGCGGGATGTGGAATTTAATCGGAACGTATCATCTAACGCCAGGGACAGGAAACTTTGTGAAAATCACTGGAGCCGACCACGGCTTCACCATCGCCGACGCCGTCAAGTTCGAATGGGTTCATTAATCGTTGAGAAGGGGTGTATCTAATGTTAACAAGAAGTAAATCTTTATGCAGCGTTATCCTATGCTTAACAATTATTTTATCAGGCTTGTTGGGGAGCAGTCCGGCTTTAGCGGCGTCGTTGACGATCGTGCAGAGCGTGACGGGAAATACTTTCTATGAAAACGATGCGAAGACATTTATTGTGCAAACAGACGGAGTCTCAGTCGATTGGTCGTACACGGATTACTGGGGTAACACAGTGGAAAGTGGAACCATGCCCGTCAGCTCTGGAGCGGCTGTCATTACAGTTAGTCCGAACAAGTACGGCTGGTTTGAGCTGCTCGTCAAAGCGAAAGACAGCAGCGGCGCCGTAACCCTTCAGAAGGTAACCTCTTTTGCCGTCGTATCGGACTTCGATCTTAGCCAAGTGACGAGCTCCCACTTCTCCGTGCAGACGCATGCGGCCCGGACCGATGGAATAGCTCAAGATGCGTCTGTTTTGCTGCCCATCGCGAAGAAACTAGGCGTTAAATATATCAGAGACTCGTTCCGATGGTCCGATATTGAAGATACGACCAAAGGAACTTATAACTTCAAATCGTATCACAACAATTTTATGAGTACGCTTACTGCAAATAATCTGTCTATGATCTTTACGGCTGCATTGAATAATCCCTTGTACGATAATGGCAATTACCCAACAAGTACGGAAGCACTCACGGCTTATGCCAATTACGCGAAAGCTGTTGTTCAAGGTTATCCGAGTCAAATCAAATGGGTGGAAGTATGGAATGAGCCGGACATTGCGACTTACACAGCGGGGCTGACGCCGGAGCAGCGGCCGGGAGCGTACTTCGAGCTGTTGAAAGCTACCTATCCTGTCGTCAAGAATGCGGCTCCGAATGTACCAATAATGGGCGGTGTAGTTGCCAATACATATAAGGCTAATACATCATTCCCAAATACGCTTTTCAGCTTAGGTGGGCTGAGTTACATGGATCAGTTCTCGTTTCATAACTATAATACGGACCCCAATATTCTGGCTGGCGATATAACAGATTTCAATAATCGTATTAAGTTCTATAACAACAATGTGACCATCCCCATGGATATGACGGAGAACGGCATATCTACAGTAAATTTCTCTGAAGAAATCCAAGCATATCGCCATGCTCAGAAAACGATTCTCGGCTACGCGAATGGTCTGAACCTGATGAGCTTCTACAATCTGCAAGACAAAATATATGATCCAACTAACGTGGATAACAGTCGCGGTCTCGTGAGAAATCCAAATGATCCGAAAGGTGCGTACGTGCCGAAAAAGGCTTTCTCTGCATACGCCGCATTAACGAGACAGTTGTCGGACACGACTTTTGGCAGTGTAGACAATATCAGTTCATCTATTGCGAGCTATACATTTTCGAAGGGCGCAGATGTAATCCGAACAATGTGGACGACGGACAGTTCTACGCAAAATGCTTACCTGAAGACGAACAGCTCTTTGGCGGTAACGGATATGATGGGCAATACGAAAACAGTTGCCCCGATTGACGGAGTTGTCAAAATAACGATCACCAAAGAGATCCAATATGTGAAAGGCAATGTAACGCAAATTATCCCTACGGTAACAAAAGCTGAAGTTGAAGATTTAGCAACAACCGTATCCACCGGGGACACGCATACTACAATTGTGAACGACGCTAATTTGAGTGGAAGCGCAGGAGATAAACTTAATGCGAATGGAGCGGGCGATTACGTTGCCTATACGGTCAATATCCCTCTGTCAGGCACGTACAATATCAAAGTAAGATCGAAACCTTTCAGTGATCGAGGTATCTATCAGCTCAGCATCGACGCAGCGAATTTCGGCAGCCAACAGGATGAGTATCAGGCTTCCACCGCTTATGTGGAGAAGGATCTAGGCAACTATTATTTCAGTACGGCGGGTAATAAACAATTTAAATTTCAGGTTGTCGGCAAGAATGCCAGCAGCTCGGGGTACACGTTACTGTTGGACTATGTCAAGCTAACCAAGTTGAGCGTGGATTAAGACATTATCGGAACGAGACCATGAAAAATAAAGGAGAGCACTCGGAATGTCGCGTAAATTAAAGCTTGGTGTTGTTGGAACAGGTAACATTTTCAGGTCAGCGCACTTGCCTGCCTGGTTGGAGCATCCAGAAATTGAGGTCGTCGCCTTGTGCGACGTTGTACAGGAGCGGGCGCAAAAGCTTGCCGACGAGCACGGCATTGCACTCGTGTATACGGATTATCGGGAGCTGCTACGTCATGGGGACATTGATGCTGTCGATATTTGTACGCCGAATCTTTACCATTCGGAGGTTGCGGTGGCAGCGCTGAAGGCGGGCATACACGTGTTCTGCGAAAAGCCGGATGCCGTCACTCCAGAGAAAGCGCAAGGAATGGCTGAGGCAGCTGCAGCTAACGGCAAAGTACTAATGACGATGCGGAATAATCGATTCACACTGGCTTCACAGTATTTGAAACAATACATCAACGAAGGCCATATGGGTGAAATTTATACGGGCCGTTGCGGGTGGCTTCGCCGCCGAGGCATTCCCGGCAAGGGCGGCTGGTTCACGACGAAGGAGCTGTCCGGCGGCGGACCGCTGATCGACCTCGGCGTTCATTATATCGACCTTGCTCTGTGGATGATGGGGAACCCGAAGCCGGTCGCCGTCTCCGGAGCCACTTACTGTAAGTTTGCGGGAACAGATCTGTCCGATTCCGAGCATAGTCAGTTTGGGGAGAAGAAGGAGGAAGGCACGTTCAATGTTGAAGACTTGGCGACTGGTTTCATCCGCTTCGACAACAACGCGACCTTGCAGATTGAATTCAGTTGGGCGTCGAACGTGCAGGAAGAAGGGACATTCCTCGAGCTGCGGGGTACGAAGGCCGGAGCAAGCTTAGTAAAGGGGGAGCTCAAGTTGTTTGGGGAAACGGCTGGCCAGCTCGTCAATATCCAGCCGATAATGGGAAATCGCACGGTGGATGCGCACGGCGAACATATCAAGCATTTTGTCCAAGTCGTGCAGGGTCGGGAAGATCCGATTATAATTCCTCAGCATGGCGTCGATATGATAAAAATATTATCTGCGTTGTACAAGTCCGCCGAATTGGGTGCGGAAGTTAGATTGTAAAAAAGGAGACATGTGGTGTGTATCATAAGCTTGCCGTACAACTATACACGCTGAGAGAGGCTTGCCAAGCGGATTTCCCGGGTGTTCTGAGAGAATTAAAGAGGCAGGGATGGGCAGGTGTCCAGTTCGCCGGATTTCACGATTACGATCCGATGGAGCTGAAGGCTGTTCTGCAAGAAACGGGATTGAAGGCTGCCGGGCTTCACGTCAGTCTTGACGATATCGTGCATCGCACGGACCAGGTGGTGTCGGATGCTCGTTTGTTCGGCACGTCAGATATCGTTTGTCCTTTTATTAAGCCGTCTCTGCGACATGAAGAAGGGTATGCGGAGATCAAACAACAGCTGAATCAAGTTGCCTCCCAGTGGGAGGACGAAGGATTTCGCATCAGCTACCATAATCATGCCTTCGAACTCGAAACGATGATTAATGGCCAATCTGCACTAGCCTACATGTTGAACCCTGCTTTCGATAATCGCATCCTGGCGGAAATCGACGTGTATTGGATCCAGAAGGCGGGGCTTGATCCGTTTGAATTCATTCGGCCTTATGCAGGTCGGATGCCGATAGTCCATCTGAAGGATATGACAGACGACGAAGAGATGACCTTTGCGGAAGTCGGCACGGGAGTAATTGATTTTGCCCCGATTTTGATATGGGGAGAAGCTTACGGTGTGGAGTGGTATGTGGTGGAGCAGGACATGTGCCGGACGGATCCGATGGGATGCGTGTCGACCAGCTATACCAATCTGACAAAGCTCATTAGCCAAATTATTTAGTAAATGACAGGCAGGACCAAAAGGGGTCCGAACCGTATCTTTTAATCCCATTTCATAAGGAGCAGGAGGTCCCGTGAAAACAAGGTTTCCGGTTCATCTATATTTTTCCTTCTAATATGTTAGGATCAACTGGGATGAATGTGAACTTGTTCATTATGTTAGTTATACGTATTTTAAAAGTCGTTGACATTAACCTAACGTCATAGTTTAACCTCCTAATTATCAATAGATATTAGGAGGTTTTTTTATGAAAACATTAATTAAGAATGTAACCATACTTACGATGATCGATGATGATCAGCCCATTACTGGCGATATACTCATTGAAGGAGACAAGATCAAACAATTGGGGACTCAAATGACAGATCAGGTAGACGAGGTTATTCAGGGAGAAGGAATGATTGCGATGCCTGGCTTGATTAATGCCCATCAACATACCCCGATGAGTTTGTTAAAAGGTTTTTCGGACGATCTAAAATTAATGGATTGGCTAGAGAAAAAAATGCTGCCGGCTGAGGCCAGAATGACGCCTGAAGATATATACTGGGGTGCCAAGCTGTCGATGGCAGAAATGATCAAATCAGGAACAACAGCTTTTGCCGACATGTATATCCATATGAACGAAATTGCTTCAGCGGTACAAGAAGTTGGTATGCGTGCTTCATTAACGAGAGGGTTGGTTTTTCTTCAGGACGATGGAGGTAGAAGGTTAACAGAAGCATTGGAACTGGTTGAACGTTGGAATGGAAAAGCTGAAGGTAGGATTTCAACTATGTTGGGCCCCCACGCACCGTATACGTGCCCTCCAGAAGCATTAAGGGAGATCGTAAGTATTGCAGAAGAGTTGAACCTTCCCATACATATCCATTTAGCCGAAACAAAGGAAGAAGTAACTAAAATTCAAGAAAAATACAATCAGACGCCCACGGAATATTTGTATAATGAAGGTCTCTTTGAAAGATTACATGTTCTCTTAGCCCATAGTGTGCATCTGAACCGACGGGATATTAGATTCTTGAAAGGGATGCGTGGAGGAGTAGCGCATAACCCAGTAAGTAACTCAAAGTTAGGGTGTGGGATTACACCTGTTTTTGAAATGATTAATCAGGGCATCACTGTCGGTCTGGGGACGGACGGAGCAGGAAGTGCCACAACTATTGATATGTTTGAGGAGATAAAGGCGGCTACTTGGTTGCAGAAATTAGATTATGGCAACCCGACAGTGCTTCCCGCCGGTCAAGTTTTACGTATGGCGACCAAAGGAAGTGCTAAGTTGTTAAACATAGATCATGAAGTAGGAACATTAGAAGTTGGGAAAAGAGCGGATATAATTCTCATAGATATGAACAAACCGCATTTACAGCCTATTCATAATGTTGAGTCGCTGCTTGCGTATAGTGTTAATGGAGCCGACGTTAATACAACGATAGTTAATGGTAAAGTGCTCATGAAAAACCGTAAATTAATAACGATTGATGAAGATGAACTTTTAAAACAAGTAACGGTTCGCGCGAAACGGATCGTAGAGGGAATCTAAGATTATGAACCTCCGCCAGAGACTATTTAAGATCCTCTTAATTACAGGCAATGGTTTATTAGCCGTATCAACCTTTGAGGTAAGATACGGCGTTTCTTCAAAAGTTCCTTAGCTTTTAAGTTAATTTCCAAAACCTAGCCTCATCGCCATGCTGTAGCCAGTTGGCCCGAAGTTATATCTTTTTCGCAGTTCGATCAGATTGGGTCCGAATGTCTGTTCTAGCGTTTCACGGTGCGCTTGCATAATCTCATAGATGTATAGGTCATGGATGATGACCTCGGTGATCGGCATGACGAGACCGGGGTGCATGGTCCAAGCGGCGCGGCTGTCCGTTCCAAGAGAAACTATACCGGCTACCACTTCGCGGTCGTCTATGCTCGCCACAATCCAACGGCCGCCGTATTCCCGTGTAATCTCTTCACTCGAATCGTGCGGGTACACTTGCGCAAAATCGAACTGTAGTTCTCCATAGACGATGATCAGAATCTCGACGCCTCGTTCCGCAGCCCTCCGCAGTTCCGGTTCCAGTAGCTTAGCTTCTTCTGTCCAGATTTCTAGCAAAACACGCCCAGCCGCCCGATTAATCGCTTCCGCCGCCCGGCTCAAAATGGCTTCAAACCCGGTAATATTCCAAATGTTTTCCCGATTTAAGGATACATAAGAGTAGTGGGCAAGCGCAGTTTCAGCAGCTTCGAAGGAGGAGTCGATTTTGCTTTTTTTCAGCCGGATCAACTCTTGTGGCGACAGTGGCGTGTACAACGAAGGATCTTCGTGACTGACCATAACTTCGCCGCGCTCCACCATTCCGCTTAGCACTTCATAAATTTTAGAACGCGGTACACCCGAGTTCAAAGAAATCGCATACCCCGATAAAGGTGATTTATCCAGAAGCGCCAGGTACGCTTTGGCTTCATATTCGGTAAAATTCAAATCCTGCAACATCTTAATGATTTCTAATTTCATTTTTTAACCTCCTAGCCTCCGCATCGTACATAAGTCCGGTTCTTTCACTTATCCGATCTACTCCATTATTACACTTGACAGACAATAGTGCCAATGCTGTATCATTGATGTAGTTGCTACAAAAGTAGCTACTACATTCGTTTCCTTAGAATTGCTTGGAGGTACAGCATGGATACATCAAATGAATTCCAAAAGGTATTAATAGTAAAGGCCCAAAAAAGCAGCCTTTACTTAATCGCCGTCATTATTGCCATTTTGCTATGGAGCACTTCGTTTGTTGGGACTAAGATTGCCTACAATTCCTTTCCACCTCTCACATTGGGGGCGGCACGCTTTGTAATTGCTTCGATCATTTTAGGAGCGATTATGCTGTCTAGAAAAGAATTTATAAAGCCTGCACCGAAGGATATGGGATTGATGGCGCTGAGCGGAATACTGGGAACGACTCTTTATTTTGCGCTGGAGAATATCGGGCTTGAGCTGACAACGGCATCGAGCGCCGCGCTGATCGTCGCTTCTTACCCGGCCATAACAGCGCTACTTGAGTTCATTCTTTTTCGCATAAAAATCTCCTGGCTGAAGGGGCTTGGGATTGTGATGGCAATTGTCGGAGTGTATCAGATTTCGGGCGGCAGTTCGGGGGAGAGTTCAGGACAGATGACGGGTAACCTAATTCTAATTCTGGCGGGCGTTGTGTTTGCCGCTTATAACTTTACCACACGCAAAGTTGTCAAAAACTATTCAATGGTAACCGTTTCGTTTTACCAGACGATTGCAGGGACACTTGCATTTATTCCGCTTGCACTGATTGAGCGGTCAAGTTGGCAGGTGCCTAGCGTAGAGTCTCTCTGGATGCTGCTTTATCTTGGGGTTTTCTGCTCTGTAGCAGCTTTTATGCTTTATAATTATGGGCTGCGCAACCTCAGTTCCGGTACTGCAATGGCTCTGATGAACCTCGTTCCTCTTTTTGGCGTGTTATTCTCAACCGTATTCCTAAATGAAGTCTTGCATATATTTGATTTGATCGGTGGAATGATTATAATTGTTGGGGTTATTCTGAGTGTGAGGGAAAAGTGAACTATAGTGAAGGAAACTGGTCAATTATTCGGTTACTTAGAATCTATAACATTGACAAAGTATATTGAGAACGCTATGATATCTCTTGTTGATTTATGAAATAACAGGAGGTGTTTTGACTATGGCTGTTCCTCAAAGAAGAACGTCCAAAACACGTCGCGATAAGCGCCGTACTCACTTTAAACTGGCTGTGCCAGGAATGGTGAAGTGTGAACAATGTGCAGAATTAAAAATGGCACATCATGTTTGCAAAAACTGCGGTTCATATAAGGGTAGAGAGATCGTAAAAGCTCAATAATATGAATTGCATCTTAAATGACACTCTACAAGTAGAGTGTCATTTTTGTATTATAAAGACGGGAAGCATAATTAAAATGGAGAAAATATTTTTACATAAAAAGGAAATATTAAATGTTTAACGAAAAGTATATTTTAGTTTAATCAAATAAATAATCCATTATGAAAGGACGTTTGCAATGCCACTTACAGAAAAGAAAGTATTGGATTCAAATAATGGATTGGAATTGCAGGATTTAAGAAACGAAGAGATAAATAGGGTCTGTTTCAAAGAGGCATCTTTTAATGATATTGATATGAGAGACACTTCATTTGCGCATACGAATTTTGTGAATTCTAAATGGGAACATATTTATTTCTCGGGTTTAACTATTAATATGATTCAGATGGGAGGAACTTTATTTGAGAATATTGTTCGTCCTAAAGCGGAAAAAAGTCATTTGCTTGAAGAGCCTGGTACGGGAAATTGGGTAAATGTCGAGCCCGTAATGTTTAAAAACAGTGATTTAAGTACCGCCATATTTGACTCATGCAAACTTACGAACGTGGAACTCAAGAATTGTAATATTGACGGGTTAAGAATTGATGGGATTTTGATTAAAGATTTAATAGAGAAATATAAAAATAGGGACTAGATCAAGCAGGCTACCGGTGATTCGTTCGGTGGCCTGTTGTGCTAAACGGACAGGAAACTTAGATATATTGAAAGATTCGGGGGAAGTAAAAATGGCACTAAGACTAGATGTTAAACAAATCATTAAAGATCTTAGCAAAACAGGTGTAATAGAATCAACTGCTATAGCTACTAATAAGATGAATGGGACCACGGAAGGACTCGTGTACACTCTGACAGTAAACGACGAACCCAAATATGTGCTGAAGCTGGATAGCCCTCAAAATATTTCCTTGGTAGAACAATTACAACTGACGTATAGAGAAAGTACTTTATTACCTAAACTTCTTTATACTGAACCTAACAAAGCGTTCATTGTATATTCATACATTACGGGTACAACCCATTATAATCGTGGTTCAAAAATAGATTGGCTAACAGCTATAGTCAAAGAACTTTTGAATCATTATGTAATTTATCAAAAAACAGACAAGTGGGGCTTCTGGTTGGAAGATCCATGTCAAACTTGGCGTGAATTTATTGATCAGGGTGTGGAATATGCTCGAATTAATGTTGGGAGTCTATTACCTATTGAGGATTATAATAAAGTGAAATCATTTGTTGAAAACATATCGAAGGGAGAAGGGCAAGAACGGTATTTGCTTCACGGCGATTGTGGTGTCCATAATTTCGTGTTTGATAAAAAAGCATTAACTGGAGTCATTGATCCCTCACCGATTGTCGGACCCGTGCTATATGATTTTATGTATGCTTTTTGCTCCTCACCTGACGATTTGAACTTGGAAACTTTATTTCAAGCATACTCTTTACTAATTCATGACCCTATAGAAAGATCAAGGCTTATAGAAGAAGTGATTATTCAACTTTATTGTCGCATCGGGATTTGCTTAAAACATCATCCACATGATTTATCGGATTACTTAAAAGCATGGGACTATTGGAAAGTCCGTTTACCTTAATGTAAGCCTACAGATATGGAGAATTATGATAAAATAGGTTTTTAATAAGGAGTCTTTTATGAATATATTAATCGCCGATGACGAACCCTTCATGATCAAGATTTTAAAGGCTTATTTTGAAAAAGAATCCTTTAATACCTTTCTAGCACAGGATGGTGAAGAGGCATTAGAGATTTTCTATACGAATAAAATTGATTTAGCGATTCTCGATTGGATGATGCCTAAGGTGAACGGTATACAGGTTTGCAAGGAAATTAAAAAACAAAGTAAAACGAAAGTACTATTGTTAACAGCAAAAGACGAGGCGGAAGATGAACTGATTGCCTTGCAATCGGGCGCTGATGAGTATGTGAGTAAGCCATTTGACCCGCGGGTATTGATTGTGAGAGCCAAAAAACTATTGCATATGGATACGCAAATTTTCATTGGCGATTTAAAAATAGATATGGAAGGTCAAAAGATTTTCAGAAATGACAAGGACTTGCAAGCTACCCATAAAGAGTTTCATATCATGAAATATTTGATTGAAAACAGAGGGATTATCATCTCTAGAAAAGCTTTGTTAGACGGTGTTTGGGGTTTTGATTACATTGGGGAAGAACGAACGGTGGATACGCATATCCGGAGGTTAAGGGAGAAAGTCGGCGATCATCGGATCAAGACTCATCGAGGAATGGGTTACAGTTTGGAAGAAACGAATGAATAAGTTAAATAAAAAGTTAATTTTGCGAATTTCACTGGTGTTTGTTATTGTTTCTATCTTTTCTTTTGGGATGAATACGTTCTTCTTATCCAAATATCTCTTGTACCAAAAGAAGCACGCGCTAGCTTTACTAACCGAACAACTTGGAATCATGGAAACTAGTCAGTTACTGCGCGATGTCGAAGTCATTGAAAATAAGCATGGTGTAACCATTGTATATACATCGATATTTGAAAAAAATGAGAACATAAATACGACCATTAGTGATAAATTGAACAAAAAAGGAATTACGCTGAGTAAATTCTGGATAACGGAAGAAAGTATTGCAAAACTTAATGAAAATAACATGGTTAGAAAAATATATAATCAAGAAAAATTGAAATCGAGCTTCCTCGTTACTTTTTTGAAAAAAGATACTTATATTTTCGTTGTAGGTGAATCGATATCGCATCCAACTGATACACTAGCCATCGTTAATCAGTTTAACGTATACGTCTATATCGGAGAGCTTCTGCTGTTGATTCTATTGTCAGGGCTATTTACGAAACAAATTGTTAGACCGCTGACCAAAATACAAGAAGCTGCAGAGGGGATTTCAAAGTTATCGTTCACAAAAGTTGATATTCAAACCGGTGATGAAATTGAGTCTTTAGCGATGAGTATGAATCAGATGAGTGATAAATTAAAGCAAGCACATCAAGCCATGGAAGAGAAAAATCAAAATTTACGCGACTTTATTGCCAATATCTCACATGAGTTGAAAACTCCGCTCTCTTTAATTAAAGCCTACACAATGGGAATCAAAGATGGCATGGACGATGGCACTTATTTGGATGTCATCGGGCAGCAAACGGATGATATTTCGGGTTTGATCAGCAAATTACTTGAGCTTTCCAAGCTGCAAACGGAACAATATCAGATAACACCCTTTGACTTCAGGCCTTTGTTTCATAAAATATTGCAGAAGCATCGTATTTCTATTCAGCAGCAGCATGTTGAAATTTCTGTGGATGACAGCTTGCTTCAAGATTCATGGGTATTGGCAGACGAGCAGAAGATTGAGATGGTGCTTAACAATTTTATTTCCAATGCTTTGAAATATACTTCCAATGGACAGATCCAGATTACGATCGGAAATAGGGGGAATGATCTGCTTTTCACGATTGCCAATGGAGTTGCAAATGGGGAGCCATCTCATTGGGATAACGTTTGGGAACCATTTTACGTTATGGAGAGCTCCCGCAATAAGCTGCTTAGCGGAACGGGTTTAGGCTTGTCGATTGCACGAACTATTTTGCAAAAACATAATTCACTGTTTGGACTCCATGTTCAGAATGGAGAAATTGAGTTTCATTTCTCGTTACCCGTGTGTAAGCAAGTTCAATAAGGCATTGCGACAAATCATGTTGCGATGTCTTTTTTTCGTTTTGTCATATTGATGTAACATACGGGTACTATGATTGCTCTTGTGATTCGGACAGATGACAGATCGGAGGTAGTATGCAATTAACTTCAATGTCTATTAGTCGACGAGATTTTCTGAAGAAGAGTGTTCAGGGGGCTTTGGGACTGTTTGGAGCTGCTGGTTTATCAGGCATTTATTCACATTGGATCGAACCCTACTGGATTGAAATCAAACATGTAGATGTTGTGCTCTCGAACCTCCCGTCAGCCTTTCACCAATTTCGAATTGTTCATTTTAGTGACTTACACCTAGGCTTCAACTCGAAACCAGAACATTTATCGGAATTGGTGGAGCGTGTTCGTCAAATAAAGCCAGATCTGATTTGCTTTACTGGAGATCTCGTGGATCGGTCGGTAACGGTCATTTCAGAAGCTGTAGCTGCGCTATCCCAGTTGCAAGCCCCCTTTGGACAGTATGCCGTTTTGGGCAATCATGATGCTTTTGGAAATCGGCGAGCTGTTACTCGTGGGTTATCACAAGCAGGATTCCAAGTACTGCATAACAAGCATGCTGCAGTTAGAAAGGGTAAGGATAAACTTTATGTAGCCGGCGTAGATGATCCTTGGGTCGGAACACCAGATATCGATGCAGCGTTACTTCACATACCTGAGAACTCTTGCACCATTCTCCTCGCACATGAACCAGACTTTGCCGAACAATATGGCCGATTTCCAGTAGATCTTCAATTGTCAGGACACAGTCATGGAGGACAAATCTGTATCCCTTTGATTGGGGCACTATACACGCCTCCTCATGGGAGCAAATATACAAACGGTTTGTATCAAATTCCAAATAGTCGATTACAGGTTTATACAACACGTGGTATTGGAATGACTCGAATTCCTTTACGTTTTAATTGCCGGCCAGAATTCACAGTAATGACGTTAAAGCGACAATCTTTGAAATAGTCAGGAGATGAATATAGTTATGCGAAATAAGTTTCGTATTTTAAGTTTAATCGTTGTTATTACGGTGGCTGTAGGTTTCTATGTGTACACCACCGCAGATCGAATAAAACTGGATCCGGTATCCGTTCAGCCCTCTTCTTCACCACAATTAGCCCCAAAAATGATGGATACTACTAAAATTGGGGGTTTGGATACCGCCGATGCCTCTCAAATAGAACCTTTACCGGACGAAAAACAGATAACAGGATCGCAAATAGATTTACTAACGAATGACATGACTGTTCGAATTGTCCCAAGTACCTGGGAGTTTAAGGTAGGAAAGTCTGGTAAGTCTTTGATAACGATTTCTCAAGCTCAACAAGCAATCAAGATTCAAAACTTGAAGCTGGGCAGTCGAAGCGCTAGTTGGGAAGTTCCTTCGGAGGGTTTAAAGGTACTTATTCAAGTTATTAATCAATCGGTAAAAGTTAAGGTGGAGTCAAACAAAGAAACATCCGTCACGTGGCCAGTTCTCGGAAAAGAGTTGAACAGCAAAGCCATGCTGCTTCCGCTCGCAGAAGGTCGTTACGTGCCAACAAAGGACAAGGAATGGATTCAATTCCTAACGGATAGCGGTGAATCTTCACTAAACGAAGCGTTTTCCATGCCTTTTTGGGGAGTGCAAGGTGATGACTATACGCTGACTTATCGAGTTGACAACCCGTTCAATGATTCGGTTTATTTTACGAACGATCATGATCAATTAGGGCTAGGTGTGAAGCATGATTTCACTGCCAAATCTGTTCGCCAGCCATATGGAGTAGCCATTTACTTGGGAATGGAGAATTTGAGTGAACCTGCAAAAATCTTTCGTCAAACCCTCATGGACAGGAAACAATTCGTAACACTGCAGGATAAAATCAAGCAAAATCCTGCTGTCCAGAAGCTGCTCGGAGCTGCTCATGTGTATATGTGGGGGAGCGGAAACTTATCTCCCGAGGATATTACGGATTGGGGTAAACTTGCCAAAATAATTGCCGACCAAGCCAAATCGAGCAGCCTTTCTCCTGGAAAACGAGTTTGGCAGCTGCTTGATAAAGATGGTCAGATTACGCTCTCAGCCATTGCTTCACAAAATTATGCCGATCAAGTTCAAAATATGTCCGTCACACGAAGCTTGAATGATGTACTGAGCAAGAGAGAGTTCTATCAGGAGGAAGCATGGAAGGACATCCATCTGGATCCGAACGTGCAGATATTGTTGAACAAGTCTGTTTCCACCTTAAATGAAACGGAACTCTACCAGCGAAATAACTTGTTGCTTTTCGATGCGTTTCCAGGAATATTTACACCAGTGGACTCCTGGGGGGATGGGATATCTACAAAAATGTTAAAACAATTTCAAACTGCTGGTTTGGACCGCCTTTGGTTGGGCTTATCCGATTGGCAGATGGCCTACAAACACCCTGAGTTTGTGAAACAAGCGGAATCGATGGGATATTTAGCAGGCACCTATGATTCCTACAACACGGTTCTGGATCCAGTTAACCCGGCAGATCCCTCTTTTACGACAGCCATTTTTGATCAGTGGTTGTATGATCATGGGGCTATCGTCAGTGCCAATGGAAAGAAAGTCCCCGGCTTCCAGAAGAAAGGCTATACGGCAAGTCCGCTTGTCACGATGACTTATATAGAAAAACGGTATTCGACCATTATGAATAATACGAAATTGAACTCATGGTTCGTTGACGCGGATGGCGACGGCCAATTGCACGAGGATTATTCATCCGATCATCCTGCAACTGAGCAAGACGATATGAATGCCAAAATCAAACGATTAAATTGGTTTGCTAATCAGCAGATGGTAGTGGGCACGGAAAAGGGTGAATGGTATACGGCTTCATCAGTGGCATTTGCTCACGGCATGACAACTCCGGCGCTCGGCGCCTGGATGGATAAAGACCTAGGAGATAAATCCTCCAAGTATTATCTCGGTTCTTACTGGCCTCCTGAGGGCCCAGATGTCTTTATCAAACCTGTACCACTAAAGCCAATCTTTGATAAAATTTATATCGATCCTCAGTTCCAATTTCCATTGTATGAGCTCGTCTATCACGATTCAGTGATTACTACACACCATTGGGGAATGGGAAGTTTAAAAGTTAGTGACAAGATCAAATCACGTTCGCTAACCGAATTGTTGTATACGGTACCTCCTTTATATCACTTGAATCTTAAAGCATGGGATCAGCAAAAAGAAACCATCGAGAAATATTACAATTTCTTTTCGCCGCTGCATAAGCAAGCTGCACTATTAGAAATGACGCAATTTGATTGGCTTTCTCCAGATCGTCTCGTGCAAAAAACTACTTTTGGGAATAAACTGGAAATCGTTGCGAATTATTCATCTCAGGCCTTTGCTTATACGAATGCGACCATTCCAACACAAAGCGTATGGATTCACTGGTTGGAAAGTGGCGAGAAGCAAATTTTCACACCGTAGTCAAGCAAAAACATCTGCAAGATATACTATTCAAAAGTGAGTTAATAAGAAGTGGCGATGACCCGAAGGTTATCGCCACTTCTCGTTATATCAAGCGTTGCTCGACGGCTGTAAATAGTCCAAAAAAACATTCTTCAACACTTGCAGTTGGACAGTCGTTCCAGTATTTTCTTTGAAAACAACTAGATTGTAGGACGTGGATACTTTTTTGGCGAAGCTTCCGAAAACGTTGATCAGGGTCATCAAGGTATCGTCGACGGAAATATCGTTGCGGATGGAGCCGTCGGTGCGGCCCTGTTCAATAATCGCTCTAAACAGTTGTTTATTACTCTCGAATACCGCATAGTATTCCTCCAGTAAATCTTCCTGCTCATAAGCCAGGGAAGCCCAGCTTTCAAAAGCTTCAATAAGCTGTATGTTCTCGCGATGCTCTTCCTTATGGAAGGATATGAACAGATCAAATAGATAGCCGAGCTTGTCCATGCAGGAACCGCTCATTTCGCTCACGGAGCGGAAGGCTTCCCATTGGGAAGCGATGATGGCGCTCGCAATCGCCACGATCAGCTTCTCTTTTTTAGAGTAGTACCGGAAAACGGTGGCGATGCCGAGCGGCACTTCATCCGCAATCTCCTGCATCGTTGTTTTATCAAAGCCTTTGCGGACAAACAGCTTTTTGGCTGCCGCCATAATGCTTTCCTCGCGCATCGATTTGATGCTGCGGCGTTCCTGCTCATATCTGATCTTTGCGTTCAATATTTCACTTCTCCGTCCTGCTTGATTGATTGTGTAGACATGCTAACAAACTTGATAGCATCTGTCAATTACTCTGCCAATCATTAGAAGTTGTGTGGGGATCAAGGTGGTGATATATTGTATATTATAGTGATAGTCTAACTATCATTAATTAATTTATGGAATCATTTAAGGAGGTTATTTAACATGTCTTTCAATGAAAAATGGACAATTGGCGAGCTTCTGGCTAACGAACAAGCGGCAGCAATTCTAGCCAAGCATCTGCCGGAATATGTTAGCGAGCCGACTTTCAAGATGGCGTCGATGCTTACACTCGATCAACTGGCGGCGATGCCCCAGGTAAGCTTGTCTGAGGATAGGCTGGGAGCTTTGAAAGCTGATTTGGCCTCGGTGGACATCGTTCAGTCTCCCGTCAAGCCGGTGTCGGCCGCGCCAAAGGCACAATCCGCAGGCTCATTATCGCACCAAGGCAAGGTTATCATCGTGACCGGAGCAGCCGGAGGAATTGGAAGAGCCAGCGCGCTTAAGCTGGCTGCTGGCGGAGCCAAGGTTACAATCGTTGATTTTAATGAGGAAGCTGGTCAGGAAACGCTGCGTTTGATCAAGGAACAAGGCGGAGAAGGCATCTTCGTGCAGGCGGATGTATCTAAAAGCGAGGATGTGCAGAGGTACATGAACCAAACGCTTGAGACGTATGGCAAAATCGATTGCCTATTCAACAATGCGGGAATTATCCAGAAGTTCTCACTGCTGCAGGATATTGACGAAGAGCATTTTGACCGGATTATGAATGTCAATCTCAAAGGTGTTTTTCTCGGCATGAAGTACGCTTTGAAGGTGATGGAGAAGCAAGGTTACGGCAATATCATTAATACCGCCTCCACGGCTGGCGTACGGGCGGAGCACAGTATTGCTGCGTATAGTGCAAGCAAGCATGGCGTAGTTGGACTGACCAAGGGAGCAGCGCTCGAATATGTGAAAAAGGGTATTAGGGTCAACGCGATATGTCCGGGCGGCGTGGCGACCGGACTTACGGCAAGTGTGCCGCAGCAGCTTCAGGAGAGTGGTTATGTGCCGGAGGAGTTCCCGAACATGCGGATGGGACGGTTTGCCGAGCCAGAGGAACTGGCGGAGGTCGTGTCGTTTCTCGCCTCTGACGCTTCAAGCTATATGACTGGCTCCATTATCCTGGTGGATGGTGGCTTGTCTCTGTAGGCGTTCAACATAAAAGCTGAAATCCGTACTTTAGCCGTTTTGACAGTTTAAGACCCCGCGTGTGAAAATAAGATAAGGTTAAATCTAAATATCTAAAAAGTGAGCGATTGCGATGTTGTATCGGCAAGATGAAGATACCGGACAATCGCATTGAACCCTCTTTATTAAAAAGGGCCCGTATGGAAGTGGATAACTTCCGTACGGGCCCTTTGTTTGTAGATAAGAAAGTATAAGTTTTATACTTTTGCTTCGCATCTACCTTGACAAACGCGCTCGTCCCAGGAGGACGACGGAGTCGTTTATCCTTGACAGATAAGCATTTATATGTTTTGGGGTGCTATGGATTTTGCTGAGCTGAGTGAGATTGTGGATACATGCTGTGGATGCATGTCTAATCTTTCGTTGATTGACCATATTTGTTTGGGTTTTGTTTTCTGGTTTTTGTTAGAAATGGAGAATTAGGAAGGCAGTTGCATAACGTTTGAATGATGTTGTAAAAAGTGTGTGAATTGTTGTAGAGAATACAACATTGGTAACTATTATATAGCCCATTTGCCCTCTCGACTAAGGCAGGCGTAAGCTGGTTATTTTTTGCTTGGCCTACTGATAATCATTTCCTGCAGGTCACATGCTCTTGAGCAGATAAACCCGGCCCCATCATGTCTTCGAAATCACGTAATGCTCAATTCCGTCTAGAATCCTTTCGAGACCGAAATCGAATTCATTCCCATAAAATTTCTCATTATCGTTTTCACTCTCTTCTTCAGCGGAATATCCCCCCGCTTGAACGACTGGCTGCAGATAAGGGAAGCGTTCAGCGGTAACCAGCTGTTTGAGCGTTGCACTATAGTCGACTCCAGGGACCGATCCCGTGTTAACGCCTGTCCGGATGGCCCGATCTATATCCCGTTTAAAAAAGCCGTAAACACGTGCTTGATTCGTTAATAAGACGACAATTGAGATTTTTTCCTGATGATTTAAAGGAAGTTCATTCATTATCTGCAAAGCCCAATCAACAATCCGCAGGTTGTTTGGCGTCATCGGGATACCCGAGACAGGGATATCGCAAAGCCAAGGATGGTCAAGGTAACAGCGGACAAGGGTCCGAACAAAATTGAACATATTTTCGCGCCAATGTGCAGATTCGCTTTCTGCCGAGATGAAGATATCGCATACGGCGTCCTGCATAAGAAGCACAAGATCATCCTTGCTTGGAACGTACCGGTAGATAGACATGGTCGTAAATCCCAAGGATGCAGCGACACGATTCATTGAAACGGCGGAAAGCCCGTCCTTATCAGCTATGGCAATGGCCGAATCAACGATTTGCTTCAGACTCATCTCCCGTTTCGGTCCTCTCTGGGGCGGTTTGACTAACCCCCAACTGAGAGCCACACCGCGCGGCAGACCTCCTTCAAATTCGTTATCCATAGAATCGCCCTCCTCCATTATTTCTGTTATAGAAAGTACAACGTTCAAAATAAAATCCGAATTTACCTAACTTAAACAATTCAGAAATTAAAGTCAAGATTCTTGCTTAGGTGGCATTTTCCCTCAGCAAAATTCCTATTGTATTTTAATTGTATGCGATATATACTGTTTATACAATACACAGTTTTGGGTGACGAATTTTATTTAACTTATTTTCAATAAAATAATAGGAGTGAGACGAATATGACACAAGCAAAACGAATTCTAATTTCCGGGGCTAGCGTTGCAGGGCCTATACTTGCCTACTGGCTGCACCGTTACGGTTTCGAAGTGACAATCGTGGAACGTGCTCCCGCACTACGTAAGGGCGGTTACGGAGTAGATATCCGCGGAGCGGCCATTTCAGTACTTGAGAAAATGGGCATTCTCGAACAAGTTCGTGCGGCAGATACACACATGACGGGCGTTTATTTTGTGAACAGCAGCGGCAAGATTGAAGGTCGATTGAGTGAGGCGAGTGTGGGGAATGAGCACGGCATGGACATCGAAATCATGCGCGACGATCTGGGTGACATTTTGTACAATCTAACTAAGGATAAGGCTAACTACATTTGGGGGGATTCAATTACCGCCATTCAAGAAACTGAAGCGGGTGCAGAGGTTCGATTTGCCCATAGCAAGCCGCAGATATTCGACTTGGTGATTGGCGCGGACGGTCTTCATTCCAACGTTCGAAGACTGACTTTTGGCGAAGAAGAACAGTTTAAACGTACGCTTGGCTGCTATATCGCGATCTTTACCACTGATAATTATCTCAATCTTGATCACAATCAGCAGTTATATACGATTCCCGGCAAAACGGTGGGCATATATAGCGCACGTGACAATACGGAGGCGAAAGGATTATTCATATTCAAATCGGGGACCTTAACGTACGACAGACATGATGCGGAAGAACAAAAAAATCTTGTCAACAGCGTCTTCGGTAACGAAATGGGCTGGGAAACACAGCACCTGCTGCATGCGATGAAAGACGCGCCAGATTTTTACTTTGATGAGATTTGCCAGATCCAAATGCCGACATGGTCCAAAGGTCGTGTTGCGCTCGTAGGTGATGCGGCATATTGCCCGTCCCCACTTTCCGGTCAAGGTACTAGCCTTGCGCTAGTCGGAGCCTATGTACTCGCCGGAGAGCTGAAGGCTGCTCAAGGTGATTACGCCAAAGCTTCTGCCCTCTACGAACAAGAGATGAGAACATTTGCGGAGAAGAACCAGAAGGTAGGACTTTTTGCAGCGGAAAGTATGGTCGAAAACTCACATTTCAAAATCTTGCTGCGCAATTGGATGTTGCGGGTGCCATTCCTGATGACCGTCATGTTTAAAATGGTTGTAAAAATGATTGCCAAAGCCGCTAAGGGGATCACATTAAAGGAATATGATTAGAAAAAACACTCGAAAATGGGGGATTCAATGTTCGAGGTATACAGCTGAAACCTCAAAAGGGTAGGTGTAATATTTTTAATGGCTTCCGCTTCGTCGTATTAGACGATAGAGGAAGCCATTTTTATGCCGCTTGATCGATTTTACACCTTATTGGGGTAGTAGTTATAAATAAATTAGAACGTA
Organism: Paenibacillus phytorum; assembly: GCF_013141715.1. GTDB lineage: Bacteria > Bacillota > Bacilli > Paenibacillales > NBRC-103111 > Paenibacillus_E > Paenibacillus_E phytorum. The sequence goes on along the minus strand of NZ_WHOA01000037.1, from coordinate 53,507 downwards.
CTTGCTACTTTAACAGCTTTTTCAAGCCCTGCGGCAATGATTTCTTCTGATTCATTAGGGAATTGGTTGTGACCTTCAATCACTACTGTCTCCATATCTTTTACACCGAAGAAGCCCATCATACTTGCTACATATTTAACAGCCATTTCCATTTCAGCTTTTGGTCCTTCAGAATATACACCGCCACTTGCGTTTAATAATGCAATTTTCTTATTTCCAATAAGACCTACTGGACCTTCCGGCGTATATTTAAATGTTTTGCCCGCGCGGTTTAGGTAATCAATATATGTGTGTAATACAGCAGGGATTGTTAAATTCCATAACGGGAAACCAAACACAACTTTATCAGCTGCAAGAAATTGATCTAAATATTTATCAGCAACAGCTACAGCCTTTGCTTCTTCTATTGTTAAATCAAGTCCTCTACTAGCCTTAAATGTACCGTTAATCATATCTACCCCTACATATGGCAAATCTTCATTGTATAAATCAAGCTCTGCCACTGTATCATTTGGATGTGATTCTTTATAGCTCGCTAAAAAAGCTTCATATAATTTCACACTAACCGCTTGTGCGGCTGGACGATTGTTTGCTTTTACAAATAAAACTGTTGTCATTTTCTGTTCCTCGATTTTATAATATTTTTTTAAAACTATACTCCATTTCTCCAGCTAGAGCTTCAGGTGTATCACCAGTTTCTCTGAAATCATGTGTATAAATTTGTTCAAACGGCCCAAAATTTATTTGCTTATAAAATTCAAAACAAGGGAATCCATCATGTGCACCTTGAATATCGACAATCCCATTTTTTTGGACATATACGGTTAATAAATAGTCAACGGTAGGTGCATATATATTTAATGGGTTGCTAGCACTTGCACTCATTTGAAACTTGACGCCATCAAAACTCCATAGAATATCTGTGCACAAAATACCGTCTGTACTAGCTTTTCCTGTTAGTTGATTAACGGAACCATCTGGAGTTGTGACTCTTTCTGTAGATATGCCAGTATTCGCATATGAGAAAATTTCATTTTTGTAAAAATCTACAACTACTTCTTGTTCAATTCTGGAACGCATAGTGTTTACAGCATAAGGGTTAAATTCACGTGAGTCACCTTCGAATTGGATTACGTTTCCGGTTTGAATATCTTTCCTTGGTTCTGTCCAGGACATAGGAATAAATACGCTTGCTCTAATTTTAACGATATTAGTCATGAGATACACCTCTGGTTTTATATCTAGATTGTCAATTTAAAACTGTATTCCATTTCTCCGGCTAGCGCTTCTGGAGTGTCACCAGTTTCTCTGAAATCATGTTTATAAATTAATTCAAATGGGCCAAAATCTGTTTGTTTATAAAATTCATAGCAGGGGAACCCATCATGGGAACCTTCAATTTGCGCCAGACCACTTTCGCTAACACGTAGAGTTAATGAATAGTCAGCCGCAGGTGCTGCTGTATTTAAAGGGTTACTGGCACTTGCCCTCATTTCAAAAGAAACTTCATCAGAGCGCCACACAATATTAGTACATATAATGTTTATTGTCTCTGCTTTTCCTTTTTTATAATCAATAGAACCATCTGGATTTGTGACTTTCACAGTTACGATACAAGCATTTTCATGTGTAAAAATTTCTTTTTTATAAAAATCAATAATCACTTCTTGTTCTAATCTTGACCGCATTGTGTTTACAGCGTATGGTGTGAATTCACGTGCATCGCCAGCATATTCCAGTATTTTTCCTGTTGCAGAATCTTTAATAGGTTCCAACCAAGCATACGGTGCAAAGACACTTCCTCTAATTTTAACGATAGTAGCCATGAGAAACCTCCTTAATTTATTGATTTTTATTTCGGTGAATCCTATAGTCAACTTGATTGACTATGTTTGATATAGTACAATACGATTTAAATAAAGTCAACTTAATTGACTTTATTTAAGGAGGTATTTTGGATGAATCATCCCATATATAGTGAATTGGATCTTACATCACTTTTGTCATTATCCTTTAGTGCATTGATTGATGAACTACATGACAGATTGAGCGAATTAGGGTTTGGAGATATTAGACCTGCACATGGCTTTATGTTTAAATGTATCACTCCTAGTGGAGCAACAGGTATAGAACTAGCTGAGTTTTTAGGCATTACAAAGCAGGCTGTAAGTAAAATGGTGGATTATCTTGAGAATAGTGGTTATGTAATACGACAAAATCATCCCACTGATAAAAGGGGGAAAATTATTGTTTTGTCCGAACGAGGTTGGTCAGTAGTGAAAGCAAAAGAGAAGATACTAACTGAGATTGAGGGACGCTGGATTGAAAATATAGGTATCGAACGAATGCATATGCTCAAAGAAGATTTAACAAAATTAGTTCATATAGCAAATGAAGGTAAATTATCATCGAGGACAAGACCTGTTTGGTAAATATATAGTCTATGAAGGTAATCAATTAAAGTATCTATGTATAACTCAAACATTAAGCAGTGGCTATACCTGGGGCTTAATGTTTTTATTTATAGAAAGGAGCAGGCGCCGCGGCGACCTGCTCCTAATTTGTGATGTATCTTAATAAGCGGTCCAGCCAGCATCGGCCGTTACAACTGTTCCGTTTACGAAGCTTGCATCATCGGAGGCGAGGAATAATGCCACTTTTGCGATCTCTTCCGGCTCGCCTGCGCGTGGGTTGAGGTTGATGCCGGCCATCGCTCTTTCCATACCGAATGGGTTCGGGCTTGTGATGGATGTGCCAATGTTGGTATTGACGCCACCTGGCGCAATGGCATTACAGCGGATGCCTTTAGGCGCATATTGGAAACCGACGTTTTTCGTAAGACCGACGACCGCGTGCTTCGCAGCTGTATAAGCCGCACCGGCACGGGAGCCCATCAAGCCGCCTGCGGAAGCGATGTTAACGATGACACCTCTTTGTTTCTCCAGATAGATCGGAATAACTTTGCGGATCGTTCTCATCGGGCCCGTTGTATTGATTGCGAAGACACGTTCCCACAGCTCGTCCGTCAGGTCTCCGGCTGGTACGAAGTTGTCCATAATGCCGGCGTTGTTAACGAGAATATCTACTGTTCCGTACTTCTCGACGGTTGTATTAATAAGCAATTGGACGTCATCTTCATTAGCGACGTTAGCCGCAATTGCGAAAGCAGTGCCGCCTTTGGTGGTAATCCCGTCCACAACGGCTTGCGCGGCTTCAACGCGAAGGTCGGACACAGCAACTTTCGCCCCTTCTGCAGCATACAATTCCGCGATGGCTTTTCCCATGCCTGAAGCGGCACCAGTAACAACAGCAACTTTTCCGGATAATCTCATGACGAAATCCCTCCATCGTTTTCTTATTATTTAACTCATTTGATAAATCATCCCGGCTGTTCCTAAAAGATAATTAACACATGTTCAATAGAGAACATCCGTTACTTCGAGTATAATGAAGTATTGAAAGGGATTACAATCAGTAAAAATGATAAGTTTGTCAGGTAACGAACAACTCGGCTAATTTTGTTTAATAAGTCGTAAAGAAAGGAATAACAGGCATGACCGACAAAGGGGAAAAAACGGACCGCCGCATCGTCCGCAGCCGGGCGGCCTTACGGCATGCGCTGCTGACGCTAATGGCGGACAAGCCGTTCAAGGCGATATCCATTACGGAAATCGTGGAGTTTGCGAATTATAACCGCGGGACGTTCTATTCCAATTATGAAAGCAAGGATACACTGCTTGACGATATTATTTCCGACCTGATCGAGAAATTATTGCTCTCCTTCCGCGCACCGTACGAGAAGGTAGAGTTCTTCCACGTCGATCAGCTCAAGGCGCATTCCGTTATGCTTTTCGAGCATATCTATGAGCATTCCACGATTTACACCGTGTTTATGAAGAGCGACATGCTAATGGCGCTCCGGGAGAAAATGTTCATCGCGCTGAAGAAGATTTCCACTGAGGAGCTTGTCTATACAAGAAAGGACATCGATGAAGAACTGTTGATTATTTATTCGCTTAATGCGTTGCTGGGGCTTATATTCCATTGGGTGGAGAGCGGTTTTAAGCATTCTCCGACTTACATGCAGGAGCAGTTGGTGAAAATCATCAACTATCATCCGACTGTTGCGAAGACCGCGATCAAAGGCTCGACGAAGAGGTAACGAATATGCCGTTAGAAAAAGAGCTGCTCAGCCGCGAGTAAACAGGCAGATTTGCTTTAAACAAGCTTATCCTAAGGGTAAGCTTGTTTTTGTGTACTTTATGTTTAAATCTTACTTTGAGCATTCGGATTAAATACGGATACAGGTAACGCTACCTCAGCTGTAACCTGTTATTCATTTTCCGTTCATATTCGATTCCTATACTGTAGTCATTACGAAGGAGGGAATCACAATGTTTCTAGCTATTCGAGAAATGAGGTTTGCTAAGGCACGGTATTCGTTGATCGCTACAATTATGGTGCTGGTTGCATTTCTTGTTATGTTCGTCACTGGGCTTGCACAGGGGCTTGCGTATGACAACGCCGCTTCTGTTAAGAATATGGATGCAACACATTTTGTCTTAGGACAAGACTCTAATCACCGTTTCACCCGATCCCAGGTCGATCAGAATCAGGTTGAAAAGACTGGCTTACTAGTAGGGAAAGAGAATGCAGAGCCACTTGGTCTGAAAATGACAACCGTTGTTCCATCAGGAGATACTGGGAAGATTGATGTTGCTTTGCTCGCCGTTAATCTCGATAGCTGGCTGGCGCCAACAGTAACAGAAGGTTCACCCATCTCGGATCAGACAAAAGGACATGTTCTTGTTGATCAAAAGCTGTCTAATTCTGGAGTCAAAATTGGCTCAATCATTGTAGATCAAGCTTCGGGAACAAAATGGACTGTAAGCGGATTTGTAAAAAACGAGTCATTCAGTCATGCTCCTGCTGTCTTTCTAAATAAGCAGGACTGGCTTAATCTTCAAGCGCAGACACTTACACGTCAAGGAACTGAATTAGCAGCAGACAGTAAAGTTTACAATGCAGTTGCCATTAAAGCCTCGAAAGAAAAAGTTAAGGAGCTTCAGTCCGCGCTGCCCAATACGGAAGTGATAACGAAGTCTGAGGCCGTATCTGGGATTCCTGGTTACAAAGAAGAGCAAGGTTCGCTTATGATGATGATTGTATTCTTATTTGTAATCTCTGCCTTTGTACTGGCTGTATTCTTTTATGTCATCACGATTCAGAAAACCAGTCAATTTGGTATATTGAAAGCCATCGGTACACGTACTGCCTATCTAGCTAGAAGTGTGACGCTGCAGGTGTTGGTCTTATCGGTCGGCAGTTTGGTCCTTAGCGTCCTATTGGTTCAATTGTTTGAGGCCGTATTGCCAAGTTCCATGCCATTTCAATTAGGCTTTTCCACCTTGGCACTTACTTGCCTGTCCTTTATAACAATGTCTTTGGCCGGTTCACTATTTTCGGTATGGAAAGTCGCCAAAATTGACGCTCTGGATGCGATTGGGAGGACAGCAGCATGAAAAACAGACTTGTATTACAGGAGATTACACGGACTTTTGAGGATGGCGGTATGGAAAGAACGATTTTGGATAAGCTAAACCTTGAGGTGGCCGAAGGTGAACTAGTCGCGGTAATGGGCCCTTCAGGCTCGGGCAAAAGTACGTTTCTGTCCATAGCAGGAGCACTTCTTGAACCAACGAGTGGGCATGTTCTACTCGATGGAGAATCCATTATCGGTAAAGACAAGCAAGCACTTTCTGATCTACGACTTCAAAAAATCGGATTTATTTTTCAAAGCGCTAACTTGATTCCGTACTTGAAAGTTGAAGAACAATTAGTTTTAGTAAGCAAGCTTGCCGGGATGGAAAAGGCGAAGGCAACCAAACGTGCTAAAGAGTTACTCGATAAGATGGGATTGTCTCATCGACGAACCGCATATCCTGATAAACTCTCAGGGGGGGAGCGTCAACGGGTAGCTATTGCAAGAGCCTTAATGAATGACCCAGCTGTCCTATTCGCAGATGAACCAACAGCAAGCTTAGATGCCTCACGAGGGCACGATATAGTGAGTATGATCGCGAAGCAAGTAAAGGATCAGCGAAAGAGCGCGGTTATGGTTACTCATGATGACCGAATACTGCCTCTTTGTGATCGAGTGCTTTTTCTTGAGAATGGAAAACTAATCGAAAAACAAAAAAGTAGTGCCCAAACCCACGTTTCAGTGTTAGTTTGACGAGTAGTGGAGCCACAATAATAGCAGCGGCAGTCTAAGACTTATTTTTGAGTCCTAGTCCGCCGCTGTTTCTTTTGTGGGGTCCAGTACATGATCAATGGCTCAGCGTATTAGGCAGGATAGTAGCCCTTTGTTCTAAGAAATAAAGGATTGACCATTAACTCTTTACCACTCATCCTACTAAAAGTATAATAGGCTTAGAACAAATGTTCTGGGATTGGAGTTGAGTACTAATGAGTATAAGTAATCGTGAGAATAAAGAGATAGCCAACGTAATGGCTAATGCCTTACTTAGCCAGCAATTTATTATTGTAAAGATTTATAATGAGGCTGGGGATGGGCAAATTACAGGTCTAATAACCAAAATTGATCAAGAGATTAGAAGAGTAAAGTTATCCCACGAAAATGGTACGGATTGGGTAGCATTTGACGATATTTTGAATGTAGAATTGGTGGAGTAGTACTTTTGCAAGGACAGTTCTAAAGGAAGGCATGCTGGGAAATCAGCATGTCTTTTTTTCTTTGGTTCGGTCTCAAGACGGAGTGTGATTTCATACCCGCGCTTGAATGAATAGCAGTGTCGTCATTATATAATGAAAACACTAGTATTATTCAACCTGGAGACTGGGTTGTAGGGGAGGGAAATGGATATGGTAAGTGTAAAAATAAATTCGAACGATTTGGATTCGTTTACCCATTCAACCGTAGTTTCGACGGACGGAACCACAATTGGCTACCAAAGTATAGGTAAGGGGCCGAGTCTCATTGTGATTCACGGGGCGCTTAGTACTTCGAATGATTTTACGAAGTTTGCCCAAGAATTATCGAATTCCTTTACAGTCCATGTTATGGATCGACGTGGGCGTGGAATGAGTGGACCGCTAGGGATTGACTACTCTATCCGTAAGGAGTGTGAGGATGTAAAAAGCGTACAAGAAGCAACGGGAGCAAACTATGTATTCGGTCATAGCTACGGTGGGCTTGTAACCTTGGAAGCTGCGCGAACAAATACGTTTAAGAAAATGGCCGTCTATGAACCTGGCGTTTCAATTAAGTCGATACCAACGGATTGGGATTGGCTGCCTGAATATGAAAATGACATGAATAAGAAAGATTTCAGGGGGGCGTTTGCCAGCTTTGTAAGGGGTTCAGGTCACACTCCCTTAAAACGGTTGCCGAAATGGTATGCAAAATTTATTTTACGTTTGGTGATACGCGGAAATCATTGGAATCAAATAGAAAATCTATTACCAGAAAATTTAATAGAGCACAGAGAAGTGAAACGCTTGGAATCCACTTTCCCTAATTACCAAATGATTGATGCGAATGTCCTATTAATTTCTGGGGGGAAGAGTCCAGATTCTGTACATCAAATGATTCGCGCATTGGATGAAACAATTTCACGAACACAAACGTTGATTTTACCAAATCTAGATCATCTCGCTCCGGACAACAAATACGCACCGGTAGAAGTGGCGCAGCATGTAAAGCGGTATTTTCTAAGTTGAACTTTGGTGCCTAAATCGACCATATTATTGTATAATCAAATAAACGTTTTGAAAGTGAGCTGAAAGCTGATGATGTGGTCACCATTATTTGAAAATGATGTACCTGCAGTTATTCTCCCTTAACGGTAGAATAACTACATCTCCGTTAAGGACAGGAAATGTCTTGAAAAAACGGAGGGTACAAAATGAGGAAAACCTTATTAGGTTCTTTATATTTATCACTCGCTGCTAGTATTTGGGGCGGGATGTATGTGGTGGTAAAAGTTGTGGTAGACGTTGTACCACCACTTGAATTAGTATGGCTTCGCTATGTTATTGCGATGTTTGCATTGCTAATTATTGGCGTTGTAACCAAACAATCATGGCGGATTGAAAAACGAGACTGGCTCTTAATTTTCATTATTGGGCTTGTTGGAAATACAATTTCTATCGTAACCCAAGAAGTGGGTACGATGCTCTCTAATGCACAAATGGGGGCCATTATTACTTCAACGACACCTGCATTTATGGTGCTGTTTGCGCGTATCCTTTTAAAAGAAAAAATTACTTTTAAAAAGGCTGTTTCTATTGTTTTAGCAACAATCGGCGTGTGTATTATTGTTGGAAATGCCCATATCGATTTCTCTCATCAACTTGGTGGCGTATCACTGCTTATTGCAGCACTAACTTGGTCACTTATGTCTGTTCTTATTAAACGAGTACCAGAGCAATATTCACCAATTGTCGTAACGAGCTATGCCACTCTTGTGGCAATCGCCTTACTAACGCCTTTTACAATAAGTCGATTAGATGAGCTCGATTTTCAAGCCATGATGCATCCATCTATTTGGGGTGGTCTTTTATTTTTGGGAATTATTTCGACTGCTTGTGGTTTCTTACTTTGGAATCGTGGACTGCAAATGCTTAACGCTTCAAGTGGTGGATTATTCTTCTTTTTCCAGCCTATTGTCGGTACTTTTTTAGGGTGGCTATTATTAGGCGAACAAGTTGGCCTGTCTTTTGGAATAGGTACCCTATTCATCTTTATTGGTGTACTGTTGGTCATTCGAAAAGAATAAGTATCAGAAAAAAAAGCTGATGGGTGTTATTTTGCCGATCAGCTTTTTTGAAAAATGCGAGCTGAAGCACAGAAAATACTTGCAGGAATATCGAAAGGGAGGAACCAACCTTGGTCAACGCCATCATAGAAGTGGACGGACTCGTCAAACGGTATGGGAAATTCACCGCGGTGAATGGCATACATTTCAAAGTGAGTGAAGGGGAAGTGTTCGGACTGCTCGGGCCAAATGGGGCGGGCAAAACGACAACGATGGAAATGATCGAAGGTCTGCGGCGACCGGATGAAGGGAGAGCACTTGTCGCAGGCTTCGATACGAAAAAAGATTTGAAAAAGGTCAAGGAAATCATTGGCGTCCAGCTCCAATCGACGTCACTGTTCGACCTGCTCCACGTTCACGAGATTATCCGTATGTACGCAAGTTTTTATCCAAGCTCAGTTCCGATTGAGCCGCTGCTCGACGATATGTTATTGCGCGAAAAAAAGAATGACCGCGTCAAAAACTTATCCGGCGGTCAGAAGCAGCGCCTCGCCATTGCGTTAGCACTCGTGAATGATCCAAAGGTGGTCTTTCTGGACGAGCCGACAACCGGACTCGATCCTCAAGCCCGGCGTACGTTGTGGGATATCGTCCTCCGCCTGAAAGAGCGCGGTAAGACTGTGGTGATCTCAACGCACTACATGGAAGAGGCTCATGTGCTTTGTGACCGCATCTGCCTCATGGATAAGGGACAAATCGTTGCACTGGACACGCCAGAGCAGCTCGTCCGCAGCCTGCAGTCAGACAGCGCTATCGAGTTTCGCTTGCCGGAGCAGATTCGAGAAGATGAGGCGCGAAAGCAGGAAGTGCTGACGCTAATCCAATCATTGCCTGATGTAAAGCAAGTTGACCAGCGTAAAGACACGTTTGTGCTGTACACGGATCATTTACAAAATACGCTGACTGCATTTGTACAACAAACTGCTGAGCAGAACATCAAGGTTTCTGATCTGCAAACGCGCACGGCAACGCTCGAGGACGTGTTCATCCACATGACGGGAAGGAGCCTGAGGGAAGAATGAAAGCGTATCGTCAATTGACCTTAGCCCAGCTACGACTATTTGGGCGAAATCGGCAAGTATTATTTTGGACGCTCGTTTTTCCAATCTTTTTCATGGTGATGCTGGGTTCATTCTTAGGAAAAGGGGACAGCACATCGCTCTCCGTCACCGTTATCGACCAAGACCAGACGACTGCGTCGAAGGCGCTTCTATCCTCTATGAAGCAGCTATCCATATTAAAATTAACGGAAAGCACAGATCTTGACACGGCAATGAAAGATCTTAAGCATGGCGATCGGCAGCTTGTCGTTGCTGTTCCAAAAGGGTATGAAGCTGCTGTGAGCGCTAAAAATGCCTCTATGGAAGGTTCCAAACTCACCGTCTACTACGACGAGACGAGCCAAACAACCAATCAGATCGGGCTCCCCATTATGTCTCAGATTGCCGATGGGATTAGCAAGCAGATCGTGGGTTACACCCCTGTCATCACGATTCAATCAGAGGCGGTCCAATCTCTTAACCTGAAGTATATCGACTTCCTCGTCCCAGGCATCGTTGCTATGATGATTATGAGTAACAATCTGAACGGCGTCGCCGGCCAAATCGCATCTTGGCGCGAGCGGGGTATCCTTCGGCGTCTTCAGAGTACGCCGCTCCAACCTCGGAGCTTCATTGCCGCACAAATCACGGCCCGACTGGTGTTGAACGGCGCACAGGCGATCATCGTGCTGCTAATCGGGAGCCTGATTTTCGGAACGCAGGTGAACGGTTCGTGGATACTTCTGCTCATGTTCGTGGTACTCGGGACACTGACGTTCATGTCGATCGGCTTTATCATCGCCGCGCTCGCCAAAACGCCGGAAAGCGCTGGCCCAATTGCCGGCTTCGTCTCCTTCCCACTTCTATTTCTAGGTGGCGTCTTCTTTCCGATCAAGAATATGCCTGACTGGCTGCAGCCCGTAGTCAAGTTGCTGCCGATCGCGCATCTGTCCACAGCACTGCGCCAAATCATGAATGTCGGAGCCTCACTTACCGACATGTGGCCTGAAGCCGCACTGCTTGGCGGCTGGATGCTTGTAGCCTTCATTATCGCCAGCCTAACATTTAAGTGGGAGTAACGGAAAATAATAGGCAGCCGGCCAGATTGGATCGGCTGCCTTTTTCTGCGTATCGTCTAGTCCGTAAATTTTTCATTGACTTCAATATGGGTTAAAAGTTATTATAATTGTGTTGTTACTTAAACGTTTAGGTACTTAAACGATTCAGTAAAATTATAGGGGGAATATGAATGTCCAAACGTTTGTTGATTACCTCAGTTATTGTTGTTCTTTTCAGCTTTTCATTTCTCGTTGGATGTACGAAAAAATCGACCCAGCCAGAGCAAGGTCATGTAGAACAAGGCAGCAATAAGCAAGGAGGAGCGAAACCAGAGGATGGAGCTGAGCTGCTCGTCTGGGAGTCAAAAGGTCCTGAGTTGGATTATTTGAAAGCGATCTCAGCAAGTTTTGAAAAAGAATATGGTGTTAAAGTGAAGGTGGAAGTCGTTCCTGCGATTGACTCTGTGAAGAAACTTACGACAGATGGTCCTGCTGGAATTGGGGCTGATGTGTTCTCTGCACCTCACGATCAATTAGGTAACGCCGTTACGGCAGGACTTGTTTTACAGAATGATATGTTTAACGAAAGCATGCGAAATGAATTTATGTCTTCGGCCATTGACGGGGTTAGCTACAAGGGAGTGTTATACGGGTTCCCGACGGCCATTGACACTTATGCTCTTTTTTACAATAAAAAATTGTTGGAAAAAGCTCCGAAAACTTACGAAGAAATCATGAAGTTTGCAGAAACCTATAATGATCCGAAAAACAAAAAGTACGCCTTTATGTGGGATGTACGCCAGTTGTACCAATCCTATTCGTTCCTTGCGGGTTACGGCGGCTATGTATTTGGCAAGAATGGTACGGATGCAACTGATATTGGTCTGAATAGTACCAAAGCGATCGAAGGGGCGAAGTTCTTTCAATCCTTAAAGAAAATACTTCCGTTAAACGTTAATGACATTAACGATAATATCATTACTGGCTTATTCCAAGAAGGGAAAACAGCCGCTGTCATCAACGGACCCTGGTTAATGGCAGGTTTGTCCAAAGTGAACTTCGAGTATGGCGTTGCTCCGCTGCCTCTTTTGCCTAATGGCGAACATCCGCAAAGCTTTTCAGGCATTAGAGGGCTGTATGTAAATTCGTATACCAAGTACCCGGTTGCCGCGAAAATGTTTGCTAGTTATGCAACAAGTAAAGAGAATTTAATTAATCGGTTTAAAATGACGACCCAACTGCCTCCAAGAAAAGATCTTATGAATGATCCGATTATTATGAATGACGCTAATGCATCGGCTTTCCTTGAACAAGCGAAATATTCGACGCCAATGCCGTCCATACCGGAGATGGGGAATGTTTGGGTGCCTGCAGGCGCTGCACTTGCTTCCATTTGGAACGACAATGGGGATCCGGCCACAGTCCTGAATAACGCGGTAGAACAAATCAAGACAGCAATGAAGACTAAGAAATAAGGCGGTCTTACGTATGGATTTGAAACAAGGCGCTCTTCGACATCGAACGATAGCCGCTATTTGCTCCACAATTTTTATTGGTCTAGGTCAACTTTATAACAAACAATATCTAAAAGGCTTCGTATTCATAATCTTGGCTCAATTGTTTTTCTGGAACTACTACCCCATTGCTTATAAAGGGATTATAAGCTTAATCACGTTAGGTGATGTGCCTACCCAAATCATCAATGGGAAAGTGGTTCATGGCGATCACTCCATTTTTATGTTAATAAACGGTCTCATTACACTAGTGGTTATCCTTTTGTTCTTAGGCTTCTATATAACTAACATTTATGACGCCAAGAAAAACGGGGGACTGAGGGATGAAGGAGACAGTGTCCCTGGATTCATGGATTCCGTTAGAAAAGCGAAGTTTAGAAATTTCCCTTATTTATTATTAATACCAGCTGCATTTTTTGTACTCTTTGTTACGATTATACCGCTCGTTTTTAATGTTTTGATTGCTTTTACGAACTATTCGGCTCCCGCCCATATTCCTGATCGATCCTTAGTGGATTGGGTAGGTGTTAGAACTTTTTATGATTTATTTGCACAAAAAGCATGGAGATTCACGTTCTTTGGCATATCCGTTTGGAATATCGTATGGGCTGTAGCCTCTACCTCATCTGTTTTTTTGAGCGGGTTAATACTGGCGTTGATGCTGAACCATCCTAAGATTAAATTCAAAAGATTTTGGAGAACCGTCTTTATCTTGCCTTGGGCAGTCCCGCAATTCATCTCTATATTGGTTTTCAGGGTTTTATTGAATGGTTCGTTTGGTCCCATTAATGATGTAATCGGTAAACTTGGATTTTCTCCGGTACCTTGGCTGTCCGATCCGACGATGGCGAAAGTTACGATTATTCTTGTTAATTTATGGTTTTCGACGCCGTTCCTTATGGCGCTGATGTCGGGGGTTTTAACGACAATGCCGCGCGACCTTTACGAAGCAGCCGAAGTTGATGGCGCCTCAGGAAAGCAAAAGTTTGTCAAGATCACTCTTCCGCTTGTATTACTGGCTACCGCACCCATATTAATTATGCAATTTGCCTTTAATTTCAATAACTTCAATTTGATTTATCTGCTTACGGATGGCAAACCAGATAGTCCTAACTATTATTACGCGGGAAGCACGGATATTCTCATTTCATGGATCTTTAAGATGACGCTTAATCAAAGTCAATTTAATATGGCTTCCGCAGTGTCTATCATTATGTTTATCTTTATTGCGATGTTCTCCTTATGGAATTACAAGCGGATGAAGTCAGTCTAGGAAGAGGATCTGGTCTAAATGTCTAAATTAAAATCCAACTTGATTGTAACCGGGATTTACATGGTTTTTGCCGTTTTGCTTATTGCGGTGATCTATCCAATCATTTGGGTTATCGGGACGTCGCTTAATCCGGGTGATGCCCTACTGGTAAGTAAGATGATTCCTGATGAGCCAACGATTGCACACTACCTTGATCTTATAAGGAACACTGATTTTGTGCTGTGGTATAAAAATACAATAAAGATCGCCATTTCGAATGCTGTAGTGTCGACAACTCTTGTTGCGGCGACGGCTTATGCATTCTCGAGATTTCGTTTCAAGGGCAGAAAACAAGGATTAATGACATTGTTGGTTCTTCAAATGTTTCCTGGCTTCTTATCCGTCATGGCGATTTTTGTTTTGTTATTACAGACGAAATTGTTGGATACCCATCTGGGTTTAATCCTCATTTATGCCGGAGGGTCCATTTCGATGGGGACATGGGTGATGAAGGGGCATTTCGATACCATACCTAAAAGTTTGGAAGAAGCCGCTTTTATCGATGGAGCAAGCAATACGGATGTGTTTTTTAAGATTATTTTTCCTTTATCGCTGCCGGCGATTACCTTTGTTGCGCTAAACAGTTTTATAACGCCGTTCATGGATTTTATCTTGCCGCAAATCGTTTTGAGATCATCGGCAAAAATGACTTTAGCGCAAGGATTATATAATATGGTGGCCAACGAAACGAATTCCAGCTTTACGCTATTTGCGGCAGGCGCTGTGCTTGTGGCATTGCCAATCACTGTTCTGTACATGTATTTCCAAAAATATTTAATTAACGGAATTACGACAGGTGCAGATAAAGGTTGATGGAGGAACGTAGATCATAGTTAAGGAGTCTGCCATGATATTTGAAGCCATTTACCATAGAGCTGCTGATTCTTATTGCTACGCCTATGATGACAACTTGATCCATATCAGGTTGCGGACAAAGAAAGACGATCTTCAGTTGGTGAAAGCCATCCACGGAGATAAGTATGATTGGGAACAAACGGTTCGTGAAAAGGCTCTATATAAAATGGCCAGCGATGAGCTTTTCGATTATTGGCAAGCGGAAATCTCCCCTGAGCATTTTAGGTTAAGATACGCATTTGAATTGGTTTCGGGCGAGCAAACATATTGGTATTCGGAAAGCGGCTTTTGCAAGGAGAAACCGAAGGACCCGCTGAAATTTTTCGATTATCCGTTTCTTTGGTCGAGTGAGGTTTTAAAGCCGCCGGGCTGGGTAAAGAAGGCCATCTTTTATCAGATTTTCCCTGAACGATTTGCCAACGGTGATCCGAGCAATGATCCGGCAAATGTTCGTCCTTGGGAGGATTCCAATCCGGGCCCACATGACTTCTATGGGGGAGATTTACAAGGCGTATTAGACCGCATCGACTACATTAGCTCCCTTGGCGTTAATGCCATTTATTTTACGCCTATCTTTGAAGCGAAGACCAATCATAAATACGATACGACGGATTATTTAAAAGTGGACCCGCATTTCGGTGACATCGAATTATTGAAGAAATTGGTAAATGCTTTTCATGACCGCGGCATCCGCGTAATTCTTGATGCAGTATTTAATCATAGCGGTTTTTGGTTTGCACCTTTTCAGGATGTTATAGCAAAAGGTCCTGACTCGGCTTATTGGGATTGGTTCCACATCAAAGAATATCCGCTTAAATATGAACCAAAGCCTTCCTATCATTGTTTTGCTTTCGAGTCCCATATGCCGAAGTTAAACACTTCGAATCCTGAAGTCCGGAAATACTTGCTGGGTGTTGCGCAATATTGGGTAAAAGAGTGTGACATTGATGGGTGGAGATTGGATGTTGCTAATGAAGTCGACCATGCATTTTGGCGGGAATTCCGCAAGGAGTTAAAAGCGATCAAGCCTGATTTCTATATTTTGGGTGAGATTTGGCACGATGCCATGCCATGGCTTCAAGGAGACCAGTTCGATGCGGTTATGAACTATCCGGCTACGGAAGCCATTATTGACTTCTTCGCAAAAGAAACTATCGATGCGCAGCAGTTCGCCTATCAGATCAATCGACTGTTACCCCAATAT
This sequence comes from Paenibacillus phytorum, assembly GCF_013141715.1. Classification (GTDB taxonomy): domain Bacteria; phylum Bacillota; class Bacilli; order Paenibacillales; family NBRC-103111; genus Paenibacillus_E; species Paenibacillus_E phytorum. The sequence continues at coordinate 37,684 of NZ_WHOA01000037.1, read as the reverse complement.
CCACAGCAGGTAAACGAAGCAGCCTTTAACATTCTGGGAAGTCACGATACGCCTAGATTGCTTACTGTTGCACGTGACGAAAAAAGGCTCATGCTCGCTGCTCTGTTTCAGTTTATTTTCCTCGGAGCGCCATGTATTTATTATGGAGACGAAGTGGGGATGAGGGGAGGCCAAGACCCCGATTGCAGGAGACCGATGATTTGGGACGTGGAAGAACAGAACCACGAACTGCTTGATTTTTATCAGAATTTAATTGCCTTCAGAAAAAATCATCTAGCCCTGCAAGATGGCTCATTTCGAATTGTTTATGCACAAAATCGTCAACTTGTCGTACAAAGGCAGAATGCCAGCGAACAACTCACCATTTGCTTTAATCATAGCGAAAAGTCGGCCACGTTGGACTTCGGATTTCAAACGGAATCATCGCCTAACATTCTCATGGGTAACGGGACATACAAAATGGCTGAACATCAGATTTCGGTAAGCTTACCTCCATTCGGCTGGCTCGTTGCAGCTGCATCGCTGTAAGTAATTGACAAAGCAAAAGCGATGTGTTTAAATCAACCTAAACGTTTAAGTAGGGTGGGTTTCTCATGAAAAAAGCAACAATAAAAGATATAGCTGGAGCGGCTGGCGTATCCATTGCCACAGTGTCTTACATTTTAAATGATGTCAAAACGCAGTCCATTTCCGATGAAACGCGCGTGAAAGTGCTGAAAATCGCACAACAGCTGAAATATGTGACAAACCGGACGGCTCAGTCGTTAAAAATTAAGAAAACAGGACTGATTGGCATCCTACTGTTTAAAGACAAAGATCAGAACGCATGGTCTGATTTGAAATATGTTAGAACCATATACAAGATTGAGCAATTATGCAGCAAGTTGGGCTACCATGTTCTTTTTATGCAAATCGACAGTACGGCACCTTCCTCCAAGATCATCATGGAAAGAAATTTGGACGGCGTATTCATCATCAATGTTGATAAAGAAAAGTTTTCGACGATATCCAATTATTTCGGTTTTGGTATCCCGATATTCGTCATCGACAGTCATATTGAAGACAATTTATTTCACAAAATCATGCCGAACTTTGAGCAAAGCTTTCGCGTATTGAATGAATTGTTCGCGGAATCCCCGCAATTTCTCATTATGGATGCTTACAACAATGAAGAACTGGTGGAGCACATTAAAGAAAAATCCAACATGGATGAAGATCGGATATATATTTACGAGAACAGAGAGAGTTTGAACACTTTCTTATCCAAATTTACCGATCGTCCTGGGGTTGTCATCAACGAGTTTTTGGCTAATGAAGTATACAAGACCCATAAGAAAACAGTTGCTATATGTACGTGCCATTACTCGGAAATTCTCCCTGAAGAAATGATGAAAATCCAGTTTGAATTAAATGATTATGAAGAAATCTTGCACAGTTTGGATCGTTACATGAATGAGCAGGATTACGTAAACCCTAATAAGTTTTTCTTATTGACAACCAAATTGTGACTTTTTTACAAGGAGAAATGCTTTGTGAATTCATCAAGGCTCATCGAGCTCAAAGATTTTTATTCCAAGACCCTTAATAATTACAGAAATATATTTGTTTATTTGCCTCTTAGTTACGATACAGATCTACAGAAGCGATATCCCGTCCTATACATGCATGATGGACAACATGTATTTTTTGAGGATCAAAAGGGTGAATCGTGGGAGGTTCATACTACGGTAGACAACCTGGTTTCGCAAGGAAAGATGCGAGAAATCATTGTTGTCGCGATTTCCCATGTTGAAGACGCCAGGATTGCGGAGTATATGCACGCGTCTCCTGACGGATACAATGTTTTTGATGTAATCAATCAAGGCGAACTTTACGAGACCTTTCTCGTTCGGGAAGTTAAACCTTTTATCGATCGGGCACTCCGAACTTTAACAGGAAAAGAACATACGGCTCTCATGGGGTCGTCTGCCGGTGGGCTTGTGTCTTATAATATGGGATTCCGTCAATCGGACACATTTGGAATGATCGGAGCCCTTTGTCCTTTCTTTGTCAGCACAGACCCAGGCACGATGGAAGAAAAATGGTTAAGTAACGTCTACACAGAAAAGAAGAACCTGAAGATTTGGATGGACGTAGGAGATTCTGAAGGCTTTACAGTCATGGAAAAGCATGTACGGTATGTCACAGATATTCTTGTAAGAGCTGGATATGTACTCGGAGACGATCTTATGTACTACCTTGCCGTCAATTCTGGTCACTCTCAAAAGGATTGGGCTGCAAGGGTTCACGCGCCGCTCATTTATTTTTTTGGGGAAATAGGGCAGCCTGTTCGGGTTGATCTACATGGCCCTGGGGTTGTTGGCCTGAATAGGCCTAAGGTAACATTGAATCCGGTGGTACACTTCGATAGCGGTTTTTTGATGACGGATTTAAACGCTCAATATGAAGTAGTTGATCCCGATTTATTGGAGGTTACAACGGACGGTAAACTAGTCCCTAAAAAAGAAGGGAAAACGACGGTCCAATATTTGAATGGCAACGTAACAGCCGCGTTGGATGTTACCGTTGTTCCCTATATTTCCGAAACGGCTACGGTTAAAGTCTTCGTTAAAGTGCCGGAATTCACGCCAAAAACAGATAAGCTATATGCAGGCTTAGAACTGCCGATGATTCGCGAAGGACTGTATGGCGGAACCTTTGAAGTGCCTAGGGACATGTCCTTTGAATTTCGTATTTCTCGCGGCCTAGGTCAGCATGAAGTAGATCGACAAGGTCGAGAGCTTCCTTATCGCCTATTTACAACGGATGATGGATTAGTTCTGAATTACGAAGTGGAGAATTGGATAGACATTGCAGCTGTGGCTAATAGAGGTGAGCAGGATGGACAGCAAATCAAGTATATTACGGATTGAAAATTTTTACTCCACACGTTTGGACAACAAAAGAGATATCTTTGTGTATCTTCCCCCCAGTTATCGATACGAAAAGGATAAGCATTATCCAGTATTGTATATGCATGATGGGCAAAATATTTTCCATCCTGCATTTAACGGCTACTCATGGCATGTAAACGAAACCGTGGATAGATTGATTCATAACCATACGATGGAAGAGATCATTGTTGTGGGCATTCCAAACATGGGAGCAGAGAGAGCCGATGAATTTACCCATGAGATGGAGGGGATCCTCCATCAATCCGATAAAGTTCTAATCAAGCCCAAAGGCCATTTATATGAAGCGTTTATTATTGAAGAGTTAAAACCATACGTGGATTCTGTGTTTCGAACCCTAACGGATCCTGATCATACGGCTTTAATGGGATCATCCAGAGGGGGGCAAGTCACTTATCATATCGGATTTCGCCGACCGGATATTTTTGGGAAGCTCGCCATCATTTCACCTTATTTTTACTGTGTGGACCCACTGACCTTAGAAGAAACGCCAGTTTATCATGCTTTCAGTAAGAAGCAGTCGATCTCCAAAATCTGGATCGATTTGGGAGGCTGTGAAGGCACCTTGGTGATGGAAAAGCATGTCCGTGAAGTTGCTGAGAAACTCTTGGATTTGGGGTATGAGGCAGATAACGAACTCATCTATTTCAATGATCCAGGAGCGGAGCATACGGAGAAAGACTGGGCACTCAGACTATCTTCTCCTCTCATTCACTTTTTTGGGAAAAAGGGTAAGGAATGTTCTCTGTCTTTACGCGGCAGCGAAGAGGTTGGTCTTACTGGCCCTCAAAGCAGGCTAAATCCGATTCTTGCCTTTGAAACCGGCTTTCAGATGTCCCTGCTAAGGACAACTTATGAAGTAAAAGATCATCGCATACTGGGTGTTCTGAATGATGGAACCATGATTCCGATAAAAGAAGGGGAAACATCGGTAACGATCAAATATCAGGACTTGGAAGCTACAAAATCAATTCGTGTGGTCAATGCTCAAAAAGAACGCGTGACCTTGGAAATGGTCGTTCATGTCCCGGCGAATACGCCTGAAGATATAAAGATCTATGCATGGTTTCCGTTAATGAATAATCGGGAAAATGGCACCTATTCCAATCAACTTCAAGTACCTCTTCATGCAGAATTTGTCTATCAAATCAGCAGGGAAGATGGATCCGTCGAAGTTGATCATACAGGGAAACATGTGCAGCGCATATATAAAGCCTTCTCGGATTCGAAAATTGAAATTAAAGTCGAACATTGGTCTTAGTATAGTGAAATAATCTTATCCATGTATACTTTACTTTTTATTTGGCAATAATATTGTTTATTGCGTTAAAAACGGAAAAGAAAGAAAACCTGTTTACCGGATAATGTTCGAATTATAAAATGTATCCATATTGGAATTAAAATTGAATGAAGTATTGCCTGCAATATGGTAATTTCTCTTTTCAGATAAGACGCAAGAAAGAAGAAGCTGAGATCATTGATCCAGCTTCTTTTTTATTTTTTTGGTGAAAATAAAGTCATTAGCTTCTGAACCAACAATTTTAACTTAGCAAAAAATTTTCAAGATATTTTTCTATTTCTTCAATTGAATTTATAGAGAATTTTTTACCTTTATAGTTTATAAAACCCTCATTTATGCACTCAGCTATTGAACGATTTAAACTTCTAATTGGTGCGCAGACCTCACTTGATAAAATTTGCTTTGTAAGGTGATCTAAATCACCAATTTTATAATGATTATGTAGACTTAATAAAATACGATCTTTAGCTGGAAGTAGTGATAACTGCGCCGCGGTATCTGAGCTTAAAACTAATTTTGAGGCAAGTTGTTTAATTAAGTAGAAATTAAAATTAAAATCGAGTTTCATCCATTCATAAACCTTTGTTTTATGGATAGTAATCGTTTCACAGTCTTCTTTGGCAATTACACCGAGTGTCTTAATGTTATCATTAAAAATTTCTATCTCCCCAAAACAACTATATGATTTGTAAATATACAAGGAAAGCATCGTTCCCACATAACTTTGCCTATACACTTCAGCTAAACCTGTAGTTAGGATATACAGATAATTATTTTGTTCATGTGGATGAAGGATAAGGCTGCCTTTCTTATGCTTTTTATAAATAAATTCTTTCTTAATATGCGTGGGTACTTCATTTACAATCTCTTTAAAATCCATCTTCTCACCTTCTTTTTCCTTTTGGTCATTTGACCTATTTTCATTGTAATTGGATTTATATAATGAGATCAAATACGAAATGGAGGTCTTTTATATGAGAAAATTAATTATTGACACAGACACTGGAAGTGATGATGCTGTTGCGTTAATTATGGCATTAAAATCAACGGATGTGAAAGTAGAGGCGATAACAACCATTTGTGGCAATGTCCCGCTTGAATTGGCAACGAAAAATGCACTTATGACAATCGAAGTTGCTAATGCTCAAAAACCACCTCTTTATGTTGGAGCAGCCAAACCGCTTATGCGTGATTTAGTTACTGCTGTCAATGTTCATGGTGAGGATGGTATGGGAGATTGTGATTTAATTCATCCTACTATTTTGCCAGAAACCAAGCACGCAGTAGATGCTATCCTTGATATTATTGAAAATAACCCTGGAGAAATCGAAATTGTAACCATCGGTCCTGTTACTAATATTGCACTTGCTATTTTAAAAGCACCTGAAACTATGAAAAAGGTAAAACATATTTACACCATGGGTACTTCTGGCTTTGGCCCTGGAAACACTACACCTGTTGCTGAATTTAATGTGTATGTAGATGCAGAGGCTTATCGAATTATGCTAAACTCAGGAATACCAATTACCATCATCGGATTTGATGTATGTCTAGGAGAAGCTGCTTTGAATAAGGACGATATGGATGTATTACTCTTAAGTGGTAAGAAAGAAGCTGAGTTCTCCGTAAAATGTAACCGTACCTTGCTTGAATATAATTTACAAAGAAGCAATGAACATATTGTTGACTTACCTGATGCTGTGGCAATGGGGGTTGTACTCTGGAAAGAAATTGTAGTTGAAGAAAAATTGTGTTACTGCTATGTATGCACAACAGAAGAGGCTGCCTATGGTCAAGTGATTGTAAATGACGGTAGTAAACTTGCCATATCAGATGGCTTTGCAGGTCATGCCCCTAATGCTAAAGTTTGCAAAACGATTAATAATCCATTATTTAAAGACAAATTAATTAGATTACTTGTGCAATAGTCATGTCTATCAAATATGTACATTGTTTTATTTATAAAGATAATCAATTTTTGATGCTGAGAAGGAACAACCCTCCCTTTAAAAATATGTGGAATTGCGTGGGAGGCAAGATTATGCTTGATGAAACTCCTCGAGATGCGGTCATTCGTGAAGTCAAAGAGGAAACTGGACTGACCCTTCAATCTGTTCATTTCAAAGGGATTGCCACTTGGAATCAAGCTGGTGGCATGTACATTTTTCTCGCTGAGCAATTTATTGGGGATTTAATTGAATGCAATGAAGGAACACTCGATTGGAAAAGCAAGGAGTGGATCATGCAGTCGCCAGATGTGGTTAGTAGCATACCGACAATCTTGGAAGATGTGCTTACGATGGATGTACCTGTAGAATTTGCTCTTTTTTACACGGGAGTGGAGTATGAAGGAGATATATGGGAATATGTGATTTTGAAAGCTGAATTAGGAGATAATATATGAATATAACTATTAGAAAAGAATTACCCGAGGATTATAAAAGTACTGAAAAAGTAGTAATGAGTGCATTTGCTAATATGGCATTCAGTGATAAGAAAGAACATGAATTGGTGTCTCGAATCAGGAAATCCGATGTATTCATCCCCGAATTATCATTAGTAGCCATTAATAAAGATAATGACGAAATCATTGGACATGTTCTTTTATCTAAAATAAAAATTATCGATGATAATGAATCGGCAGAATCACTTGCTCTTGCACCTGTTTCTGTCCTACCAGATAATCAAAATAAAGGCATAGGAAAGCTGTTAATTCTCGAAGCATTACAAAAAGCAAAAGAACTTGGATACAGTTCTGTTGTTGTGATGGGGCATCCAGAATATTATCCGAGGTTTGGTTTCAAAAAGGCATCTTTATGGGGAATAAAAGCACCTTTTGAAGGTTCAGAAGAAGCATTTATGGCATTAGAGTTACGTGAAAGTACGCTCGATAATGTTTCAGGAGTTGTTGAATATCCGAGCGTATTCTTCGAATAAGCAGATAAATAGCGGAAGAGAAGCTGCCTTGGCGGCTCCTCTTTTTGTTCATTCAAGTATTGGGAGCTTGCGTGAAAGATCTTTGGCTTGTTTATCCCGTTCTTTTCTTTTTTACGTTTCAGCACGAAATTTGGTCCCATCATCACGGAAGTAATATGCGATTTCATCTGTTCTTGTGCTCAATCTTACGGATTTATTCGTAAACTTTTCGATGATTCCGCGATCTACTTCGCGGTAAACACCGTCGGCATCCGTCTGCCACACAGAAACCGGAGTTTGTGATAATGCTGCGGTAAATAGATCTGCATCGGATTCCAGCATCTTAGGCACTAGCGTCGACCTCACCTTCGGATAGGTCAATTGCGACCAGCTTTATACAAAATAATACTTGCGTATATGTAATAGCTTATCATGTAATAACGGCGGTTATGTTAAAATAACAACATAGACTATTCTCATGAAAGTTTTGTTTGGAGTTGAAAATTAATGTACTTGAGAAGCCTTGAGATTCTGAGGAATGATCATACGGATCCGAAAACTTATCCATTTTCTATACCTGCTGTGAAATCTTTAAAGTCACTATCTTTTCGAACGAATGTCACCTTTCTTGTTGGGGAGAATGGTTCGGGTAAATCAACGCTCCTTGAAGCAATTGCTTATCAAAGCGGGTTTAATACAGCTGGCGGAGGGAAGAACAACTATTATGATGTGGAGGCTTCACATTCCATTCTGGGGGATCATATTCGTCTTTCATGGATGCCAAAAATCACGAATGGCTTTTTCCTGAGAGCAGAGACTTTTTATCACTTTGCCTCCCATTTGGATACTTTGCCCGAAAGCCTGCAGTATTACGGTGGTCGTTCTTTACATGAGCAATCGCATGGTGAAGCGTTTCTTTCTCTTTTTAAACATCGTTTTGGAAAAAAGGCGATTTACCTTCTCGATGAACCTGAGGCGGCTTTATCCCCTGCAAGGCAATTGGCATTAATGCGGGTTATCAAGGATTTAGAGAAAGAAGCTCAGTTCATCATTGCAACGCATTCTCCGATACTTCTCGGATTTCCAGATGCACAGATTATTAACTTTGATGTTCATCCCATAGAGGAAATTAGATATGAGGACACGCTGCATTACATTATCACAAGACGGTTTCTTGAAAACAGAAAGATGGTCTTGCAGGAGCTATTTTCCGATTCCGATGATAACAATTAACGGAAAAATTAATTAACAGGAGCTGCTATGAAGCGGCTTCTTTTTTATTTCTCGTTTAAGTACGGGCATTTTAATACTAAAAAACGAAGTGGGAAGGAATAATAACCATAACAAATTGTGGAGGGACAAAGTGAAGCAAATGATTGTGGCTTGCGCGTACCTTCACTCCAATAACGGGCATATTAAATATTAGGGAATTTAATTGGAGTTAATGGATAAAAATAATCAATAAAACAAGGGAGTATAACTATGAATTCAAACCATGTACCATTGACGTCATCGGAAATAGGAAACTTGTGGATGGCTTATCAAGAAAAAACAATGTTATTGAGGTTTTTAGAGTATTTCCTTGAGCATGTAGAAAATGAAGAAGTTCAACAAATCTTAAAGTCAACTTACGATTTATCGGAACAAATTGTAGAATCCATTAAAAATATTTTCCAACAAGAAGGAGCAGTTATTCCACTTGGCTTTACAGTGAACGACGTTAATAAAGGAGTTCCTAAGTTATTTGATTATCTGTATGAACCCATGTTTTTACATATGATAAGCAAGATTGAAGCTAGTCTTTTTGCATTGTACTCAACAATGTCCTACCGTAAAGATATAAGACAACTATTTAAGCAATTAACAGCAAACGCACAAGAAATGTATGACCAATGTGCACAATTTCTTTTAGATAAAGGAGTACTTGTCCGCCCGCCTTTTATGACAATGCCCAAAGAAATTTTCTTTATTAAGGATAAAAATTATTTATCAGGGTTTAATTTGCTTAGGGAAAAAAGATCATTAAATGCCATTGAAATTTCTCTTATCCATCATGCCATTGAGGCCAACCTTACAGGCATGCAATTAATGATTGGTTTCGCCCAAGTAGCTAATGATACGAAAGTAAAAGAATATTTTGTTGAAGGTATGAAATTGTCAAAGGAAGTTGAAACAACACTAGGTGAATATTTACGTCAGGATTATATAGAGCCGCCTGCTACTCATGCAGGGAAAGCGACGAATTCTACGGTTGCTCCATTTTCGGATAAGTTAATGATGTATATCACTAACTTGTTAGGATCATTTAGTATTGGGAGCAATGCACTTGGTGGAGCTTTTAGTTTGCGAAGTGATTTGCTGGTGACGATGGCTCGACTTACTCAGAAAATTTTACCCTTTGTCAAAGACGGTGGAGAATTAATGATCAAACACGGTTGGATGGAGGAACCACCACAAGTAGAAGACAGAAAACAACTAACTAAAACATGATGCTAACGAACATATGTAAGCTGCCGCAATTTATTGGGCAGCTTATTTTTGCTAACGGACAATTTAAGCACTATAAACATTCTATTTGGGATTGATTGTTAATTCAGCAATTTGAGGAGGCATAATGTCCTGATTAGAGATGTAGATGTAGTGGCAGGGGTTTATCAATCGGTTATGTTTCTCATATAATATTCAATAATATCTTTCCGGCGAATAATTCCTATGAAAATATTTTCGTCATCTACAACTGGAACAAAATTTTGATCGGCTGCTAGCGCCAGCATATCTTCCATGTATGCATTAATTGAAACGGACTCATTGTGAATATGCTTCTCGATTTCGCTCACTGGCACTTGATGGATATTATCAAAATGAATCCCAGGTGTATTCTTTAACGTCCATAACAGGTCACCTTCCGACAATGTACCTGCATATTTCCCGTCACTATCAACAAGGGGAAGTGCTGTGTAATAGTGATTTTCTAATTGTTCTAACGCTTCCTGCATGGAAGCTGATGATTTGATAAAGGCGACCTTGTCTTTGGGTAATAGAAAAGAGGCTATTTTCATGGTTATAAACTCCTTTTCTCTGAAATTTCAATTAATTATATGTTAATTAAAACATAAATGTCTTAAAAAGGCATTGAAAGATGTTTCCATTTAATCAGGAGACACCAGTTTCTTAATAAATGATTTCATCCAAAACTTGCGTTAGCCTAACCAGATCCTCCCTAATATCCCGGCAAGACCTACTGATCATACTCAACTCTCTCCAGCCTTCCTCTATCTCGGCAATCATCAAGTCAATATCTCCAATAGTGATCTTTCTTTCGTCCATATTGGTCAGCATTCGATGCTCCTTTAATCATGATAATTGTTTCAATATTATAAGTTTCGTTATGTTGTTCACGAATGAGGGTGTAGAAGATAGTCGAATTATGAACGGCAGCTAAACGGACAAATTGTGATTGCATGTCAAGAAATATTGGAGTTCATGCCGGCGTACCATCGAGCTCCTAAAGTGTTTGACTTTGGCTTCTGAAACCCATATTGTGGAATCGGAAGCATAAAGAGATGGATGTAGCTGAATCAGAGACGCATCACGAGGATTTGCAGCATCATGACGGTTTTGTTTTATTTGAGAATATTGTTGATCGAGGGAAAATGAACGATTGTTCTACCTCACTTTTCAGTTGTACAGTTGTATCGCAGGAGAATTTTAGTTCTTCTGTTCAACTACAAATATTCGAATTCAATTTTAGGGGAGAGATAAGATTGTCTAAACATTGGCAAGCACGTTGGATAACGGATACCCCGTTTAGATCGATGGAACCATTGAATCTATTTCATAAAGAAATGGATGCAGCTGAATCAGAGACGCATAGCGAGGATTTGCAGCATCATCATTGGCTTGTGAGGACCACATTTAATCTGGAGTCTACTGATCCTGTTTCCTTATATATGGACATCACAGCGGACGATTACTACAAGCTGTACCTAAACGGCCGGTTTGTTGCTCAGGGGCCGGCTCAAAACGATGCCGGCCACTACTATTATAATCGGATCGAGGTTGGTTCCTTTCTCCAAGCGGGGAACAATGTCATCGCTGTCCATGTATATTACCAAGGACTAGTTAATCGGGCATATAACAGCGGCGATTACAGGCAGGGGCTTATCGCAGAGCTGACGTCGGGCGACCGTGTTTTCGTAAAAACCGATGAGACTTGGCGAGCTAAACGGGCAGAAGATTTCCTGAAAGGGGAGACTTTTGGCTATTTGACACAATTTGCCGAGCATATCGATGCCAGAAAGTCGGAAAAAGGCTGGAAGGATCTTTCCTTTGATGACTCCGCTTGGCTTCCCGTCCAGACGAACGATCAAGCGGACTATACGCTTGTAGAGCAGCCGACACCGGTATTATCGGTTTATGAGAAGAAACCGCATAGCGTAGAAAGAAAGGCTCCCGGTCATTACTTGATTGATTTTGGAGAGGAAATCACTGGCCAGTTTACAATGGATGCAGAAGGGGAAGCAGGCGCAGAAATCGAAATCCGCTGCGGCGAAGAACTGGAAGAAGATGGACAAGCGGTCAGATTTAACATGCGCTGCAACTGTACTTATCAAGATCGCTGGACGCTATCCGGGGATAAAGATAAATTGGACCTTTACGATTACAAAGGCTTTCGATACGTGGAAGTGTTCGGCCCTGAACAAGCGATTCGTCCGGATTCGTTCCAAGCGATCGTCAGACACTATCCTTTGGATGAAGAAAGCTGCCGTTTTCAAAGCTCGGATGACTTGATGAACCGAATTTTTCAAATATGTAAAAATGGCGTCAAATATGGTTCCCAAGAAAACTTTGTAGACTGTCCGACCCGGGAGAAAGGACAATATTTGGGCGATAATACGGTGATCGGGCATGCTCACATGCTCCTCAGCGGCGATTTACGATTGTATAAGAAGGCAATTGAGCAATTTGCTCTTAGTTCCTCTACGTGCCCGGGTCTCATGTCAGTCGTTCCAGGGAACTTTATGCAGGAGATTGCTGACTTTTCACTTCAGTGGCCGCTGCAGCTGCTGGAATATTATCGATACAGCGGGGATCTCACCTTTTTGCGGGACATGTATCCTTATGCGGAGGAACTGCTCCGTCATTTTCAAGCCTACGATCGAGGAGACGGTTTGTTACACGAAATCACCGACAAATGGAATTTGGTTGATTGGCCGAAGGAACTGCGCGATGAATACGATTTTGAGCTAACGAAGCCGATAGGTCCCGGTTGCCATAACGTGGTTAATGCGTTTTATCTTGGCTGCACCCAAGCAGTGAATGAGATACGTGATTTGCTTGGGATTTCTTACGAGGATGATCTTTCACGGCTAAAAAAACGCTTCATCGAAGTTTTTTATGATCCGACCTACCGTTTATTTACAGATGCAGAGGGAAGCAGTCATCATGCACTGCATGCCAATGTGCTGCCATTGCTTTTTAATCTGGCTCCGGAGGAATCCATTCCATCTATCGTAGATCAAATTCGCGAGAAAAGATTTTCGTGCGGCGTGTACTTTTCCTATTTTGTCTTAAAAGCTTTGGCGAGGGTTGGAGAACATTCGTTGATATATGAGCTTATGAGCTCAGAAGAAGAACATTCATGGGGAAATATGCTGAAAGAAGGCGCTACGACTTGTTTTGAGGCCTGGGGGAAAGAACAGAAATGGAATACCAGTCTTTGTCACCCTTGGGCAAGTGCTCCGGTACCCTTGCTGATCGAGGAAATCATCGGACTGAAACCTTCCAAACCGGGGTGGGAGGAAATTTCATTTTCACCAAAAATTCCGGCACAATGGGAGCATTTTACGCTGGAAGTCCGCGTCCCTTCTGGAATGATTCGCCTTGCATACAACCATGGACAGTGGGCCCACGATTTTCCGCAACATGTACAGGTGATCCGACACTGACCATAAAAAATATTTGTGAAAAAGGAGAGTAAACGATGATAAAGAATATCTCGCTGAACAAGACATGGTTTCGTCGTCTCCTTTTTTCCTATGTAACGATTTTCCTTTTTATCGTGCCTCTCCTCATGTTTATCCTGTTGATGGCATTCAGTGAATTGTCGCGAAAAACCGCAATCGAATCGAATAAAATTTTCACCAAGCAAGTGCTCCAATCCGTAGACAATCAAATGAAGTTGATCGATAACACGATCACGAATGAAATCGCCAGCGATGATACGCTATTGGGTTTTTTTAATCCTGCCTTGCAGAACGATCGATATTATTCGGGCTATTTGTCGTCTGTAAAAGTGAAAAGTCTAATGGCAACGATGCCTCTCATCGATTCAATCTATTTATACAGGCTATCGGACGATACGGTGCAGACGCCATACTCCGTTTCCAAGCTAGCTGCATTTAACGATAAACAATTGATTGTGGAAGCATTGAAGCAATCCGGGCTAAATCATCAATGGACAAATGTGCGGAAAGGTTACACGGAGCAAGGCGAACCTTCCGAATTCGTATCGTTAGTGCGATATGTCCCATTGAATTCCGGTAATGACGGTCTAATCGTTGTCAATGTGCAGCTTCAAGCGATTGCCCATTTTGTTCAAACACTGACGCCGGAAAATTCCAATCATCTCAGTCTTTATGACCGCGAGGGTACGTCTATTTATGGTGATATTCATGGAGACGATTCCCTAATGACGGAGATGCACTCCGATTATTCCGAATGGGCTATTTCCAGCAGTGTGGCGAATGGTAATTTGTTTCGTCTTGTCTCTGCCATATCCAAATATTGGATATTCGTTTGTGCTATTTTCTTTAGTATTGGTGTTTTATGGATTGTTGTGGTTACCCGACGGAACTATAAGCCTGTAGAAACGATCATACAGCGTATCCAATTATTCTCTCAGCAAAAAAGCGCCGAACTGTTCCGTAAAGGCAATCAAGATGAATTTAAGTTCATCGATACCGCCTTGGTGAATTTGATGGAGCAGTCAAATGCCTATCAGAAGCAGCACGAGGAAGATTTGATGTTTAAGCGAAAGCATTTCTTTTTCGAATGGATTGAAGGGAATCGTCCCTTGAAGTATGAAGAGTGGCAGCAGGAGATGGAGAGCCTCGGAATGGCTTGCGATTTTGACTCGCTATGTGTTAGTGTGCTCGAAATTAATAAATACAGTAAATTCGCCAGTCTATATTCCGATCATGATCAAAATTTACTTAAATTCGTTTTGTGTAGCGTAGTAAAGGAAATCGCAATTGGCCGAAATGTAACCGTATGGACCGAGTGGACGTCCAAGGATCAATTGACTTTGCTGCACTTGGTCCAGAACGTATCGCCCGATAGTAAGCCCGAGCAGATCGCGAGTGATATAGCGAATGACATGATGCAATGGGTGAAGACCAACCTTGATTTCAATATTACGATGGGCATAGGTTCAGGAGTCGATCGCATAGAGCTTGTACATTACGCATACGTCGAAGCCTTGGAAGCACTTCAATACAAACCTTCACTAGGTGAGGATAGTGTGATCTGTTATTGGCAGATTAAGCCCGAGGGCAGGCAGCAGTCGCTCGATCTGCTCGAATATATCCGTGAGATTGCCTTTTCATTACGAACGGGGGAAGGCGATTGGCAGGGCAGCTTCGCACAACTTTTCGATGGCATTCGAGCCGGTCTGTATGCGCGTAAGGAATTGGACAACTTAATGAGCTACATGATATTTTTTCTTGATAAGGAGTTTACGGACCTACCAGCGGATGTGCAAAAAATATGGGCAAACGGCGTGCAGGATAAACTGCAAAAAGCGGTAGACGACTGGGACACCGTGGACGAACTACAGCAAATGTTGAGAAGTGTTCTTAAGGAAACAACAGAAGCCATGGCGACGTTGCGTGAAATGAGCAGCAATCATATGCTTATCCGCAAAATTAAATTGTATATGGAGGAACATTACCAGAATCCGGATCTATCATTGCTTCATTTAAGTGATGTGTTCCATGTGCATATGAAAAGCATTAGCCGTACGTTTAAGGAAGAAATTGGTGAGAATTTTATTGATTATTTGACGCGAATTCGTACGGAACACGCGAAAGAGCTTTTGGTTCAAACCGAACATTCCATACAAGAGATTACGGTCAGAATCGGATATCTGCATCCGAACACGTTCATTCGATCATTCAAAAAGCTAGTTGGTCAGACACCAGGAGACTTTCGTAAGACCGCTCATATGAAGCCATAAAGATGAACTTTGTTGATTGCTGTTTTTTTGTTGATTCATAGGATTTGGATAGCCATAGAATCGGATTCACTGGAGAAAAAGCCAGGGATGACGGTTCTTTTTTTATTTGAGAATATTGTTGATCAAGGGAAAATGAACGATTGTTCTACCTCACCTTTCAGTTGTACAGTTGGATCGCAGGATACAACAACGAAAGAGGGAGCTATATGAAAGCTATAGACCGAAGGGGAATCGACATGAAGAGATTAAGGGAGAATATTCCACTGCTCCTGATGTTCATACCCGTTATTTTATTTTACTTAATCTTCAAATACGCGCCAATGGCCGGACTGATCATTGCTTTTAAAGATTACAACTTTTTTGATGGGGTATTTCACAGTCCTTGGGTTGGATTTGAAAATTTTCAAAAGCTGTTCAATAACGAAAATTCGTTAAAAATTATCCGAAACACGCTTCTACTTAGCAGTCTAAATATATTCGTGGGGTTTCCGTTTCCGATTCTATTAGCTATTCTTTTGAACGAAGTGAGAAAAATGTGGTTCAAGAAGATCGTTCAAACGCTCGTGTATTTACCTTATTTTTATTCATGGGTTATTGTCGGCGGGATCGTCTTTAGTATTTTTGGAATCGAAGGAAGCTGGTTAAGTCATTGGATGACCCTTTTTAACTTTGAACCATTTCCGTTCTTATACAATATTAAATCATGGGTCACCATCTTTGTCGGTGCAGGAATATGGAAAGATATGGGTTTTAATGCCATCATCTATATGGCGGCAATGACGACAATCGACCCGTCGCTTTACGAATCAGCAAGTATGGATGGTGCCAATAAATGGAAACAGATTATTCATATTACGATTCCCGGAATTGCGCCGACCATCATTTTACTCTTTATTCTTTCTATGGGGCGCGTGATGGAAGTGGGATTCGACCCCATTTACGTCTTACAAAATGCTGCGGTGAACGACGTTTCCGATGTCATCAGCACGTATATTTATCGCGTTGGACTGCAAGGCGCGCAATTTAGCTTAACTACAGCAATGGGCATGTTTGAATCAGTCGTTGCTTTAATTCTACTGCTCTCTGTCAATTGGATTGCGCGTCGTTTTCAGAAGGGTCTATTTTAGAAAGGAGGAATCGAGATGCGTGCATCCAGTGGAGATAAAATCTTCTACATCACGAACTATATTGTATTAGCCTTAATTGCCTGCTCAAGCTTGTTTCCACTTCTTCATTTGATTGCGCTTTCCATTAGTAGTTCGTCCGCCATCGAAACAGGGAAAGTAAATCTATTGCCCATCGGCTTCACCTTGGATACGTTTAATGTTTTGATCAAGGGAACACCGGTCGTCCGATCGTTCAGCAACAGTGCTTTGATCACGTTCGTAGGTGTTGCGTTATGTATGCTCACCACCATTATGGCCGCATATCCTTTATCGCGTCCCAACTTTTATGCGCGACGTTTCTTTACGCTTTCGATGATCTTTACGATGATCTTTACGGGAGGCATTATCCCTTCTTTCCTGGTTATTCAAAGCTTGGGACTGGTTAACTCCTATTGGGCTCTTTGGTTGCCTGGTTTAGTAAGTACGTATAACATGTTGCTTTTACGCAGTTACTTCGAGAACATCCCGCCTGAAATTGACGATGCGGCGCGAATGGATGGCTGCAGTGAAGTACGTCTTCTACTTCAAGTTGTATTGCCCATTTCTCTGCCTGTTCTCGCAACATTAACGCTTTTTTATGGTGTTGCGTACTGGAATATTTTTATGAGTATGCTGATTTACATCAACGATACCGATAAGCACAACTTAACCGTGCTTGTGCAGAAAATGATTCAAAGCCAGAGCGTGCTGCAGCAAACCATGATGGTGCTGCCTGACGATCAGGTTCATGTGGTGGAAGAAGGAATTAAGGCTGCAGGCGTGATCGTCATGATTACCCCGATGTTGGTCGTTTATCCATTTTTGCAAAAATACTTTGTCAAAGGCGTTATGCTTGGTTCCGTGAAAGGCTAAGTGAAGCATGAGGGCGATAAGGAGGTGGTGTTACAAAGAGAAATATGGTTCCCAAAGATTCGATGAGGTAAGCTTAAGCAAACAAATAACGAATTCAAAAGGGGTTTATCAAACATGAAAAAATGGTTTGCGACATCACTAACGATGGCATTATCGACTTCAATGGTTCTAACGGCATGCAGTACGAAACCTACCGTACAACCGAGTTCCTCTGCTAATTCAACAACCCCAACAGCATCAACAACTCCAGCTAAGAAAGGGGATATCTCCGTATCGGTTTATGACCGTGGAAATATTCCTGCTGCAGAAGGAACATTAGAAGATAATCGTTGGACAAAATTTGTTAATGAAAACGGCCCTGCGAATGTCAAGTATGTGCCAATTCCGCGCAACGATGCGGCACAAAAATTCAATGTACTGTTTGCTTCGGGATCGGCGCCTGACATTATTAACGAGTTTGATCCGAATATATTAAACCCGCTCATTGATCAGAAGCAGCTTATGCCGCTAAACGACCTGATCGACAAGAACAGTGTTGAATATAAGAAGGTGCTTCAGGATTATCCCGCATTGAAGAAAGTAGCAACCAGTCCCGACGGGAAGATGTACAAAATTGGACGGGTGCTAGAATCATTTCCAAGTTATGCGGTCTTTGTCCGTGCAGATTGGTTGAAAAAATTGAATCTGGACGTACCTAAAACGACCGAGGATCTGTATAAAGTAGCAAAAGCATTTGCGGAGCAAGACCCTGACGGCAACGGAAAGAAAGACACATACGGAATGGCATTGAGTTTTCGTTCGGAGTTTGCGATCGATATGATGTTCGGGAACCCTGTTGAGCTGTATGGTCTTGTAAATGATCAACCGAGCCGAGCATTTGAACATGCGAAATTGGCGACGGAGTTCAAAAAACGCTTGTTTGATGAGGGGATAATCGATAAAGACTTCGTGAATGACAAAAATGGGGCAAAGGCCAAACAAGACTTTTTGAATGGCAAGCTGGGCATTTTCCCGACTTTTGTAGGAAGTTGGTTTGATTCGACAGTAACCGATATACAAACCTTGAAAAAGGCTGTTCCAGATGCCGATGTGATCCCTATCGCACTGCCAAAAAGTCCAGTAGGCGAATTTATTCCGGATGTACAAAGTCCAGTGCAAATGACAACTGCGATTAATGCAAAGACTAAAGACCCGGTTGCAGCGATCAAATACATCGACTTTATGAATCGTGTCTCGACGGGTACCAGCCTGCTTTTCGGATTGGAAGGTACGCATTATAAGAAGGATGCAAACGGATGTCCGCAAATCATCGATCCGAATAAAACGAAAGCAGAAGTTAGCTGGGCGGGCGACTACGCTCAATCCTATTCCCGTTTGCTGCTAGGGAAGTGTTCGTTCTTCCAAAATCAATTCAATCCTGACATTCCAGAACAAAAAGCAGGACTGGATATGTTCAACAAAGCCGAGTCCTTATATCTCGATTCGACTAAAAAATACCGTTTCGTCACCTTGCAAGAGCTGATACCGTCTTTCCCCAAAGATATGCAAACGTCATTTAACACCGTCAAAAAGCAAATTACGGATACATGGTTGAAAGCAGTCTTAAGCGGGGATAAATATTCTGTTGATCAAGCCTTTAAGGACGTTCAGACTTCATGGGATAAAGCGGGCGGCAAACAAATGGACGACTTCATAATCGAGTGGTATAAAACCAATAAGGACAGCAGTTTCATGATGAAAGACTTATGGGAGACCGTTGCCAAACAAGCACAAATGAAGAAGTAAGCAACGCGCTTGTAATACACGATGGGGGCCGTTATACGAATCTGCGGTCCTCAGCTTTATTTTATCGATGCATGAATACGAGGAGGGGGATTATGAGGAAGTTTAAGAAATTTGTTTGTGTTTTGGGGCTATTATTTTTTATGGTAATTGGAGCACGTGCTGCTCATGCGGCGGTTATACAGCAGCTGCCGGTCTCGAACCCAGGATTTGAAACACTGACTGTAACGAACGGTGTTTACAGTCCGAAAGATTGGAAGACGTGGTGGTGGAGCGGACCCGTCAACAATCCGTCAATTTCGGCAGCGAATTATACGGAGAATGAAAAAAGCGGCGGCCAGCGCTCCGTATTTATTGGCAGTGTCAGCACGGGATACGCGGGGTGGGTATCGAATCCCATAACGCTTCCTTCGGATATGATGTCGTTTCGAATTTCTACCAAACTGAAGACATCGGAAGATTATGCGGGAAACAAACCGCGTTTGTGGGTTTCCTTCCAGAACAACGGGACTTTTTTAGGGTCCTACACGACGGATCAGACGGAGGGGTTGTCACTTGCGGATTGGACGGAAGTGTCCTTTACCGTCGATCGAAGCCAATTTCCGGCTGGCACCAACACGCTTGTGCTGAACCTGTCGACAACCAGCATAAATACTGCGACACCAGCAAGCGGCAAAATTTACTATGATGATGTGATGGTGGAGGCGTCGGATGAACCGATTCCGGTAGTTCAGCAACTGCCTGTTTCGAATCCGGGCTTTGAGACATTGACCGTGACGAATGGCATTAGCAGTCCAAAAGATTGGAAAACGTGGTGGTGGAACGGATCCGCGAACAATCCGCCGGTTTCGGCGGCGAATTATACAGAGGATGAAAAAAGCAGCGGTTTGCGCTCGGTGTTTATGGGCAGTGTCAGCAGCGGATACGCGGGGTGGGTGTCGAGTCCCATAACGCTCCCTTCGAATATGACATCGTTTCGAATTACAACCAAGCTGAAGGCGTCGCAAGATTATTCGGGCAATAAACCGCGTTTGTGGGTTTCCTTCCAGAACAACGGGACGTTCTTAGGGTCCTACACGACGGATAAGACGGAGGGGGTGTCGCTTGCGGATTGGACGGAGGTGTCGTTTATCGTGGATCGAAGCCAATTTCCAGCTGGCACCAACACGCTTGTGCTGAATTTGACGACTACCAGCATAAATGCCACGACACCGGCAAGTGGCAAGCTATACTACGATGATGTGAAGGCGGAAGCATCGAACCAATCGCTGGGACCGGTTGTTTTTACGTTGAAATCCAATAAATTTGCAAGCTGGTGGAATTTAGGGGACCCCGTAGTGTATCAATTGAACGCTGGAGCAGTAGCGAGTTCCGTTAATGCCATTATTGGTAGCGTTTACAATTCTGATAATGAATTGATCGCACAAGTGCCTGTATCGAGACAGACATTCCTCGATCAAGGTTGGAGCTGGACGCCTCAAGAGCCGGGGTACTACGAAATTGCTTTTGCGTATCAACAGAACGGTTCTACGGATTTAACGGATCTGCCCGTCAAATATACGTATTCACAGACGGATCTTACTACGTTTTCACGTGAGCGATATTCATTGGTAGTAAGTCAGGGGCCAACGAAGCCAATATCTCAAAGATGGCCGACCATGGGCTTTAGCTATCAGCTTTCTGAAGGCGAGAATGCCATGAAACTGGCTGATTTAGTCGGATTTCGCTTTGCGCGGATTCATGCAGTGCCATGGGGATCGCAGTTCCGCGATACGAGCTGGGCGATTGAACCGTCACGCGGTGTTTATGAGTGGTCGAGATTCGATGACCAAATCAACAAGCTGTCAAGTTACGGCTTCGATATGATTGGAAATCTGTTATACACGCCGCAGTGGGCATCGCCGCATCCGGAGCAAACGCAGGCGAATATTAGTGTGCCGGCCTATTCCGCTTATGCTCCTGTGGATATGAAGGACTGGGAAGATTTTGTTCGTGCCGTCGTTACCCGGTACGATAATCAGATTAAGACGTGGGAAGTATGGAATGAGCCGAATTTGCCGGGGTTGAGCGTGTTTTGGCTGGATTCGACGGAACGCTTCGTTGAGCTGTTGAAAACGGCATATAAGACAATCAAAGAGGAGCAGCCAGATTCGGATGTATGGATTGGCGGACTTGCAGGACGCAACTATTTATCATTTTATAAAGAACTGCTCAGCTTGGGCGGAGCGTCCTATTTCGATAAGCTCTCGCTGCATGGTTACCTGCCCGATCCACGCGAATTCCAGCGTATTGATCAGGCTTTTGGGATCGCTTCCAAGCAGTGGGCTGATTCGGAGAGTCATGCGATTCTGGTCAATTCGAATTCAGTAACAGGCACAGTACCTACGGAATCTGAGATCGCTAAGCGGATGATCGTTGACTTCCTGTCACAGCTCAAATGGGGAACGCAAAAAATTGCCTTATTTCATATGTTGAATTTATCGGAGATGGAAACTTTATCTTATGCCAAGAGCACAGGAACTGTAACGCACGCATCGGGTTTATTCCGCTCTAAGCCGCGAGTGGAGCCTAGACTGGCAGCGTCAGTAGCCCACCATTTTCTCGATCTTGCTGGCCAATCGCTCGTTTATAAAGGGGAGTACGTTCTCCAGGAAGGACAAAAAGCAGTTGTAATTGACAACGACGGAACCCGACTCATAGGTTTGTGGACTGACGGATCCTCAGAAGCTCCGATCGATGCGCGTCTAGCGGCTGCTTTCACGAGTGAAACCCTCGTTACGGACTGGGAGGGCAAAACGCAAAGTGCCAATAACCTACTTAGCGTACATCCTGGTAAGGTATATTGGATAAGTAATGCGGATAGCGCAGCATTAGCGCTACTACCGATCTCAGAGCCGTTTTTGATCTCGGATTTCGACCGTAATACGAGTAATATTGTTGTCCCTGAGTCCAAGGGAACCAGCGGAGAACTGTTCAATCCTGCCACATTAGAAGTCGCAGACCATGCTGTTTGGACTACCGATAATTGGGCGTATAAAGCAGCTGCTCAGTCGACGAAACCGGCGGATTTTGACGCTTCGTTTGCGGCGGGGTATTCGGATAGCGGGCTAGACCTGATCGTTCGTGTGAAGGATGGGACATTTGTTCAGGATAATCCACTCGGAAGCTTCTGGAAAGGGGACAGCGTACAGTTCGCGATTGACACATTCGGACAGGGATTTACGGGAGATCAGGTGGAGTTCCAGGCAGCACTGACACCGCAAGGCCCAGTGCTTTATAAACAATCGGTGCCTTATGTTGGCGGAAATTTGCCAACAAATTGGACACCGGGTAACAGCGTAGCACAGTACGCGTCCCTAAAGGTAGATCAAACGGTTCCCAATGAAACAACTTATTATATCCATGTGAATTCTTCTGAATTATATCCTTATGTACATGATCCGAAAGGTCCTCTTCGACTGTCTGTGCTGGTCAACGACAATAACGGCAGCGGTCGGCTTGGATGGCTTGAGTGGAGCAGCGGGATTGGCAGTGATAAAAATCCGGCGAAATATGGAAAAGTGTGGATGTTGAATGGGCTAGTTGTTGAAGCGGCTCAAACGAATATGACGGAGGGACAAACACAGACTCTGGGTGCCCACGGACTGACGGCAAGCGGGTTTGTAGATTTATCTGGCAAAGCTGCGTGGCATTCATCCGATCCATCAACCGTAACTGTGGATACTTATGGCGTAGTGAAGGCAATTGGGGAAGGCAGAGCGATCATTCAAGCATCGTACGGTCCCTTTGTCGGCAGCATAGAGATAACGGTAGATAATACGGCGCCAACTGCAACAGTGGCCTATAGCGTGCTAAACGCACAAAGTGTAATTGCCACAATCACACCGAGCGAATCGGTAACGATTACGAATAATGGAGGTTCAAACAGCTACACATTCATCTTTAACGGCAGCTTTACCTTCGAATTCGTCGACGCAGCAGGAAATCACGGAACGGCAACGGCAACTGTGAACAATATTGCAGCAAAAAGTAAAGCTAAACCGGGTACAGTGGTACTATCCGATGACAATGGGTATGATACCGGACTTCTGGACGGTACATATAATGTTACGATGAACATGTGGTATGGAGAAAACGGTAGAATCTACAAGCTTTACGAGAATGATGTATTAATGGATACACAAATTCTCACTGACAATTCACCATCAGCTCAATCCACCATAACATCCATTACCTACAAGCAGAATGGGATTTATCGTTACTATGCAGAGCTTACCAATGCATTCGGCACAACAACGAGCCCTACACACGTAGTAACGGTTACAAAAGCAGCACCGGAAAAATCAGTTCTTTCCAACGATAACTGGGATGGTGACGGCAATTTTAAAGTCAGCATGAACATGTGGTGGGGAACCAATGGCGGGACGTACAATTTATATGAGAATGGTATTCTCATCTATACAGAAGCACTGGCGAATCATACACCGAACGCCCAATCAGCGGTAATGACCGTGGCAAATAGAGCAAAAGGCAACTATGAGTATCGAGCTGAGCTTATTAACTATGCAGGAGCCACCTCTAGCGAAAAGATGATAGTAAATGTAACTAAATAGTTAAGTTTTGAAGGGGTTGTCTCAAAAGTAGAAATCTACTTGAGGACAGCCCTCTTCTCTTTAAATTAGACGTTTCCTGTAGATGCAGAGTGAACGTAGAGACGCTATTTACGTGAAATATGCTCTAATTCAAGTAAACGAGGAACGTATTGACGCTATTCCGTTGTTTTTAGCTTCGGATCGCTCAAATTTGATCGAATAACGCCCTCACGTTCCGCTAATTCAATTTTTAGCTCATTTCATCCACTTTAGCGGCTTGTCGTTCCGTTAAGAACAACCTCTGTCCCAAAAGGACCTCCCCCAGAACGAGAGGATATTTTAATTAAAATCAATTCCTAGCTTCTATTTTTAAACTATTTATTGCATCATTAGTAGGGAATCATAAGTTAAAGAGTGATAAGGTTGAATTTGATGTATTTGTGTCTAATCAAAACTAAAGGGGATGCGCTAACATGAATAGAATTCAGGAGTTTAACGCGCTGCATGAATCAAATGAAGTTTTATTGCTGGGGAACGCCTGGGACCTACTCTCCGCTCTGTCACTTGAGAAAGCCGGATTCAAAGCAATCGGTACAACTAGTTGGGGAGTAGCGAAAAGCCTAGGATATTCTGACGGCGAAATGATTGAATTTGCCATACAGCAAAACGTTGTGAAAATGATCGTAGATCATGTGAAAATACCTGTTACTGCAGACATTGAGTCCGGTTATGGAGAAGATGATCAAACGATTGTCGATAATGTGTTAAAACTTGCCGATTTAGGTGCGTCAGGAATCAATATAGAGGATTCACTCAAGAACCAAGCGGGCCTCAAACCATTGGACCAACAATGCCATCTTTTATCGAAAATTAGAACTGCATTAGAGAAGAATGGCTATCAAGGATTTTATATCAACGCAAGGACTGATACATATTTACAAAATCAAGATCCTCTAAATGAAACGATTTACAGAGCAAAAGCCTATGTCGAAAGCGGCGCAAGCGGTATTTTTGTTCCCGGATTGAAAGAAGATGACGAAATCAGAGTAATCATCTCACAAACAAATGCGCCGCTAAATATTATGTCTTTGCCGGGACTCACTAGCTGCAATAAGCTCAAGGAGCTTGGAGTCAAAAGGTTAAGTATTGGAGGTGCGTTATATCGGAAGGTTAACAACTTATTGGATCATTGTGCGGCTCAAATTTATGAGTCTCAGGATACATCGATATTATTTAATTGATTAATAATTTAAAATGTTAACCTAAGACTAGGCTTCGAACTGAAACAGTTTAGTGAAAAATTTCATTGAATCAGGACTACAATTGCTTTTTAATCGAGTGTGCAATTCTTGTTTGGCAATTTTCAAGTCAATATCGAATTCGTGCAATTTGGCGCTCTCCATCCAATGATCCGCTGTTTCGAATGAAGTGCTTTGCCATGCGCTGTTTTCATCTAACGAAATTCTGCTTTCTTTGACACCGGAAATAACGATATCCAACGTGCCTTGTAAATCCAATAAACCTTGTCCAAAGGTTTTTTTCATTTCTTTGGCATGCATGCCCGTTTTAACTCTTAACAACCTTGTTTCAATCCCTTCTTCTTCTTTGATTTGCCGGAAGAGCTCTAAGGAAGCGTTGGAAACAAGGCCGTTTTTATAACGATCTTCAATGGGTTGAGGGCTTCCTAATATGGCTTTGACCCATGGAAACAGTTCGCGTGAAATGAAAACCGATTTTTTCTTCAGGAATTTGCCATAGGCAGCTGTACCGTCGCTCGGAAACCGTGCTCGCCACACCCAAGGATCTAAATCAGTGCCAGTTAACCACGGCTCACCGTGAGTGACCTGATAGAGTGACGGGTGATCTGGGATTAAGGGAGCTAAAGGTAGAATACCGACTTCATGAATAAGTTGAACGGCCTCTTCATACGTATGTATTTTCTGTTCTTTCATAGCAGTTCACCTCAACCAGTCGATTTAATTTGAAAATAATGGCTTATCCATATAAATATGAAGCATGTGACAGTTAAACACAATATAATTGTCTAGAGCTATCCCTTTCAAATTGGAATAAATATCTATTGATTAATAACCTGAAGCTAATTAAAATAGTAAAGGTTATTAAAACTAAATATGAACCCTCATCAACCTAGATGAGGTAGAGGTCGCGATGTTGAAGAGTACATCGGAGGAAGTCCAGTAAAGACTGTTAATTCCGATGAAAAGGCAACATTGCCGAAGCCGCACGGTATACTGACCGCGCCCGGCTGGGGCCGTTTCCGAAAGGAGCGGAACTGTCATACTGTTTTATCCAAAACAGTGTGTTGTGCTATCTTGAAATAGGATAAATGAGGGAGTAGAAGCTGCCTGACTTATTTATGAAAAGAGGCGGCTTTTTTGTGTTGTTAGCCTTCTATTTAAAGAAAGCTAATGGAAAACATGTAAAGGGAGCGTACAAAAATTGAAAGAGAACAAGTTACGTAGAGGTTTAAAGTCGCGCCACATGACGATGATTTCACTCGGCGGATCGATTGGAACAGGGTTGTTCCTAGCCAGCGGCGGGGCGATTCATACGGCAGGACCAGGCGGCGCGCTGTTAGCATACTTGGTCATTGGAATTATGGTTTACTTTTTGGTAACAAGCTTAGGAGAAATGGCGACATATATGCCGGTATCTGGAACATTTAGTACCTACGCAACGAAATTCGTGGATCCATCCTTTGGTTTCGCGCTAGGGTGGAATTATTGGTACAACTGGGCAATTACAATTGCGGCAGAGTTGTCCGCGGCGACGTTAATTATTAAGTTCTGGCTGCCTGACAGCCCGTCGTTCTTATGGAGTGCTTTATTCCTTGCTTTGATGGTTGGTCTTAATTTATTGTCTGTTAAAAGCTATGGCGAGTCGGAATATTGGTTCGCAATGATAAAGATTGTAACAATTACAGTGTTTATCGGTATCGGATTGCTAATGATCGTCGGCATCTGGGGCGGAAAAGCGATTGGATTCAGTAATTTTACAGCAGGTGACGCGCCGATTTCGGGCGGCTTGCTTGCCGTACTTGGTGTTTGTATGGCTGCCGGCTTCTCCTTCCAAGGAACAGAACTCGTCGGAATTGCAGCAGGGGAGTCCGAGAATCCACGGAAGAGCGTACCTCGCGCGATTCGCAGCGTATTCTGGAGAATTCTATTATTTTACATCTTGGCTATTTTCGTTGTTGGCATGCTGATTCCGTATTCCACAGATACATTGGCTAGCGACAGCGTAGCGGCAAGTCCGTTTACGATTATTTTCGAAAAAGCAGGCTTAAGCATAGCAGCTTCTGTGATGAATGCCGTTATCCTAAGCTCGGTTTTATCCGCGGGTAATTCAGGGATGTACGCTTCCACACGCATGCTGTGGGTATTGGCGAAAGAAGGTAAAGCACCTAAATTATTCACTAAATTAAATAAAAGCGGGATTCCAGTTTACGCCCTGCTCGCGACAGCTGCAATCGGAATGCTTACGTTTCTTGCCTCTTTCTTTGGCGATGGTCAAGTGTACATTTGGCTATTGAACGCATCAGGTATGTCTGGATTCATCGCATGGCTTGGTATTGCAATTAGCCATTACCGTTTCCGTAAAGCTTACGTTGCACAAGGGAACAAAGTAGCTGATCTTCCATACCGCTCTATGTGGTTCCCGTTCGGGCCGATCTTGGCAGGTGTAATGTGTATGATTGTCATCATTGGCCAAAGCATTAGCGCGTTTTCGGACGGTCAGGTGGACTGGACGTTCTTACTCGCATCCTATATAGGAATTCCATTTTTCTTGGTGTTGTGGCTGGGCTACAAGTGGAAATACAAAACAAAAGTGTTAAAACTGGAAGAATGCCAGTTGGACCCTACAGTAGATTAATTGAACAAAAAGAGCAAAGGCATAACGCCTTTGCTCTTTTTGCATAGGTCTAGGCTATAAATTTGTGTAATCACATGTAAAGAATACTTGACACAATGTATGTCGGATAATATACTATGTAAATAATACTTTACTTATTTATAAATATTAACAGAAAAGGAGAGGTGTATATGTCCTTTCAAGAAAAGAAAAACATCGTATCTTTAATTACTACCTTACTCATTTTTTCTCTCTATAGTATGTATGTGTTTCAAAAGTACCAAGAAGGGAGCTTTCATACATCGAACGCATTCAGCTTCTGGGGAGCTTTCATTTTAATCTTAATCCCGGTGTCGATTTTAGCAAAAATTATCATTCATATCGTTTTCAGTATGATCAATACCATAGCAACGAAGGAGAAAGAACCTCGAATCACGGATGAGCTGGACAAATTAATTGAATTGAAATCCACGAGAAATTCTCATTATGTATTTATTATTGGTTTTCTTCTAGCAATGATACCGCTGGTTATGGATCAACCACCCTATGTTATGTTCATCATACTTATTAGTTCAGGCTTATTATCAGAGGTGATTGGAGTCATCACACAGCTGTTTCTTTATCGGAGAGGAGTCTAAGATGGGCAAAGCACATATTAGCAACAAGATTCGAACTTTACGCTTTAATCATGATGAAATGACCCAACAACAATTAGCGGATAAAGCAGGGGTGACACGACAGACTATTGTTGCAATTGAGAAAGGAAATTACTCCCCTTCCCTGGAATTGGCTTTTCGTATTGCTCGCGTCTTCGGCTTAACGTTGGAAGAAGTGTTCTCTTTTGAGGAAAATTAGGAGGGGTTAGAAATGACAAACCGTAACACAGGAGCTTCACCGCTTTATTATGCTAGAGTCGCAGGGTTCGGGCTTCTACTTATGGCCATACTTGCTATGTTTTCTAATTTTTCTGTTCTTGAGGGTCTTATCATATCGGATGATGCAGCAAAAACTGCTAGTAACATTATAGCCAATGAGATGTTATTTCGGAGTGGATTAATTAGCTTTGTCATCGTGCTTATTCTTGATGTGCTGGTAGCTTGGGCACTGTATGTTTTACTCAAACCAGTTAATAAGAATCTTGCCATGCTCGCGGCATGTTTTAGGTTGGTGTACACCGCCATTTTTGGAGTCGCCTTGTCAAATTTTTTTAACGTTCTGCCTCTTCTAAGTGGTGCTGAATACTTGACGGTATTCACAACTAATCAGTTACACGCTCAGATGATGTTTCTAATCGATGCATTTAAAAATGGATGGCTGATTGGATTAGTATTCTTTGGATTTCATTTGGTGGTCGTTGGTTATTTAATCATCAAGTCAGGAGGCTATATTCCAAAAATAATTGGGATCTTCTTGATCCTTGCATCTGCTGGATATGTCATAGATAGTATTGCACATTTTCTTCTACCCAACTACACCGACTACAAAACGATATTCCTACTGATTGTAGCCGTACCTGGTGTGATTGGAGAGCTGTCATTAGCTTTCTGGCTTCTGATTAAAGGTGTAAAGGTTCAACAAAGGCAATAGCTATCGATTCTTAAATCAATATTCACAAACTAACCTCCCACGATGGGAGGTTTTTCGTTTTTCGAACAATATGACGAATCACGACGAACGAAATTCCCCCTCACCCCCTCGCAACCCTCAACACGCAACAAATTACCTACCCATCACAAACAACTGTCGGTTCTTCCCCCGATCTCCATTCGGTACAATGAAAGCGCATACTGCTCTTGTAAAGGAGAATTAATCATGAACTTTGATCTGAACGTTGTACCTTTCAGCCGGAGAGAATCCTTCCTAGCGATTTCGATTCTGCCTGAAGCCCAAGATAGACAACAAGGTCTGTATCTGCGCACCGTTCGTGGCGGCGACGATAAATTCGGCGAGGCGTTCCATATTGATATGCTGGATGAAAGCGGTCATTCCGTGTCATTCCAGGCAATAGCTTGCCCGGAGCTGATCCGGCTTGAATCGACGGAAGGCTTAACAGCTGAGATCTGTATCTCCGATCACCGAACATTTCGGATTCGGACGAAAGGCTGTGGAATCCGCTTAACCTTCCGCACGGCTGCTTACGATTACGCCTATCAAGCAGACTCCAGCAGCTGGGAAGTGAACAGCTTCACCCATGAATGCCGATTCATGCTGACAGCGCTGGTTGGCGACTTGAAGATGGAAGTGCCATGGGACAAAATTAAAAGCTCCTATGTAATTGCAGACTTCTTGCCTGACCGCAAATCGGGTGTATCCGAGTTTGCTGTAGAGGAATTCCGCACCGTATGGGAGCCGCGCGCTGCTTGGGAATCCTTCGATGACGCTGTGAAGCAAGTGAAGGAAGAGTTTAACCTGTGGCTATATCGTACCCTGCCTCTGCCAGAACGTTGGCATGAAAGTCGGGAACTTGCATCTTATATCACGTGGTCCTGCCTCGTTCCAGATGAGGGGTGCCTGACCAGGCCGGCGATGTATATGTCGAAGAACTGGATGACGAATATTTGGAGCTGGGATCACTGCTTCAATGCAATGGCGCTTGTTCGCCATGATCCGAAGTTGGCTTGGGATCAATTTATGATTTTCTTTGACCGCCAGGATGAGAGTGGCTTGATTCCTGATTTCATCAATGATAAGTATGAACTCTGGAACTGCAACAAGCCGCCGATTCACGGTTGGACGCTTTCCTGGATGATGGCCAGAACGGACTATATTAAGGATGCCCAACTTCGAGAGGTCTATGAACCACTCTCCAAATGGACGAAATGGTGGTTCCGATATCGCGACGGCGATGGAGATGGCATTCCGCAATACAATCACGGCAATGACTCTGGCTGGGATAACAGTACAGCCTTCAATAATGGCATTCCGGTAGAAAGCCCGGATTTAGCGGCCTTTCTCATTCTTCAAATAGAACTGCTTGCTGAGATTGCGGGACTGCTCGGGCATGCGGAAGAAGCGAAAGAATGGCGGCAGCTTGCTGAGGGCACACTTGAGAAGATGATTTCCCATTTCTGGAAGGATGGCCGCTTCACGGCTTGCCGCTCCGGCACGCACGAGTTATCCGAAGGGGACAGTCTCCTCTTGTTCGTTCCCATTCTTCTAGGCAAACGTCTGCCGGAGCCGATCCGCACAGCTTTGCTGAAGGGGCTAAGGGATGAAGATCGTTTCTTAACCAGTAATGGTTGGGCGACAGAGAGCGTGAATAGTCCTTTCTATAATCCGGACGGCTATTGGCGAGGCCCAATCTGGGCTCCTTCGACCATGCTACTCGTGGAAGGAGTGGCCGCAGCGGGTGATCGTGAATTGGCAGAAGAGGTAGCGCGCCGATTCTGCACCATGCTGGATCGCAGCGGAATGGCGGAGAATTTTGACGCGATTACGGGACAAGGCTTGCGAGATCGTGCCTTTACATGGACATCCAGTGTGTTCTTGATTCTAGGTCATGAATATTCAACCACCTAAATAAAACCTGCACTTCTCCCTGTTATAAATTAGCAGAGGGGAGGTGCTTTTCCGGTTTCGGGGATCGGATCTCAATTTGGTATGTGAAGCCATCGCCGTCAGCGGAATCTCTCATGGATGGAAGATACATTGTTCGCTGAAAGTGTTCCATGCTACACTTCAAGTGTATGATTTTACAGAGAATGCTGGAGGGAGGGTGCGATTATCAAAGATTATTTGCTTAAGCGACTCAACATCCGCCTTTTGTCTGGCTCTTATCGGAGCATTCGCACGAAGCTGCTCTTCTGTTTTCTCATTGTGACGATTATTCCGCTGCTATCGCTTGGGGCCTTGTCATATTACCAGTCCGCGAAGGTCATTAATTCACAGTTTGGCAAATATGGGGAGAATACTGTGGCGCAATTGGAGCAGCAGATGAGTTCGTACTTGAATCGGATGAATCAGACGACGGAGACGGTTTATTCCTATTTACTTGATCCTGCAAGGGTCGATCTAGGGAACCAGGTTCCGACAACTTATAAAGAGATTATGGATAAGAATGATTTTGAAGTTCTTCTGAAAGCGCTTAAAACCGACCGAACGACAGGCATCTACATTATTACCAGTTCTGGCTACTATTATGGAGAAAATAATCTCGATGTGTCGAAGCTCAGCCGTATTCCGGCTTGGCAATCCATGTCGGATGCAAATGAGGGGAAGTACTGGCTGGGATTCTATTCTCAGAATCATGGGATGAAGGAAACCGAAGATTCCGGGATGCCTGTGCTGGGCTTAGCTGTCCCGATTAATAATCCTTACGGCGCGCTGCGGGGCAGCAAGATTCTTATAGAGGAGAATGCGGAAGATCTGCTTCATATGTTCAAATTATTCGAGAACGATACGAAGGCTCATCTAAGAATAGCAAATCCACAGGGACGAATTATATATGAGACAGCAACTGCCTTCACTTCACAAACCAGTGATATTGTCTGGAACAAAACACTTGCAGCTAATCATTGGACGATCGAGGCGAGGCTGCCCTCCCAGTCGTTCTATCGCTCCTCCAGCATTATAAGATCGAATACGATTATGGTTGCTGTAGCTTCATGTCTTCTGGCTTTTGGGCTTGCGTATTTATTCTCCTCCCGATTCACCGCACGGATTCGCCGTCTTAAGGATGCGATGCAGAAGGTCAGCTTCGGTAAGCTGCATACGAGGACTCAGGTCGAAGCCAAGGATGAGCTGGGTATTTTGGATACGAGCTTTAACAATATGGTGGGCGGCATACAGACTTTGATTGGCGAGGTTGAACGGAGCGAGCGGCTCAAGAAGGAAGCGGAGCTGAAGGCTTTTCATTATCAGATCAACCCGCATCTGCTCTTCAATACCCTTAACTCCATTCAATGGAAAGCCAGGCTTCAGGGAGCGGAGGATATCCGCCAAATGCTGTACCATCTCACGATGGTACTCGAAGGCAATCTGGATATCACACAGGAGCTGATACCGCTTGGTCGAGAGCTGCGGATGATTGAGCATTTTCTGAAAATCCAAGAGGTCCGTTATGGCCCCGTATTCGAGTATGAACTGGCATGCGATGAATTGCTCAAGCGTTATCTGATTCCCCGCATGACACTGCAGCCGTTGTTCGAGAATATTTTCTTCCACGGCTTCGAGGATGGCAAGGGAGTGATCCGCTTAACCGTTCAGGAAGAAGGCAATCATTTGCTGCTTACACTGTCCGATAATGGAGTGGGTATTTCAGCGGATAAGCTGAAGCGTCTGCTTCGGCCAAGCGATACGAAGCGTAAGGGCAGGGGAGGCTTGGGTGTGCAAAATGCCGATCAGAAATTCAAACTGCATTTTGGACTGCAATATGGGTTAAAGGTGCAATCCATCAAGGGTGAAGGGACAACGATCATCATGGAATGGCCTAAGAAGGAGGAGAGTCCGCATGGAAACAATCAAGACCATTAAGGTAATCATCGCAGATGACGAGAGCATCGTCCGTAAAGGACTTCGTTCCACGGTTCCTTGGGATAAATATGGGATGGAAGTGGTGGCGGACGCCCCGAATGGCCGCAAAGCTTGGGATGCTTTCCTTGAGCATCGGCCTCAAGTAGTCATTACCGACATTGTTATGCCCGAAATGGATGGCATTGAATTGTCACGCCGAGTCAAGGAAGCAGCTCCCGATACGAAAATCATTCTGCTCAGCTGCCACCGAGATTTCGAGTACGCCCAACAGGGCATGAAGCTGGGAGCAGCCGGCTATTTGCTCAAAACCGCTTTCGAGGATGAAGAACTGGAAGGCATGCTGGCGAAGTTTCAACATGAGCTTGCAATCGTTCCTTCAGCACCAGCAGATGCCCAAGCAGCTGGCAGTGAAGACGAAGATGAGCGGCTGCGTACCCTGCTTTACGCTTGGCTGAATGGCCATAATGACAAACTTATTGGGGAGATGGAGAAACGTACCCGCGAGGTGTGGTCTTTCCAAGGTGAGCCCGTTTACATCTATCTAATCAAGACTTCCGGGTGTGAGGCGTCATGGCTTGATCTGTTAAAGGAAGTGCTAGAGGAAGATCGTCAGCTATGTGAAGGGGCAGTCATTCCTTATGGGGATGAGCGCTGCTACTATATAGTGCCAGAATCGCTTCTGAATGCTGCGGAAAGCTTGCTTGTGGAGAGAAAGAGCGAGAATGCGAAGCTGCAATGGGTCAAAAGAGGGCCGCTCACAAGCACGGAGGAACGTCTTGAAGCGTTGTTAATCCTGCATAAAGCAGCAGAATTGGAGAAAGCCTATGGCGTAACGGCCACAGATTGGCCGGAGCCGATCTGGAAAGCGGTTAAGCTTCTGCATGACAATCCGGCGGCGGAATGGTCTGTCAGCGATGTGGCTGGACAGGTTGGTCTCAGCCGAAGCCACTTCTCTATTATTTTCAAGAAAACGCTGGGAGACAGCTTTGTGGCTTTTCAATACAAACGAAAGCTCAAGCTGGCCTACGGATTATTAAAGGATACGCCGCTGACGATGCAGGATATTGCTGAACGCACGGGGCTTGGAGACAGCAAATATTTCAGCAAATGGTTCAAGCGCTGCACAGGTCAAACGCCAAGTCAGTACCGCGCCGAACATAAGGACGGCACCCTCCGAACAAATGGACACCCACCTCAGTGAATCGAACAAAAACGCACAAACATTCGAATAGTTATCGGTTTTGAACCGCTTTCATTTTAGTTATGATGAAAGCGGTTCAATTATTATCTACTCATTCACTGATAGGGGAGCTGACAGAATGATCAAGAAACTTTCACTCATTGTTCTTACGACTGCAATGGCAATGACTGCGCTTACAGCATGCAGCAGTACTAACGAAGGTACGACTAGCAAGGCGACACAACCGGCTAACGGTAACGATGCTGCCAAAGAGAAAACGCTTCGATTCGCTACATGGGATACCGGGGATGCGCTGAAGATCGAGCAGGATATCGCGAAGAAGTTCGAAGCGAACCATCCGGGAACGAAGGTCCAGGTAGAAGCGTACGCTGACGGTTTCGACCAGAAGCTAGCTGCGGGTTTCGGTGCTACGAATCCTCCGGATGTCATGTATATGTGGGATTTTCCAACGTATCATCAATCACTTGAGCCGCTCGGCAGCTACGCTGACGGGGACAAGGACTTGAAAAAGGATGATTTCTACAAAGGGTTGTTCAATTACGCGACGATCGAGAACAAGCTCTATGGAATTCCAGCTGGCTTCACGACTCGTGTCGTGTATTACAACAAGAAGATGTTTGATGATGCCAAGGTTCCTTATCCGAAGGACGGCTGGACATGGGATGATTTCCAGGATATCTCCAAGAAGCTGACGGATAAAGCCAAGAAACAGTACGGTTTCGGTGTTCGAGCAGAGAACGATACGTACGATCTGCAAGGATTTGTATGGAGTAACGGCGGTTCCTTTATCTCTAATGACGGCAAAACCATCAACGGTTTCATGAATAGCAAAGCAACAGCCGCAGCCATTCAAATGTTTGGGGATATGGTCAAAAACGGTTCGGCCGTGCTGGCTGGAGGCAAAGGACAGCAAAGCGGTGAGGATATCTTCAAAGGCAGCAAAATCGCCATGTGGGAAAGCGGTATTTGGCCGCTGGAATCGTTCAAGGAAGCAGGAATTGATGTAGGGACTGTGGAGATGCCTGCGTTTCCAGGCAAACCAGTCAAAGGCGTGATTGCTGAGTCTGCCCTATCTATTGCGAAGGATTCGAAACAGAAGGATCTCGCTTGGGAGTTTATCAAATATTATGTTTCCAATGAAGCGATCAAGATGCGTGTAGCGGATTTGCCGGTCAGAGTAAGCGTCGTAAACGAGCTTAAGAAAGATCAAGATCCTCTGTACAAGCCGTTTTACACGATGCTGCAGCGCTCCGACAATTCGCCGGCATTCCTGCTCAATGCGAAGTGGAATGAAGTGAATCGTCAGCTATCTTCGGCCGTAGAAGCAACCGTACTTGGCAGTAATGCACAGGAATCGCTGGATCAAGCTGTCAAAGACAGTGAGCGTTATTTGAAATAACATTTCTACAGAAAGAAGGTTAGGGAGATGGCTCAGACCTACCCGCATCAAGCAAACGCAGGGAAACCAATGGCCAACCTCAAGCCTAGAAGGAAACGAAGTTGGGGTGGGGTAACTCCCTACCTCTTCATTTTCCCATGGATCTTCGGATTCCTAGTGTTCACTTTAGGGCCGTTGTTATTCTCGCTTATTATTTCGTTTTTTGATTGGCCGATTGTAGGTAAAGTGCGCTTTATCGGTTTAGGCAATTATGTGGATATGTTTACGAAAGATCCGCTGTTCTGGAAGTCGTTCGGCGTGACAATCAAGTTCGCAGCGCTATTTGTTCCGCTCAATATAGCGGTAGCGCTTGGACTAGCGATTCTGCTTAATCAGAAAATTCGCGGCAGCGCGATTTTTCGAACCGCGTTCTACCTGCCCTCTGTGATCTCGGGCGTGGCGCTAGCTATGATCTGGTCCTGGGTGTACAGCGGAGATTACGGCATTCTAAATTATTTTCTGTCGATCTTCGGTGTGCAGGGTCCGAACTGGTTGAATGATAAACAATGGTCTCTTGTTGCGATGGTCGTTGCAAGCCTATGGGGACAAGGCTCGATGATGCTCATTTTTCTCGCAGGGCTCAAGGGGATACCGAAGGATCTATACGAATCCGCTTCCATAGATGGTGCGGGTAAGCTCAGACAATTCTTCAGCGTTACGATTCCGATGCTCAGCCCGACAATTATATTCAATCTGATTACGTCCATTATCGCGGCGTTCCAACAGTTGACCCTCGCGCTTCTGCTCACTGGAGGCGGTCCGATGAAATCAACGTATTTCTACGCGATGTATATGTACGAGAATGCATTTAAGTTTTTTAAAATGGGTTATTCCGCAGCAAACGCATGGTTCATGTTCCTTATTGTGCTCAGTCTGACATTCCTTGTATTCAAGTCGTCAGAGGCTTGGGTGTTCTATGAAGGCGAAATGAAGCAGAAGTCACAGAAGAAAGTGAAATCCGGCGGAAGGAGGCGGTCTGCATGAAACGGATAATCGTATATATGATGCTGATTATCTGCTCGCTGCTGTTCGTCGCTCCGCTGTTCTGGGCGGTGACGACGGCGGTGAAATCGCCAGCGGAGCTGTACCTTTTCCCACCAAAATGGATTCCTTCGGTTTGGAAATTCAGTAATTTCGCCGATGCGTGGACGATTCAGCCTTTTAACTTATTCCTGAAAAATACCGTCATCGTGACGTTGATGTCAACGCTCGGCCAACTAATATCTTGTACGCTCGTAGCCTACGGGTTTGCGAGATTCCAATTTAAAGGGCGCGATCTGCTGTTTCTGATTGTACTTGCTACGATGATGATCCCTTGGGAAGTCACCATGATCCCGCAGTATATGGAGTTTAACTACCTCGGCTGGATTAATACGCTCAAACCGCTTATTGTTCCGTCGTGGTTCGGTTCTGCTTATTATATCTTCTTGCTGAGACAGTTCATTCTTACGCTTCCTCGCGAGTTAGATGAGGCAGCAACGATCGATGGGGCAAACAAATTTGCTATTCTTGTGCGGATCATTGTTCCGCTCATGGGACCATCGCTCATCTTAGTCGGCGTGTTTCAGATTATGAGCTGTTGGAACGATTATCTGGGACCGCTAATTTTCCTCAATGATCAGTCGAAATATACACTGACGCTCGGATTGTCGCAGTTCAAAGGGATGTTTGGCGTCGATATGCAGTCCATTATGGCTATAACCTGTTTGATCTCCATTCCGCCGTTGGCCGTGTTCTTCTTCGCGCAGCGCTACATTGTCGGTGGAATCGCGGGTACGGGGATTAAGGGGTAGATTGCTTAGGAGCGGATGGTCACTTTAAGCTTGGCGAGATCCGGTACCCTGTGGAGGTACTGTTGTAATTATCCAATGAGTTACTACCAATTTTGTATTTTATACAACAATT
>NZ_WHOA01000006.1 GCF_013141715.1 Paenibacillus phytorum | reverse complement strand
TTTGCACGCCTAAAGGCTATTTTGCAACTTGAAGTTGCAGTTTGTACAACATTTTTAGCCCAGTTGTTGCGAAATGGCCTTTATAGGACCAAAGTGCTGACATTATGCAACAACTAATGGAAAAAGGCGAGATTTAGGTAGCAATTGTTGCACTTTCTACAACATCATTATGACGATTGATCCCGATTGTAGATCCATAGAGACATATAGAGAGAGATTCGAGAGGAGAAGCAGCCATGCGTAACGAGAAAGCGGCACGTGATTGGGATAATCTTGCGGTGTTAGAGCGCAATCGCGCGAAGAGCCGGGCATATTTCATCCCACATTCCGATCAAGCCGGAGCTTTGAGCTATGACCGAGGGAGCTCCCCTTGGTTCAAATCATTGAATGGCAGTTGGAAGTTTCATTACGCGAAGGGGCCTGAATGGGCGCCGGATGATTTTTACAAAGAGAATTATGACTTGTCTGGCTGGGGTGAGATCCAAGTTCCGAGCCACTGGCAGCTGAAAGGATATGGCAATCCGCATTATACGGACTTATATTATCCGTTCCCGGTAGATCCTCCGCATGTGCCTAACGATAATCCAACAGGCAGCTATGTACGAGAGTTTGAGCTTCCACAGCATTGGGACGGCAGAAAACTGGCCGTGAAATTCGATGGCGTGGATAGTGCATTCCATGTATGGGTCAATGGGACATTCGTTGGTTACAGCCAAGGAAGCCGATTGACGTCAGAATTTGATCTGACACCATATGCAAAGCAGGGAATCAATCGTATGGCAGTGCGCGTCTATCAATGGTCAGACGGCAGCTATCTGGAAGACCAGGACATGTGGTATATGAGCGGTATTTTCCGGGATGTGTATCTGATTTCGGAGCCGTCCTCCATACGGATCGTGGACTATCGAATTGTTACCGAACTGGACGCTAACTACAGCGATGCAACTTTATCAGTTCAAGTTGAACTGCATGGAAATGCGCTGCAAGGAAAACTCCAACTGCAGCTGCTGGATAATGAAGGTTCATTCGTTATTTCAGCTGAAGAACAGATCACAGTCGCCGCTGCTGATCAGACGTTTCTGGAATTTTCAATGCCAGTCACGAAACCTGCGCTTTGGAGTGCTGAAGCTCCTACTCTATATCATTTGACGATAGGTGTAGTGGATCAGAACGATAAAGTGGTGGAGACGGTTGCTCAGCGAGTTGGCTTCCGCAAGATCGAAGTGAAGGACGGCCAGTTTTTGGTGAACAGCAAGGCGATCATGCTGAAAGGTGTAAACCGTCATGATCACCATCCGGATACGGGACGCACAGTGACGCTGTCGACCATGATTCAAGATGTGAAGATGATGAAGCAGCATAACATTAATGCGGTCAGAACCGCTCATTATCCGAATGATCCGCGGTTCTACGATATTTGCGACGAATATGGTTTATATGTCATGGAAGAAACGGATTTGGAAACTCACGGCTTCGAGCCTCTGGGCAATATTTC
Source organism: Paenibacillus phytorum (assembly GCF_013141715.1). Classification (GTDB taxonomy): domain Bacteria; phylum Bacillota; class Bacilli; order Paenibacillales; family NBRC-103111; genus Paenibacillus_E; species Paenibacillus_E phytorum. The sequence continues at coordinate 30,582 of NZ_WHOA01000006.1, read as the reverse complement.
ACGGCTATGCGATGATCCTGCTTGGCAGGAAGCGTATGTCGACCGCGTACGCCGCATGGTGGAGCGCGATAAGAATCATCCTTCCGTCCTGTTCTGGTCACTGGGCAATGAGTCCGGCTTCGGCTGCAACTTCCGAGCGATGTCGGCGTGGTGCAAACAAGCAGATCCAACCCGACTCATTCATTATGAAGAAGACCGCGAAGCGGAAGTGTGCGATATTGTGAGCACCATGTACTCCTCCGTAGAGAAGATGGTAGGCTTCGGTCAGCTGGTTGATCATCCGAAACCTCATATCCTATGCGAATTCGCTCATGCCATGGGGAATGGTCCAGGCGGACTCAGGCCGTATTTTGATGCTTTCGATGCATACAGAAGGCTGCAGGGCGGCTTCGTCTGGGAATGGATCGACCACGGCATCAGCAGGAAGACGGCGGATGGGAAAAACGACTACGCATACGGCGGAGACTACGGCGATGTGCCGAACAACAGCAATTTTGTCATTGATGGTCTTGTTCGACCGGATCGGACACCTTCCCCAGGTCTTATTGAATACAAGAAAATTATCGAGCCTGTCAGGGTTGAGTATATAAAAGATGATCGCATACGCATCATGAATCGCTATGATTTTGTGACGCTCGATCACCTCTATGCAGATTGGAGCGTGACGGTAGAGGGGCGGACCGTCCAAAGCGGTGTGCTTGTTCTGCCGCGAATTGGCCCTGGCGAAAGTGCAGAGCTGTATGTTCCTATAAGAGCTGATCTGCAGCTAACCTTATTGGATCAGGGTGCTGAGCGCTGGTTGAATGTTGGCTTCACGCTTGCGGCAGATTGTATCTGGGGTGAGCAAGGACATGAGGTAGCTTGGGCACAGTTCGCTCTAGAAGCAGTTGGGAACGTAGATGATTCGTCCGCTCCTGAAGCAGCTAGTTTGCCTATGCGGAGCTTATCCTGCGCAGAGGAAGGGCGTCGGCTCGTCCTCGCAAACGATTCTTTCCGAATCGCATTCGACACCCGGCGGGCAGGAATCATCTCGCTGCGAATGAATGGCCAAGAGCTAGTGAATACAGGGCCGCGACTTAACTTTTGGCGTGCGCCGATTGATAACGATATGTATGTCCTGCCTGACTGGTACAAGGCGCATCTCAATAGGCTCAGCGAACGAATTGATGATTGTCGCTGGGAGCGGCTGGATGAAGGAACGATTCGGATAAATTGGACGTCTCGCATTGCACCTCCAGTATTCGACTGGGGCTTCCGATGTGAAACGACTTACACCATAACAGGCTCAGGTCTTATCGTTATTGACGTGCATGGCGTTCCAGAAGGCAAGCCGCCTGCTATGCTTCCGAAGATTGGTCTCCAAATGGAGATACCTGGTGAAATGGATGCTGTTAAATGGTACGGCCGTGGTCCGGGGGAGAACTACTCTGACAGCAAGGAAGCAGGACGGTTCGGTGTGTATCGGAAGTCTGTAGATGAACTATTCACGCCATATATTTATCCGCAGGAAAATGGCAACCGCACAGATGTAAGGTGGGTATCCATTACAGACGGCGCCGGAATCGGCCTACTCGCGGTAGGAGCACCAACACTTGAATTCAGTGCACGACGCTATACCGATGCTGACTTAGAAGCAGCCAAACATGCGAGTGATCTTGTTCCGCGGGATTTCATTACACTCAACTTGGATTACAGGCAGAATGGTCTGGGCAGCAACAGTTGTGGACCGGCTCAATCCCCGGAAAACACTGTCACATCAGAAGCATTCCGTTTCCAGATGCTGCTTAAGCCATTTCTATCCGAAGATGCCTCACCAGAGCGGTTGAGCCATCAAATGAGACTAGAAGCGAAAGTGAAACATCTACAACAGGAGGGTAAAAACCATGCTTAACGCACAAGACGTATTGAACTTAACGGGAAAAATAGCAGTTGTGACCGGCGGAGCCTCAGGGATTGGCCTTGCGACGGCTGAACTGCTTGCCAGCTTTGGAGCTTATTCCGTCCTTCTAGATATTAACGAAGCGCAGGGTGAACAAGCAGTGGCTGGAATTAAACAGCAGGGAGGCCAAGCAAGTTTCTATCGCTGTGATGTGTCTTCCTCTGCTGATTGCCAGCGTGTTGCAGCAGAAATTGATGCTGCACACGGACGAATTGATATTTTGTTCAACAATGCGGGAATTATTCGTCGTAAAACAGTCGTTGAGCTGGAAGAACGTGATTGGGACTTAGTTATAGATGTTTCCTTGAAGGGCGTTTATCTACTGTCCAAATATATCATTCCGATCATGGAGCGAGAGGGCGGAGGCAGCATCATTAACTCAGGCTCTGGTTGGGGCCTAAAAGGCGGAGACCGCGCTGCTGCCTACTGCGCTGCCAAAGCTGGCGTTGTGAATTTAACGCGTGCTATGGCTATCGATCACGGCGTCGCCAACATTCGCGTGAACTGCGTATCGCCAGGCGATACGGACACGCCGCTGCTGCGAGATGAAGCGAAGCAGCTTCAGCGAAACGAGGCTGAATTCTTAATCGCCTCGGCTGGCGGCCGCCCGCTGGAGAGGCTTGGAACACCGCGAGATATCGCTAATGCAGTCCTGTTTCTAGCGAGTGACATGTCTTCTTGGGTAACGGGAAGCGTGCTTGTTGTAGATGGCGGGGGAATTGCCTAAAGGCAATTCGCATCCAGCTCCGCTTGGTAGTTAAGAATCATTGAGTTCGTGTTTAAAAAGTCCGCTTTCAGAACCGAGAAGGTTGGACGAAATCCGGAGGAGGAGGAACGGAGCGTAGCTTTGCTACGTGAGTACCGGACTTCCTGGATTCGTTCAAGATTCGATGTCGATTCACTTCCTGAATTACTGCGTTATGAGAGTGGACTTTTTAAACTACCTCTATAAGTATACAACGATGAATGGAGGCGTTACCTTTGCCTAATAACAGAACTTATGCCCATCCTTATATACCGAATACCGTGCCTGAGGTTCGTGATGCGATGCTGAAGGAAATCGGCCTGACCTCGATGGATCAGCTTCATGACGCCATTCCAGACAGCTTGAAGCTGAATCGGGAGATGAACCTCCCGCCGGCAATGACGGAATATGAGCTGCGCCGTCATATTGATGGTCTGCTTGCCAAGAACAAGCACGGTGCCGCTTATCTGAATTTCCTCGGAGCGGGCTGCTGGCAGCATTTTATTCCGGCTGTCTGCGACGAAATCAATCAGCGTTCTGAGTTCGTTACGGCTTATGCCGGTGAACCCTATGAAGATCACGGACGATTCCAAACCCTGTTCGAGTATCAAAGTCTAATGGCTGAGTTAGTTGATATGGACGTCGTTAATGTCCCTACCTTCGACTGGGCACAAGCGGCTTCAACAGCGATTCGGATGGCGGGCCGCATGACGGGCCGCAGTGTTGCACTGCTTCCCAAGTCAGTCGATCCCGACAAAGTCATGATTATCAACAACTACTGCACACCCGTAATGGAGCTGCGTTTTGTTGAAATCGACGAGGCAACCGGCAAAATGGACTTGAAAGATTTGAGAAGCAAGCTATCCAGCGAGATTGCTGCGGTATACTTCGAGAATCCGGGTTATCTTGGCATCATCGAAGACCAAGGACACGAAATTTCGGAGCTTGCTCATTCCGTGAATGCCATCTCCATCGTTGGCGTGGACCCGATTTCACTTGGCGTTCTTCAGCCTCCGAGCCAATATGGCGCAGATATCGTCTGTGGAGATTTGCAACCGCTGGGGATGCATATGAACTACGGCGGCGGGCAGGCCGGATTTATCGCGACGCGCGATGAAGAGCAATATGTCATGGAATATCCTTCCCGGCTTTTCGGCATCGTGCCGACGGAGGTTGAAGGCGAATATGGCTTCGGCGATGTAGCTTATGAGCGCACATCCTTCGCGCTTCGTGAGAAAGGGAAGGAGTCCGTTGGTACCCAGACGGCATTATGGGGCATAACCGCAGGTGTCTACCTGTCCTTGCTAGGACCAACCGGTATGCAGGAGGTCGGCGAGACCATCATGCAGAAGTCGCAATACGCGGCCAAGAAAATCTCCGCTATTCCAGGCATTTCCCTTCGGTTCGCAGAAACAGCTTTCTTCAAGGAGTTTGTTGTTGATTTCAACGATACAGGCCTAACCGTCGCTGAAATTAATGCGCGCCTGTCAGAAGCGGGAATATTCGGAGGCAAAGATTTATCGACTTCTTTCCCGACATGGGGACAATGTTCCCTCTACTGCGTAACTGAAATTCATTCGCAGGCTGATCTAGATCGTCTAGCAGACACCATTCAAACCATCGTTCGCAAACCGTGATCGACTTATATAAAGAAAGGACGGAACGCCATGAAACGAATTCGTAGAGACCATAAAGTCCGTAATTTTCATCAAGCCAAATGGGATGAGCCAGTCATATTTGAGCTTCACCGTCAGGGTGAGCGAGGTGTTATTCCTCCAGGAACGGAGGCTGGCATTGCAGCTGAGGTGGGAGACGGCATTGGACGTATCCCTTCTTCTATGAAGCGAAGATCAGCGCCGGCTTTACCCGAGATCGGTCAAGCCAAAGTACTTCGGCATTATTTGCGCCTGTCCCAGGAGACTCTTGGCTCCGATATGAATGTTGAGATCGGACAAGGCACCTGTACGATGAAGTATATTCCGCGCATCAACGAAATGCTTATCCGTACGCCCCATATGATGGAGCTTCATCCCTTGCAGGACGCAGATTCCGTTCAGGGCATGCTGGAGATTTTCTATAAGCTAGACCTTGCCATGCGTGAGATCAGCGGGATGGATGCCTTCTCTTTCCAACCGAGCAGCGGCACGCAGGCCTTGCTTGCAATGGCATCCATCGTTCGTGCTTATCATGATTCGCGAGGTGAGGGAGATCAGCGAGATGAGATCATTACGACGATTTTCTCCCACCCCTCCCAAGCTGCGACGGCTGCGGTCAAGGGCTACAAAATCATTACACTACACCCGGACGAAGACGGCTTCCCGGACCTAGAGAAGCTGAAGAGTGTAATCTCCGAGCGAACAGCTGGTTTTGTCGTTGCGAATCCGGAGGACACTGGCATCTATAACCACCGAATCCGCGAGTTTACTGATATTGTTCACGAAGCGGGCGGAGTCTGCTTCTACGATCAAGCCAACGCAAACGGCTTGCTTGGCATCACTAGAGCGAAGGAAGCGGGCTTCGACATGTGCTTCTTCAATCTGCATAAGACGTTTGCGGCTCCTCATATGTGCGGCGGTCCGGCTACAGGTGCTCTTGGAGTAAGCGAGGAATTGAAACGTTTCTTACCTGGACCGCTTGTAGATTACGACGGAAGCCGTTATGTTTTGAAGAATCAGACGGCAGACAGCATTGGTAAAGTTCGCAGCTTCCACGGGGTTGCACAGACTGTACTGCGTTCCTACGCTTGGATTATGAGCCTCGGTCCAGACGGACTGAAGGATGTCGCCCAAATTGCGGTTTTGAACAACAATTATCTCTATCATAAAATCCTGCAAATCCGCGGTGCGAGCGCACCTTATATCAAAGGACGCCGCCTCGAGCAGGTTCGCTACAGCTGGAAGCAGCTTACGGATGAAACAGGTGTCACGACAGAGGATATTACTCGCCGCATGTGTGATTTCGGCCTGCATTACTGGACGTCTCATCATCCATATATCGTGAAGCAGCCATTTACTTTGGAGCCGACAGAGTCGTATTCCAAAGAGGATCTGGACGAATACATCCATGCGCTGGAGCATATCTCGAATGAAGCCTATACACAGCCGGAAATTGTGCGGTCAGCTCCGCATAACAGCACCGTTCACCGGAACGATGAATCATCCTTAGATGATCCGAAGCAATGGTGCATTACTTGGCGTGCATATTTGAAAAAGACTCAACCGGTATAAATCGCTCTATCGTTTTCATCTTGCTATCCTAAATAATTATTATTGAACAGAGAGGCTCCGTGAGGGGTCTTTTCTGTTTGCAAGAATGAGGGACAAACTCAAAACACAAAAAGTGGAATCCAATATTGTAATAAGGGATCCCACTTTATTCATTTGTGAATTCAATTGTAGAAAACTCATTGCTTTCTCATAGCTTCTGAAATAACTGTGAAATCCGTTAGATCAATTTCAAAGTGTCCCATGCGAAAGCGATATCCCCAATTTCGGTTTCCCTTGGTGAAACTCATTCTGTCCAAGAGGGAATGGACGGGAGCCTCAGAACAATCATAATAATCTATGTTGCGTCGAAATGGAATGAAGGATTCACTCATAGGATACTCGTACACTTCGTCATCTCTCACTTGTCCAATTGCTGTAAATGCTTGTAAAGGTTCACCGCCGTTTAAATCCGTTTTTGGGGAGTAATAGATTAGCCAATCTCCCTGTCTCATTCGCTTTAAGGGAGCGGCTTTTCCGTGACACAATTGTGCGAAGCCGCCTTCTACTCCTCTTATGACGTGCGATTTAGAAACGACTCCGATCCAATAACGAAGATTATTATTTTCCATATCAATCACACAGCCTCGAGTTCAATTTTTCTGGCCAACTGGACAAGTGATTGGGCCGTATGAGGGATACGTTGTGAAATTTCTCCTCCGATTTGTGGCCCTAAAGTTTCAGCATTTGGACCGGTAATGGTCATCGTATGAGTTACCCTCGTACCGTTTTCTTTCGAATCGATGTCATGTGAGAAACTAATACTAATACTGATACCAGCTGCAGGCATATGCGTTATGTCTGAAAAAGACCGCAAAGGCTTTACTTCCACGATCATGTAAGCCAGCGCATCCCGCCCTTTCGGTTGTAATGTTCCTTTTGTTCCTTCTTTAAAATCACCAAATAGTTCAACGTGAACAAATCCATCCCATTCTTTCCATGTGTCGATGTTGCTGTAAAGACCCCAAATGGTTTCCGCCTTCGCCTCGGTTGTAACGCTGTGTTCAAATTTCCACATTTTAATTGCTCCTCTTTTTATGGTTATTCAGCTGTAAATTCTCGAGCCAACGGTACCAATTTTGATAGTCTTGAGATATTTCTCCTTTTCTGATGTAGGATTCTCCTACTTGAAGTGAGAATATGTTCATTATAACAACCTGCTCTTGACAACGTATTGTCAGGAGCAAGACGGAGGCTTTTTTCATGAAACGTTCTGATCGTATGCTTGCAATTCTTCTGGAACTACAGAGAAAAGGGGTAGTGCGTGCCGAAGATTTGGCAAGCCGCTTCGAAATGAGCGTCCGTACGGTGTACCGTGATATGGAGGCCCTCTCGATATCAGGCATACCACTCCGCTCTACACCAGGTATTGGGTATGAGCTCATGGAAGGGTTCTTTCTACCACCGATTCAATTTACAGCTCTGGAGGCGTCTATGCTGTTACTCGGGAGCGACTATGTAGCCAATACTTTTGACAGCACATATGCTGAAGTTGCGCATGCAGCACAAGAGAAAATAGAGGCAATTATGCCTGAAAAGCAACGGATACAGGTTCAACAGCTTCGTGACAGTATTCATCTTCTGAACTTGGACGAAGCTTTTCATGCCCCGAACATCACGGAATCCGATCAAGAAATATTAGGGCTTGTACGCAGAGCCGTTTTGGAACAACGTGAGCTCTCTTTTACATATAGAAGCCGCCGATCTTCCCCTTACGCATCCGAGGAACCCTCGTGTGCACGAAACGCTCATCCTTACGGACTCGTTCATCTGAGAGGAATCTGGTACTTCGTGGGTCATTGCACCATGCGCAATGAACTTCGTCAATTTCGTTTGGAACGTATGGAGTCTGTTACTCTGTTGACAAGCACCTTTGAGCGTCCCTCCGAATTTCGGATGAGCGAGTATGAGCCAGAACAAAACTTTCTAGTAGAAGTGACCGTATCGTTCGCGAAAGAGGCACTTCCTTGGGTTCGAGAAAATCCCTCTTTCTATTTAACAAATTTGGAAGAACGAGAGGACGACGTCCTTGCGACGCTGCATTGTCGAAATGAACAAGATATTCTGCAATGGGTACTAAGTTGGGGGCGGTACGCACGCGTGTTACAGCCACAATCGTTGCGCCAGAGCATCAAAGATCACGCAGCATTCCTTGTCGATGCATATCGGGAACCGGAACCTTCTTGAGAGTTTTGAATCATGAATTCCTTGGGAAAAGAAGGAATTGACGAGTTAATCGATAATATAATATAAAAAGACAAATACCGCCCATTTTCGACAAGTAGTGTACAAACATGATGCATCCGCATACGGAACTGCGATACATTGATGACAAGATCGGTTTCGGGGTTTTCGCTACCAGGCTCATTCCCAAAGGGACGATTACTTGGGCGCTCGATGATTTGGATCAAATTCTGGAGCCGGAAGCGGTTCAGGCGCTCGAGGAAGATAGGAAGAAGCTAGTTCTAAAGTACTCCTACCGCAATCAGGATGGGAAGTACATTCTTTGTTGGGATAATGGTCGCTATGTGAACCGCAGCTTCCATGCCAACTGTATTGGGACGGCATACGAGATTGAAATTGCGGTTCGTGACATTCATCCTGGGGAGCAGTTAACCGACGATTACGGCTCGCTGAATGTGGATGAACCCTTTGAATGCTTCCCGGAGGAAGGGACCGACCGAACGCGAGTGATGCCCGGCGATTTGCAGCAATACGCTGATGTATGGGACGCTTAGGCGTTAGACGCTTTCCAGCACTATTATGAGGTCGTACAGCCACTGGCGCATCTCATTCGGCCGGAATTTCAAGATAAAGTAGAAATCGCTGCTAAAGAGCAGCGATTGGTGGATTCCATTCGAGCCATTCATTTTGACCGTGATTCCAAGAATGTTGTCAAATGAGGAGCACGCTTCATTAAGTCTTGGAAAAATTCACGCTGCAGCGTGATAAAGACGACTGGTGAAAGTGTGTAAATTGTAGCAGTTCGGGGAATGTTGCGAAGTAACGCCACTTCCCCAAAGAAATCGCCGTCGGACAGCACGGCAAGCCGATCATTGGTTCCGGTGCTGTTCTTTTTCAACACTTCGACCTTACCCCTTACAATAATGTAAAACTTATCCCCCAGATCCCCCTCGTGGATGATCGTCCGCTCTTTGGCATAGGATTCCGTAACGAAAAAGTGGGATATATCTCGTAATAACGATTCATCCATTTCTGAAAAAATCGGAAACAGCTTCAGCCGCCCCGAACTAACCTCCACGTGATAGCCGTCCTCGCTAATGTCAAAACCAGTCTGCTTCGTCCACGATTGCTTATACCGTCCTTCCGGCGGATTGAGTAATTCGTGGTGACTGCCTTGCTCGGCAACTTCGCCTTGATTCAGCACATAGATACAATCGGCATGCTCGGCTGACGCTAGACGGTGGGTCACGGATATGACCGTTCTAGTGGCCGTTATTTGTTGTAACGTCTTGTTGATCGCTGCCTCTGTGGACGGGTCAAGTGCCGAGGTCGCTTCATCCAGGATAAGAATGGCTGGGTTACGAATGATAGCACGGGCGATAGCGACGCGCTGCCGCTGACCGCCGGATAGACGTCCACCCCGCTCGCCGACATCCGTATCGTACCCATCTGGAAGGCTCATGATGAAATCGTGGATTTCGGCTAAGCGTGCTGCCTCCATCACTTCCTCGTCACTAGCTTCGGGCTTACCAAGACGAATATTTTCACGAATGGAGGATCGGAAGAGGAAACTTTCCTGAAACACGATCCCGATTTGAGAACGGAGCGATTGCAGCGCAATTTGACGGATGTCGGTTCCATCGTAGCGCACAGAGCCCATTTGCGGATCATAGAAGCGCATCAGCAAGTTAATAATCGTGCTTTTACCGGAGCCGCTGGCTCCAACAAATGCAGCAAAGGTGCCTTTGGGAATCGTAAGGCTGATACTGTTCAAACTGCGCTGCTCCGGGCTATAAGCGAACGTGACGTTGCGAAATTCAATGTCGCGTTCAAAATGCGGCAGATGATCGGCTTGTTCGTTGCTGGGAACGCTCGGCTGCTCATCGAGCAGCTCACGGACCCGCTGCATACCGGATGTCGCTTCAATAAATTGAGGTGCAAGCCAGGTTATAGCCGCAACCAAGTAGCTCAGGCTCAGTAGAATCGCGCTGAAGGCGAGCAGCGAACCGATAGAGAGGATGCCGTAGTAAGCTAGCATCGATCCCACGCAAATCGTCATCAAGTTCAAAATCATCGTGCCCAAATTGGTCGTACGGTCGATCAGGAAATTTAAAAAGCTGGATCGGGTGGATAACTTCCCGTATTGCAACATACGGTCAGCAAAGCGTCCAATCATTAACGGCTGAAGTCCGAACGCTTTAATGACCGGTTGAGCACTCACATTTTCCTGTACGGCTGTAGCGATGCTGGCCTGCTCTTCTTTTAACTGATAACTGGCATCATAAGCCTTCTGACCGAATAATTTCGGGCCAATTAGACAAAGCGGTAATCCAATCACCGCAAGCAGCGCAAGCTGCCATTGCAGGACGAATAGCACCGCTACGTTCAAAATAAGCCCTAGTATAGATAAAAGCGCGTAGGGGATCAGCTTAATAAACGTATCAATGGAAATGAGATCATTATTGAACCTAGAAACGATGTCGCCACCGCCCATTCGATGGAAGAAGTCGGTAGAAAGGCTCTGCAGCTTCTCAAAGAGCTGCTTATAGTAATTCGTCACGATGCGGGAGCCGAGACCTGCGAACATGCGATCGCGGTACATACCCACCACGACGGATGCTAGAGCGCCTGAAACCATCAATGAAAGAATAAGTAGAAGCAGGTTATACTGCTGCGGAACGATGGCCAAATCAATAATGAATTTGTAACTGAGAGGCATGAACGTTTCGAAGGTCAGCTCTACAAGGAGAGCGGCAAGCAGAAGCGCAGTCTGCAGTTTGTACTGAAGGAAAGAGGAACAGAGCAGACGGACAAAGGAAAACATGAATAACCTCCCAGGACTAAAGAACCATTTCCTTTATTTTAACATCAGGTTTGGATTTGGTGTATAGCCCCGACATTCATATTCCGTAAATCAATCCAATATATGATATTGGAAATGTGTAGATCCGTGATATATGATGGGGGTAGAAGGGATCGTGACCGAGAATGTCAGAAGAACGATTAGCTGTATTAGAAGTACATATCGATCAGGCTGGTTATGATGAGGTTCCAGATATTGTTAAAAATGTTCACTTTGATGTTCGACAAGGTGAACTGGTGGGTCTATTAGGCCCAAATGGAGCTGGGAAGAGCACGACAATTAAGAGCATCCTTGGTTTATTGAAGGATTTTAAGGGTAAAATCTCCTTTATGGGTGAACGAAAAAGCTATGGTTACATTCCGGAGCATCCGATTCTGTATGATGAGTTGACGTTGTGGGAGCATATGGAATTTGCAGCTTCTGTCTACGATCTGGATCGAACGGTTTTCCTAGAGCGTGCTGATGATCTCTTGCATCGGTTCCGACTGTTGGATGAAAAGCATCAACTGCCCGGGAAATTTTCCAAAGGGATGCAGCAGAAAATTATGCTAATCCTCGGCTTTTTGAATAAACCAGATGTGTATATTGTAGACGAGCCTTTCATTGGATTGGACCCAAAAGCGATTAAAGATTTCTTAGGGATGTTGGATGAGGAACGCAAACGCGGTGCAGGTATTTTGATGAGTACTCATGTGTTAGATACAGCTGAACGAATTTGCAGTTCGTTTGTACTTCTTTCAGGTGGCAGATTGGTAGCAAATGGAACACTGCAGGATATTAGGCAGCAATGCGGCATGCCTGATGCGCCATTGTTCGACTGCTTCCATTCGTTACTATGAAGGGGGACATTGGGTTGAAGAGCAGCTTTCAGGTTTTCACACGAAGAGTACGTTCGGATTGGCATTTCCAGTATCGGGCTTTGCGAATGGCTGTGGATTGGGTCATTGCGATTTATTTTGTCATTCCACTGATGATTGTGGCTGGCTATCAATATTACTCCTGGTGGGCGACTCAGCCATCTTGGTTTAGTTGGATATCGATGTTTATAGTTACCATGGTCTTCTATGTATTCTCTTGGCTTGGAACTATTCGATACTTTGTTGAGGAAGGGGACCAACTTTTCCTCCGTCAGAACCAGAAGTGGTTTCGACATCTCATGCTGCTAGGATATAGATACTCTCTTGTATTGCAGGGAATCACGACGTTAATATTGATGCTCGTATTTCTTCCTTTATTAGTTCAAACGTATTCCTATAGCGTGTTACAAGTTATTTCTTTATGGCTGCTTACCTATTTGCTGAAACTTAACTTAGGCTTGCTTCGCCAATTGCTTGCACTTCGTTTATATGGCATTGTGCTATGGTTGTTGCGGATTGTGGTTTTTGGAGGTCTATTCTTCTTGTATCAAGTGTTAGTTACGGAGGTTAGTCATAACTCTTACTATAGTTGGACGGCTATTCTTCTTTTACTAGTGTTGGTTGTTTTCTTAAGCAGAATACGGCTGCAAGAGAAAGGGGCTTTCTTCGCTGATATCGTCAGAGAAAGAGATGCACGGATGCGTATTGTCTCTCTGATGTTAATTCGTGTTATCGAGCGGAAAAGGAAACCGACACGGAAGTATCCCCTATTATTCGGGAGATCGCAGCGCTTGTTCAAGGGGAAAGGTGCGAGCAACGGAATCGCTGATTTATTAACGAAGTCCTTTTTTAGAAATGGTACACAGTGGAAGCAAACGATACAGTTCGTCGCTGTGATCGGTGGAGCTATGTTCATTTTGCCGGGTGCCCTTAAAATTACGATCTGGATCATTGCTGCATGCCTTTTGGTATTTTGGAGAAAATCATTCTGTAAAGATGAATTAACAGCTCCGTTTCTGACTCTTTTTCCTATACAGGACACAGCTAAACATCAAGCTCTCCAATCTGCAATTCCTATCCTTGTGATGCCAGCGCTGATCTTAATCAGCCTATGTATGGGGATCTCTTTCTTCACCTGGTGGGGACCTGTACTGATGGTCGGTGCAGCAATCCCGTTAGCTTATGGGACTTCTTCTGTATTTACAAGTTGGTATTGAGTAGGCGAATTATACTTTAAGGTATGAATGAGATCAAACAAGCCCAGTGCCGTTTTTGGCACTGGGCTTGTTTGATCATGAACTTATTTGACTAGCGCATTGAAAACATTCGCTTCACCTGCGCCGTATAAAGCATCATTGCCGGTTTGGCCGTAATCGTTTGCTGTTTTTTCAATTAACGCAGCTACTTGGGCAGGCTTCAGCTCCGGATGAGCCGCTTTAATGACGCCTGCAATACCAGCCACTTTCGGAGCTGCCATGGATGTACCGTGAAGCAGCGCGTAGCTATGCAGGTTAGAAGTGAAGTACGAAGGCAAATAAGTAGGCCATGTGCTTAGCGCGCGATAGTGGAAATCCCGTTGGTTCAAATCCAGAGTTGCAGCATATACGGGCCCATTGTCGCCGCCTGGTGCTGCTACATCGATTTGATTTAACCCATAATTGGAGTAAAATGCGATACTATTCGTCGACCACTTGTTCGAGGATGAAACATTGATGACACCATTGATTTGGCCAGGTGTTTCTGTTGTTTTCCCTTTAAATACGACGCCAGGGGAACCGTAGGTAGCGTTTAGATAATCGGTCATCGCTTTGTTATCGCGTAGGTTGAGGCCTTCATTACCAGCTGCCGTTACCACCGTTACATTATGGTTCACAGCATATTGAATGGCACGTTTCCAAAGCAAAATGTCAGCAACATCCGAATATTTGGTTCCATCTACATAATACTTTTGGGAGTCAAATCCGCCGATCGACATGTTAATGACGTCAACCTTATCGTTCGCTGCCTGAATGATAGCAGCTACAATCCAGGCCGTAGGCGCACCTTGTCCGCCGGGGAATACGCGGTAGGAGCGAATGCCAAGATTTGGGCCGACCCCTCTTACTTTGCCGTTCCCGGCAATCGATCCAGCCACATGCGTTCCGTGTCCTTCGCGGTCCAGTAGATCGTTAGGATCACCGGTTTCACTTGTATCTGTTCCTGCGGGTACAAAGTTCATGCCTCCGAGGAAATTAGCTTTTAAGTCGGGATGATTGGCATCAATACCGCTATCGATAACGCCAACAACGGCCTTATGTGTGCCGCCTGTGCCGCCGGTTTCAATCGCAAACGAAGCTCCGTCATTCGTCACTTTCTTAATGTCCCACTGATAATCCCAGTAGCTGCTCGTTGCTTCCGGCTGGGGAATATCTGTAACTGGTTGACCGTCAGCTGCGGAGGGATCTACGGTACCATCGCTTAGCTTATGTACCATCTGAACGTTGGCAGCAGCAATATCTTTGAATGCCTGCAGCTTGGTCATAAATTCGGTGCTGGTCGAACGTACCTCCAATCCTCCAATCTCAGGAATAGCCCGAACAACTTCCCCGCCTGCCGCTTGAATCATTGCTGCATAACCAATCGGAAGCTGGTTCGAGAATGCAATTACATATGTTTTGGCTGGAACAGTAGTTCCACCTGTGCTGCTCTTCGATGCAGCCATTGCAGATATGCCTCCGCCCATTACTGTTGAGACAGCCAAGATGCTGGATACGACCAGGGTTGTCCACTTACGCTTCATAGTAGCCCTCCTTCAATTTAAGAGAAATTGCCGTTCTAATAAATTGTAAGTGAAAGAAGACATGAATAACATGGGTTGGTCGAACCAAATGTGATGTCGATTCCATTCTTTTTTTGACGAATGGTCAATTTAATCTATATTAGCAAAAGTCGATCTCACCTTTGTTTGAAACTTAAGCGAAATGACGTTTCATTCGGACTCGAGTCAAACGTGACGTCTCCATTATTTTTGGTCATAATTTGCTTACATATGGCTAGTCCAAGACCGGTACCATCTTTTTTGTTTGTCACAAAAGGAATGAATAGGGAGTCTTTTATCTCAGGGGGTATTTCAGGTCCGTTGTTGGAAATGATAATTAAGAATTCATCTTCTTCCAGCATGGAAGCGATCATTAAACTTTTCTCGCCTTCCTTTTCAGACAAAGCGTCTAAGCTATTATTCAGAATATTTGAAAGAACCTGTTGAATGGCAATTTTTTGAACCTCGAGCTTAATGTCTTCCCCTTGCTGAAAAATTAACTCAATATTATCGTTTACCAATCTAGGCGAAATCAATGCTAGGACGTTGTCGATGATAGATGTAGAAGACACCTCGTCAAATCTTTCCTCGATGGCATCCTTTTTTGAGAAACTGAGGAATCCTGCGATCTGCATTTGAATGCTCAGAAGTTCACTTTCAATCGTATCCAGATAGGAGTTGATTTTTTGGTAATTTTGAATCGATATTTGCTTGCGCAAGATTTTTAAAAAACCAAGTATGGCTGTCAGTGGATTTCTGATTTCATGCGCCATGCTTGCCGCCATCTTCCCGATAATCGTCAGGCGGGCTTCATGCAGCTCCGTGATCGTCTTTTCTTGCCCCGACAGCAGCTCTTTCGTAATGGTATTGTATTGATGGAGAAAATGTCTTTCATATAAGCTGACCCGAGCAATGATTTTCCTAGTCAAGCTCATAGGAATCGTCTTACCTTTAGGGTTTTCTTGAATGAACCATAAAATGGCGTCAATCCAAAGTTGACTGCTGTGCACAACATGGCTAATAGAAACATTTCTCATCAAAAACACTTTTTGGGACTCAGGGATCGCTAGGAAGATAGAATGCTCTGCCGCGGGAATATGAAGGTCTGACATGAATTTATAGAAGACATCCGCATTTTTTTTCAGAACTTTTCTGTCATATTCAGGATAACTATGAATGTACTCACGAATCCACTTCGCAATAATCTGATTTTTATATTTTTTTATGATCATCAGGTGCTTCTCATCATTCATCTCGTTTGCTCCCTAAAGAAGATATTCTTTATTAGGGTTCGACGAAATTGGAACAGTTCCTGTTCCTTCGAGTTTATTTTAGTTGGGAAGCACACCGGTGAGGAACGTGCTAAGTATTTTTCCCATACATATTGACATGACTTGGTTCAAGGTATATATTTATCTTAAATTAAAGATATTTGAATCAAAGATATTTTTGAGAGGTGATTTTAATGCCCATTCAACTTGATGATGCTCACGAGACTTCCCTTAAGTTGTTTGTTGTTCTTTCCAAGGCTTACAAAGCGATCACCGAACAAGCTGTTAAGGATGCGAAACAATACGGTTTGTCATCTTCAGAATTTATGATTCTCGAAGTGTTATATGCGAAGGGGAAAATTCCTCTGCAGCAAATTGGAGAGAAAATATTAATTACAAGCGGCAGTATCACTTACAATATCGATAAACTGGAAAAGAAAGATCTTCTAAGACGCGTGCCTTCAAATGAAGACCGTAGGGTGATCTATGCTGAAATTACGGACGCTGGAAATGAATTGTTTAATCGGATCTTTCCCGAACATGCCGCTAAAATCCATTCTTTAATGAAGGCTGTTACGCAAGAAGAGCAGCAAGTGGCGATTGAACTGCTCAAGAAATTGGGAAAAGGAGTGCTGGAGGGGTAGGCTGGACGCATGAGATAAAATTAAAATTTAGGAGGTTGTTCAATATGCAAGCACGAGTGTACACACCTGCCATGCAGGGAATTGGTGAATTTGACGGTGGAAAAATTAAAGAACAAAAGCCGATTGGCTTTCCAGGTGAAGGATCGGTTATCAAACGAGTGGGTCCCTTATTTTATTGGGCATGGGCCACTTCAAGTGCCGAAGCCATGATCGGCCTGCATCCTCATCAAGGCTTTGAGATTATGACTTATGTGGTAAAAGGCAGTGCCTTTCACGGGGATACCTTGGGTACTGACAGCACAGTGGGTGAAGGCGGGGCGCAGGTCATGCAAACAGGCTCTGGCGTTAGTCATCAAGAAAAGATAAGTGCCGATGCGGAGCTTTTTCAAATTTGGTTTGAACCTGAATTGACGGAAGCGGTTCGGAGAAAGCCAACTTATCGCCAGTATGAGCATGAAGAATTTCCACAAGTAAGCCATGCAGCAGGGTATAAAGTGAAAACGGTAATTGGTACAGATGCTCCCGTACAATTGGTTACTGATATTGAAATGTGGGATGTTGAAGTAAATAGCGGCGCCAATTATCAACATAAGATTGATGCCGGTTATTCATTAACGGCTTTAGTCATACGCGGGCAGGGAACATGGGGGGAGTCAGGTACATCGAAGCAACCTGTACAGTTCCATCATAAAGATTTCATCCTTGCAGCTGCTGAATCAGAGACAGAGGTAGCAATTACGAACTCGGGTGAAGACATAATGCGGCTGATCCTCATCAAGGTTCCAACAACGGTGCCTTATCCACTCTATCGTAAAAGATAAAAGCGAATCGCCAAAAGGAGAAGGCTGCCGATATGGATCGGTAGCCTTTTACCTTAGGCAGAGGCTTTCATATTTTGAAGTCGAAAGCTTCGCTTCCGAGTTGTAAATAGGAAGAAATAAGCGAGTGTCACGAGCAGGCAAATGAAGACATCAACACCGATGAGTACCTGATAATTGTTAAAGTAATCGAAGGAAACTCCTCCGATCAATGCACCGAGAATGCCTCCCCCTTGATGAAAAAGAAGTAGGAAGCCAGTTTGTTTGCCTTTTCCTTTTGCAAATTCATTGACGATCAGCAATCCCCCAGGAATCGCGCTCAAATATGTAATACCAAAGGCCATGGCAAAAAGGACAGGCGACCATCCCACATGCATAAAGAGGAAAGCAAACCCCATAATGCGTATGCCATACAAAATGGTCATCATAACCAACTTATTGACTCGGTCCAAAAAATAGCCAAAAATTAGTGACCCCGTAATTTCCATAACGCCAAGTACACTCATGGATAATGCGATCATGCTCGGCGACACACTCGCCAACTGGTGGATGGCGACCAAATTCATCTCCACAGTCCCCATATTGAAGCCGCAGGTGAACAATGCGAAGGCGACCACAATGAAGATAGGCAGATGTGCGGCTATTCCTTTGCTGACTAGTTTCGGGCGTTCTTGATCTTCCATTTTAATGAGCTCATTCTCTTGGACTTTCTTTGCTTTGTTACCCTTCGGCCCAGGCCCCTTAATACCAAACCAAATGACTGGCAAGGTCACGATAATACCTAGGATAAATGAAGTTAGGAAGGCATCCTTCCAAGTCAACCAGCTTGATGAAACGAAAATCGGCGTACTGACCGCCAATCCTACAGAGGAAGCACTCGCTAACAGCGCTGTAGCTTTGGCACGATGATGCTTAAACCATTCAAACACCAACATATAGGTTGTGGTCGTTCCAATACCGACGAAGCCAGAGATAACCCCGTAACCGATAAAGAAGACGATGGAGTGATGTCCTAATACAACGGTGCCAGTTCCTAAAATACCTATGACTGCGCTGACCAGCATAACCTTCTTCGGGCCATATCGATCCACAAGCCATCCTCCCAGGGGGGCACATAAGGCTGCAATCAATAAGTTCGTTGACCATGCCATAGAAATGTATCCACGGCTGATCCCTAAATCTTCTGATATTTGAACTTGAAAATAAGCCATGATGAACCGCGTAAGTGCGCCAATAAATCCGATTATCCAAAGCGAGCCTAATCCGATCCACGCATACTTGGGTTCCTTGAACCATGTCGTACCCATTGGAAACTCCTCCCCACTCAATAAAGATACCGATCGGTATCATTGTATAACATAAAGGCTTTCCTTTTCAATAGATCAATTTCATTTGGTATAATGAAATTATTATTTCACGCGCGTAAAGGGGAACTAACATGAAAAAAGGAGAAAACACCCGCAAACATATTATCGCTAAGGCAGCTGAGCTTTTTAACCAGAAAGGGTATTCAAGTTCATCCATGTCAGATATTACAGAGCTAACAGGCATTAAGAAAGGCGGCATCTACCGCCATTTTGCCAGTAAGGACGAAATTGCCCTTGAAGCTTATAGCTATGCAGGCAGCGTAGTCGGTGGGAAAATTAAAGATGCCGTCAATCAGCAAGAAACAGCTTTTGGCAAGCTGCTAGCCTATTTACATGTATACGAAAACGTGGTGGAAGCACCGCCTTTTATCGGAGGATGCCCCCTCCTTAACATAGCTACCGAAAGTGACGATGGTCATCCAATCTTACGAGAAAAAGCCCAGCTGGGACTGGAGGGTACGCTGCACAACATGAAAGCGATTATTTCTCAAGGTGTTGAAAGCGGTGAATTCAAAGCTGACCTCGATATCGATGCTTTAGCTACATTCACTCTTTCCGTCATGGAAGGCGGAGTTATGATGAGCAAGCTGGAAGGTGACAATCGGCATATCCGGATGAATATCGAGAGCTTTTCCGCTTATTTAAAAGGGGTATGCTTACGCTGAAGGGTCATGAAATAAGCCTAATAATGGGCATAGGAGATTAGAATAGATGGATAAGAAAAATCGTAATTTATCAGAAGTATGCCCTAATGATCAAAACTCCTGGGTTTCCTCAGACATAATTCATAGTGATCTGCTTGCTACCAAGAATCTCATCTATAACGTGTGCGGGTTTGATTGCTCTCAACCACTTGAAGAAGCTCAAAATGCTGAATACGGGGCCTATTTATTTCAT
This sequence comes from Paenibacillus phytorum, assembly GCF_013141715.1. Lineage (GTDB taxonomy): Bacteria > Bacillota > Bacilli > Paenibacillales > NBRC-103111 > Paenibacillus_E > Paenibacillus_E phytorum. The sequence goes on along the minus strand of NZ_WHOA01000006.1, from coordinate 10,937 downwards.
TTAAATTCTCTCTCCATTAGATTTCGTGTTGCTAAAATCACTCCTACTAAGGTAGGGCAGTTTGTGACACTATGGCATAGAATTGGGGATGGATCGATCCAACCGTATGATATATCAGATCCAGTCGATTTCTACGTAATTAGTACCCGCAATGGGAATAACTTTGGCCAATTTGTATTTCCAAAGCAGGTTCTATTCAATCAAAATATAGTATCAAATCAAGGTGAAGGCGGTAAACGGGCAATACGGGTGTATCCACCTTGGGACAAGACAATAAGCCGCCAGGCTCAGAAAACTCAGAAATGGCAGTTGGACTATTTCCTAGAGACACCTATAAATGAATCCATAAACTGTGATCGTGCTCGAATGCTTTACGGCAACTAATGAAGAACAATATTTCAAAAAATTCACGAGGCTTCCGCTGAGATGTTGGCAGCCCTGTTGCGTTAATGGTAGCAGTTTAATGCAATGGTAATCGATTCATACGGAGTAGGGTTGATCCAGCTTCAACCGATCCCAAGTCCTCAATCACGCCACTCCCGTCGCTCGCAGCCACAAATAGATGGATTTCCTCCATCAAATTTGACTCCTGCATAGAGAGAAATGCGTCTAACTGGAAAACCTCCATCTAAATCGGCGAATGGTTGAAAAATTGACTGAATTCGATTGAATTAGCGGGAGCTTATCCAGCTATAGGGATTGTAAACCGATCAAACAGAGCAATTAGCAGGATGTTTTCCCTTTAATCAAAGTAATCTAGCACGCCAGGAGCCAATTCATACCTAACTACCCTTTCTCCGTTGCCGCGAAAAGAAGGAAGCAGCAGGCCTTTTGTACATAACTTTTTCAACATAAGAACCGCAGTTTTGTGATCGATCTCAAAGTGAAGCTCTACATCCTTTGGTCGGAGCGGCTGAGCCAGCTGGGTCGCGAGTCGGATAATTTCTTTCTCGGCAAATAGCGCGCGAGAGACTGGTGTCTGGCTGGGAAGATACCTGCTCAGCACCATGCGCAGCAAAGTGATACACAGATCCGGGCGCTGTTCGACGTCGTCGTAAGCGAAGGAAATGACGTGGAATCCCATAGAGTGAAGGAACGTTTCACGGTTCAGCTCGTTACAGTATTTGTGCCTGTCCATGTCTCGTACGTGCGTGGTAAATCCTTTGATTTCAAATAGTAGTTTAACGTATCCAGGCAGCCAGGCAAAATCGGCAAAGTAAGATTTGCCCCGCCAATCGAGTACTTCGTATTCCGGATGAAGGTCTTTCAAACTTCCACGTAACGGCCACCAGACATTGCTAAGAAACAGCCGTTCACCATGTCGATGGCCCCTCTCCAGTCGGCCTCGACGCTCCCCCGTCCTGCTTTCAAGATGAAGTCGGATAAATGCGGTATGCTCTTCATCAAAAGGCACTCTCTCACCCCCTTCTAAAAAATAAAAAACGTCCCGTTTCCACTCATCGGAATGGAACGGGACGTTCTTCGTCACTTGCCTATGATTATACGGTAGATGCATGAGTATGACCAGTCCTGACGATGGCTTGATCTCCGTGTTGCTTATGCGTTTGTTGCCAGGCTTGATCCCACGAGGAGCAATCCATAATATTGACAGTTGTCATGACACTCACCTCTTTATTTGTTTGCATTTCTACGACACTTCCAATTGCCCTGACTCCCGGCGCCGCCGACTCATGAATACCAAGGACAATGCAATTACCGTGAGGATAACCGCAAGCACTCGAAATCCCCCGAAGCTGAAGTTACCTCCCATTACGATGCCTATCAACAAGGAAGAGAGAATGGTTCCCAGGTATCTGGATGTATTAAATAATCCGGATGCTACACCGATTATTTCTTTTGGAGTACTGTTGAACAAAGCCGCTTGCATACCGACATTGTTTAGCCCATTGCTAATACCGAAGGCAGCCAAAGCCAAACACACACTGACAACCGGTGAATTTTGATTCAATGTCACGAGCCACACCGACCCTAGTGTCATCAGTATTGCCGACGCGAGCAATGCCGGCCTGGGTCCTGATTTATCGATCCATCGTCCTGCTATTGGAGAAGTAACGAGCGAGCACAAGCCTAAACTTAGCATGAGAATCCCTGTTTGGAACTCGCTGACATGACGTACCATTTGCAAGTAGGACGGAAGCCCGAAAAAGAGCGAGTAAAAAAGTACGTTAACGAGCATGAATTCGACATTGACCCAAGTCATCGCAGGATATTTGGCGAATGTGCGCAAAGGAATAAAGGGTGATTTCACTTTTAACTCATGTCGTACGAAAGCCACAAGCGCAACGATGCCTATCAGCCCGACAATGACATTTCCTAATGAGACATGCCCAGAAGATTTTGCTGAGAGTAAGGAGGCGAGCAGGGCAACCAGACCCACTGTGAAGAGCAGGATCCCTGACACATCAATCAAATCAAACCATTTACGTAAGGACATGCCCCGTGCAACGGATGTTGGCGCCGCGTCCTTAGGAATATGCCTCCAAGCCAATATAAAGCTAGCTATCACGAACGGAATATTGACGAAAAAGATAGCAGGCCAGCTCCACCAGTGAATCAAAACCCCGCCAATAAAGGGTCCAATGGCTGCCGCTCCGGATAGGAATATGGACAAGACAGACAGCGCAGTCGCTTGTTTCTCCGTAATATGAATTCGCACAATGGCCATTCCAACCCCAACCATCATGCTTGTTCCGATGGATTGCACAATGCGGAACACGATGAGCCACCCAAAATTTGGAGATAGTGGAGCTAATAAGGATGCAACGAAAGCTACAACAAGCCCCGTAAGAAATATCTTCCTGCGACCGAATAAATCGCTGGCCTTTCCCATGACAGGTTGAGCGATTGCACTCGCAATGTAGAAAGAAAAAATAATCCAGGAAACAACTGTAAAGTCAAGTTGAAACACATTTTGCAGCCTTGGAATAGCAACTGAAACCATGGAAGAATTTAATGGGTTCAATAGTATCCCAAGGCCAACGGAAATCATTAACCACCTGCTGCGAGCATTCATTTTTGGTCACCTCTCAAAGTGTATTGATGTCATCGTACTTGAAATCAATTATTTATTCCAACGCATTTTATGTTATGATTTCATTGACTTGAAGGAATGAATGGAGGTGCAGAATGGAACTTCTTCAACTGCAATATTTTCTCGCGGTAGCTCGATTGGAACATGTGACCGAAGCTGCACGAAGTCTACACGTTACTCAATCCTCACTAAGCAAAACGATTCAACGCTTGGAGGAGGATTTAGGGGTCCCTCTATTCGATCGAACAGGGAGGAAGCTGCGATTGAATGAGTTCGGAAGTAGATTCCTTCGCCGTGCAGAAAGGGCATTGTTTGAATTGGAACAGGGGAAGCAGGAGATTAGCGATCTATCCAGCCCGGAACATGGTACACTCGAATTGGCGGTGACCACCGCAAGCACGTTACCAAATATCCTTCGAGAGTTTCGGAAAAAGCGGCCCGATATCCAATTTCATGTGCAAATGCTATCCACGAAGGAAATGGTTACGCTTCTTCATAGAGGAGAGGTCGATTACTGCTTGTCCTCACCTCCTATACAAGGGGATGACATTGAATTTCAAATCGTGTTCATCGACCCGATCCTTGTAGCTGTTCCAAAGGGGCATCGACTGGCAGACCGAAGCAGCGTATCCTTGACAGAACTAAGGGATGAATGGTTTGTTGGTGTAAAGAGAGGCTACGGCACTCGCGATCTAGTGGACTCTATATGCAAATCGGTTGGATTTGTACCTAAATATGTGTACGAGGGAGATGAACCTGCAAGGCTAAGCTCTCTTGTGGAAGCAGAAATTGGCATAGCCTTCATACCAAGCACGGCAAGGTCTTCACTGGAACATATCAAATATCTCCAAGTAGAGAATCACGAATTGGTACGGGAGATCGCTTTATTATGGCACAGGAGTCGGTACATTTCGCGGGCTGCTCTGGAATTCCGTGAGGTCGTTGTAGAATATTTTACGGCGATATCCAAACAGACAATTTAATCATGCTGCACCACGAATCCTTCGGTAGATACTGAAGGATTTTTGTTTTGCTCAATAATGGCGTTCCCTCCATTCGGTGTTTGCCAAGTATTGACAAGGGAATGAATGCGATATAATATTCAATTGAATACTTGAATAATGAAATAAGGAGGGAGACAACAATGACATATAAATCGATCATTATCGGAACAGGGCCGTCCGGTTTGACGGCGGCGATCTATTTGGCGCGGGCTAACTTGAACCCGCTGGTGATTGAAGGGCCAGAGCCGGGCGGGCAGCTGACAACGACGACGGAAGTAGAGAATTTTCCCGGATTTCCAGAAGGAATCACGGGTCCGGAACTGATGGACAACATGCGCAAGCAGGCGGAACGCTTCGGCGCCGAGTTTCGCACTGGATGGGTAAACGAACTCGATTTGTCGCAAAGACCGTTTAAGCTGAAGGTGGAAGGTATCGGAGAGCTGATGGCGGAGACGCTGATCATTTCCACCGGGGCATCGGCCAGATTGCTCGGTATTCCGCGCGAGAAGGAAAGCATCGGCCGCGGCGTAAGCACCTGTGCAACTTGCGACGGTTTCTTCTACCGCGGCAAGAAAATCATCGTTGCCGGCGGCGGCGACTCTGCCATGGAAGAAGCGAATTTCCTGACGCGCTTCGCCGCAGAAGTTCGCGTTGTACACCGCCGCAGCGAGTTGCGCGCCTCGAAAATCATGCAGGAGCGCGCTCGCAGCAACAGTAAAATTACATGGAGCTTGGACAAGACGCCGCTCGAGGTCGTCTCCGATAACAACGGTGTGACCGGGCTGAAGGTGAAAGATAATGCGACCGGTGCTGAAGAAGTCATCGAAACTGACGGTATTTTCGTAGCGATTGGCCATAAACCAAACACGGGCTTTTTGAATGGCCAACTGGATATCGACGAACTTGGGTACATCGTTGTGACTGCTGGAAGTTCCGAAACGATTGTTCCCGGCGTATTCGCCTGCGGGGACGTGCAGGACCACAAGTATCGCCAAGCCATAACGGCTGCCGGCAGCGGTTGTATGGCCGCAATCGACTGCGAGAAGTTCCTTGAGAATGAGGCGGTACATGAAAGAAGCCAGTCAATGTAACGGCACTAACGATCTATCTTATGACAAAGAAAAGGAGTGACTTTATCCATGCAATGGAAAGAAATTACGACTTTGGACGAATGGAAAGATGTGTTGGAGCAATCGGCTGAACGGGGACAAGTTGTTCTCAAACATAGCACTACATGTCCGGTTAGCGCTAACGCGCTGAATGAATTCAAGCAGTACTTAGCGGGTAATCCGGACAGGGATGTTGATTATTTGTTGATAAAGGTCATTGAAGCCCGTCCTGTTTCCAATCAGATTGCCGAAGATCTGGGAGTTAAGCACGAATCACCGCAAATTATCTATGTGAAAAATAAAGCGAAATACTGGACTACATCCCATTGGGCGATTACGAACGAGCATATGACAGCGGTGTTAAACTAAAGCAAAATTCATGAAAATGAAGGAAGAAGTTAGAACAGGTAGGGTGCGCTGTATTTTTGGCGTACCCTTTTTATGTTCAAGAAAGCTCGTTAGTTACGAACTTGTACAATAACCAGAATCATGATAATTTTATAAGTTCTAAGCAGAGAATATTGAATTTAATATCCCGGCCCCTTTGATATGATGATGACAAGAACAACAACAGATAAATGAAAGGGGCATTCACATTTTGAAAAAACTAAGTCAAACAGTAGTAAGCGCTCTCGTTGTCGGTGGTTTATTGGCGGGATGTTCAACGCAAAGTGATGGCGGAAATACGTCGTCAGCAGTACCCAACCAAACGGATAATGCTGTTAAAAAAGAAGAGAAAGTAAAGCTTACATTCTGGAGAAACTCGGGGAACGATACGGAGAACGCAGCCTATGACAAGCTTGTTGCTTCCTTCATGCAAAAGTATCCGAACATCTCTGTAGAAATGACACCGATTCCATATTCGGATTATGACACGAAATTACGAGTATCCATCGCTTCGGGAAGCCCGCCGGATATTATGGCATTAGATGCTCCTACGGTCGGTTCGTACGCAAATGCTGGTGCTCTGAAGCCATTGACCACATACTTCAAGACGGACGGGAATACCGATGATGTTCCTAAATCAACGCTTGCGACCTACACGTATCAAAATGAAATCTACATGGCACCTTTAACGGAATCTTCGATTGCCATGTTCTATAACAAAAAGATGTTTCAAGCGAAAGGCATTCCGCTTCCTTCCAAAAATCCAGATGAGCCATGGACATGGGATCAGGTGCTCGATGCTGCGAAGAAAATCAATGATCCAGCAAATGGTATTTTCGGTATAGATCCTGCACAAGGCTTCGGCAATGCGGGTGCCACGGCTTACTTCAAGTATCCGATCATCTGGCAGCTTGGCGGGGAAATTATGAGTCCTGACGGTAAAACGTCGAAAGGCTTTTTGGATTCACCGCAAACCAAGAAAGCCGTTCAATTCTTCTCAGATCTGTATAACAAAGATAAAGTATCTGCTCTGGAGTATCCGCCGGATCCATTCCCGAACGGTAAATTGGGCATTACGATTGATGGCTCCTGGTCTCTGGCGAATCTGAAAGAGAAATTCCCGAATTTCAAGCTGGGCGAAGACTATGACATTGCTCCTCTGCCTAAGGGAACTGTACAAGCAGTAGCGAATGGCAGCTGGGCGCTGGGCATTTCATCGAAGAGCAAGCATCCGGATGAAGCTTGGAAGTTCGTTAACTGGGTAACTGGTGAGGAAGGACAAAAGACGTATGCTGGTATGACCAAAGATATTCCATCCCGTTACTCTTCAGCGAAGACTTTCCCGGAATTGAATGAGTATCCGAAGAACATTTTCGTCATTCAAAATCAGAAGTATGGCAGACCGCGTCCGATTACGCCGATCTTCCCGCAAATGTCTGATGCTGTGAATAAAATGTTTGAGGATGTCACCATCGGCAAACGGAATATTGATGCATCCATTGCAGAAGCCATCACGACGATTGATAAGGCTTATGCGGATGTGCAGGCTCAGCAGAAAAAGTAGGGTTGAGAAGATCATAGAGACGAATCATTTCGATGATCGTCTCTTTGTCGTTGTTTCCCTAGAAGGTTAAAGTGTATGATAATTAGATGGTGTGATGACTGGATTAGAAACGGGGGATTTCATGTTTTTTTCATTGAGGAGCCGTCTGATGGCTGTTTTCTCTATTCTGCTAATCCTCCCTTTTGCCGCACTCGCTTATATTCTTAGTGAGGAAGCGACGAAAACGATTAAAGCGTCGATTGAGTCCTCAACCGCTCAAACCATCGAACAATTTGCTTCGCATGTCGTGACTTTGCTTACTCAGGTTGAAGATACGGGCAATCAGGTTGTGAGCAGCCGAACGACGCAGGAATGGCTTACCGTTCATTTGAATCCGGATAATACGATACAGGAGCGTGTTCTTACGAAGCAGAGATTGCGGGAGTATTTTTCTTCATATGCAGTTAACAACTCTAATGGCATTTCAATCAGCGCTTTTGCCGAGGATGCCGGAGGCTTGTGGACGCAAGATAGAACCTATAAAAATAGCGAGTGGTTTACGGCATTTATGACAGAAGGCAAGCGCTGGACGACAGCGCATAAAGATATCGATCAATCGGACGAATTCATGAGAGCAAGATCGATTAACAGTTTTCTTTTTCCACTGGTACAGCTGCAATCGTTAAAGAATGTTGGGTTTATTAAAGTCAATTACCCCACAACTTTGCTTCGAAATGCGATTGAGAAGATTCGGGTCGGGAAGACTGGGAAAGTGATTTTGCTAACGAGTGAAGGCAATAGTGTGCTGGATCAAAATATTTCAGAGCATGGGGACATTCTAAGGAGTGGTCTTGAGCAAATCGATAAACGATTCGAGGAAGAGACTAGCGGGATTTTCCCTATTGAGGATAAAGGGAGTACGAATCTGCTCTTTTTTCGCAAATTGCCTGCTCAAAATTGGACCATTGTAGGCACCGTTCCCGAAGGAGAATTGTATGAGAAAATCACTCATATCAGGCAAACAATGCTTTTGGTTACCGCCCTTTTGCTTATTCTCGCTATGCTAACGGCCTTCTGGTTGTCCGCAGGTATTACCAAGCCACTCAGTGTGATGGGCAAAGCGATGAAGCATGTGCAGCGCGGCGAATTTAATCAGGCTCTGCATGTGATGCCGAAAGTCCGGGAAGGGCATAGTGAAGTGGGCTATGTGACGGGGGTTTTCGAGCAAATGACGCATAGGTTGAGATATTTGATCGAAACCGAATTCGAAACGAATTTACGTAGAAAGAATGCTGAATATAAGGCGCTGCTGCTGCAAATTAATCCGCATTTCTATAATAATACGCTTGAAATTATTAGCGGTCTCGCTGCCATGAAGCGGGAAGACTTAGTGATGGACGCCACCGAGGCATTAGGCAAAATGATGAGGTATTCGCTGAACATGAACAGCGATCTGGTCCGAGTAGCTGAGGAAATGAGCTATATTCGGGACTATTTGTTCATTCTCCATTTGAGACATGAAGAGCGATTGCAAGTCGTGATCGAGGAAGATCCCGCGGCAGATGATGTCATGATTGCCAAGTTCATTATTCAGCCCCTTGTTGAAAATGCAGTGAAGTATAGTCTGGAGAAGGCCGGCGTCGCACAGGTTACATTGCGGACTCTGGTACAAGACGAAAGACTGCTGATCTGCGTCAAAGATAACGGAATTGGCATGTCCTCCGAGTTGGTACAAGATTTACAGGCAGAGATTAAGACAGGTGATTCCGTTGCTATTCTTAGCAGCGAGGGGCAAAGTATCGGACTTCGCAATGTTTTATCGAGATGTCGGTTGAATTATGGGGAGCAATTTCACTTAGGCTTACAATCCGGGTTGGGCGAAGGGACGGAATTGACCTTATACCTTCCTCTGTTAAGGAGCTGACAACATAGATGTACAGAATTATGCTGATTGATGACGAAGTCGGTGTACGAAACAGTATTAAAGCCAAAATCGATTGGAAATCCGCCGGATTCCAAATTGAATTCGAAGCAGCTAATGGTCTGGAGGCCATGCAGATTCTTAGTGAGCAGCCGCTGCCCGATGTTGTGATTACGGATGTCCGAATGCCGCAAATGGACGGTATAGCGTTCATCAAAGCTAGTAAGGAGAAGTTCCCCCATCTTCGTATCATCGTGCTTTCGGGCTACTCGGATTTTGAATATATGAAGGCAGCCATTCAGTTGGGTGTGAAAGATTATTTATTAAAGCCTGTGGTGCGCAGCGAATTAACGGCACTACTTGCCAAACTGTCCAAAGAATTGGAAGATGACCGCAATCGAATACGTGAACAGGATCAAGAGGAAATGAAGAATCACCAACAGCTTCAGCTGATGCAGGAGCAATTAATTTGGCAGCTGGTGAAGGATGAATGGTTTAGTGTATCAACCGTGAAAGAACGGATGCAGCAATTACAGCTGTCTTCTTTGACCATAGATGATGTACATGCGCAGTTTGTGACGGTAGAGATGAGAATTCCACAAGGACGTTTGGACGATTGGAGTGAGCGGAAAGACTTACTCTATCTGGCATTCCAGATGCTTTGCCGGGAGTCTGCTGAAAATTGGGAGCAAGTGTATCCCTTTTATTCCATTAGTCATCCTGCCATGATGCATTTTCTGATTCTTATTCAAGATCCTGTGCAGCATGGTCGTTTCATGGATGACTTCGTGCGTAAGCTCAAGCGGAATATCAAAAGCTACCTGAGAGTTGAGAGTGTAGTCGGCATAGGCGAGTCCATCACCGGACTGAGGCAGTTGAAGGATGGTTATGCATCGAGCATGCTGGCATGGAGCCAAGGCACGATCCAATCAGACAAGGCTGAGCCGAACCGAAATATGCTGGCAATGACACATGCGTTTTCGCCGGAAGTAGAGAGAAAGCTGATGCAAACCATTGAAAATCTGGATATGCCTGCATTTACTAAGCAGCTGCATACCATTTTCTCCGCTGATCGAGACACGCCGATGTTTGTATTTACCTTTTTGACGCTTCGGATTATTTTACTGTTTAATGCGATAGCCAAGAAGTTCGAACTCGGTGACGCATCTCTGCAAAGCTATCTATGGAACTGTCAGATGACGGTGAGAGACTATTCCTCAAGGGAGCAAGTGCTAGAGCAGCTTCATGAAATGGCCCAATTGGTGATGAATGAAGTGAGGAAAACGAGGTTCTCTAGTGGTCAGCAGATGATCGAAGCGATTCGCAATTATGTGGATGAGAATTTTTCCTATGAGCTCACGCTGGCTTCTCTTGCGGACATGTTTCATCTTAACGAGACCTACTTGTCCGGATTGTTTAAGACGAGCGTGGGCATTACTTTTAGTGATTATGTCACTAAATTGCGTCTAAGTAAGGCCACGGTGCTGCTGGAAGAAAATGAGCTGAAGCTTACGGATATTGCTACGCTAGTTGGCTATTCCAGTTCGAGTTACTTTAGCACCGCTTTTAAAAAATATTACGGCAAAGGACCTAAGGAGTATCGGGAAGAACTACTAAGTAAAAAAGTGTAGTAGCTTACAGATGCAGATTTGAAATGGGGCTGTTCCAAAAGGTTCAAATTTGACCTTGAGGGCAGCCCTATATTCGTTTTTCGCATAAGGGAGAGATAGTTGCTGGGAGAAATAAGAGTCTTTTGGAGCTTCTATTTGCGCGGAAAGTGGCTAAAGGTGCGGAATAAGAGCCTTTAGGGGCTCTTATTTGTCGCTGAAATGGCGGGAAAGCTAGCTACTTGGAGAAATAAGAGCCTTTGGGAGCTTCTATTTGTGCAGAAAGTGGCTAATGGAGCGGGATAAGAACCTTT
>NZ_WHOA01000036.1 GCF_013141715.1 Paenibacillus phytorum | reverse complement strand
CTTAAAGGAATTGGGAATTAGATTTTTACTTCCTAGAAAAGTAACAACTTCATTCGTAAGTATAATTTGTTTAATATCAGTGATTTTTTCATTTTTCAAGTTAATGAATGTATCTGTCGAAGAACTAAATTTATCTGTAAATAAAATCTCTCCTTTTAGATTTCTGTTTTTATCTTTGAAGTCAATTAACAAATAACGTACAACTTCTTCAAAGACTTGAAAACCTTCTATTATTTCATCAAAACTATCCAAGGTGTAAGGAGGAGATGCGACTTCTATTAAGGCATTGGTATATTCAGGATGTATTTCCCAACCTTTGGCAAACAGATACCCCACTTTTCTTGCTAGATTTTCATGAATATCCGACATAGACTTTATTTTATTTACGATCTGTTGTGATGCTAATAAGTAACTTATGAAGTCACGTTCTTTATAAACTATTGCATATTCTTTTTCGATTCCAAACTCAAACTTGTTTGGATCAATTTTCATTGTTGTTCCCCCATTTTATTGGTTATAAGTCAATTAATTCTCCTAAAACGATTTTTATCATGATGATAATTGCCACCAACAATTATAGCACTACCCTTATTAATTTATTAGCCTTACAGCCAACTTAGTATTAACACATATTGGAGCTAAACTGCCCATTACTTGAGAAGTAACAAATGAAATTTTCTAAAAATATCGGCGATATAATTCTCTTCTACGCTCTCCGCGCAGCTGCGCATAAATCTGTGTAGTAGATGCTTTTTCATGCCCAAGCATACCCTGAATAAATTCTAGCGGCGCACCGTTATCTAGCAATTGACAGGCATAGGTGTGACGAAATCGATGAGGGTATACATTGGTACTAATTTTCCCGCGTTGTGCTAGCTTTTTTAAAGACCAACGTATTGTTGGAATCGTCAATCGACGGGTCGGATTCGTTTCGGTAACAAACAATGCTTTACAGGTATCTTCACGGCTCTCTAGGTATCTTTTTAACCAAACCTTACACTCGGTAGTAAAATAAACCTCTCTTTGTTTAGAACCCTTACCATTCACAATTGCAGAACAGTTCTCCCAGTTCACGTCTTCAATATTTATTTTCTGCACTTCTCCAACGCGGCAGCCCGTGCAGTATAGAAATTCCAACAGAGCATGCTCACGATGGGATCGACAGGTAATCTTAAGATGAATAACATCCTCCTCAATTAGAAATTTTGGAATACGTTTGTCCATCTTTGGCTCTCTCAGCTTGAGAGAAGGATTGCGTGTGATATGTCCTTCTTCAAATGCAAAGCGAAAAAGGGAGCGTACAAATCGAATCCGATGGCCCAAGCTGCTAGGCTTTAACCGCTCTGATACCCTTGCGAAGTAGTCTTTTAGCAAGTTTAAAGAAATTTCTTCAATCTCCAGATCACCCAGTTCACGAACCAACATCTTTAGTTGAAGAAAGTATGCTTTCATTGTATGCGTGCTGAATCCCAGAATACGTTTGTCAGCTTCATATAGCATCCATAAATCCTTCAATGTCATAATAAAACCCTCCCAAGTATAAGTTATCTCTAGCTTTGCTAGAATTGGGAGGGTTTAATCTTTATTGCTTATTGTTGTGCTAGCGTTTTTCGTTATGACATGCTTTCTTGCCTATTTTGTCGACGTTGAGATTACCCATTAAGTCCTACTGGAAATTAATAATAACGAACTTGAAACATATAAAACTCCATATCACAATAACTCAACCCGATACATAACTTCCAAATCCTTTTCCAGTAAGCTGATATAGGAGTGACTTAACCCAAATGTTTTGCTATAGCTTTCTCTGGTAATAACCTTTTCTTGCCTTCATGACGCGTCAGTCTTTGCCCTTATCCTCATATCCCTGCTTTTATCCTAATCACATTTGTTTACAACTGTAAATTTCATTAAACCACTCTATTTCACGTTAAATAACTTTATTTCAGATTAAACAACCTTATTTCATCTCGCCATCTGTTTCTGGCCAATCAAAGAAGACTTCGTTCTCGGGAGGACCGTCCACACGAGCGTGAAAAAGGAAAATCTTTTCCTTAGGAACATTGTAGCCGTAAAGCTGTTGGGTGATAAAAATCTCTGAACTAAATTTGTTGATTTTACTGGGTTTGCCTCGACACGTGATAAACACGAAAAATACAAAGTCTGGAACCATCAAAAATTCCCATGTAAAGAAAGTTGGGAACTATCATCAACTGAAATTTAGCAGGTCAGTGAAAAATCTTTAACTTCCTCACCTGTTATTATCTCTCTTTCTTGAAAATAAATCATAATTTTAGACTCAAAACTGAAATCAGTGCTTGACAATTTAACAGGGGGGGTACCAATATATCCATCTTCTTTAAGTCGTAAAACTTGTTCTAAGGCATTGGCTATAACTCTCCAGTATCATTACGATTTCCACAAATGGAATAAATATCCTAATTGATGTAAATGATAAGCTTTGTATTAACCAAAAGGAGATGAGTTTAATGCCTAATGACAAAATTGAAAAAGAAACTGATGGAAATCCTATTACTATCTATGAAGATCTTTCTGCTCATGAACGTCATGGTTACATACTAGATGAATCGCATAAAAATGAAGACAATGAGGATAACAATGGAAAAGTAGCGACTGACTAAAAGTAAATGAAACCGTAGGGAATT
>NZ_WHOA01000035.1 GCF_013141715.1 Paenibacillus phytorum | reverse complement strand
TAATAACTGGTGGACAAATTGTCTCCCGTCGTATGATTGAGTTTCGCTGGGAAGTTCATGTTGATAATCAATGGGAAGCATATCTGGTCTTAAATGATCCGCAATGTCGTGTATTTTTTCGGAGAGTGTTGCGCCCGAGATGGTTCCAATAGATTGAGCTTTCAAATGTGTCACAACTTGACCAAACCACCAACCCTCAAGTCGTTCATATAACGCATCTAGTAAATTTCTCCTAACCGAAAGTGCAAGTAATCCCTTGATTTTTTCTTCTACCATTACAATATCTGGTGATTGATCAAGGACGTAGAGATTTTCCACTAGTGAAGACTGTTGCTCTGGTGTGAGTGATGAGAACGCTTGGTATGCTGCTTTGTTTGTTTCATTTGTAGAAGTAGAAATCACCTGTAGCATTAAGGACTTAGCTTTTGTTGCGTGTCTGTCCATATTATCCTTAAGATAGTAGCCGATAGTATCTTGAGAAACTGTAGATGTTGTAATCAAAGTCAACCGACCTACAGAAGTGCCTGACCTCATGGCTTCGCTCCACACCCGGATAGTCTTCCACAAATCTACACAAGCATTTGTTAAGGAAGCGTTGGAGTTCAAATGATGCTTAAGTTGTAGAAGTTCGTAGGGTGTAAACCCATCTTCAAAAGCCACGTCATCGAGCCTCTCGATAGAAATACTGGAATCAATTCTTTGGAGCAATAAGTATAGAGCATATCTAGATTGATAGAGATAACCTATAGCTGATCCGCCAGCAGAGAACTGCGTTGTCATGCACTCACCCCTTACAAATAATTACAATAGTTATTATTATTCTATCAATAATGCCACGATGGTACCACGTTTATTTGTAGTAATTGTTTTTTCCTTTGGATCGAACTGAGAATGTGAACATTGCACAACTTATTATAAACAACAAAAGTAGTCGAGGTTCCTGCCGACTCCATCGGCAACTTGCGCTAACGGGCAGATATTGGATTTTGCTTGGCCCCAAATCGTACTACATTATCATTTATTGAATGTCTTGCCGAAGCTCAAATGACTGAAGCGGGGAGGCATTCCGTACGCGCCGAAGGTGTAAATGATTTCGGAGAGACAAATTTCGTATCTCATGGAGTAGATATCAAGCCCAAATCCAGTAGCGATCTCCGTAATTTCATCAATCGCATATTCCAATGCTTTTATATCCGAAGATGTCATTGTTGAACCCCCAATAAGAATATTGTGGGAGACATGAAACAACTGCTATTATTTGGGTAATACTGTTCTTAATAAACGAGTGAAAGTTAGCAACGACTTGCTTGAACATGGTACAATTAAAAAATGTAATAGCAAAATCAGAAGGAGGTTGAACATCGTGTCAAATCCGGATGAGAAGAAAATCCACACCTATCAAGATTGGCTAACATGGGACGGAACATGGGAGTTAATTGATGGCAAAGCCTATAATATGTCGCCAGCTCCGACCTCATTGCATCAATTTATTGTAGGAGAGCTTCATTTCGCCCTGCGGACATTCTTTCAGAATCGGAGTTGCTTTGTGTTCGTGGCTCCATTTGATGTATTTTTTAGCGAAAGTGAAGAGTATGAGTCGCCCGATCATGTCATACAGCCAGACCTCTCGGTTGTTTGCTCGAAGGATCAGATCTCAAAAAATGGCTGTAAGGGTGCTCCAACGATAATCATTGAAGTGCTGTCCCCATCCACCGCATTGAAGGACTTTAATGAGAAGTTCAATCTATATCAGAAGTATGGGGTACAGGAGTATTGGATTGTCGATCCAGGAAACCGAACGGTTCACGTGTATTCGCTTCAGGATGGCAGTTACCAGGTACGTCATCTGTATGCGGAGCAGGAAACGATCCAATCCATCGCATTTAAAGATTTGCAAGTGCCCATGAACAGGCTGTTCAGTTTAGAATAATTGGAAACAATAAACCGGCGAGATGCTCTCTCGACCGGTTATTTTTTACACCGAAGAACTAAAAAGCTGACATCAGTTGAGTACCGACGCCAGCTATTGTATAGAACTTTCCTATATTAGAGAAAACGGCGATGATGCTTTTTACCGTCATAGGTGAACAAAACCGGCTTATCTTCGACGATGGTGTGCATATGAATAGATTTGCCCCAGAGTTTGTAAATGTAGGGGAGCGTTCGCTCGACATACTTGAGATCAAGTTCGACCCCTTCGAAAGCGTGCTTCAAATACAATTCGCCACTGCGCTGGTAATCGCCATCTTCCACAACAATGTAGGGGAAGCCGCCATTTACACGCGAGTAGATGAGCTGGTCCCGCGTGTTTTCCCAAGTTTTATCCGTAATTTTCCATTCCGGACCTTTCTTTTCAAACACGTACAGATCCAATTCTTCCACCAGAGGTTTATTCAAATAATT
>NZ_WHOA01000034.1 GCF_013141715.1 Paenibacillus phytorum | reverse complement strand
ATTACGCTAACGGGACACTTAGATCAATCAATCGGAGGTTGATGGAAAATAGACAAGGACTTAAAAAAGAAATTATCCGAAGAATATATGAAGGATTTCCTGGTGCTAAGAATAATTGTTAATAAATTTGATCCTCTTGGCTTAATCCGAGGAGGAGCTCCAGAAAATGAACACGATAATGTGACGCAGAAGCTTATTCGATGCTTGTACGACAATAAATTAGAGAATGTAAGAGATATTTTTATTGATTGTTACGATGAGTACGGATTTAACGGAAGGAACATTAAGGAAGAATTTATATACAGTTTTAACAAGAAAATTGAGGACACATACAATTTAATTGAAGATTGGTATTTCAATAAATACAAAAAGAGAACATTAAACTAAAGAGAAACGTTAGTGAAATCACGACATGAAGGCAGCCGAACACGATCGGCTGCCTTTGTCTGCTGAAGTAACGGGCAACATTCCTATTTGGATAAATATCGGGTCTGAGGAGGATATAAAAGACTCATTGGTAAGTTGATGACGGGTCCCAAAAACAAACCAAGGAGACTACACTATGTATTTTACTCAAAATCAGTGTTATAAAATTACATCCATTAAAAGCGAATTGGAATTTGAAAGGGGTTAGGAAAACAATTGCTTAGCATGTTGAAGACATTATAGAATTTATGGATCAACTACATATTTCCAAGGCACATGTTATTGGATATGGTATGGGAGGAGGAGTTGCGCTCCATTGTGCTGTCAGTCATCCTCACAGAATTGCATCATTGACGTCAATAGGTCAATGTGGTTTTGTCGCATCCAAAGGATCGGAAGAGTTTGAACCGGAGTGGCTTTTACAAAACGGTCGCAATGATTTTATCAATTCCATGATAGAAAGGCATATGGACGCGCATCAAGGTAACTGGCAGGAATTCTTGCGGCAAAAGGTTAAAGATTGGCGGACCTATCCGCGGCTAAATGACGAAGAACTAAGCAGCATCGCCTGTCCCACTCTCTTTATTGGTGGGCAATATGACGAGCTCGCACCTGAGGATGATCTAAAGCGTGCAGCTGCTCTGATCCATAACTCTCGTTATGTGATAGTGCCAGGTTCCAGTCATAGACCTCATATGAGTGGAGAAAATCCTGTGTTTGTCAACGATACCATATTGAATTTTATAGAAACTCAACACTCATGAGGGAGGGGGGAAACGATGCCATACCTACAGGCTAGGGACTTGGAGATGTTCTACGAAAAAATGGGCTTTGGAGAGATTGTAATCTTTCTGCATAGCGGGTATTCCCGGGGCATCTTGGCTTTCGCGAGTCAAATGCTAGATTTCCAAAAGAAATACACCTGTTTTTTTCCTGACTTCCGAGGACATGGCAGGACAAAATGCGAAAGTCTTGAATGGTCTACGCCTACAATTGCTGATGATATTGTGGAATTTATGGATAATATGGATATCTCAAAAGCCCATTTGATTGGTTACAGCTTGGGAGCAAATGTCGGTCTATATGTTGCCGTTAATAACTCCGATAGAGTAGCTACTCTTACTACTATTGGTTCAAGCGGTTTTTGTGATCCAACTGGTGTTGAAGAATTTGAACCAGAATGGCTTGTTGAAAATGGGAAGCAGGATACGATTAATCAAATGATTGAAAGGCACATGGAAGCACATAAAGGTAATTGGCAAGAACATATGAGACAATCAGCACGAGATTGGCGTCTATACCCGCAACTATCAGAGGAACAACTCAGCAGTATTAAATGCCCGGCGTTATTTATCACTGGTGAATATGACCAATTTGTCGGCGAGGAAAAAATCAGACACTTGAGTTCCCTTGTTAAAGGATCAAATTATCTTATTGTCTCGAACGGCAGCCATAGACCTCATATGTTAAGGGAAAACCCTTCATTAGTAAATGATGCGATTCTTCAATTTCTAGACGCTAATTCAAAGTAAGGGATTCCTCATCATCATATCAGGATAGATCGATGGGAATCGGAGTTACGCTAACGAAGAACATTTGTTCAATAAACTTACCTTAATAGGATGCCGGAATAATCGGCAGCCTTTGCTCACCTAACGGGAGGTTTCCCTAATAGTAAATAGGAGAAAATTCGAATAAGCGACTTGTCGAAGTTCGGGGTTTAATATTAACGGATCTAATTTATTAAGATTTCATCGCTTTCTCAAGTTCAGTAGATTTCAATGCTTCTAAACCTCCTCTTGTATAAAGGAGGTTTTTTGTTTAAAATTTATGACATGCTCAATCGGAGGTGTATGAAGTGATTAAAAAATACCCATTGCTTAAAGAACCTGACAAAACAATGTTTATTTTCGAAAAGAATGGAAAGTTTTATGGACATATTGTTAAAAATAAGACTGAAAAATCAGTCGCAAAGATAACGTTTGAAACAGGGAAGTACGATTCAGTAGAGCAGTTAAAGTCTGAATATCCAGCACTGTAAATATAAATAGTATGATATACATTACTTTACAATATAAAAAAGACTACATT
>NZ_WHOA01000033.1 GCF_013141715.1 Paenibacillus phytorum | reverse complement strand
TGTGCAATTCGATTCGGTGACATCCCTGAAAGACGGGTTCCAAGTCATCGATCAAAAGGAGACGGAACCGGGACAACTCCGAATTGTGGTTGCCAGCGCGGGCGCGAATGTGCTTGCACAAGGCGATTTGCTCGTAATCCAATTTAAGGCCAAATCTGTAACCCAGGCAACCAGCACGACAATTTCTGTTGATCATGTTGTGATTGCCAATGCACAGGGGAATGAGCTGCAGGTCAGCGGAGCTTCCCGTGAGATACAAATTACTGTACCTACTATACCTGTAGATAAGTCGCTCTTGAACATGGCGATCACAAGCGCTCAGGCGAAGTACGCTGCAGCAGTGGAAGGCAATGGAGATGGACTGTATGCGATGGGCTCCAAAGCGCAATTGCAGTCGGCTATCGATGCAGCCAAGGCGGCAGTAAATAATTCCACTGCTACCCAACAGCAGGTGGATAGCGCGAAAGTCGCATTGGAAGCGGCAGTTCAGGTGTTCGAAAGCAAGAAAATAACCGCAGATATCAATGGAGGCGGTGTCTCAATTGGTGACTTGGCTTCCGTTGCAGTTGCTTTCGGCAAACAACTAGGTCAAGCGGGCTGGAATGAGAAAGCGGATGTCAACCATGATGGCAAAGTTGACATTGTAGACCTTGCCATTGTAGCCAAAGCGATCTTGCAATAAAACAACTTTTATTGAAGGTAGAAAGAATCTCATAGTCGCTATACAGTACCTGGACGATAAGTACTGTATAGCGACTGTTTTAACAATACGCCTTCTGTGGTGACAGATTCTTTTCAGGTGGATGGTTTATTGTACTTTTGGTATATTTGGAATGCCCGCTAAAGAGGCGAACGAGAAAGCTACTAATTATGACTTTCAGAGGTCTTTTTTTTATTTTTTAGAGAAAATAAAGTATGAACGTTTTCGTCGAACCGCGGAGCTTCTTGCAGCTGACTACAAGATGAATGTGAGGTAAGCATAATGACTAGTGCGGAATGCAGGGCGGTAATTATAGACGACGAAGCCTGGATTCGGGAGGGGTTAAGCGAACATATCGAATGAAAAAAGCTCGGGATCGTTCTCGTTAAAGTTTTTCATGATGGAGCCGATGCGTTTGCCTATCTGAAAGAAGACCCGGTGGATATTATTCTTTCCGATATCCGCATGCCCAATATGACAGGACTTGAAATGCTTGCCAGGCTTCGCGACAGCGCAAGCGAGAATGCGGCGGACGATTTGTCCCGTATTAAGGCAATATTTTTAAGCGGTTACAGTGATTTCAAATTCGCGCAGGAAGCCCTGCGCTTAGGAGCAGTCGATTATCTGCTCAAGCCCTCGGAATTGGTAGATATTGAGAATGCGATATTAAAAGCTAAGGCTCTCTGTACTTCGGACGGAGTCCATCAATTTAAACAATCAAGTAGTACAGAGCCATCTGAAGAGCCGGGTTCCTATCTAATTAAAAAGGCGCTGAATTATATTCACGCGCATTTTGCCGAAGAGATCCATTTGGCTGATATTGCTAATGAACTATTTATCACGCCCAACTATCTGAGCAGATTATTCCGTCAGGAGACTGGCCAGTCCTTCAGCGATTACTTAACACGGATTCGTATAAATAAAGCTTGCAGCTTGATTGTGGAAAGCAACATGAAAATTTATCAGATTGGAGATGTGCTTGGTTATACTAACTCTCGTTATTTCAGCGAGTGGTTTCAGAAAAATACGGGCATGTCTCCGGTTGAATATCGTAGAAGGCATACTTAAATCGTTTTCGATAGGTATGAAAATCGGAATAAATGATAGATTCACCTCGTTATATCCATTGTCTTGATCCCTTAATATGATAAATGTAAAGCGTTTTCATTACTTTATCAGGGGGGGCAATGGGGAATAAAACGAGTCATGACCTTTCGGCGTTAGCAAGCATCATATTTAAGAGATTTCATTTTTTAAGGAGGTTTATCGATGAAAAGGTATCTTAGTTTCATGCTCATGGTTATGCTTATGATATCGTCAATGCCAATATCCGTTCAGGCGGAAGAACCGGTCCAGTCGACAACAGAACCTGCCGAATTGCAGGATTTGGTGCAATATGCAAATCCGTTGATCGGTACTAATAACTTTAAGGGTGACAGTGAATATGCAGGCTTGTCACCATTTGTCACCTCGCCGTTCGGCATGACAAATTTCACGCCGCAAACAAGGCAAAATGGAATCGGGGGCGAATCTTATTTATACTCCGATAAACAGTTTAAAGGATTTTTCGCTACACATCAGCCCGCAATCTGGATGGGGGATTACGGATATGTAAACGTAATGCCGCAAATCGGGGATATTAATCCGAGTGAAAGCGGTCGCGCGCTGACCTTTGACTATAAGAATAATGACAGCTCAAAGCAGGAAAACAAAGAAGAAGTATCAACGCCTTACTATTATCAAGCAAAAATGGGTTCCAATGTGGGCAAGCCCATCACAGCAGAAATGACAGCCACTGAGCGCAGCGCCATCTATAGATATACGTTTCCGGCGAACGACAAGTCCAGTATTCTGGTCGAGTCTGCTCGTAACAGGGCAAACGGCAGTGTAACCATAGATGCGAACAACAAAGAGATCTATGGCTGGAATAACGATAATATGAGCGCTCACTTGAACAATAAACCGCCAAAGAACTTGAAAGGCTACTTCGTTGTTCAGTTCTCCAAACCATTTAGTGTTAAGGGAACCTATAATAATTATGTCCCAACAGCGGACGGGAGTACCGTTGAAGGGCAAAAATCCGGCGGATATGTAACGTTCAATACAACAGCAAACGAAGTAATTGAGGTCAGAATAGGGACCTCCTTCATCAGTGTTGATCAGGCAAGGAAGAACATTGAACAGGAAATTGGAACGAAGTCTTTCGATACTGTGAAAGAAGAATTGAAAAATACTTGGAACAAGAAGCTCAATACGATTCAAATTGAAGGAGCGACTCAAGACGAAAAGTACATTTTCTACACGTCAATGTTCCATTCGCTGATGTATCCAAGAATGTTCTACGAAAATGTGGGTGGAACCAACAAATACTACAGCCCTTTTGATGATCAAATACACGATGGCAAGTCATACACAGACTTCTCGATCTGGGATACGTTCAGAGCCCAAAACAGCTTCTTGACGCTTGTTGCACCTGAAAGAATTGATGATATGGTTCAATCCTTGCTCCAGAACTACAAGGAAGGTGGATACATGCCTAAATGGCCGAATCCGAACTATACCAACATCATGATAGGTACGCATGCGGATTCGCTTGTTGCGGAAGCCGTTAACAAGGGATTCCGGGGTTTTAATCTTGATTTGGCATATCAGGCTGTTTATAAGGATGCTATGGTGCCTCAAACGGGCGATGGCACTATCTACAAGTGGGAAAATAGACAAGAGAATATTCCTTATGCAGGACGTGAGGGATTAAGCGCATACAAGGTATTGGGATATATACCGAATGGCTATGTGGCTGAAAATGTATCCAATACGATTGAAGGCGCATATGACGATTGGGCTGTTGCTCAGGTTGCAAAGGCTGCAGGGAAAATGGAAGATTACAAATTCTTCCTGAACCGTAGTCAGAACTATAAGAACATAATAAATCCAAGTACAGGCTTTGCGATGGGACGAGATGCAAATGGCAACTGGACCACTGCAGGGGAAGGGTACGCCGAGGCTAACAGTAAAAAGAATACGTGGTTCGCGCCGCATGACCCACAGGGTCTTCTGGATTTAATGACCAAGTATAAAGGTGCAAATTTTTATAATACGGAGTTGTTGAAAGCATACGGTGTTGGTGATGCCGAATGGATTGAGCACCAAAATGAACCGACTCACCATTACGCTTACATGTTCGATTTCAGCGGCCGTCCGGACCTTACGCAGAAATACGCAAGAAAAACATTGGTCGACAGCTATTTCAATGACACTTCAGGAATGCTGGGCAATGACGACTGCGGTCAAATGTCTTCGTGGTATGTATTCTCGGCAATGGGCTTCTATCCGGTGAATCCTGCATCTGGCGAATATATGATCGGCAGTCCAATCTTTGACAAAGTTACCATTAACAATCCGAAAACTGGCACTAAATTTGTAATAACAGCGCCTAATAATGACGGCAATAACTTTTATATTAGCTCTGCCAAACTCAATGGCTCTGCTCACAATATTCCAGTCATTACTTACGACCAAATGACTTCTGGCGGTACGATGGACTTCGTAATGAGCAGTACAGCTACAGAATGGGCAAAAGATTACTCCAAGCCTGCGCTTGTGTATGACGAGACGGCACAAAGCCCGGAGTATCTCATGAGCATCACGCCGGCAGACATCACAGGAGTGGAAATCGGAACGGCAAAGACAGCAGCAGCTCTTGGATTGCCCGGTAAAGTATCGCTTGTAACCAATATAGGAAATATGGATGCTAGTGTGATATGGGATTTAAGCGGCATTAACTACGATCCAACGATCAAGACGGTGCAAACCTTCACTGTACCAGGAACCGTAACCCTGCCTAGTGGAGTCAGAAACCCGAACAACGTGCCATTGACAACAAGCGTTAGCGTAACTGTTAATAAGATCCCTTCATCACAAATGACGGCAACGGCGACAAGCGAGGAAGCGGGTAAAGATATTGCCTCCAATGCGATTGACGGAAACCCATCAACGATTTGGCATACAAAGTGGAGTAAAGCCGATGTTCTCCCTCAGTCCATTACCTTAAACTTGGGAGGAACTTTTAAAATCAATTCTATTTTGTATTTGCCAAGGCAATCAGGCGACAACGGAATTATTACAAGTTACAACGTATATGCAAGTACGGACGGAGTATCCTTTACTAAGGTTGCAAATGGAAATTGGGCAAACGACAGTACTCAGAAAATCGCAACGTTTGCTTCAACAAATGCATCCTATGTCAAGCTCGAAGCAACAGTGGGCGTCAATGGGTGGGCAAGCGCCGCGGAGATCGGTGTAACTGTGGAATCATCGATGCAGCTGCCGCCCAAGAATCTCACGAGCATCACAGCGCCTGCACAAAAAACAGTGGCCAGCGGAACGGCGAAGACAGCGGCAGCTCTTGGATTGCCCGATAAAGTATCGCTTGTAACCGATTCAGGAAATGTGGATTCCAGTGTAATTTGGGATTTAAGCAGTATTAACTACGATCCAACGATCCAGACGGTGCAAACCTTCACGGTACCAGGAACCGTAACCCTGCCTACTGGAGTCCTTAACCCGAACAGCGTACCTTTGACAACAAGCATTAGCGTATCTGCTAAGCCTGCCGAACTAGTAGCCCTATGGAAGTTCGATGAAGGCTCTGGTACAACCGTCGGCGATTCTTCAGGCAAAGGCAATACCGGAACTCTGGTTAACAACCCAACTTGGACCGATTCGGGCAAGATCAGCGGAGCGCTTGCTTTCAGCGGCGGCTCAAGGGCTGAGATCAACCCTTCGGCAACTTTGAATCAAACGGGTGACGAGTCCGTGTCGTTGTGGTTCAAGACTTCTCAGACTTCAACTGGCTACGTGAACCTTTTCCGTCAAGATAAGCGTTTCACGGCCCTACAGTTGACAGGCGGGGGTCAAGCTCGCGTGGCCTATTGGCCCAATGGTTCATCTAGTAATCAATCGCTGTCGTTTCCATGGACCTATGGTGATAATAAATGGCATCATTATGTGGCCTCCTATGATCATGCACTCGGGCTAAAGGTCTATGTCGATGGTAACTTAGTAGCAAGCAACGCAACGAATCTCGGATCGCTTCCGATTGTAACGAATAAAATCGTGTTGGGAGCCAATGAATCCGGCGGAGAAGCTTACAATGGACTGCTGGACGATGTTCGCGTATTTAACGGTATGTTGTCTCAGGATCAAGTAACGCAATTGATGAATGCGGGGCAAGAACTGACGTTGCAAAGCATTACAGCACCGGCAGCCATCACAGGGGTGGCGAGCGGTACGGCGAAGACAGTAGCAGCCCTTGGATTACCTGCAACGACAGAGCTCGTTACCGATACGGGAAGCAAGAACGCTGAAGTTACGTGGAATGTTGACGCTTCAAGCTATGATCCGTCTGTACGGACGCAGCAGACATTCACCGTAAGTGGAACTGTAACTCTGCCTGCAGGTGTGGTAAATCCGAACAACGTAGCATTGACAACGAGTATCAGTGTAACTGTATTGCCAGCGCCAGCAACACCAGAGTCTACATT
>NZ_WHOA01000032.1 GCF_013141715.1 Paenibacillus phytorum | reverse complement strand
ACCACCCTTTCACTAGATAGACAAGGGCAATGCAAAATCGGAATAGCACTTATGGGAATTGCTTATAATTTCTATACTTAACCTGTTCTCCTCCGTGGAAACGCACGTTTTGCAGAGACAAAGTGGAATTGTTGTATGATAGAAACCCGTCTTAAATATCTGATCTGAATTACCTCTACCTATAATCGAACTGCATTGAATACAATATACTATATCCGAATTCATGATATTCCTCCCCTTTGAGTGCTCAAAATGTCGTTTGTTGTTACATTCTGTATATATATTGATTATAAGATACGTTTTGTAACATTGCAAGGGGTTGAATTCATTTTCTCGTGTATGTATACAGAAATTATGTATTCGCACATTTTAATTCGACATTCATTGGTTTTTATACTAACCTTATGAGAGCAACAAACGGTTTAGCACATGCAGAGCGGCTTTATTTCTCCCTCAACATATCAAATCAACTGTATTTACAGCTGAAGAAGGTTCTGGCGTGTAGCTTTTAGAAAGCTTAACGTATTCCGTATTCTGTGTGACCGCAAGTTGATTGATGGCATAGAGCATTTCGGAATCAACATGATCTTCAGATTGAATAACTGCTTTATAGATGTATTCATTATCGTTATTACTTTCTAGTTCTATGCTGCCATTAACTTGAAATGATTGACCGAAAATCGTAAATTCAAAACCGTAGGTGACTTGATGGCTGGTTGGCAAACATAGGGGACTAGCAAATGTGAATTGGGACTTTTCAAGTGCTATAATTTCGATTAGTGCATATTTGCTATTAATGAGTTGATTGCGAATTCGAATAATATTCAACTTTCCATCCAGTGGTACGACTAATGATAATTTACTTTTTTTCTCCAACGCCATTTGCCTCATCCCTCCTTTTTGTTACATCTTGTATCTAGTCAATGAATCTTTGCTTTGTTATAATAGTTCTCTGGTATATAGCGGGAAAAACAATGGTAATAATGTTAAAGAATAATTAAACAGTGAGGAATGATCACGCTGAAATATGGAGATCGCATTGCCCTTTTACGCGAAAAAAGAGGATTAACTCAAGAAGAACTATCTACTAAAATTGGAATCTCTAGAGCCGCTCTTTCTCATTACGAAACAAATCGACGTGAGCCGGACTACGAAACGATTAATAAGATCGCCAATTTTTTTAATGTTACCGTTGATTATTTACTTGGCCGGACTGACCAGCCACAAACGGTTCTAGATCATGATGTTAGAGAGTTCGTAGAGCATCTCGATTTAACGGATGAGAGCATTTTGAAAAAGTTTTCATTAACCGTGGATGGTCGAATACTGACCCCAGAGGAAGCAAAACGATTCATCGCTTTTGTAAGAGCTGAGCGTTCCTTGGAGTAGATTGTGAGGAAGACATCATAACTTGATTCTGAAACTTCTGCTGGTCGATCCCTAACTGCTGAAGAACATGATGAATTTCTACTGAAATCTTTTCTTCTTGTTTCATAAGAAACTCCACTCCCAACGCTCAGCTATTAACTTTAAAAAGAATTACAATAACACTAATAGTCATGATTCGTTATGTATCTACCTCGAGCCACTACTTTCACCAAACATCAACTTAAATTGATCCTCTATTCCTTCACGCCAATATACTTTAAAGTCACTGATGGAGCCGATTGATTGAATAAATCTCTGAGGACCGAAACATTTTTCGTTCTTAGGTAATAATGATAGCCGTATGTTTTTCGAAGTGTGTGTGTACCTATGTCGTTTAACCCAACTTGCTTGGCTGCTTCATTTAAAATACGGTAAACCCGGATTCTTTTGATCGGATTGCCCGTTCGTTGGGATGGAAATAAATAAGCATCACTATCCATATATTGGATATATTCTTCTATATAAGTTTTAAGCTGTGGAGAAAGTTGAAACGTCTTTGCTTTACCTGTTTTTTCCTCCTTAATGCTGACTACACTTCGATCCTTCACATCACTCACTTTCAAATACAATAGATCGCTTAGATGGAGTCCCGAATTAATCCCAATGGTGAAAAGAAGCCAGTCTCGAATCGATTGCTCTTTCAAAACGGCCTGTATCTGTTCAATTTTCTCTTGTTCTCTAATAGGTTGAACAACCTGCATGAGTTGCACCTCGCATGATTTTAATCAGTTTCGTTTGTATGTTACAAATTGTATCTTATTGCAGCTAGAATACTCTTATTCTTACTCTATCATTCCCCCTACCTGTATTATGTTACATATTGTATCATAAATTAAAAAAATGATCTATGCCTTTTATAGTTCTCAAAACCTAATTTTTGCTGTATAATTCTTAATAAAGAACGATAGCATGCAATAACTCTTCGGAAGGGAGGTTATGTTCAGTGTTAAAAATCGTTCGACTATCTTGTCTGATTTTACTCTTTAGTGCAATCATCTTCCCTGCATATGCTTCAGCCTCAGGTAATAGATCAGGAAGTTCGCAGAAAAACAGCTTTCTTTCTACGTTTATTTCAATTTTTACAGTTAATAATGGGAATAGTAATAACAACAACAACAACAACAATAATAATAATCACAACAACAACAACAACAACAACAACAACAACAACAACAACAATAACAACAATAACAACAATAACAACAATAACAACAATAACAACAATAACAATAACAATAACAATAACAACAATAACAATAACAATAACAACCATAATAACAACAATAACAATCACTGGGACGACAAAGACTGGGACGATATCAAATGGGATGATATTGATGATATTGATTGCTTAGATTCGTTTGATATTTGGAAAAAGTGGTTTTGCTACTGACGAATACATACTCCGTTAGCTTCGGCTAACGGAGTTTTTATGTGCTTATGGCAGCTTCTTTTCTAGGACAAAAACTGTAATTTCAGGTCGACAATTGAACCGAATCGGGAACAAAGTCGTACCTATTCCACGGTTCGTGTAGACATGAAACTCACTTCCTTCGAATGCATGCAAACCAATAGGGTACTTTTGTCCTAGCTCCGGCGTGAATATACTCCCATATAGTGGAATCCTAATTTGCCCGCCATGGCTATGACCAGAGAGCTGCAAATCGACCTGGCTGGCCAACGACGTATCTGCGAAATCAGGCTCATGCGCAAGCAGCAGCACGAAATCATCCCGCTTTACACCTTTCAAGGCTAATGGCAAATCTGGTTTACCGTGGAGCATTTCATCTATACCGACGACCTGTAGGCGTCCATTCCCACGTTCAATAGATCGGCTTTCGTTGACTAAGACGGTAAAGCCAGATCGCTCTAGTACATCCCTTACTCGATCGGAATCCATTCGCATATCATGATTGCCGAGCACAGCGAATTTACCCATTCCTGCTCGGAGCCGCGATAGGATCGGAATCACCTCATCACTCACTTCACCGAATTTGGAATCAAATAAATCTCCTGTAAAACAGATGATGTCAGGCTCTTGCCGCTGCAGCAGATCAACCACTTTGTTCATCTGTTCCAGACTATAATACTTGCCGATATGCGTATCACTGAATTGGACAATACGCACACCCTCAAATGAGGCAGGATAACGACGGTACGAAAGACGAACCGTTGTCGACTGAATCCAAAACCGCTCTCCGAAGATGCCATATAATCCACTAACTCCCGTTAATATGGCTAAGGATTCAACCGCAAACAGACTTTTTTTGAGAAACGTCCTGCGATTTATGCGATCATTCTTCACGTTAGGTTTCCCTACCCTCATCTAGGTTTTGAGTCTATATCTAATTATTTACGTGTTTTTTGTCGAGGGGATACACTTAATCGGCGATACAATTTGTATAATTTTAATGTTTTCGGGATTGATTTCACAGAAAAAACGTGCGATAATAAGTCAACAGATACATATTGTATCGCGATAGATGATTTGGAGGGGTCGTTTGTGAATCGGATAAACCAGGTGGATACCGAAGAATTTGATATGGAGTGGGTCAATCTTATTATGAGCGCGCGTAAGATGGGTCTTACGATGGAAGATATCCGCGCATTCCTAAGAAGCCCATTCCAACCTACGACAATTTCACTTTCAACTGAAAACGATCGCTTCATGTCCACAAAGGGATTCATTAAACAATCTTCCTAGTACTATTCATCGTTTGGACGCTTCATTCTCCATTTATTGAAATCCAGAAACTCTCGAAACTGCTGCTTGTCAACACCAGAAGTCATGGCTTCTTTAATGATCTCATACCATTCCGGATCGAGCTCACGGTCATTAGTAGCCATCTCTTCTTGGTCATCAATTAGTCTGTCGACAGGTACTTTCAGGACAGCTGCAATTTTCTCAAGAAACTGAATCGAAGGATTCTTCTGAATGTCCCGCTCCAAGCTGCTAATATATGATTTAGCAACCCCTGCACGTTCCGCCAGCTCTGTCAGAGACAGACCCTTCTCTTTCCTCAATTGTTGAACACGTTTTCCAATCATTTCGGATCTTCCCTTATAATGAAGTTATGTTGCTTTTGATGTTATTATATCAGAATTTCTTCCAACGAACAAATTCGTTTCATATAAAGAACAATAAAGCCCCAAAAAGGGGCTATTTTGAGTTTAATCATCGTCTTCTTATATAAACGATAATTCTAAGAAATATCAGCGCTGCTAGCGAATCCAGCAGCACATCCTGGACTAATGCAGACCTTCCCGGTACGTATGACTGATGCCATTCATCTACTACGCCCACCAAAGTCGTGCAAACCCAAGCGAACCAAATCGATTGCCTTCGAATCACGATATAGAAAAAGATACTGAGCAAGCCAAACATAAGGACATGGGCAGATTTGCGAATAATCGCATTAGTAATATAGGCATTATGTTCATTCATACCTGTTATCTGCTGGATTTGCTCTTTCGTATGCTCGCCTGTATAGGTCTGAAGTGCAGTGAAAAGAAATATGGCTCCTACGAAAACAATTAGTAGACACCACCAGAATAACGGCTTCATTCTACTTAATTTTCTCATTGTTCCACTTCATAAACTCAATCAAAATTTTAAATTCATGAATCCGTTCCTTATCGATGCCTGACTGCTTCAAATCAGAAATAAAATCCATCCACTCTTGATCCAGCTGTTGGCTTGTTTCCACATCAGCGGCAATTTTTAACAGCGTTTTCAAGTCTACTTTTAGAACCAACGCAATTTTTTCCATGACATGAATAGAAGGGTTCTGTTTTAGATTTCTTTCTATGTTACTTAAATAGGACTTGGAAATACCGGTCCGCTCTGAAAGCTCGGACAACGTATACCCCCTTTGCTTACGTATACTTGAAATGTTTTGACCGATCATCGTTATCATCACTCCACAGTGACACTTTTGAGTAGATTTGTTTCTTCGAAGTTCGCTTTAACCAGGATATCCTTCGCCCCCTGATTTCCGATATAACGGGCAATTCCACACATGATTAGTTCCTCCCATTTATTAAATAATTACCTTGAATGGCATCGTTTGCATAATCGTTTTCTTGATACAAGTAATCACTCTCTGTTGTTCTTCTTCCATTAATTGTGACCCGGATGGTAAGCATATTCCTGTTAGAAACAATCGTTCCGACACACTCTCGTTTTTGCTATGCGGATAGTACCGAGCCCCTTCAAAAAGCGGCTGCAGATGAAGCGGCTTCCAGACTGGACGGGCTTCGATGTTTAGTTCTGTCAATGCTTCTAACACTTCCTGAGCGGTTACTCCAGCTTCTTTCTCCTCTAGCGTTAATACGGTAAGCCACCGATTCGAGCGCGTGTTTGCTAGTTCAGGCATGAATTGAATGCCTGGCAAATGGGATAAGGCTTCATCATAACGGTTAAATACCGCTCTTCTGGCATTGACTCGCTCCTCCAACACCTCAAGCTGTGCTCTACCTATTCCAGCCAATACATTGCTCATTCGATAATTGAATCCCAATTGGCTATGCTGGTAATGGACGGCTTGATCCCGTGCTTGTGTAGCTAAGAAACGAGCTCGCTTTAATCCCTCTACATCATCGGAAACCAGCATTCCTCCTCCTGAAGTGGATATAATCTTATTCCCATTGAATGAATAAACGCCGTATTTTCCGAAAGTCCCACTTGCTCTTCCTTTATACGTAGAACCCAGCGATTCTGCTGCATCCTCAATAATGGGAACATCGTAGGATTCACATAACGACAAGATTTCGTCCATTTTTGCACTTTGGCCATAGAGATTCACAACAATAACGGCTTTAGGCAACTTCCCCTCTAGAGCAGCATCTTGCAAAGCGATTTCCAATGCCCTAGGAGACATGTTCCATGTCTCGGGTTCAGAATCAATAAATACCGGCTTCGCTCCACAATAAACAATCGGATTTGCGCTAGCCACGAAGGTAAGACTTGAGCAGAATACGCTGTCCCCTTCATTAATACCTATCAGTCGCAATGCCAGATGGATTGCCGCGGTCCCTGAACTGACTGCTGTAGCAGCATTTGACCCGACATGAGAGGCAAGCTCTTTCTCAAATGCATCCACATGCGGGCCCAGAGGGGCGATCCAATTTGTAGCAAAGGCATCCTGGATGTAGCTCATTTCGTTTCCGCTCATGTGTGGAGGAGAAAGATAAATTCTTTTGTTAGGTGTAATCATGCGCCTTCACAGCCTTCCCAAAGGTTAATAAAACACAAATAGCGCCATTCGGCGCCTCAAAGATAATGTCACTCGCCAATCTTCTAGGATGGGTGCGTTTATCAACTATGCAAACATGACTCTTGCAATTAATCTCGCAGGAGTTCCAACAGCTGTGCTATAAGCGGGGATATCACTGATAACCGTAGCGCCAGCTCCTATGACCGCCCACTCGCCTATCTTTTTCCCGGGAATGACGGTCGCTCCCGCACCTATCATAGATCCTTCGTCCGCGATTACAGAGCCTGTAAGCGTAGCTTTCGGCGCAACGTGGACATAATCCCCAAGTTGATTATCGTGCTCAACGATCGCTCCTGAATTAATGATGGTATGATCGCCTATCACTGCGTCGGCATTGACAATCGTACCAGCCATGATAACTGCTCCATCCCCGATAGAAGCACTCGTGCTGATAATAGCTGTATCATGTATGAGTGAAATATAGTTTTCCTTGGATAAGCCAAGCTTCGATACAATCAACTTTCGAACTTCGTTATTCCCTATCGCGATAAAAAATTTGAGATGATTCAATTGATTCAATAAAAGGTGTGCAGAAGAAATTGGACCTATGTATATACCATTGATTACGGTTAATTCATCATACTTATCGTCCAAGATGGCCACGATCTTGTAGTCACTCTTAGAACGAATTAATTCCCTTATCACTTTACTGTGACCGCCTTCACCAATAACAACAAGATCCATCTTGCCTCGCCTCTTTTCATGAGAGATTTGAACCGGAAAATTTCTCCATGGTCACATGATTTCCGTGACTGATCCCATCTGACTTGACTACTTTAATAAAAGTTAGTGCTAGAATTTTGAGATCAATGAGGAAGCTTTGATTTTCCACGTACCAGACATCCAGCTTAAATTTATCTTCCCACGAGATTTTATTCCTGCCATTGACTTGAGCCCATCCGGTAATTCCCGGTCGAACTTGATGTCGTTTCGCCTGTTCTTCGGTGTATAGAGGCAGATAATCCATCAACAAGGGCCTTGGTCCGACTAAACTTAAATCTCCTTGGATGACATTAACCAATTGCAACAATTCATCTAGGCTATATTTTCGAAGAAACATGCCAAATGGGGTTAATCTTATCGAATCGGGCAATAAATTCCCTTCATGATCCCTTGCTTCCGTCATGGTCCTGAATTTATAAAGATTAATAGGTTTCCCGTGTAATCCCGGTCTTAGCTGCTTAAATATGACCGGAGATCCCAACTTTAACCTAACCAATACGGCAACGATCCCGATAATCGGAAGAAAAAGTACGAATAATGGAATGGATACCAACAAGTCACACAATCGCTTCATGAATGATCTACTCCTACTGATTTGGGCTGAAAGGCTTTGATTTAATACGTCAATCTCATTTTCCTCTTAGGACGGAAATGATCTGTTGTTTAATTTCTTCAATCAGTTCTTTGGCCTCGAGATGTTTTGATTCATTTCCTATTTTATAAGCATGAAATACAATTTTCTTCATTTGTTGCTCTGTCAATGCAGATATATCCATGAATAAGACCTCAGAATACAATTAGTTAATTGCACCATACATGCACGCATGTCACGAAATGATAGATTCAACCAGGATAGTATCCTCTTCAACATAGCCGCACGGATTATTGGACTGCCATCGCCAAGCATCCAGACACATCTCCTCAATGCCTTTCTCGGCGATCCATCCCAGCTCCCGTTCAGCCTTGGACGGGTCCGAATAACAAATCCCGATGTCCCCCGGTCTTCGATCCGTTATCCTATAGGGAATGCGCCTGCCGATTACTTTTTCGAAAGCAGAAACCATTTCCACAACACTGTAGCCCCGTCCCGTCCCAAGGTTGTAAGCTTCCACACCTGTGTTTGCCATGACCTTCTCCAGCGCCTTCAAGTGTCCGCACGCTAGATCCACTACATGGATATAATCCCTTACACCTGTGCCATCCAAGGTCGGGTAGTCATTCCCATAAATCTGCAGTTCCTTTAATCCCCCTACCGCAACCTGCGTGATAAAGGGCATCAAATTATTCGGTATGCCGTTCGGATCCTCGCCTAATCTCCCACTACTATGGGCTCCAATAGGGTTAAAATAGCGCAGGATGGCGATGCTCCATTTCGGATCGGAAACGTGCATATCCTGCAAGATTTCTTCAATCATTAGCTTTGTTCGCCCATAGGCGTTCGTTGCACCAAGTGGAGAATCCTCCGCGATCGGTACGGATTCCGACATTCCATATACAGTAGCTGATGAGCTGAATATCATTCTTTTTACTGCATACTCCTGCATAAGTTCGCAAAGCACGAGCGTCCCCGTGATATTATTATGGTAATAGCGAAGCGGTAATCGAACCGATTCACCAACTGCTTTAAGCCCCGCGAAATGAATCACGGCTTCAATCATATTTTGCTTAAAGACGATTTCTAAGTCCTCACGATTTAACAAATCAATCTGATAAAACTTGAAGTCTTTACCCGTTATTTCTTTTGTCCGCCTTAAGGATTCCGAACTGCTGTTGCACAGGTTATCCACAACTACTACTTCATATCCAGCATTTAATAACTCCAAGCAGGTGTGACTTCCGATATAACCGGCTCCACCTGTTACGAGAACTGCCATCATTTGAACCCCCAAACTGTTTATCAGAATTTCAAGTAATCACTTTTATAAATAATGTTTAAAGTAACAACGTTCTCGTAGTAAAAATAAATCAAATAAAAGCCTAGGACCGCGTAGTAAATAAATTTCTGTTGTCTTTTCACGAATAAACTGATGACCCATGACATGAGAATGACATTATATAATCCGAAATATATGGTAAATCTTGCAAATATCCAATTTTGTGTAGCGACGGCCATAACAATAAAATTCAATAACGACATATTTACGACGTAGTCGCCATGGGGAAATATCTCCCTAAGTTTGTTTCTTCCCAGATAAGCAAATATCAAAGGAACAGCCCCGATAGCCACCCGAATGATATTAGCTCCGCCTTCTTGAAATTCCTTATATCCGCTATATTGCGTATCTGCTATTGCTGCGAAAAGAGCATCCGATAGTACGTTGTATCCTAGAATCAGCATAACGGCCAGAAACAGTAGAACAAAAGTGGATGTCGTCCATGCCTTCCTTCTCACAATGAAATAAATAGGAATAAGGATTAGTGCGCTCTCATGAAACGTAGAGGCGAAGGCAACCACGAGAAAATATTTTTGCCATTTACCTTCAAATAAATATTTGGAAGCAGCGAATACAATGGCTGAAGCCAAAAATTGCCTGACTCCATTCATGGAAACTATGTAAAGTCCAGATGTTATGTAGATATAGATGCTCACTTCAAACAATCTAGAATACTTGTATAACACATAGACAATAAGAACATTGGTCACTAACGCCGTTAAAAATATTAACAACTGAGGATCTTCGGTGAATGATTTCAATATCATTTGCAGGATTCCGAAGCCAATATCCTTCTCAGTTTTAACTTGTTCCCATGTAAAATCATTAAACGTATAGGCATACATATAAAAGAAGGTATCACCTATGTTATTGCGAAGCCCGGCTATCAATACGAATGTTGCCATCACGATGGCAGTCATCCATTTATTAGGCCTAAACGATATAGGACTATGGCCGATTGCCATTGGTGTGGCCAAATACCTCGATAAGAAAGATGCGATATAGACGACAACCAGATTTACCCACAGTATGGCCATAGTTGATTTCCTTTCGAATACCTAAGAGATTCTTGTTTTTCTAATCACATACCAATAGAGCATGACCCCAAGTGGAATAGCAAGAAAAGTGAGGACTTTGGCAGGTGTTTCCCGCATAAACCTACGATTACCGGATGTTATGCTGCTGGACACATAATGGATCGATTGTCTGAATTTATAGAGTAAGCTAGCGAAGGGCAGTTTCATGAGTTCTTTACGGTAAAAGGCAAATCCGATCGGATTCTTGCGATATTGTTTAAGCATGTTCATGGATGATCCATCAGGTAAATATTCCACGTAGCAAAGCACTTCATTCATGAGAAGCATTTCATACTGCTGATCCAGCATGTAGTACTTATAAGCCAAACCGACATACTTTTCATTTTCGAAAATAGGATAAGGATATTGCCGGATTAATTCTGTTCGATAAACCAGCTTCTTATCACCAGTCACACGATGTTTGCTATACAACTCAAAAAGTGTTGAACTTTCAAGATCTTCTGGAAACCTTGAGCCAATGATACGACCATCCGTAAAAGCGTCAAGACCGATGATTCCACTCACATTTTCACTGCCGTGCAACTCCCAAAAGGAGTTTATTTGTTCCACGGCGCTATCCGGCATATAGTCGTCAGAGTCAATACAAACATTTAATTCTGTATCAATTAGCTTGTAA
This sequence comes from Paenibacillus phytorum, assembly GCF_013141715.1. Lineage (GTDB taxonomy): Bacteria > Bacillota > Bacilli > Paenibacillales > NBRC-103111 > Paenibacillus_E > Paenibacillus_E phytorum. The sequence continues at coordinate 50,770 of NZ_WHOA01000032.1, read as the reverse complement.
GCCGTATTATGAGCTCCATGCATCCCCTGATTGTCCTGTCGATGATAACGTATAGGGATTTCATTCTCTGCCATCCAGCCTGCTACCATTTCTTCCGTATTGTCTGTAGAGCCATCATCTATAATTAACCAAATGAAATCTCTGGATGTTTGCCGTTTCAGACTCTCGTAACAAACGTGAAGACAATATGCCCTATTGTATGTCGGTGTAAAAACCGTTAACTTCTTCACATGCTTCACCTCACTACTGATAAGTAAAAACCTTCTGCCCATTCTGCTGTATATTTAATATCGTATTCCTTGTTTTTTGATTCGTTAGAAAATGTAAGGCGTGATGAATCCGTTTCGATAGTATTCTTAATTTTATTAATCCAAACTTTTTTATTATTTAAAGGTAAATAGTCAACTAACTGCAACCCCATATCAACCTCTTTCGGAATAACATTTGAAAGTATACAATGTAGTCCAGCAGCCTGTGCCTCGATTGCTGCAATTCCGAAACCCTCATGCCATGATGGAAACACAAACACATCAAACGCTTGAAGTAACCTGTTGATATCTGAACGCACACCGAGAAAAAGCACCTTATTCATAAGATTCAAATCTCTGACTTTCTTCTCAATGTCTTGACGCAACTTGCCAACCCCTACTAACACAAGTACAGCATTTGGATGATATGGAGTTAATTCGGCGAAAATGTCTATTAGAAACGAATGATTCTTTTGATGAGCGAATCTCCCCACATGTCCTACGACATAACTCTCTGGTGAGAGATTCAGTTCCTGCCTTACTTGCTCCCTGACCTCAGGTGAGAATGCATATTTATCACTCTCAATTCCATTCTTTAAAATCATGGTTTTATTTTGCTTGCTGGAAAATAACCATTTTGCCGCTCTACTTGAACATGCCAAAAAGTGCGTTGCACAGGATGTTATAAATGTTCCGGCAACCCACTTGTATGTTTTGGCTGCAATTCCGCCCTCACTGCTCGTATTATGACTGTGCGCAATCCGTATGGGCAGTCCTGCTTTTTTCGCGGATCGTAATACGAATCCACTCATTTTGTCCATATGGGCATGCACAATCCTGTAATAGGGGTTTGCGGTAAAGAAATGATCCAAAGCTTGAATATATTTTGTATGTCCAATATCCGTTACATAGGGGATTCGATGGATGGTTCCACCCATCTCTATAATCTCAGCATCGAATGCTCCCTCTTTACAGGTTAAAAAATCAAATTGAATCTTAGTGCGATCTATATTACGATATAAATTCATGAGGAGGGTTTCCGCCCCACCGCGATTCATATTAACGACTACGTGTAAAATTCTTATTGGATTGCCCACATGACATCCGCCTTTTCATCCATAAATAGGGAATATATTGTGCTCTTTTGATCTAAAACCCGCTGGATTGCGTATCTTGATTCAACCATCTCTCTGCCCTTTACACCCTGCTTCACCATTAATTCCTTGTTGTTAGCTAGCAGCATGATCTTATCTGCCATTGCCGCTTGATCATTAGGCGCTGTAAGCCAACCGTTATGGTCATTATGAACCAGTTCTTTGTGACCTCTGTTCTCACTAGCGATGATGGGAAGGCCACAAGCCATAGCTTCCATGATATTCACCGGCAGCCCTTCACGAAGACTGGATGCAACGGCAATGTCACACATCGGTAATAAGTGATCTATGTCATTTCGATAACCCAGAAAATCAACCTGATCCTCTATACCCAGCTCCTTGGCTAGATCTTGACATTGTTCTTTCAACAGACCTTCACCAGCAAGCAGGAGCTTGACATTAGGAACATCAACTTTGACCGAAGCTAGTGCGTGAAGGAGCAATTGTTGATTCTTGTTCTGATTAAATTCAGCCGCATAGAACAGGAGGATATCATCCGGGTGATAGCCGGTTGTCAGCTTCAATTCACGCTTATATGATTCTTGGGCAGGTCTGAACCGTTCCGTATTCACGCCTACGCCATGTACATACTCAATTCGACTTGCTCGGAATCGGCGATTTACGGCTAGTTGGTAGTCTTCCTCATTGATGGTAATCAAGCAATCCGTGAAATAAGAAAGAAATTTCTCAAGGGGATAGTACACCAACCAATTAAGCACAGGTGCTCCTTGGCAAAAATGAAAACCATGAGCGGTATATATGACCTTAGTCCCACTTTTTCGCGCATTCCTCGCTGCTAATCGAGCCAATACGCCCCCCATCGGGGTGTGGCAGTGGATGATATCATATTTATTATCGTCAATAATGGACTTTAGGTCCGTAAATGCCTTTATGTTGGTTCGATTAAAAGGTGACCGCTGGATTGGAATGTTAAACTTCGCGTCGACATAAGGAAGATCCATATTCCCGTTAGCGGCAACATGGACCTCCCAGCCCTGCTCTTTGAACCACTTCATGTAGGGCACATGAAAAGCTTTAAAGTGATAATCAACCGTGGCACATAACAGCACTTTCTTAGGCATCTGCATCCCCTACTTAATTAATTCTCTCTCCAAGGTGGAAGAAAGGTATTTCAGTAATTCGTATCTTAAATCCTCACGCTGCAGCGCGTAATCAATCGTTGTCTGTATAAAACCTAACTTATCGCCCACATCGAATCGCATACCTTCAAATTCATACGCATATACCGACTCAATTCGATTCAATTCTGCAATGGCATCGGTTAGTTGAATTTCACCACCGGCTCCCGGCTTTTGATTATTCAGAATGTCGAAAATCCTTGGTGTCAGGATATATCGACCCATAATCGCAAGATTAGACGGCGCTTCCTCTTTCTTGGGTTTCTCTACCAGATGATTGATACTATATAGGCGCTTCTCAATCTCGTTTCCATCAACAATTCCATATCTGGAAACTTCTTCATCGGATACGTGCTTCACCCCAATGATGGAAGCATAACGAGATTCATATTGATCCATCATCTGCTTCAGACAAGGCTTTTCCGCTCGAACGATATCATCACCTAACAGCACAGCGAAGGGTTCATCCCCAATGAACTTGCGCGCACACCAGATGGCATGTCCCAGACCCTTGGGCTCCTTCTGACGAATATAATGAATATCTACTTTGGACGACTTCTGAACTTCAGTTAATAAGTCAAACTTTTGCTTTTCCAATAAATTTTGCTCAAGCTCAAAGGAATTATCGAAATGATCCTCAATGGCCCTTTTCCCTTTACCCGTCACGATAATAATATCTTCAATGCCCGACTCCACGGCTTCTTCAACGATATATTGAATGGTTGGTTTATCGACAATGGGCAGCATTTCTTTGGGCATGGCCTTGGTTGCAGGTAGGAATCTTGTCCCCAGACCAGCGGCAGGAATGATAGCTTTTCTTACTTTCATTGGATGTCTTCTCCTTTTTAGCCAATTGAGACTAGTTTCTTAGGTAATGGAATTATATTACTATTTCCTAAATTTACGAGATATTCCCTTAGGCTCTCTTTATCAAGAGAGGCGTAAATGGAGATCATCTCTTTGATTTCTTCCACATAAAGATCCGCCGTTTTACCTATATAAATCTTTGGATATACTTGTTGTTCGTCGATTTCGTCGGCTTTCAGCAGCTCTTCATAAAGCTTCTCACCCGGTCTCATTCCGGTAAATTCAATCCCGATGTCCTCGAGTGAGTTGCCGGATAGCTTGATGAGGTTTTTCGCCAGATCTACAATTTTCACTGGCTCTCCCATGTCTAGGATAAAGATTTCTCCGCCTTTGGCTAATGCTCCGGCTTGGATGACCAATCTGGATGCTTCAGGAATCGTCATAAAGTAGCGAATCATGTCGGGGTGAGTGACTGAAACTGGCCCGCCTTTTTCAATCTGATGCTTGAACCTAGGAATGACACTGCCCCTACTCCCTAATACATTACCGAAACGAACGGCAACGAATTTGGTATTGCTATTTTTATCCATATCCTGAATAATCATCTCAGCCATTCTTTTGGTGGCCCCCATGACACTGGTTGGATTCACCGCTTTATCTGTTGATATCATGACGAATGTTCCCACTTCGAACTTGCTGGCCGCTTTGGCAACGTTCATCGTACCGATTACATTGTTCTTTAACGCTTCTTCTGGGTTTCGCTCCATGAGCGGTACATGTTTATGGGCAGCTGCGTGGTAGACAACATCAGGCCGATGTCTGTTCATGATCGACATCATCTTCCATGAGTCCTGAATATCGGCAATTTCCGTAATGAATTCAATCTCTGTATGTACACAAATGTCCTTTAATTCCATTTCGATCGAATAAATGCTGTTCTCTCCATGTCCTAAAAGAATCAGCTTTTGAGGATGAAACTTCGTAACTTGTCGACAAATTTCCGATCCAATTGAGCCTCCAGCACCTGTTACCAGTACCACTTTGTCCGTGATAAATTCGGAAATACTTTCAATATCAAGCTCTATCGGTTCCCGACCAAGTAAATCTTCAACCTGAACGTCCAAGAATTGATTAACTGAAAGCTTACCGGTCACCAGATCCTCTAGTTTTGGTAATGTTTGAGTTTTGGCATCCGTTTTCGCACATTCTTGGAATATGAAGTTGAGGTCTCTTTTACCTAGAGAAGGAATAGCAATAATAATATTGTCGATTTGCAGTTCTTTTACCGTCATCTCTATGCGATCAACGCCGCCAACAACGGGTATTCCCAGAATATCCAAGTTATGCATTCGCGCGTTATCATCAATAAATGCAATAGGCTCTAGATCCGCGTCATTATTTTTAATCAATTGTCTGGCAACCATCATCCCTGCCGAACCGGCACCAATGATTAAAGTACGTTTTTTATTCACTTGTTTATTGATATAACGATTCCGAAGGAGTCGCCAACAGAAACGCGATCCACCTATCAACATGATATGGATCATCCATGTGACTGCGAGTAAACGGAAGTAAATATCCTGCACAATGATTTGTTGGATAAATGCCACAGTAACAATAGAGAAGGTAATCGCCTTTATAATAAACAACAATTCCCCAATACTCGCATGTTCCCAGGCTTTCTTATAAAGCTTATACACAAACGAAAACACATGATGACTAAGGAGCAACGTAATTGAACTAACGACCAAAGGCAGCGTTATGACATTTAGATCTGCGCTCAATAAAAATCGGCTAAAAAAAATGGACGTTAATACAATGAAGGAGTCTATGAAGACTAATAGAGATAACCTTTGTCGGTATGACAAATAAATCCACCCTCTCACTAAAGTTCTTAAGTATAAGGCCTTTGGAGAAAGACCATATAATTAAATCCTTTAATACGTTCTAGGGCATCTAACCCTTCCTCGCACCACACTTTTGACGACTCGCGTCTAAGGTCGATTCAACCCACAGCATGGTCGAGTGCTTCCATTGATAACGGTAAGGAGGCATCACCGGAGCGTATTTAGGAGCCCACTTTGTTGTTCTTCATAAAGAACGACGCTGTAAAGATTGACGATAATCCTATTATAAAGAACGTTTTATATGTATTAATTCTTTATAAAGAACACTTTAAGTGGAAAAAGTTACTGTTCTCTGGTCCATAGCGGTTTATTTCATTGTAGTTCTTTATAAAGAACGTGTCAACACAAATGTATTCTCCTAGTCGCTCGTACAACATTTGTATCAATTGCCCTATTAATACACCCAAGTAATCAGATCTTAAAATCATATACTAATAGAAATACTAGCTCTATAAATGGAGATGTGATGAAAATGACAACTGTTACCTACATGGTTGAATTAGAACGGTGGGGAATACAAAATAATGAAACCAATGCAATAAATACTACACAAGGTCTAAATAACGCCTTTCAATGGGCACGAGATAACAATTATCAAATAGTTGCGCTGCCAAAGGGGATATACCTCATTGATAAAAACTCCTCTGTAAAACTCTGTAGCAACACACATTATCTGTTTTACGACTGTTTATTAATAAAAGAATCGAATAATTTCCAAGGCTACTCGGTGATAACTAATGATAGTATCTCCAATGTAATTATCGAAGGTGTAAAAATAAAAGGTGACCGCGAAACACATGACTACTCTAGCGGTAGTACTCATGAAGGGGGGCACGGAATTCATTCTATAAATTCATGTTATAACGTCCTAATCAAAAATTGTGAAGTATACGAATGTACTGGTGATGGATTTACAACGTTTATGGATTTTTCTGCGTTAGGAGGCGTCCAGCACCCAGGCCATTTCGCTAAAGGAGACATTAACAGTCAAGGAAACCTAGATAGTTCAAAAACCAATTATACGACAGTGACTAGATACTTTGACGTTTCCAGCAATTTAGTTAAATCTGTTGGCTACTTTTATTATTCAGGGGATGGCTATGGAGGGTATGGTACTGGGTGCAATCTAAATAAAACGGTAATTAAAGTACACTTTTACAATGTAACGGGCACCTATTTAGGTTATAGAAATACAAGGTCTTACGAGTTTATTTACCTGGATTCATTGCCAACGGGTACTACCCAGGTGAGATTCTCTTTTCTACAAAACTTTGATCTGATGAACGGCAACTTGCACTATGTTCTGTGTGCGAAAATTCCGCAATTTATCACATATATGAATTGTAAAGCTCATAAGAATAGAAGGCTTGGAGCTTCCGTCAATGGAGGCAGATTCATCACCTATGACAGCTGTGAAATTTATAATAATAGCAATCCGATGGCTATTTCAACAGGGTGTAATCCCGGTTTTGGAATGAATATTGAAGATGGATATATGACTAACCAAAAGATAACGGTTAGAAATTGTAATTTCTACGATAATAGAGCCGGAGCTTTCATATGCGTTAGCACAAGGGGCGTACATTTAGAGAACAACAAGTTTAGAGGCGCCGTCAATTTCTCCGGAAGTGGAGATGATTATTTTTCGGTAAATAATATGTATTATGGTCCTATAACAGGCAGGTCTATAACAAGCGGTGTGGAGTTAGATGGTACTTTTTGTACGTTTAGAAATGATTCCATATTTGGTGATAGCTGTTCTATAAACGCTGGTAATACAACACTGGAAAACTGTGTTTTCTCTAAGAGCACATTAACTTTAAATGGAGAAACGGCAAAGGTTTATAATTGCAAGCTTACCTTCGATGACCCTGATAAAGATGGGGTTGTAAGTTTCTCAAGCAAAAACATAGAAATTCGCAATTCGACATTTGATATCAGAAGGGCAAAAGGCTTGGCTGCGGCAAGCTACAACACAACTGAGAATGCTATTTTTTCCAATGTGAAATTCATCACCAATCAAAATAGCGGTGGACATTATGTTGGAACTAAAAATTTAATTATAGAAAATTGTGAGTTTATTCACACTGGGACAATTGTTAATTATAGTCGTATGATGGTATCCGAATCTATGCGTGTAGAAAACTCAATATTTAAAAATCTATCACTTAGATTTGATGGTGGTGACATCTATGGAAACGAAAAATTAGCCAAAGATACAGGTTACATCACTCATGTATTCAAAAATAACAAAATTGTATGGGATATACCATACACAGTACAGACTCACGAAGCTAGAGGTCCAGGAGTCTCCTTCCTCTCTATCCCAAGAATAGGAATTCTAGATAATAATCTACAGGTAATTGGAATTGGTTCTTCTTTAGGCTCCTTGTATACGATGAGAGTATTTACGGAAAATCATTTACTTCTTTCTAATAATACCATTGTTACTTCTAATACTGCCGGAATTAACACCACTGGGACAATAGTCATCGAGGGGGCATATCGAAAAGGAGGAACAACTTTAGCCACACCGAAGACAACGATAGTTGCGCAGAACAATAATAAAATCAACTCCAATATTATCTTTAGTAACAATGTTAATGCACAATTAGAAAAAAACATTCTAGGGAATACCTTACTACCAGCATTAGCATCATCTGCACCAACATTTGGAGCTTATAGTGTTGGCCAACTACTATATAATTCTACACCGATTCCGGGAGGATATGTTGGATGGGTTTGCACTACATCTGGCACAGCCAATAATAATCCATGGGCAGCAAATAAGACATATACACTAAATACCATGGTGAACGCGAATGGGAAGGTTTACAAATGCATAATCGCTGGAACAAGCAGTACAACTGCTCCTTCTCATGCTATCGGTTCAGCTATAGATGGTAGTGTGACATGGGAGTATGCTGATATCATAGCCGTATTTAAATCATTTGGACTAATTTCGGGATAATAAATTAAGTGCATACACTTCTTATTTTATAGGATAGAACTGTAATCGTTTCATATTTATCACATTGTTAAGTGCGGCGATTTCTCTGTGAAGGGATTGGGAAGGTGAGTTAGATACCTTCGCTTTCTAATTGTCTTCTTCGGTTGGCATTAACATGATACAACTTAGTAACAAAACATTAAAGCAGACTTCGTGAATTATCATAGGCATTAATCGCTAATCCTTTGATGTAGGAGTAAGCAAACACAAATAGACTACAAACACCTTTCCTTCTCGGTGAATTGTAGTCTTTTTTGTGTCGAATATTCTCTCTAATTTAGAGATAAATCTACCCTTCTCTTTTTAAAACATTTCAAGAAATAAAATTCCAACAATTTTTATTATCCATTTTATGACTTCTTTCGCTATATTTCCAATTTTTTAGTGTACAATAATTCATAGAATAAAATAATAAGGATGGTAAAAAAATGACTAAAAGAGCAATTGGAATACTAATTTTCTTCATACTTTCTTTTCAATCTTTAACTGTTGAGGCTATTTCTTCTGATCCTTCAACACAAACAGTAGTGCCCACAACTTACAACTTAGAACTTTCCCGCTGGAATGTCTATAGTGACGGAACACATCCAATCGAAACGACAAATGGAATAAACAAAGCATTGCAATGGGCACATGATCAAGGATATCGAATCTTTAAATTGCCGACTGGCAAATATTTAATTAGTAAAGGAAATAGTCCAAAAGATCCACAAGCACAAATAAATATGGTAAGTGATATGACATTTTCACTTGATGATTTAACTATTATTCAAAAAGAAACCAATGGTTATGAGGGTTATCGTACAATTTACGTTGGCTATGGAGTAAATAATGTAACTCTGAAAGGTGGAACCTATCAAGGGGATAAACTGGCACATAATTTCAGTGGGAAAGACCAATCTTATAGCACTGGAACCCATGAATTCGGCAACGGAATATCCTCAGAGGGTGCATACAATTTAACGATAGATAGCGTTAAAACAGTCAATTTTACTGGAGATGGTATTTCAATTAGTGGCTCTAGCGTTGGAATCGCTGGCTTCTATGGTAAGAGCTACGTTTATGGAGATATAGATAATATGGGCAACTTTATTAATTCCACATCAAAAATTAGAAGTAAGATTGCCCTAGACTTTACAAGCCCAAAATATAAAGGAAGAAAATATTTTGCTTTTGAGCAACCAAAAGGTGTTAATAGTAATAAATATGATGTTTATTTTTATAGTAACGGTAAATATTTGTCTTCAGTTAAACAAGTCAGATATGGAGCTGACCTAGTTCAAATCCCAGTAGGCGCTGATGCCTTTTACCCTGTTTTTAGTTCAAATGACCTTAATAATTTTTTTGTTATGCTTTTTAGCAATGACGTGTCTAGAAACATAGTAATTAAAAACTCGGAATCCGCATTCAACAGAAGGCTAGGAATCTCCCTTGTCGGAGTAGATGGAATCGAGATTAGTAATAGTAAGTTCCACGATATCAAAGGAACTCCTCCACAATATGGAATTGACTCAGAAGCGGAAGGATTTTTCCCCAACAATAATCTTAATATAAAAAATAATCACTTTTACAATAATACAGGTGGAGATATAGTTTTTGCTGATGGGAACACTGCTTCAATTACTGATAATTTATTTGAGAGTAGTATAGGTCTGTACATCTGGAAGGCATTTCCAAATACAACCATTAAAAACAATACATTTAATAATGGTGGCCTTACTATGGGTGGAACAGGAGTTGCAGATCAAAACAAATTCAATAACTCGCAAGTTAATCTGAGTGCAACAAGTAACACATTAACAAATGCGACTTTAGTTAATAGCATTTTAAATTTGAACAACACTGATCCATTCGGGTCAAAAGTAGAGAATATTACAATTACCAACACCAACACAACTTCTCTCACATCTTTGAACGTTGGCACAAATCCTGTTCACCTTTCAAATATCACAATAAAAGGATTGACAAAACTCTCGACACTTGGAGGCAAAGGAACGGATAAAAATATATATGATAACTTAATTGTTCAAGATTATAATGCTACCAATGGAACGGGATTCCCCGCAGGAACTTATAATAATTGCAAATTTTCATCCACAACAACTGAATCTTCTGGGTTGGGTATTAATCAATCAGGTAAGTATACTTTTAACAATTGTGCTTTTAATGCTTTAGGTAAGATATTTACAATAAATAGTTTGAATGGAGAACCAGATATCAATTTTAACAATTCTAACTTTACTATTTCAAAAGATGTTGGTTACGCAGCCGCAATTTATATACAAGGAGCAAAACAGTTATCATTTCTAAACAGCACCTTCACTGCTAATAATCTTACACTTAAAAGTACACCATTTATCAAAATAGGATCATATGGAGGCTCAACCAAACCGGCCCAAGTTAAATCCTTTACAATCAAAAATAGTACAATAAAAACAAATAAAGATTTAGATGGAATTCACTCAATTGACGCAGGAACAGGTGCACCTGCCTATACGATTTCCAACAATATTTTCGTTGTAGCAAAATTAAAGTTAAAGGCAAACGATATTAATAAAGATAATGAAGTATTAACGCAGTAATAATAAAAACCCTTTCAGCAATTTTGACTGAGAGGGTTTTATTGTGTATAAAGTCTATATTTCATTCGCTATTTAGTCTTTGGATATGCTTGGGTTATTGGATTATAAACTGAGAAACATACGGATAGAACTAGGATACTAATTTCTAAATTGGTTTTCAGAAAAGATATGAGTCCGCCGTTTTATTAGTTAAAAATAGTCTCCCACCAGCCCATAACGGTTTGTGGGGGATTCCGCGTTTACTCTTCCGGATCCGTAATCGGCTGCTTCACTTGATTGAAAAGTGGAAGCCCAATACGACCGTAATTCCGCTCATTAGCCAGATAAAAATAATTGGCACCCGTCATAATGACATTGCTGCCTTATAAGTGCGAGCAAACATCAAGCAGCATGAAAAATGAACAATCCCCAAAATCCAATGCTGCTGTTTTGCCCTTTGCCCTCTTTGATTGATTCGGCCAAACCGAAACAGAATCAATTGGTATTGCCAACAATAGTTATCCAAGCACCTCGCTCCCCCCACCAAAGGAATACGAAAGTAATGCACCGAGTACGCCTGTTACTGTGGGACAGCTACTTGTTGAGATGCCTAGTAAATCGGTGAATAGTTTTTTAAACATGATTCTATCTCCTCCGCCCTTTTGGGAATTAAAATAGCCCCGATCGACTCGGAGCTTGTAGAATTCTTTTATTTAGATAAATTGCTTCCAATTTTCATCTCTTTAACCTTGCGCTTATCGACTTTAAACATATCAAGGCTACTCATGATAAATCTTCTTACAACATTAGTTCGTGTTTCAGTTATTCTTGAGAATAGAAAAGCAATCATACACATCAAAACTACGATTATTATTTCTATTAAGACAGATAGTAAGTTAGGTTGAAATCCGGTAAAGCCATTTTTAGCACCCCAGTAATAAACAAGATTAATAATTGGATAGTGAATTAAATAAAGACTAAAAGAAAAACTAGCTAACAGCTTTGATGTTTTTTCGAACCATTTATTGGTTCTTACGGTTTTGTTTTTCTTTGTAGTACCATGCAATAAAGTGTAAATAAGAAAACCAAATGATAGACCTATAAAAAGATCTACAATAAATAAGTTGTTTGTGTGATGGTCAACAAACAATCGTCCATTATTCACTAGAGGTCTCGCGAGCATCGCAATACATACTAGCAAGAAAGATATAGACATAATAATTTTGCTTTTTACTAAGCGAATTCTCGGCAAAAAAAGAACAAATGCTCCCAATAGCCATATTAAGAAATAAGAACTTATACGTTGTCCAACCATGAACAAAATACCGAGAGCAATGATAATGTATACAATTTTCAAAGCTTTCCGCTGGTTTCTAAGGATCAAAATTAATACTGGAAATAGCATATAATACCAAAACTCATAACTTAGACTCCACAAGGGCGCATTTGACCCATACGCCCCAACAAATATGTTCTGAAGATAAAACAAATTTCCAATTAAACTTTTGATATTAGTATAATCGTTAATATACCATCGATAATTAAAATAATGGCTAGCTATTATATCAGCAATAAATGTTAGCAATAAAGCTGGAATTAGTACAACGTATAGTCTAGATAATCGATTTACAAGGTATGATTTCCAAGACCATTTATTATCAAAGATTGTTTTTAGGACAGTTCTTGAAATGAACAAACCACTAAGAACAAAAAATACTATAACTGCTGGTCCTCCTAGCAAGTTAAGAAGATAAAGTAATTTAACGATGGCATCCGGATTTTGTAAATATCCATAACCTACAAATAATCGTGATCCTAGATGTTCCATCACTACTAGAATTGCAGCTAATCCACGCATGAAATCCAAATAATTAGATACTTTTCCATCTAACAAGTCATTGACCTTTAAGAAATTACCATACATTCTATTCATACTTCACCTCTACTTCTTATCCTGTCACTGTTAACTTACTTTATATAATTTTTCTTTCTTAAATCTACGTGTAATGTGTTTCAATGGAGATAGAATTAAATCCTTCTCATAATTATTCATTCCAATTAACCACATTAAAAGCGTGTACAATATTGAGAACACAACCATCTTAATAAAAAGAATGATCCAACTATCCGCAAGCATTATATTATTTATTGTTAGTCCAAAAGCCAAACTCATTACAAATGGAAAACTCATAGTTAGAATATTTATCCAGAATTTTAAAATTTCAATTTTTAGTTTTTTCCAATAATAAACATTCATAACAACAATATTTCCTATAGTGAATGCTGCCGCGGTTGCAACTGCGCTTCCTATCGCACCCCACCATTGAACAAATAAGATGGTTAGAAATACGTTACCAATGGCAATAAGAAAATAAACGACTGATTTGAATCTTTGCATATTTTTCGCCTGGAGTATTATTCCTCCCATACCTTGTATAAGTGAAACAATCGATGGAATCAAAATAATTACTGCAATAATAAACGAATCACGGTACTCTTTACCAACCCATAAATCTATAAATTCCCGCCCAAATACAATGAATCCACTCAAAGCAAATGATAGAATAATATATTGAATTCTTCCTACCCGAATAAACAAATCTGATATTTCCTTGTCTGAGGCTTCTTTAGTAACCATGCCTGTTACTTTACTCAAGAAAACATTGGATATAGCTGCAGATAAGCCAGAAAAGTAACCGGTAAAAGATGCTCCTATTGTATAAATAGAGATAGCTACTGTACCGCTATAAATACCTAAAATAATTTGATCTGTTGACCAGTATATTTTATCCATCACTAAATTAAGAAATATATAGGAGGAAAATATTAAAATCTCTTTTAATAAGTCCTTCTGTACTTTCTTAAATACCATTTTTATTTTTAGTACTTTAAAACAGTAATATATATTAATTAAAATAGTTATAAAACTAATTATTGTAGTTACAATAACCAAAGATACAGACCCATACCCCATACTTAGAAGAGGTACCATGATGATCGGATTAATAATAGTACCAGCAATAGTAATCACTTTTTGAATAATAAATTTTTCATGTGCAAGTACTATAACACTGAACAATCCTAATCCAATCCCTATTGAAATGTTTATAACCATTATTATCATTAAAATGGTTAACTTATTAACCTCAGTCACGCTTAATGAGCTAGAAAATATATTCTCAGAGTTTAAGGTTAGTATAATACCAGATACCAGGGCTAGAGCGCCTAATATGCTATACATAATAAAAAACATCCCATATAACCGTGAGCATCCTTCTTCATCTTCGAGTGCTTTATATTTTGCCGTATACCTAATAACCGCATTACCCAATCCAAAATTTAACACACCTATATAACCTGATGCTGAAGTTGCTAAACTGTACAAGCCATACTCCGATTGGCCAAGAAAGTTTAGCATTATTGGAGTATATACTATGGATATAGCACTACTAATAAATAATGCTATATATGATAATAGTGCCCCGGCTTTAAGTTGACTCTTCATATTAATAGCTACCTCTCATACGTTGGGAGATTAAATTAGATTATAAATCTTATTCATTTCAACTTTTGAATCAAAGTTTTCTTGTGCAAGATTTTCTGAAAATTTTACACATAGATCTCTGTTGTCGATAAGCTGTACAACTGCTTGATATATTTCATGTTCATTAATACCTACTATGAGTCCTGTTTCTCCATTTCTTATCTGTTCTTTTGCTCCATTAACATCAGTAGTTACAATCGGTCTATTTAAACACCTTGCCTCAATAAGTGTTATACAATATCCCTCATATCTGGAAGGCTGTACATAAATATCGCACTCCGCTATGTAGGGGTATGGATTTGGGTCTGCACCTAAAAAAATAAATTTATCTTGTAGATTACTCTCTACAACTAATTTTTCATATTCTATTCTTGATTTTCCTTCTCCTACACAATACCATTTCACTTTATATCCATTATCAATTAATCTTGCTAATACTCGTATAGCAAGATCTTGACCTTTTTCGTTTGTTAACCGACCAACTGTCACTATCCTTAATCCATCAATTTCATCAGGGAATGCACGACCTTCTTTTGCTTGGCTATGAATCATTTTCGATGAAACTATGTTAAAAAACACTTTTGTTCTCTCTTTTAAAGCAGGCACCAAGTTTATTAATTTATTCTTTGCCTCCTCTGATACAACAAAGATCTTATCAAACTTAATATATGTTTTAGAAGCAAAGGCTTGATTAAAACCTATTTTTGTGACATCAAAGTGAATCCATTGAACTTTCTTCTTTGCCTTAATTTTATTCACAACAAAATAGCTTATGAAATCCATAGGTCCAGCATAAGCTACAGCAACATCATATTCCCCATCTAGAACGGGCTGATTATTTAATACATATTTAAAGAAAACACTTCTGTTTTTCGTGATTTTCGATATAAGGTGTAATAAGGCTATGTTAAATGATTTAACTAGCTCCCCTTCTTTAAAATAATCAATAGCTGTCACCTGTGGTGGTTGATTCAGCGCTTGTTTCATACTGCTATAACCTTTTAGATATTCAATATTTATGCCAGCCGGAATATAGCTTAAGAAGCCACCATGTTCTTCCAGCATCAAAATTGTGATATCATACTCACCTAATGAGAATTCGGATACCATATTAAGCAACGCTTTCTCGGTCCCGCCAATATTCATATCAATCAGCATAAAAATGATTTTCTTCTTCATACTTCCTCCAATTAACCTTTAAGCTCCTATGAACTCGCTTATTTTTGTGAAGTGATGATTAGCATGATCTGAAATTGAAGTTAGGTTCGTTTTATTATCGAAAGACTTATTGATTGTACCTTCGTCGTACTGTAAATGTATGTCTTCCATGTTTATTAATATGTCGTCTAAATTAATGTCCATGAACATATTGCTAGTTTTCTTACTATATATGATAGGCATAACTCCAATACCAAGCATAAGAGCTATTATGTTCGCATGGAATCTGGCAGCTACAAACAACTCAAATGTTGCTATTAATTGTATGGACTCCTGTAAGTCCCCTTTGTATTCATATACATGAACTTTCTCTTGTGTGCTGGCTGTCAGATCGGACATTATGTTACCAATTGCTTGTAGATCTCCTTCTCGCTCGCAGAAAGACATTAAATAACAGTCGTATCCTTTACCCACTAATAGTTGGATAGCTTTCACTGTACTATCTATATAGGAGCTATAGTAACTTGATAGTCCCTGCTTATGTCTCACATCAATAATGGAAAATCCAACTCTTTTTCTTCTTGCTACTGACTTGTAGTCATCTAAATTCGTTTGGAATACAATATCAGGAGCATATCGAACCTGAGGCAAACTTTTAAATAAATCATACGAATAAATATCTCTAAAACAAACATCGTCACATTGCTCAAAAAGTGCTATGTAATCTTGATGAAATTGCTCTGTCTCGTAAGGTCCGAAGTTTGCCCCCATAATAAACACAGCTTTGCCCTTTTTTTTGAAATCCGTAACAAGTTTCATTCTATTTTCATATAAAGATTGGTGGTATGCCTCTTCTCTAAAGATAGATCCTCCAATAAACAAGAGTGCATCATGTTCTTGCGCCACAGCTGCATAATCGTTGATATAATCAGTGATTTTTAACCGCTGGCTTATTTTATTAAAAATTGTGTAATTTCTTCTTTTCAAATTTTGATATTTCGTAATAAATGCATCGTAATTATTGCCAACATAATTAAGGGTAAATTGGCAATTCGGAAATTTCTTGGCAAGAATATCTAAGAACAGGTCATCGCCTAAATTAAATGCCATATAGATATCTACAAAGATTCTTTTCACTAATATTCACCACTCTTTAATTTTCTATTAGTTGGTAAAACTTTTGTAATTGATTAACTGAATTGTAGGGTCGTATTGTATTCAATTGTACATTTATTTTTTCTTTAAAATATGGATCATCTATGTATCTTTTAATGCCATCAAAAATACTTCTCACATCATGTTTCACGATTAATCCATCCACCTGATTATTAATAATTTCTTTAGCCGTAGGGAAATCCGTACAAACAATTGGCTTCTTTAAAATTTTGGCTTCACTGACGGTAAGTCCAAAGCCTTCCTTTGCTGATGTTTGTACATAGATATCGCAACGCTTCATATATGGATAAGGATTTATCCTTTTTCCGAGTAGAAAGAAATAGCCTTCTAGTTCATACTTGTGAATTAATTCTTCTAGTTTATTTCTTTCCGAGCCCTCACCGATCGCAAACCACTTAAACCTATACCCTGAATCTCTTAGTAACTTAGCTACTTCAATAGCTGTCTCATATGACTTAGCTGTCACTAACCTTCCAACAGTTAATATGTTCACTAGGAAATCATCAAATTCATTAACCTGTTCTTCTTCGGCCATTTTTACAATTAAGTCTGGGTTAATAATATCCAATACAATATCTATCTTATTATTATATTCTTTTCGCAATTTAGATACGGACTCTCTCGTATGCTGGGAAACTGCAACCATTTTATTAATCCTGCTATACGATTCGTAGTCAATTTCTTTGTCATATAGCGTATTGGCATAGTCTGTATTGATCCAGGCTAATTTTTTAGCTGCCGTTACTTTATTGGCAACAAAATAGGTAGGCATCCCCTGACTATATGCTATGGCTACGTCATATTTATTTTCAATTGAGGACATTGCTTTTTTTATACTTTTGTAAACAACTTGCTCACTATGTAAGGTTTTTTTTGCATAATTGTTTAATCTCAAACTTAAAGAAGTTTTAATTTTAAAATACTGATATGTTATGTTTTTGCCCATGGAAAACCTCTTCCCATAAACGAACCCATAATACTCAGGAACTGGTAGAACAGACACATAAACTGGAAGATATTTCTCCAAATCCTCCCCTTTTTTAAATAGCAACAGATCAATATCGTATTTTGAAGGATCTATTGTATTTAATAAAGACACAAGACTCTTCTCTGCTCCACCGATCGTAAGTGAGTCAAGGACAAATAGGAGCCTCTTTTTCAATTAAATTCACCTACTTTCACTTTCCTTTTAAGTTCTCTGGCTGTATTCAAAACAATTCCATATACAATACTTAACTTGAAGAGCTTTTTTTTCAAAAGATACACATATGGTTTATAGATAATAGCTTTCGTTGAAAAACGGCTTAAATAACTTTCAATATACTGTATAGATAATATTTGCTTTACATTGTGCAAAGCATTTTTTTTACCTAAGACCTTAATATGCATGCTTTGCTGCTCAACTAGATGAATGACTAAATTTTGAATTCTACTTGTAATTACCTCATCTATCTTATTCTTATCTATGTCCACAGTATTGAAAATGTTCTCTATATGTTTACAAACAGTAATATTATTATCCACATAGTCTATGGAAAAATTAGAGCTTATACTGTTCTGATTAAGTCTGTTGTAATAGTATAAATAATTATTTATAGCCGCAAACGACTGACAATGAACAGCATATTGTAGAACAAAAATTAAATCCTCAGACATAAATATTTCTTTGTCCATCTTTATATTATGCTTTGAAATAATCTCTTTCTTGAACATTTTACTCCATAAAACTCCGCCAGTTCCATTGCAAACTAAATTAATGAAATAGTGCATGGAGTCGCTTTTATCAAAATTAAAATCCGTACAATTTAAGATTCCGTATACCGAGATATCCTTATACCCACAACACACTAAATCCGCTCCAGTAGTAAGCATTTTATTAATCAAGTGCTCAATATAATAGGCGTCAATCGAATCATCTGAATCGATAAATGCTAAATATTCACCGATCGATTTGATTATTCCATAATTCCGTGCTTCAGATGGTCCACTATTTTCCTGATAATAGTAGGAAACCCGTTCATCCTTTTCTATATACTGGTGTAATATCTCTTCACTTCGATCAGTAGATCCGTCATTTACAATAACGATTTCTATGTTCGAATAAGTTTGATGCAAGATACTATCTAAACATTTGGAAATGAATTTTTCACAGTTGTACACCGGTACAATAACACTTACTTTCGGAATCATTCATACCTCCGTGATCCGGTTAATACTATAATCTTTATCCATTCAAACTATACAATTTCTCTAACTCATAACTATTACTGTAATTAGTTCTCTCGCAATTCGTAGAAATCTCCTTTCTCAGTTCATCATCCCTATACAATTTTTCTATTCCGTCAACTATTCCTTCTATCGACAATTCCGTGATAATCCCATCATAACCATCCTCCACCTGACTCTTCGCGGTAGAATAATTCGTGATTAATATAGGCTTACCTAAGATCTTTGCTTCGGTTACCGTAACAGCCTTGCCTTCATACCTGGAGGGCTGTACATATAAGTCACATGCTTTTATATACGGATATGGGTTTGTTTTCTTTCCTAATAGGATGAATTGATCGTCTAAGCCATTAATTGCAATTAGCTCTTTTATAGCAGCTTCATCCCCGCCGTAACCAACAATGTACCATGCGATATCTTTATAACCTTTATCTTTTAGAATCCTCAGTGCCTTGACAGCATTGTCGATACCTTTAGCATGGGATAATCTTGCTACTGTCAATATTTTAAACCTGTCATCATTCACCATTGGAACAGCTGCTTCTTTAGCGGCCATATTCCTAATAAAATCTGGTGAAGTAATGTTTTCTATAACGATAACTTTGCTTTCTAATTCCCTATATTTTGACAAAAAAGAATCCTTACATGCGTCCGAAACAGCAATAATATGATCAAACTTTCTCCACATTTCCAGGTCCAACTTCACGTTGGTTTCCACATTGGAATAATCGGTATGAATCCAAGCGATTTTCTTCTTCGCCTTAATCTTATGGGCTATAAAATAATGAGGCCATAAATAGCTAATTGCCGCGTCATACTCTTTCTCAACCTGAGGTAAATAGGGCAGTGCGTACTTCCACATCAATTGCATTTGGTAGTATCCTGGCTCTGCAACCCGTTTTATTCGACCAAAAATTTCCGCGTGTACCTTGGATAAGATTCTCGATAAGCCGATTGTATATTGTCTATCTTGGATGGTCCTTGCAATTGATTTTCTAAATGTGGTGTACTGGGGGATTTCGCCTAATAAATTGGCTTTATGGCTAATGAGGTTCATAAAATCACCTTGATGTTTATATAGCATGAGATCAATGGAATATTGCTTATAATCGAAGTGATCAAGCATACTAACAAGACTTCTCTCTACGCCTCCAACTTCCATATCAAAGGACGCAATCAATATGTTCTTCATTGAATCCCCCTAAGCGCTTCCCTTATTCTTGCAATGTTATGTCCACCAATGACCCTTGCCAGGAGCGACTTCATTCGCCCTTTCCATCGCGCCTTGGGAGGCAACCAGCTCTTATAAAAGTGATGCATGGCATACGTGTTTTCCGTCTTAAATGTTCGGCAGTTAATGTAGTCATAAGGGGAGAAATACGTTTGCGGATAAAAGGTTCCAACACCTTCTATGTCTTGATAGCTGCCATTGGGAGTAACCTCCCAATCTCCTAATATCTTCGTTATCATCGCTACATTGGTTAGCGAATCAAAAGTTCCATCTGCAAGGATGAAGCTCTTTGTATTGTAGGAATCCATAAATACTTGAATCAGCTTATTTTCTTTCGCGGCTCCGATCGTACTTGTCGCGATATAGTTCTCTTGCTCAAATCCCCAAAAAGACTCATGATGCAACAAATCGTCAAAGGATTTGAACACTTCCACATCGGTGTCTAAATAAATACCACCAAAGTGATAGAGCGCGTATACTCTCGCATAATCGCTTACGAACGCAAATTTGCCCGCTTCATAGGCTTCTTTTACATATAAATTACTACTGGTATCAAAGTTGTTTTCATTCCACTCTATGAATTGATAGCCAGTTAGATGGTTATGCCAGCTTGCTATACATCGCTTCACGATGTCGGGCTTTTCTTTCCCGCCAAACCAGCAATAGTGAATGATCTTAGGAATTTTCATTTCATGATCTCCCTCGCCTGATGACGCAAATCTCAAATAATTCGAAATTCTTTATTAAGAACTTCTACCTATCCTTTATAATAGTTCTTTATAAAGAACATGTCAATGCGAATGTACTTCGATAGAGAACATTTACACAATCAATATCCTTTACACCACGCCAGCTAAAAAAACTATGAATTAACAGCACCTATTTGATTGCCTAACAAATTAGAAAATAGTCCCTCGCGCTCTTCAGCTAACTGGTCATATTCTCCTTTTTGAATAATCTGCCCTTGATCGATGACAATGACTTGATCAGCCTTGCGAATGGTCGACATGCGATGGGCGATGACGATCATGGTCAATCTACCCTGCAATCGCTCCAAAGCTTCTTGGATTTTCGCTTCATTTTCCCTATCTAGCGCGCTCGTCGCCTCATCCAATATAAGGATTGATGGTTTACGCAATATGGCTCGGGCCAACACGAGACGCTGCCGTTCTCCACCAGACAACCGGATTCCTCTATCACCAATCAATGTGTCGAGGCCCTCAGGCAGCTTGCTAACGAATTCCGCGGATGCGGCAAACTCCAGGGCTTCCCAGATTTGTTCCTCGGTTGCGTTAGGATCAATCATCAGAAGATTATCTTTTATACTGCCATTGAAAAGAAATGGATCTTGTGGAACATAGCTAATGAATTGCCTTAGTGCATATACCTTTTCGTTTGAAATAGGCTGCCCATCAATACAAATCTGGCCTGTTTGGGGTTCAATAAGACCCATAATAACATCAATTAATGTACTTTTCCCTGCTCCAGAACGACCCACTATAGCTGTCATCTTCCTAGATGGTATATGGATATTTATGTCTTTAAGCGCATAGGTCTGTTCATTTTGATTATATCGAAAGGATACGTTCCTGCACTCAATGTGCGTTTTAATTTCAATCGGTTGATAGGTCTTGTTCTCTGGTTTGTTCTCCATATAAAATTCCTTCAGGCGCACGCACTCTTGCTGCAATTTGATGATTGCCTTAAAGGCAGGAATGGTTGAAGCGATTTGCTCCATGTGCGTCTGTATGCCTGTAAAGCGAGGCCACAATCGGGAAAATATGACGAATATGAGTAATAACTGCTCTACTTTGGTCTGAAAGATGGTGACGGAAAGATAAATAAAAACAGCAATTAATACCGAAGAAGCAACTTTATAAAAGAGCTGGGAAGATGACCTTAGCTTGATGTATTCGATTTGTTCGTTCACTAAATTTTGGGTTAATGATCGATACCAACGCAGCCATGATTCTTCCAAGGAATTACTTTTAATATCTTTCATACCGGCCATTTGATCGGATATACCTGCAAGAAAGTTTTGGGATAACTGTGAGGTTTGGCCGCCAAGTGATTTCGCTCTTTTAATAAATTTCCGAGAAAATAATGTTAGAACGATACCAAACGTTAATACAAAGATGGTCATGACGGGGGATAGCCAGAATGCTATGCCGATCTGGATTAGCGTGAAGATCACAGAAGCGACTAATTGCAGCACTAAGGTTGTTCCAAAACCCACTCTTGTTAGTTCGGAGGTTAATAAATTAATGAGATCTGATTTTCTATGGTTTACGAAAAAACTCCAATTTGACTGCAGCAAATTCGTATAGGTTTCCAGTCGTAAGTGTCGAACGAATTTCTGTTGAATGACGGTATCTCGAATCGTTAAAGTTCGCAGTAACCAGTTTTGACCTATTACTAAACAAACAAATAGTCCTAGAACTAAAGGTAAGCTTAGACCCTTTGGCAAATCCTGAAGATACTTTATCATCGTTGAAATAAGTGGAATTCCTGTCTCAACATTAGCAATGCCACTAACATTAAGGATTGGAAGTAATAATAGAACGCCAACGCCTTCAAGTAAACTAATAAAGACCATGCCAAGGATGTTAATAATCAATATTTTTCCAGAAAATGCATATAGCTTTTTAGTAAAGTGCAGAATTTGCTCCATTTTAAATTCCTCCTATGACCATGAGTGCCTCCTAGTTTTTCTCCAAAGCCACATAAAAGGCCTTAAGGGAAAATACAAGAAATGGAGGTTCTTTGGTAAGGGTATTAACTCTACATCCATGGGGTAAGGATACAGAAAGCTTAATATATGTAACACTTTTAACTGATTAGACATTAAGGAAAATAAGTGACGTTTATGATACCTTGCTACATCACCAGGTAGTGGCTCTCTGTGCAAGTGAATCATTTGTTTCAAATAAAATAACGCTGCATGTGCTAAATGAACGGGGCGTTTCCCCTCGATCAGCGTTTTCATTTCTTTGGTCAATGGAGTAGCTAATAAATTAATGGCTAAGACTAGCGCTTGCCCTCCAACGTGGGCTATTTTATATTTTTTTAAGCAAACGATTTGCTTCTCCCAGTTTATTTGATGCCTTGCGATACGGTCGATATCTACTAGCCAGCGGAGCCTTGACCAGCCGTGACGCGCACCGTGGGAAACTAGAAACATAAACAAATCCTCATATCCTAACATATACACGGGAAAGCTGGCTATTGAGCTCTTCTTTCTTCTCTCCCACAATTCGTTAAAAGATGGCTCGTAAGATAGACCCGGGTTTAGTTTCCAATGAATTTCGATTTTCGTTCTTTTCTGAGAATGTGTGTAGGTGACATGGTGATGTCTCCATTTCCAGTCATTCATTACGGTCGAGAAATAATCATCTTTGACATAACCAAGTGCAACTAAGAGATCGTGGGCTCTATCTAAGTTATCAATAGATATCAGTAGATCTAAGTCACTGCAGGTGCGCTTGGATATATCACCATAAAGGTCTACAGCAAGAGCAGGTCCTTTTAAGGACAACATTTCGATCTTATGATCTGCAAATAACCTGCAAAGCTGCTCCATCTCTGCACTTAATCGCAGCATTAGAAACGTATTTTGTTGATACTCACGTCGTAATTCTTCACAAACATGGTCAGGAATATAAGTTTTCTCTATTTGTTTTATTTGTTTATAGATGTATGGATTTACCCGATGATGTCGAATTAATTCCAAAAATAAATGCCAATTTATTCCGGTAAAATCATCAGCATCAAAAGAACATAAGCTTCCTTCACTCTCGCTTTTGATGAACGACAGGATTAAATGCAATTCTTTGGGCAAGACGGCTGTATCTAGGCTTAGTTCTTTATCCATTGCTTAACTCCCTTATCTATTAGCGTTTATTTGCTTGGCGAATTTGGCAACAATCGTAAATCTATCCATCCCTTCCTTCCCTGTAACATAAAAATGGCCACTACGTAGCCATGCGTGAGCAATCATTTTGGTCAACTCATCCTTGGCGGTTCCTAGATACAACGTACTTTCGATATCGCGTCGTTTGAGCATCTTCATGCCGGCTATAGCCTTAACTAGGCATTTGCTTTCCCACAACGTATATTTACTCATAATGTCAATCGCACTTGCGATATGCTTTAGAACTATCCGATTCCTCTCGACCTCCGTAATGGAGGTTTCTTGCATGGGAACTCCTAATGAGGGAGCCACTTTAGAGAATGGCAAATAAACAAGAATACGTGCCCATCCTAAGAAGAACAATGCCTCTACCAGTAACAACATAGTTCTTATATCTAATCTGAAAAAAGCTTTTAACTTATTCATGGCATTCACTATCCTCCTACGACTAACTCTTAGCTCGACCCCCTAGAGTACTTAACAGACATGAATAATCTTCTCTTCTAATAATTGATTTAAGAATACCTTGGTATGTTCTTCACACACTTCTTGTTCGACATCAAATTCTGTCATTAAAGCTGTCACCAACTCCTCTACAGTGATAGGAGCCCTTATTAACTCCCAAATATAACCACCGATCTGACCGAGATTGTAATACTTCCCATTGGCAATGTTCAGCATTACTTTTTCTCCGTCCATATCACTAACAATGTTTCCCTCTCCTTGAACAATCTGTACATTTAACGGAATGGTGTAGTTCATCATGCTAAATCCTCCTTGTTTAAAGTATTCAGAATCAGGGTTACCAGCTGGGGAGCCGTAAACCCCGAGCTCGGCCGGCGTAATTGATACATTTGAATCCGATCCGAGATGCTTATTGATGTTTTAAAGTGCCAATCCATTAATTCGAATCTTTCTAACAGAGAACTCCGGAATGTATGGCAATATAAGGCATGCAGCCGCGCCAGACCTTTCATTGGAACAATCTCAGTATCGCTACCATCTGTTTTAGTGAGTTCGATTACTCCTGCTAGAGGTAACGGTTTCGTTACGAAATGATCAGATACTGGAACTAGGTACTTTGTTTCTCTGTCGAATATGGATTGGTAGCGGCTTGTCTCCATGCCGAATCCTGTTAAGCTTTCCTGCCACAGTTTTTGTTGTGGATAGGCAGGCATCACCATAGGTATGTGATCTGGAGAGAACGTTACCGCGATGACGTCATCACTTAGCAGTTGAAAGTCCTTGCCAATAAAGGCTGAAGCAAGAGTCGATTTCCCTGCTCCGGAATGACCTACGAAAGCATAGGCTTTCCCATCAATAGCTATAGCGCTACCATGCAGAGGAAGTACTTTGCGCTGCATTAATAGCGTGCCCATACATGTACCTAGTACATATAGTCGAATCTTTGCCTCATCAGCACCAATCACAGGTGAAACGGTAATGTTTCCCCCGTCTTGCACGCAAAAAATGGCGGTATCTTTGATATGGAACATAAATAGGTTCTTACTTATCACATACATATCGTCGGCTTTTGCCAATTGACTCCATCGTTCGGATAAGTCTGCTTTGTTTATTACAACATCTATACTCTCATTCTCATTGTTATTTATTATTAATTCCGACAGCTCAAACTCGCTAATAATATTTAAACCGAAGGCTCGATATATAACCTTATTTATTGTTTGAATCATTATTTTCACTCCATATGTTGACATGAATAAATTTAATGAAAGCCCTTATACCTGTAAAAGTATAAGGGCAATAGGTACTTACCGAATTATGTAATCTAAATTAGCTGTAGTGAACGACCTCAGTCGGGTCCGGTTGAGCTGCATCTGGCAGCTTAATTCCTGGTCCTGCCATTGTCATCTTTACTTCGAGTACTTCTAAGGTTGGGCTATTCCATTCTTTTTTAGCTTGGTTCTGCATGTTATCACCCCCTCTCAATTAAAGTTTTTTATAAAGCGTGAAAAAATTAAGCTGCGCATTAATATTCTAAAACCAAATTCATAAACATATTCCGGTTTGGCTGCTTCCTTAATTTCGGAAAGCGCAGACTTGATTTCTTTCATATTTAGGTATTCCGACACCCTAGGGTCATTGATATTCTGCTCGATTTCATGAATAAAAGCATGCCAAGAAGAAGCCATCCTGTGAACACCGTCAGCGCCTTGAACACCTCGGGATTGTTGATTTAACCTAACCTTATCGGGTAAATGATTGACCGTTGCTCTTCGAATTAAAGATCTGTCCACTCCGTTTTGAACAAATTGTTCGTCTGGAACAGACAAACAGAAGCGAGCAACTCTTAGATCATTGGTTGGGTCACGTTCCCATAAGGAATAACGTAATGATAATTTAGTTCCTATGGTACCGTTTAAACCCCAATAGTAAAGCTGTTCAAACTGATTCTTTCTTATATCATAGGCACTTTGGCTTGAGTAATCTGTTCGATTAAACCCATGCTTCTCTATCAATTCGTGAATATTAGTCCTTTGGGCAAATTGTGGGTTAATTAACATTGGGAATTTTTCATTATCCTTAGAAGTAGAATTCCGCGCAAATTGTGGGAATGCTTTCTTTCCAACTAAGGATAAAATTCTTTTCCTTCCTACACCCATATTTACACTAAAATGCTTTACTTCTTTGTACAGCTGGATCCATTTTAATTTCTTCATTAGAATAGCTTGATAGTCTATGGCCGGCCCCCAAGATATGGTCCAATTCCCTCTCTGACCATTTAAAAGAACGCCAATGCCCTGCTCCTGGGCTTTCTCATAGATACCTTTTAGCCAAAAGGAATTCTCAAAAAATTTATAGGGCATCTCCATCGTTTCAAGCCAGTTATCAATTTCCGATAGGGGACTAAGTCCTTTGAAGTCCAGATAGTTATCCTTGATATTGCCGACATGTTCAACCGTGGAGCGAATATAAGGTCTTTCATCAGCAAATCTACTCCTGGGTGTCCAATCATCCTTAAAATCGTCAACAGGTATATAACTGTAGGTATGTAATAATTTATTCTCATCCCGCAGGGCTTTAGCGGCAAAGCTTGCAACAGAACCAGAATCAAGCCCCCCACTAAGATGAGCACCTACCTGTCGATGAGTACGCAATCTCGACGTTACTGCTTTTTGAAAAACATCACGAAATGCTTCTTCATACTCAGCGTTGGATTTAAGCTTCAAAGTCTCCCCTGCATCAAACGTGTTGTACTTGGAGAACGTTACCCTTCCATCTATCACTGATATACTATGAGATGGCGGCACTTGTTCTATATGTTCATATACAGTTGCTGAGCAATCTATGGCATCAACTGTTAATGGAATGGCCAGAAATTGTGCAATCCAATTTTCATTGAGTTCTTTTGCGATTTCAGGCAAAGTAAGTAAAGGTTCAATGATCGTGCTAAAGGCAAATCGATCTCTAGATTTATGAAAATATAACGTTCTTGTCCCCGAAAAGTCCCTAGCTCCAAAAAGTGATTGATTACGTTCATCCCAGATCATAAAGGCAAAGTCACCTATTAGATATTTCGGGGCATCCAATCCCCATTTCACGTAGGCCAGTAAGATCAATTCACTATCCTTGATCGTAGCTTTCCGGTCTCGATCTATTTGAAGAAGTTGAAACAATTCATCACGATTATCGATGATCGCGTCCGCTGTAATGGCCAGCCGTCTTTCAGAATCATAGTAAGGATTTCGTTCACCGACCGATTCGGGTGTAATCCACTGTGCATGACAGCCTAGGAAAACTTTCCCCTTCTGCCATGTCTGAACATCGTCTGAAGGATACTTAGCAAATCCTTGCATCAATTTATGGCCATGTTCAGCATTCACAGGCTCTTGATCTAGGTGAAAGATTCCGGCTATTGCACTCATTCTTTTCCTCCACATTTCTATGATAAGAGTGAATCTTACCTCTATATCGTTCTCATTAAAGAACACGAATATTCACTAATATACTTCTATAGGCTTACATGACCATGTAAGAAATTCATTTTCATTCTCTAAAATCGTTCTTTATCGAGAACAATCTCAGAATATCATCTTCTATCTTCACTGTCAACAACTTCCTACATCTTTTTAATCTTATGCGAAAACTTCATATTTCCTATGCTATACGTGAAATCAACGAGTGCCGCCCAAGTATGTTTCATCGAATCAAAATCAAAAAATTCATAATAGACCCAATTTGCATATTGCATGTATGTCTTGTTATTTCGATCTCTTATCGCGTTGTAATTCCACCATAGCTTGATTCCTTTCTTAACAGGAAGCTCCTTGATGGCTGCTAGATGCGGAAAATAATGATAAACAATCGCTAGTGTCCTGACGGTCCTTCTCAGGGTTTTGTGGGCAGCAGCGTCCTTCTGTAAACAGGTGTAGTCAATATTGTCCTGCAGGACATGTATCATCTGGATGATATCCAAAAAATATTTAAGAGAACACAAATTATGCCTCCAACCATGCAAACAAATCATATAAAACGTATGGTAATCTGATAATTCCTTGATATACCGGTATGATCCCATGGCTGTGGCCTGCTCCCAGAATTCATCCATATTTAAATCAGATGTTTTTTCTATCATCAAATCCCAATGTAACTCTATCGTCAGAGGAACTGGTGAATCAGGTATTGGTTTACTGAAACTCCAATGGAAATGGGAAGGAATCCGTTCCTGCTCTATATACCCCAGTGATTTCACACAATTAACGGCTCTTTCCAGATCAAAAGGATGCACTAAAAGATCAATATCGGACGTACATCTAGCTCCTAAGTGTCCAAAATACTTTTCAGCAAAGAAAGTGCCTTTAAGGGGGATTGTCTGAATTCCCGCTTCTTCAAGTTTTTCTAATGCTATTTTCGTTTGACTTTGGATAAAAATATTTTGATATAAAGCGCCATTATATTTTTGTTTTAACCGTTCCTGAAAAAACGATGGCATTTGCACCAATTGCCCCCGCTGCTTTAATAACCAATAAATCTGCGGTGATATATCAAAAAACTCAATATCCTCGAGTGCCTTTTCAAAAAACTCTATTTCCTGGGGCATGGGGACTCTTGGATCATATAACGCTTGTATCAAAGTGATGATCAACGAGCTCTCCCCTTTTCTGAAATCCCATCTGATTTAAGCTGCGATACAGTCCATTCTCCATCATTAACTCATGATGACGTCCTGTTTGGACAATTTTCCCTTTGTCCATGACAATGATTACATCAGCATTCTGAACAGTCGATAATCGATGTGCAATGACAAGAGTTGTGCGGCCAGCCATTAATCTGTGTAGAGCTTCTTTTACTTGATGTTCTGTCTCATTGTCCAAGGCGGAAGTAGCCTCATCCAGCAGGAGGATCGGGGCATTTTTTAACACCGCACGGGCAATAGCCATACGTTGTTTTTGTCCACCGGACAGCCTTACCCCTCTTTCCCCAATTTCAGTGTCATAGCCATGAGGAAGAGATATGATGTATGGATGGATGTTGGCAATCGTTGCAGCCTGCATCATCTCCGCATCCGTAATGCCCTCTCGAGCTAATAGGAGGTTTTCCCTTATCGTACCGCCAAATAGAAAGGTTTCCTGAGAAACATGGGCAAATAAACTCCTTAATTCGGAAGGCGAGAATGCTTCACTAGAACGATCATCAATGAAAATCTTACCTAATTGCGGTTTGTAAAAGGCTAAGAGCAGATTAAATAATGTCGTTTTCCCTGCCCCACTCAAACCGACTATGGCAACGACCTTTCCGGCCGGGATCTGCAAATTTAAATGATCAAAAATGTTGTTATGTCCATCATAGCTAAACGTGATGTCCTGAAACTGAATAAACTTCTCCAATGGCATAGATTGGACTGCTAACGGTAAATCAGTTGATTCTGTTGGTTGCTCCAAGATTTTGAGTATTCTTTCCATAGCTGAAGATGATCTTTGAAAGCCTGCCCATTGTCCGGCGAGCTCTGTCAATGGATAAACCAAATGGTTAACCAGGTTAACAAAAATTAGCAAGGAACCTACTGATATTAAACCTAATGAGATGTAATACGAGCCCATGCAGAGGCTTACAAGAAAAGTTATCGTAGAAACAGCGTGACCCCCTACATAAAACCATCCACGCAGTTTTGCATTCCTTAACTCTAGGGTATAGAGTTCTTGATTTTTACTAACATATTTCGCAAATATTGATTTTTCCATGGTAAAAGATCGAATGACTTGGAAACCATGAAATGTTTCATTTAGAAGGGTACTAATATTTCCTATCAGGTTATGAACCAATCTGCCATTGTTACGGAGTAATAAACCAAAAATAATACTAAATAGCATAGCAATCGGAGCGACTAGTACGCATATGAGCGCCAATTTCCAACTAATTTGCATCAAATATATCAAAACAGCTAGATAAATAAAGGGGAGTCTTATAAGATCAATTAGGCTTCTGCCGATAACACCATTAATGCTATGAATATCATTAGAAAAATGGGACATCAGCTCACCAGAATGGTGGTTGGAAACATGCTTTCCAGATAAAAGCAATATATGTTTAAATAAGTGTACGGAAAAATCCCTCTTCACAGCATTTGTTGCAATGGTTTCAAAAACAGTATTCAGATAAGTCGAAGAAATACTAAGGATAACAAAGCTAACTCCAATGGGAATTAACCATTTCATACGTGCGAAGTTACTTTGAATAGCAGCGTCCGTTAGGTTCCCAAAGAACCACGAATAGGCCAACGTTAGGGTGATATCAACGAACAACAAGAATAAGAGAATTGCATACGCCTTCCAGTGCTGCAGCATATATGGAGTCAGTAAGGTGTAGGTTTTCTTAATGTCTTTGAAAGTAATGTATTCTCTAACGGCAAGTAGGTACCTTCGAATTATTCCTGTCATATGGACACTCCACAGAAAGTCTACACTTGCGTGTTTTCTCTTCGATTTAAATAAACTCTTAACAATAGTGATATTATGGGGAATGAGAGGACGGTTTGGCCCCAAACATAAGCGGCTAGATTCGTTACATGGATGATCCGCTCATTTCGCCTAATCCAGATCATCTTGCCAATCATCTGATCATGTAGAATAGCCTCATCATGCGCTAAGTTGGTATCTCCCTTACAAAGGTAATGCAACTGCTCGTTCCTAGTTACCAATCGGCAAAAACGATGTGCGACTAAGTTGCCATGAGGTGTATGAAATAGGATGATATCGCCTTTCTTTATGTTTGCAGCCTCCGTAGATACAAAACGGCAAATATCCCCTTTTTTTATACAAGGATACATACTCGTTCCTCGAGCCGGAAGCTCGATCCATCCTCTCTTTTCCATTGCATGAGTAATAAGCTGTAGGAATTCCTTACGAAACTGCATATTGAACCAAGCCGCGTCCAATCATATCGTTCAAGAACGCTTCAATATCTTCTTCAACCGTTTCGTCGACGGATTCATACTCCTTCCGAATTGCTTCGCTGAGGGAGCTTACCGTCTGAGCTGCGCCAAGCAATGACCAGCAAAATCCGCCCACTCCGTTTAACTTCGTTAAGTTATACTCATCTGTGTTCAAAATAATCCATTCCATATCCAGTTGAATGGACTCATAATCATTCATCCGAAGGTACTGGGTCATTACGAAATCAACTCCCAAAATGTATCGTTTTTTTGAAAATGCAGCTCGCAAATTGAGACCGAGTTGACCAATTGCTGCAACAATTGAAGTATATCCCTGATTTCTTCAGGGCTGTGAGACCAATAAAACACTTTATCCATGAGATGAAGGAATCCACTCGACTTGCTAAGCGGAACGATGTGATTATCGACGGCCTGATTCAATAAATAAATCCCGGCTAGCGGACTATTTTCTTCAGCACCTGTTGTTCTGTCCAGCTCACTTCGAAATGGAGAGTTAAAGATGGTCACCTTATCCGGCGTAATTTTGACAACAGTTGCTTCATCGGAAAGAAGGTTACGAGGCATTGACAGTTTAGCTGCGGTAGATTTACCAGCACCTGAATGGCCTGCAAACAGATACGCTCTTCCCTTATCCATGACGCAGGAAGAATGAATTAACAGTCCCCACTTGTGATGAACCACATAGGAGCTGTACATGTTCATTAAGGCATGCTTTAAAGCCAATTCATTGTTTACGGAAATAACAGCGTAACGATAATCCATTTCTGTTTCAATCAAATAATCAGCCCTGCGGAAGGAGATGCTATCGAGTTCTTTGGTAATTTCGACGTAATAATCAACAAAGGGAATCCCATATCCCTCTTTGATATAAATAATGAGATCAGGGTTACTACTTACGATCGGATCCGCAGCTGGGAAATTCTTACGTATGATGCCCATTAATGCTTCAGATTGACAAATCAAATGAATGACATGCTCACCAATTTGTGTATAAAAGAGTTCCATACTTCATCCCCTGGGGTCGAATTGAAATTCGAGGTCAATAGCCTATCACCATTGACCTCCTTGGACAAACTTACTTACCCTTACCGTTGCCGCCTCCGTTACCATTATGCGGTCCAGTGTACGGAGGGTTCGGATAATTAATGCCGCCATTCCCAGTACCCGGGTGATTCAGGTTACCGTGGCCTTTATTCCAGCATTGAGCTGTCTCAAAACGAACCGGTTGTTGACTTAAAACCATGGGGCGCACATACAATTTTTGTTCCCTCTTCGTATTTTCTTCCATCGTTTCACTCTCCTATCGTTTCAAAGTTTGGATAAGTCGTCTTGCTTCCCCGAAGGGTGTATCAATAATTTCGTATATACGAAGATATACCGTAGTTTCAAACCGGTCCAAGTCAAAATTAATGGTCTGTGTTCCGCTAACCAACTTGTTCTCGCCAGTAAACGAAAGAACCTTCGATACCATAATTCGGTTCTTGGCATCGGCCAATTCAAGCCTCATCTTGGAAAAGCTTTGATCGACGACGACTTCATCCTGAAGCTTGATACTAAAATCCAAATTCAGCTTATACGAATAGGGTAAACTTCCCGATGACATATTATAGTTGGCCCCTGTCGACCAATCATTCAATGTAACTTGAAAAGGGTAGAAGGCAAGGGACTTATCGCTTGTCTCTTCCATAACCTTTGTCTTGAAGGCAGCAAGCGGAATGTTGTAAGGCTCAACACTCTTCGTATCCAAAATCTGCATGGCCAGCTGCTCACCTGTTTCCGTGCTCGGAATGATAAAAGAATAGTAAATGACGTAGCTTATATTCGGAATAAGCGTTTCTACCAGCGTATTTTGTCTGGTGCCTAAGTATTTATTGCCGCTAACGCTCGACAGCTCCGCCTGGAACTCTGGAACCTGCAATGGATTTTCGCTATGATTGAGCAGTTTGAACTTAGCAACTGCTGCTTTGAAGCCCCCACCGGCGCTTTCATGCAATTGTAAATCCACCATGGAAACATCCACTTCAGGTCTTATCAACTTGTATAACGGATCAAACTTAATAGGCTTATTCCATTCATACTGTACTAATTGATTCAAAAAACGCAGATTGTTATCAGCACCTGGCAGTGTAATCATCAATCTACCTATTAAATAATTGTTATGCGTTTTGTCATCAACCGCAAAGTCTTCGGGCGTTAGGATAGATAAGCTCTTCAGTTCCATCCTATTCCTAACTGGAATGGCATAGTGGATATAATGCTGCTCACCTGGTTCAAGTAACAGCTTATCTTGTTCCAGCCTTTTGCCGGTATATACCTTTTTGTCGGATACTCCGTTGATTCGAAAATCAGGTATCGCTGTTTTCTTATCCCCCTTATTCGTTGCAAGCAAACCTACAATCGTCATGGGGCCCTCTTTTGTATTCTGTTCATTAAGGCTAATCGGTTTGTATTCTACCGTGCTCGATAACACTGGGATCGTAAACGCATCTTCCCATTTCTTCATCACAGCGGGATCAGAAAGGACGGCCTTCTCCCCTTTCCATTCTATGGCTGATACGGGAATAGATATGATTCTCTTTTCTTGTTTGGGATAGACGAATTCATCGACATCCAACCATGAAAGTTCGGTCAATGAGAAAGCGTCATAACGATCGACTACATTCATATAACTAAGCTCGGCAGTTTCTTTGGGCTGAATATTTTTGACATTAGCTTGACTAGGACGCATGATATATTCCAAGCCTTCTTGTGTCTTGACGCGAACCTCATATTCCGGGACCCCAGTCAAGCGATCTCCATTGTTAAATATGCGAACAACGGCGGCAATTCTAGTTCCTTCTGAGGTTGATTCATTTAATATGCTTTTCACTTCCACCTTGATCGCATCGGTAAGTTGATAGCTAGCCAGACTCGTTGATTGCGTATATTTCTCATCTGCCAATGCATGAAAGGACGCAGATGGAATCACTAGAGAGGCGGATAAGATGAACATAACCATCGTATGTTTCCAATTTATTTTCAATTCAAGTCACTCCATTTTTCATTATTGCTCTTCAATAGCCGTCATTTGGACTTTTTCTTTGTCTCTTAACTGATTAGGATTGGATTTAACGACCAATTCCCCTTCTTTGACACCGGAAAGCACTTCTTGATTAGGCTCATTTAATCTACCAAGCTGCACGCTGCGCTTCTCAACCATATCTCCCGTAAGTACGAATACGAAGGCATCATCACCCTCTTTAACGATACTATATGTTGGAACTGTGGGAACGATTTGGTCCTTATCCTCTGTCATTTGAATCCTTAGCTTCATGCCGGGCTTCAAGGTCATATCTTTGTTAGGCACTTCTAGGTTGATTTCATAAGCTTTCGTTTGCGGGTCGATCACTTTGGATAGATAACTGATTTTCCCTTTATACTTTTGCTTAGTTCCTGCAATGTAGTAGGACAGCTCTGTCTTGTCACTTAAGTGTTTCGTTTCTTCTTCCGTTAGCTGAGCTTTAATCTTAATCGGATCCAGTCTCTGAATGACACCGATGGTAGCACCGGGCTGCAAAGACATCCAGCCTTCTAACGGCATCTCCGATAACAGGCCACTCACAGGGGCTTTTACTTCAAGACTTTTCATGGATTGATCGATCTGCTGCAAGGTAACTCGGGCATTTTTGAGCTGATCTTCCAATTCGGAAGTAGCATCAATCGGTTCCAAAATGCTTAGCTTATGCTTGAGCTGATCCAGATCCAAGCGGGCATTCATCATTTGGTTTTCCATCTGATACAGCTGGGCTTTCGTAACCAGACCAATATCATAGTCGTTCTTCATTTTATTGTAATTCCGCAGCAAGCTCGTCATGCCTAACTCCATTTTTTGAATGGTGTTGCTCATTTCCAGCTTCTGGCTTTCCATTTCTTTTTTTGCTCTAATTTTCGCTTTTTCTATGGCTTCCTGGGCCGTTTTGACAGCTGTATCCGCTGCTTCTCGCTGGGCAGAGACCTCGCTTGACTTCAACTTGACGATGACGTCTCCTTCTTGAACCATATCCCCGCGCTTTTTCAGGATTTGGTCAATGTCACCAGCAACCTTGGCTACTACATCAAATTGAATTGAGGATTGAACTTCGGCTGCACGTTCAATCGGATCTCCAATTTTTTGATTTATGACCTTAAATACTTTAACACTTTTTAATGCTTGCACCTGAGAATTAGCATCCGGATTTAACGGGGCTGTATCTGAGCATCCGGCCAGGATTCCAAAGCTCAGCGTCAGGATGCAGGCGGTTCTCACGGCTCGCCGATGCGGCTTTCGTCTTTTTTGTCTCATTAGCTATAAACTCGCTCCCCTTGCTACAATTTTTTACAGATAAAGGTTACAGATAAGTTTCCGCATGATGGTCTTTTATTTCGTTCATAACCACCCCAATCAACTTGGCTTTCGCCAGCATAAGCTCCTCTTTCACCTTCTTGGCTGCGCCACGCTTCACCTTGCCATATTCCACAATGAGAAGCACCCCATCGCACTTGGTCGCCATTATTTTGGCGTCGGTTAACGTTAAGACCGATGGTGTATCCACAATAACCATGTCGTATTTCGCCCTTAGTTCGACCAAGAGGTCATCCATAGATTTCGATGCCAATAAGCTGGACGGGTTCTGTTGCACAGGTCCTGTGGTCAAAATAGACAGATTTTCAATGATTGTTTCCCGTATGATCCCGTCCAATGCGTTCCGATTAACCAAATAATTCGTCAATCCAATACCATTATCTTCACCAAATGCAAGATGGATGGAAGGATTTCGCAAATCCGCATCAAGCAGAATCACTTTTTTTCCGATCTGAGCATAAGCTACTGCCAAATTAACAGCTGTCGTCGTTTTCCCTTCACCTCGGCCAGATGAAGTAATCGTAATCGTCTTCGCCTCACGTCCGAAGACGGAGCATTCGATATTAAATCTTAACGAACGATATGCTTCTGAGGTGGAGGAATCCGGATGAACTTGCATCATAATCGTCGAATTATTGGATGGTTTTGGCATATGACGGTTCCCCTGCTTTTTTTCTAGATTTATTTTTTTGCTTGGTTCGCAATTCTTTGTTTTTCACTTTTGGTATGTACCCTAATGTCGATACTTCAAATACCTCGCGAATATCTTCATCGGTCTTTAACGTATCATCTAAGGCATCTAGCAGGAATGTCAGGCCGACCATAACAGCTAGGGAGGCTACAAAGCTTAAAATG
Source organism: Paenibacillus phytorum (assembly GCF_013141715.1). Taxonomy (GTDB): domain Bacteria; phylum Bacillota; class Bacilli; order Paenibacillales; family NBRC-103111; genus Paenibacillus_E; species Paenibacillus_E phytorum. The sequence continues at coordinate 14,049 of NZ_WHOA01000032.1, read as the reverse complement.
ATGTATTGATTTGATTTTTGATTAATGGGTATTGGTTTGTCCTGTACTTTGGCTCTATTTAATATGGTGATATTATCAACTTTCATAATCTTGGGAATTTCGGATTGAAAGACATCCGAAACGGCGTTCGCTATTCTCACTGCTCTTTCTTGGGAAAAATGCCGTGCAACGATCGACATGACTTGCGTTTCATTGAGATTCGAAACATTGACGATTGAAATTAGTTGGTCTGTGGATACATTTAAATCGGGGTATCGTTGAACTACTTTATCCATAATAGCTGGGGTTCTAATGATTTCCTTATAGGTATTAATGAGGGCCATGTTAACACCGATCGCGCCATAATCGATTTGTTCCGTGCCTGATTGAGCCTGTTCAAAGGTTTTATTGACGATCAACTTGGTCGAAGCCTGGTAAATGGGCTGATATTTGGATGAGGTATACATAGCTGTTAGAATAGTCGTCACCAGTACGACTAAAACGATGAGCCACAAGCGCTTCTTTATAATCAGTAAATATTCTTTAAAATTGATTTCCATGATTCCCCTCCGTAGGAAGTCTACTTTTACATTTGGTAGAAAACAACGCATCCTTTGATACTATTTGTATCATGATGTTAAGTATTACTTTAAGATACTTTTTGTATCATGTCAATATAATTATTGCTATTTAGGTTCCAAATTGTATCAAAGAAAATCGTCATAAAAAAAGAGAAGAATTCCTGTTTCAGGAGTCTTCTCTTGGGTCATTAACTCATCCCTATTGTCGTTATTCTACTTGATTCATTCGTTCGATTGGAAAGTGTTAAAGCCTGCTGCAGAAGCATCGCAAGCAGCTTCCGCATCGAGCCTATACCAATTTTGCTCATAATATTAGCCAGATGTATTTTTACAGTTTTCTCACTGATGAAACAACTTTCAGCAATCTCACGGTTGGTATATCCATGGGTAACAAGTAGAGAAAGAATTTCCGATTCACGCTGCGTAAGGCCGTAATTCACAAAAAACTGATGAAAAACCAGCTCCGGTTCCTTGGTTAGCTCCACATTTACGTAACTTTCATGTTCCGTAATCAACCTATTTGTCATCCGATAACTTCCTTTATATATATGTCTAATTGATTGTCACACGATCTCTCATATTACAACTTCACTTATATGGATATGTCTTTCTCGACTTAGATCTAGAAATGACTCGTCAATCTTAACAAGCGGGTTCGTATCATCCGTAGGATTAATATAAACGACCTCTCCCCAGCGTCCATCGGTTAGCTTCACTGTCCTGCCGATCAAATTCTGTATGATATTGGTCAGAAATACAGACACAATGTGGGGGTCTAATTCTCCGAAAAACCCTTTCCTCATCCGACTTACAACCTCGTAAAAGGGCATCATTTCGTGGTAAGGCCTCTTCGATGACATCGCGTGAAAGACATCGGCAACTGCAACAATTCGGCTCATTCGATCCAACTGGCTATCCTTTAATTGCAAGGGGTATCCAGTGCCATCTGCCCGCTCATGATGCTGTAGGGCAACTAGAGCTACTCTATAGTTAATCCCTACCGTTTCCTTAAGCATATTATAGCCTAGAATCGTATGGCGCTTTATTTCGTCGTACTCTGCAGAGGTTAATTTCCCCGGCTTCAATAGAATCTCTTGTGAAATCTTGATCTTACCAACATCATGCATCGTAGCTGCCAGCGATAATAACGCTACTTCATTATCAGCCCAATTTAACCATTTACCAATCAACGTTGAAAGTATGCCTACACCAATATTGTGTTGATGCGTATACTCATCTTTTGCTTTGACAGCTTGAAACAATTGAAATAAATCGGGGTTCTCAGCAGCCTGCTGAACAATAGGAATCAAATCATTCTTGATTTCCAGCAGTGGAATCTTCTTCTGCGATTGAATACGCTCGAATAAGTCCTTGGCATATTGGGAAGCTTTTTGGACAAGGAGTTGGGAAGAATCCGGTGGGGATACAGAATCAAGCTTATGCTCATGCATGGTTGTCGTAATGATACCCATAAAGTCAATGCGATGCTGCCGAAACAAATCCAAATGCTCTTGATTGAGAACCGATTGACTTGGTACTAAAACAAGTCCATGGCTTGTTGTCACATCGTATTTCAACATCTTACCCAATAGTTCTCTCAATAAAGCTCGCTCCAATTATTTCAAAATATAACCAATTTCAATTATATACGACAAAATTAGTACAATCTATGGGTCGAAATCCCATATTTTTTTGGAATATGTAGGATTAATAACCTATTCCAATCCTAGAAACAACCGAAAGTAGGACTATTGATCTGCTTATTACGTTCAATTGACGCTAAATGCACATCGTGACATCCGTCTACCCTGCTGCATATAGTAAGTATCGACTAATCCGCTTTTACCTAAGGAGGAAATTACGCAATGGCTTCAGACAACAAACAAGAGCGTCGTGAATTGGAATCGGAATTATTACAGCCTGAAACTACGGAACAGTCCTATCCTGATTCATATCCACAAACTGTTCCTTATCCATACGGCTATGCTGTACCGCAAGCTTACGCTTGGGTGCCTGCTTACGATCCGCGCGGCTTCGGATTTCCGGGCTTACCTGGATTCGGCATGACTCCTGGCACCCCCGGAACCGGTATGACTCCTGGATTCCCCGGATCTGGCATGACTCCTGGATTCCCCGGATCTGGCATGTCTCCTGGTTTCCCCGGATCTGGCATGTCTCCTGGTTTCCCCGGATCTGGCATGACTCCTGGTTTCCCCGGATCTGGCATGTCTCCTGGTTTCCCCGGATCTGGCATGTCTCCTGGTTTCCCCGGATCTGGCATGTCTCCTGGTTTCCCTGGATCTGGCATGTCTCCTGGTTTCCCTGGATCTGGCATGTCTCCTGGTTTCCCTGGATCTGGCATGCAGCCTGGCTTCCCTGACCAACCCGGCTTCCCTGGGCAACCGGAAGGAGGAGAGCAAGCTCCAACTTCGGCACCTCCAGCTTATACACCGCAGAAGCCGTTTAAAGCGGAAGGTGCCTCCGCTTATGCCGTAGATCCGGGAAGTATTCGCCGCTGCTTGTTTAATTTCACTTATGTCTGGCTCAGCAACGGTCAACAGTTCTGGTATTTCCCTACCTTTGTCGGACGCAATTCAATCGCAGGCTTCCGTTGGACTGGATTCTCTTGGATGTATTTCGGTATCGATTTGCGCTTTATTGATTCATTTACTTGTTAAAAAGAGGCTGTTATTTTCATCAATGAACTGTGACCCGAAAGATGGACACTTTGAAAAAAGTGACCTCTCTCGGGTCTTTTACGTTTACAATCAATGAATAAATGAATGAATCCACTTCTCGGCTGAATGATGTTGTATATTGGAGACTGTCGATTGATTCACAACTGGTATTCATAACTCCAAAATGCGCGATTTTAGAGTCATTCAGCTTTCGTGATGGCAGATGGGCTATAGTGGCTACCAATGTTGTATTTTCTACAACAATTCACACGCCAAAAGGCTATTTTGCATCTTGAAGTTGCATATCGTACAACATTTTGAGCACATTTGTTGCTAAATGCTCTATATTGGGACAATTTGTTGTACATTATGCAACATCGAAGGGAAATAGGCGAGATTTAGGCAGCAATTGTTGCATTTTTTACAACATCATTCTACGCGTTTAGGGATTCATTCATCCAGCAACCTCAAGTGAGCCTAAATGTAGATGATACCGATATATGACACCATTATGTAGAACAAAATTGGACGAATAAATCGACGGTCTCTATTGTACAACAATTCTGCCTAGATCCCGGCGTTTCTCCCCTCGATGTTGCATAATGTATCTACCCGTTTTGAGGCGACCCAATAAATGAGTAGACAGTCCCTATCAACCAGCATTCAAGCAAGCCGTGGTTAAAGCTTACCAAGAGGGCAGGACACCCGTTGAGCGCTTTGAACTCATTATTTCGAATTAGTGACCATTAACAATGAGCATAAAAAAAGATGACTCCCGGTGAATATTGCGTACGGGATCCATCTTTTAACAGCTTAATCTAAAGTCTTTTCTTCTAAGTGCCCACGAATGGCGGAATAGCGGCACATTATATCAACGGAATTACAGCCTTCTTTCTTATCAACCTTCCTGCCAAGCAAAGCGGTATCCGATCCCAGGCTCCGTAAGGATATACTTCGGTCTTGTCGGGTCCTCTTCAATCTTTTTCCTCAGATGACCGACATATACTCTCAAGTATTGGCTGTCTGATTCATACTGCTGACCGCCCCAAACTTGTTTGAGCAATTGTTTATGAGTCATCACTCGTCCAGCATTCAGGGCGAGTACTTTCAACAAATCGTATTCGGTCGGTGTTAATTTGAGTTTCTCATCATTTAGCTCTACACTACGTTGAGATAAATCAATAACTAAATGACCCAGTCTCAACACCGGTTCATCTTGCGTCTTGGCGATATGCCGTAAGGCCACTCGCATACGGGCCATAAATTCGCCCATGCCAAACGGCTTCGTTACATAATCGTCAGCGCCGCGATCCAAAGCAGCAACTTTATCTTGTTCCTGGTCTTGAGCCGTAAGAATAATGATGGGCACCTGCGACCACTCACGGATATGCGCCAGCACTTCCATGCCCGTCATATCAGGCAATCCTAGATCTAAGACAATTAAATCAGGGCGCACCATCGTAGCCTGCAGCAAGCCTTCTTGACCGGTAGAAGCTTCAGCTGCTTCAAAGCCGTGTGCGGTTAGTGTGACGCGCAGTAATTTTCGAATTTGTGGTTCATCATCAATGATTAAGATCTTCGCCCCTGTGGTTGTCATTCCTATCCCCGTCTTTCTCAGCGAATTGTAAAGGCAAGCTTATCCGAATAGCCGTTCCTCGATTCCCATTCATCATAGCTGCAATATGGCCGCCATGTGCTTCCACAATGCTTTTGCAGATCGCAAGCCCTAGCCCTGTTCCTGGGATATGTTTGGTTAAATGGCCTCTATAAAATTTCTCAAATACCCGCTCTAAATCAGCTGAAGCAATGCCTGCACCCTCATCCTTGATGGTCAAATCAAGCATGTCTTGGTTGTGATCCGCTTCAATCACAATTTCGCTTCCATCAGGCGAATACTTAATGGCATTACTAATCACATTAATCAACACCTGTTCAATAAGAACTTCGTCTAGAGGTACCGATGGAAGATCTGACCCAAAACGTATGTTTACTTTTCTGTGCAGCAAAGCATCGTTCAATTGCGTAAGCGCAACACCTACAATATCCTCTATCCCACACCACTGTTTATTTAAACGCAGCATGCCGCTCTCAATCCGAACCATACCCAGTAAATTACCTACTAACCGGTTCATCCGGGTAGCTCCCTCACGAGTCGTTAGTAATAACTCTCGTCGATCTTCAGGACCGAAGACGTCTTCCCCTTCTAGTAGTCCGGTTACGGAACCAATGATGGTTGCCAGAGGCGTTCGCAATTCATGTGAAAGCGAGTCCAGCAGCGCGGTACGCAGCTTCTCTGATTCCGCAGTCAATTGCGCCACCTTGGCTTCATTCGCGAGTTTAACGCGAGATATCGCAACGGCCGCAAGATCCGAGAGTGCTTCGATGATCCGAATAAACTCTGGCATATCCGACAAATGTCTATCGCCCACATGAACAGCAAGCACGCCATGGACCTGATGATCCGTAGCTAAAGGGACATGCAGATCCGATGATTCACTGAGTGTAAGAGTCCCTCGACCCGCAATGGAATTATGTTTGTTCACCCATGCGGCGATAGACAGGTGAGATTCATCACTGGCCCAATCTCCGCCATCCTTCGAGTAGGCTTCCAACTGCTGTTCCCCAAACTGGTTTGGCAAAATGATTGCAGCCTTAGCATCAAGCGTATCGGATAAATGCTGAACAATCTGATCCAATAGTACATCTAAGTCTGAAAAGGCTGTAATCTTACGACTTAGCGCATACAGAGCAGCCGTATTTGCTTCTCTCTGCTGGGCTTGATGGATTTGACTCCGCAGCTTTGAAGCTAAGCTAGATGTAAGGGCTGCAACGGAAAAAAATACAATAAAAGAGATCACATAACGCAAATCTGCAACCGTCATGCTAAAGACGGGAGGCACAAAAAAGAAGTCAAACGCTAATATCCCCATTCCCGCAGCAAAAAAGGAGGGTCCCCTCCCCCATCTTACGGCACTAAAAAGAACAGGAAATAAATAGAGAAGCGCAATATTAACTAAATCCAAAAAAAGACCAAAAACTCTTAGAAATAGGGTCGATACTGCAATATAAATTGCGATAATAAAATAAGATTTCCAGTTAATAAATTCATTTGTTTTATTCTCCATATTTTCATTTTACCCTATTTCCCGAAGTTTGCCACATCTCATAATCGGCAACAATCAGCACATCCATTGTACTGGCAAGCGGCACAAGCTTTTTGACAATAGCGTCTTTCCACACAATAATTTGAGTCGCTCCCGCCTCACTTGCTTTGGAAGCAAACACCTGCGGAATTTGGTTGCGGTTAGCCACCTCTTGATACGAAAACTCCCCTCCAAGCCTAATGGTCAGCTTCTCCAATGACTCTAGTTTTTGCTTCCACTCCTCTGCGCCTCCCACCGCAATAAAGCTTACATGCCAAGCTGCTTTAAGTCGATGCGCAATCCGAAAGCCGCGACGAATTAAGCGGTCGGCTTGTGCGATTTCCGTGACGCACACATAAATCACTTCTTTTCTTCGCCATGGGCCGCGAAGTGAGCTCTTGCGCTCCATAGATTCCAGACGTTCATCCACATCATCAGCGATTTCGCGCAGCGCGAGTTCCCGTAAAGCGATTAGATTCCCCGTTTTAAAGAAATTGTTCAACGCTTGATCTACTTTTACCATCGCATAAATTTTACCAGCTCTCATGCGAAGCTGTAAGGCCGCAGGGGCAACATCGATTAACTGCACTTCATCCGCCATGCGAAGAATGCTGTCAGGAACAGTTTCCCTAACCCGAATACCCGTAGTTTGTTCCACGGCATCATTTAAGCTTTCCAAATGCTGCACATTAACGGTAGCAATGACCGATATGCCCGCTTCTAGAATTTCCAGCACATCTTCATACCTTTTTTTATTCTTACTGCTGGGTACATTCGAATGGGCTAATTCATCAACCAAAACCACTTCAGGTCGAAGACGTATGATACCTTCTGTATCCATTTCCTCCAGCTTTACACCTTGATACTGAATTTCTGCCCTGGGTATGACTTCGAGTTCGCCAATCTGTGCGACAGTCTCTATTCTCCCATGGGTTTCAAGTAAACCAATCTTCGCATCAATCCCCTTTTTGAGCAGATCGTTACCTTCTCGAAGCATCGTATACGTTTTACCGACACCAGGTGCAGCTCCAATATAGACTTTAAATCTACCGCGTTTGATTTTTTCGATTTTCGCCTCTACTTCTTGTTTACTCAATCGTTTATATTTATAGGGTTCCTTCAGCGAGTGGATATGGGCTGGTAGAATGCGCTCACCCTCCTGAGAAGCACGATCAGCAATCAAGAACACATCGATATTTGTAGTTCTTTTTAACACGCCATTGATGACGGAGCCTTGTATCAAAGTTTGCCATTGGGTTTGCTTAGAATGACCTAATACAATGCGTGTTACATGATGAGCTATCGCATAGTCGACCAATATTTGAGGGATACTGCGACGGTTCCGAAAAGGCAGCTCTTCAAATTTGCCGCCTACTTTTTGAACAAGCTTCATAATAGACCTGCGAAAAGTGGCAGCTTCTTTGGTGAGCGGTTTATTGAAATTACGCAGCGTAACCACATGCAGATCACCATTCAATCGCTTAGCGATCTGTTGTCCTCTACGCACGTAGATAGAACCGTTCCAATGATACTGCGTCGTAACTAGAATGCGCTCTGTCGCTCCAGATGGACCCAGAATCCCCATTTGTTCGCGATGTTCTTCCAGAGAATCGTTTACATCCTCAGCAACAAGTCGAAGAGCCAGTTCACGCAGCACGCCTAAATTACCGCGTTTGAATAAAGCTGTATCTTTATTCCCCTTTAAATTTCCTTCTTCCAATCGATTTAAAATCGTTTCCGGCGTTGCGTCGATTAATCGAACCTCATCAGCGAGTTCCAACGTATCTGAAGGAACGCAGTGCCCTACTTCAATCCCAGTTAGTTTATGAGCAACCTCCATCGCCTCTTCCAACTCATACACATTCACTGTGGTAATAACACTAATGTCATTTGAAAGTAAGAACTTGATATCGTCTAACCGGGATGGAAAGCGAGCGCCTTCTCGATTACAGTGGGCTAACCCGTCTACAAGGACGACCTCCGGGTTTCTTTCGAGTAATGCATCCAGATTGAGATCTTTTTGCTCTATACCGTCCTTGATCCAATGAAGACTCGGGACCCTTTCCAGATCCCCCAATTGTTCCACAGTTTCCGGTCTTTGGAGCGTCGATACGGCGCAAATGACCACATCGATCCCCTGCTGCTTAAGGTTCTGCCCTTCACGAAGCATGTGATAGGTTTTCCCAGAGCCGCTGACTGCGCCGATATATATTTTAAAACTGCCGCGGTGCAGTTTAGAAATGGAATATAGGATTTCTTCTGGTGTTTTTCTTTTGAAACCATCCAAATGGCAACATTCTCCCTTCTCCCTAAAATGTGCAGAAACCACTCTCACTATTAACGAGAGTGGCTGCCTGCTTACCTCACAATTTCACTTGCTTAAGCAGTTCCATATTTAATTCGGTCACATTGACTCTAGGCTCACCGAAAACCCCGAGTTGGCGCGTTTTTGAAAGCTTATCAACGAGGTCATTGAGATTTTTCTCAGAGATCCCCGTTTCCTTGCTAATTCTCGGCACTTGGGCTTTAGCCCCTTCCGGAGACAAATCCGGATCAAAACCGGAACCGGAGACAGTGACTAAGTCGGCCGGTATTTCCGTTAGATTAGGATTTTCTTGCTTCAAGGCATCAATTTTCTCTGCCATTGCCGCAGCATAATCGCTTGAAGCCACCGCTGTATTGGAGCCTGATGACGCAGTTGGATCATACTTAGCTGCAGATTCTCTTGGATGGAAGAGTTTCGGAGACTCAAAGGCTTGAGCCAATAATTCCGATCCTATCACGACACCACCTGATTCTATGAGACTTCCATTCGCTTGTTTAGGAAATAGGACCTGAGCCACACCTGTCGTTGCAAGTGGATAAATGAGCCCACAGACGATCATGAACAATAAAGACACCCGAACAGCTATAAAAACCGATTTCATAAAGCTATCTCCTCGTTTCTCTTTCTCTTTAAACGATATTTAATCCGTGAAGTACCATATCAATGATTTTAATCCCGATGAAAGGCACGACCACACCGCCTAGACCATAGAGCAAAATATTACGTGACAACAATTTATCTGCTGACATCGCCCGGTACTTAACACCCTTCATCGCAATGGGGATCAGCAGGGGTATGATGATAGCATTGAAAATGAGCGCCGATAAAATAGCCGATTCCGGCGAAGCCAGATTCATAATATTCAAAGCCTGCAGCTGCGGCATAGCTAAGATAAACATCGCAGGAATGATCGCGAAATACTTAGCAATGTCGTTGGCAATTGAAAATGTTGTTAAAGCTCCGCGAGTGATCAGCAGCTGTTTACCGATGGAGATTACAGATAACAGTTTGGTCGGATCGGAATCCAAATCGATCATGTTCGCAGCTTCTTTTGCAGCCATCGTACCTGAATTCATCGCCAAACCTACATCAGCTTGTGCAAGCGCAGGAGCGTCATTCGTTCCGTCTCCTGTCATCGCTACCAGTTTACCTTCTTGCTGCTCTTTTTTAATCGCGGCAATTTTATCTTCCGGCTTCGCCTCAGCGATAAACTCGTCAACACCGGCTTCAAGCGCAATCGTCGCAGCTGTCAGCGGGTTATCCCCTGTACACATGACGGTCTTGATGCCCATTGCACGAAGTTCAGCAAATCGTTCCTTCAAGCCCGGTTTTACCGTATCCTTGAGGTAAATAACGCCATAGATTCGCTCGTTAATTGCGACTGCCAGCGGAGTGCCTCCGGCTTTGGCAATTCGGTTTGTGATCGCTTCTAAATCACTAGGAATTTTCCCGCCCATAGCTGCTACATATTTCTTAATTGCGTCGACAGCACCCTTGCGGACTTGTTTACCATCAGCTAAATTAAGCCCCGACATCCGTGTTTCAGCGGTAAACTCCACCACTTCTGCCCCTTGATAGCTATCTGCTTGCCATGTCTCCCCAAGCTTATTCGCAAGCTCCACAATGGAGCGTCCCTCAGGAGTTTCGTCTTTCACTGATGCTTGTAAGGATGTAAAAGTGATGTCTTTAGCAGCTACGCCATTCACTGGTACGAACTCCGAAGCCATCCGATTCCCGAATGTGATCGTCCCCGTTTTATCAAGAATCATCGTATCGATGTCGCCCGCAGCTTCAACCGCCTTGCCTGACATGGCAAGCACGTTAAACTGTGTCACACGGTCCATACCAGCGATACCGATAGCTGACAAGAGACCTCCGATTGTAGTCGGAATGAGACAGACCAGCAGAGCAATCAGTGTGGAAATCTCCAATTTCACGTCCAAATACTTCGCCATCGGCACCATGGTCACAATGACAATTAAGAAGATCAAGGTCAGTACAGCAAGCAGCGTTGTTAACGCAATTTCATTCGGTGTTTTTTGTCGTTTGGCGCCTTCCACGAGTGCAATCATGCGATCTAAGAATGATTCACCGGGATCCGTCGTCACTTTGACAACGATAAAGTCAGAAGCGACTCGTGTTCCACCTGTTACGGATGAGAAGTCGCCACCCGCTTCCTTAATAACAGGAGCGGATTCACCCGTAATCGCTGACTCATCAATTGAAGCTAAGCCTTCAATGATTTCACCGTCGGATGGGATGATCTCACCGATTTCAATGCGGACCAAGTCTCCCTTACGGAGAGAAGTCGAAGACACTTCCTTATAAGAACCATCCTTTTGAACCAGGCGAGCCATCGTATCTGATTTCGTCTTCCGTAGTGAATCGGCCTGCGCCTTGCCTCGCCCTTCGGCCAAAGCTTCCGCGAAGTTAGCGAAAAGCAAGGTGAAAAGCAAGATCAAAAACACAGCGATATTATAACCCCGCCCTACTTCTGTGGTACCAAAAAGTTCTGGTGCAAGTGAAAGCAGAAGCGTAATGACCGTACCGATTTCAACCACAAACATAACCGGATTTTTGATCATCACCCAAGGATTTAATTTTTTAAACGAATCAATGATAGCTTGATTCATGATTTCTTTTGTCATTGTTTTTTTACGTTCCACAGCCATGTAAATCCTCCCTCTCTATTACGTTTATCCTTTAACGCGCAGCCAAGTGTTCAGCAATCGGCCCCAATGCTAGCGCCGGGAAGAACGTTAGAGCACCAATAACTAGAATAATCATGATTAAAATCCCCATAAATAAGGGTGTATTTGTGCGCAATGTGCCTGTCGTTACAGGAACTACACGCTTAGTAGCAAGTGAACCAGCAATGGCCAACATTGCGATGATTGAAATGTAACGGCCAAACAGCATGACCATACCGATACCCAAGTTGTAGAAGTTCGTATTTGCAGTCAAGCCGCCAAAGGCAGATCCGTTATTTGCTGCACCTGATGTGAAGGCATACAAAACTTCAGAAAGTCCATGCATGCCCTGATTGGCTATGGAATGAATGGATTCAGGACGAATAAGCGCCCAAGCTGTCGGTGCCAAAATGATAAGCGGATGGATCAGAATAGCAATGGCCGCCAACTTGACCTCCTTACCTTCAATCTTCTTGCCTAGAAACTCAGGCGTACGACCCACCATCAGTCCACAAATGAAAACAGACAAGATTAGGTAAAGCAACCCGTTTAACAAGCCAACCCCTTTACCGCCGAACACATTGTTCAACATCATTTCTGCAAAAGGGGCTATACTTCCGAGCGGAGTAAGTGATTCATGCATATTATTGACGGAACCTGTTGTTGCAGCCGTAGTTACCGCAGTAAACAGAGCAGATTCAGAAATCCCGAAACGGACTTCCTTACCTTCCATATTGCCATGCACACCCATCGCATCTACCGCAGTTATACCGCGATACTCGGCGTAAAAGACCGTTGACAACATCACGATAAAGATGATCCCCATAGCAGCAAAGATCGTCCAACCTTGCTTTTTGTTCTTAATCATTAATCCGAATGCGTACACCAGAGATGTAGGTAGCAGCATCATACAAATAATATGGATCAAGTTAGACACAGGCGTTGGATTTTCAAAAGGATGCGCGGCGTTCGTACCAAACCACCCACCACCATTTGTACCGATATGCTTAATGGATTCGAACGAAGCCACTAACCCACGAGTAATCGTTTGTTTCGCTCCTTCTAGCGTTGTTGCCTCCACGGCTCCCAGCAAGGTTTGCGGAATACCTTGAAATACTAAAACTAAGGCAACAACAAAGCTAAGCGGCAGAAAGACCCTTGTAATCACCCTAGTGATATCCACGTAGAAGCTACCGAGATTATCTTGACGGCCAATTAAACCGCGAATAAATGCAACCGCCACAGCAAATCCAGTTGCTGCTGATGTAAACATCGGGAACGTTAGCCCCACCATTTGAGACAAATAGGACATTGTATTTTCACCGCTGTAAGCTTGCCAGTTCGTATTTGTAATAAAAGAAACTGCCGTATTAAAAGCTAATGCGGGAGGCATATTACCAATGCCGTCTGGGTTTAAAGGCAAGTATTTTTGAAGTCGAAATACGGCATAAGTCAAGAGCAGCATGACCAAATTCACTAATAATACGGCTCCTAAATACTTTTTCCAACCCATTGCTTCGTCTTCTTTAACACCCATCAACCGATAGGATACACGTTCAAAAGGATCAAAAACACGATCAAGGCGACTCTTTTCATTTCCAAACACTTTAACCAAATAACTACCCACAGGCTTCACCAAAAGCATGATAATACCCAGCGTGATGATGACCTGTAACAATCCCATACCCATAGTAGGTTCTCCCCTTGCTTACATAAGTTCTATTTATACAATTAAAATTTCTCTGGCTTCACTAGAACAAAACCGAGATACACCATCATGACAAATGCAATAACGCCAATAACAATCATATGAGTGCCTCCTACGAGTTTTTTTGCAGAACGCTTATCGAAAGCTAAGCTTAAGCTCATACTTTTTCACAAAATTTAAAAAATCCCCAAAACCCTAGAAATGTTAATCCCATTAACAAAATCATCGTTACATCGTTGTACATAACACACCTCCTGTAATTAGACCGGCTCTACTGCTTTCTAGAAATAGTGTAACGCCGAACCGTATAAAAAGGGGGTAAAGAATCTATAGTATCCGTATAAAAAAAGCATAAAAATTGCTGACTCTAGAAAGAGATATACGCCTCAGAATGGTCAAATAAATACGTACGATCCCATTGGAGGGTAAGTTCTTTTTTGCCCGCAGATGAGTACTTAAGCTTTTCAGATAGATCCGTTAATGCCGATTCTATTAAATGTGTTCTAACTTCTCCCCATGCCTTTTGTTTCTGACGAACATACTTCAGACCATCCGTAAGGGTAAGACCTTGGATCCGCTGAAATTCGAGCTTGGAAATGTCCTACCTTGGCAAACTGCGCTTGCTTTGGATTCACCTCGAGAAACCCATTGTTTACATACAATCAACTCCACTTTGGAGCTTACCTTAATCCACGACCAAGGATAAGCTCAGAGCCTCTAAAGATTGTTATCAAATAAGAGCCCCTAAAGACTCTTATCCCGCTCCTTTAGCCACTTTCTTCGCAAATAGAAGCTCCCAAAGGCTCTTATTTCTCTGAGTAGCTAGCTTTCCCACCCTATCAACGACAAATAAGAGCCTATAAAGGCTCTTATCCCACTACTTAGCCACTTTCTGCGCAAATAGAAGCTCCCAAAGGCTCTTATTTCTCTGAGTAGCTGGCATT
>NZ_WHOA01000031.1 GCF_013141715.1 Paenibacillus phytorum | reverse complement strand
TATATCTGAAAGCTGAAATGCTCATTGACTTGCTAGCGAGATTTTGCAATCTCTTTTTGAACGATTTCTCGTTCATGCTTACTCACTCGTTGTTCAGTTTTCAAAGATCAATTTCTTTCGTTCACTGCCTTGTTACCGAAGCAGCGAGAAGTAATATACCATACTGGAATTTCATTTGCAAGCTTTTATTTTATTTATCCATTCGTGAAGATATTCAACACGTTCAGACTCATTTATAATCGCTTGCTGCTTGTCCGTTTGGAACAAGAATCATAATATAGCACATACAATTTCGTAAAGCAACCTTTAATTAATTTTTTATGAAGAAACCTCCCGAGGCCAGAACATCTGACAAACGAAAGGCTCAGTAATACTATTTTATGAAAAAGTGTTCTAATCTACTTTAATCTAATGCTTTTGAGCAATAAATCGAGGGGTTCTCTCTCTTCTGTCTCTCCACGATGATCATGCTCAACCAGCTTATCCAACCGAGCTATTTGATGACCATAGTCGTACATAGCCGCAGCCACAATCGACAAGCGCAACATTCCTTCCGGCTGCTTATTATAACGGTCGATGAGTACGGTCATGAAACGCTCGTTCTCTGCTCCCATCTCCATACCTTCTGAACAGTCATCCTTGAGCTTATCATCGAATTTCAACAGAACGTGCTCGTGGAACTTTATTAGCTTTTCCAAATGATCATCGAAATAGACATCGATTGCCTGTGTGCGGGACGTTTGAAAATAGTGCTCATCCACAGCTTCAAGAACCTCAAGCCCTTTGTACATCACGAGAAGCTTCTGCTTGTAAACAACGAGTTCACGAATGCGGTTTAACCCGCTTCCCTTGATCTTCTTAATCTCTTCTTCCATGAGTCTGTACTTATCCGATAAAGACTTCAAGCCGCTGCGCAGACCTTCTTTTTCCTCACGGAATACGGTCTCTTTCATTTCATTAGAGATAACCGTGCGAAGGAGGAGCGACATTTTGGCAAAAATAGTACGAATCTGTGCAGCGAATTGCTCTTTGGGCTTAGGTGGAAAGAATAGGACATTCACCACGAATGCACAACCGATACCAATCAAACTCAGCAGCAATCGATTGATGGCAAATTGCCACTCTCCGGAAGCCTCCATGACCGCTACCACGGTAACTAAGGTAAGGCCGATCGTTTCCTCCATACCCATTCTTAAACTTATGATGATGACAATGATACATACAATTCCAATAGCAATCACGTTATTAGAAAAAAACATACCCGCAAGCAGAGCCAATGCCGCGCCTAGAATATTTGTCTGCAGCTGCTCTAGGAAATAGCGCCAAGATCGATAGATCGAAGGCTGCATAGCAAAGATTGCCGCGACGGCTGCAATAACTGGAGGGGTGAAATTGAGCCAAGCACTTATGTATAAGGCCAAAGCAACAGCAATCCCCGTCTTCCACACGCGCGCACCGAAAACCATGAAACCCCACCTCATCCACAAAAATCTTATTCATTATTATCTTACACAGGTAAGGATATGGATGCAAAGATGAGATTTAGAATTAGATACGGCTAGCCGGCATCCTCTGAATGATCCATCCAAGCTTGCAAAGGCAGGCTAAGATTAAACTTACTGCCAATACCTTGCTCACTCTGAAGCGTGAGGGCACCACCGAGCAATTTGGCAAGCTGCAAACTGATGGATAAGCCAAGACCTGTTCCTCCATATTTACGATTCGTTGCTCCATCCCCTTGCTGGAATGCTTCAAATATCAACTGCTGCTTGTCTAGGGCAATGCCGATACCAGTGTCGCGAACGGCAAAGTCGATCCACTTAGATGAATCATCGTTGTTGTCCCGACTTTCAACGGATAAGGTAATCCTGCCTTCTTCTGTGAATTTCATCGCATTCATGAGCAGGTTACGAAGTATCTGGTTGAGCTTTTGTGAGTCTGTTTGAATGATCGATGGCACATCTTTTCCCACGGTCACGTCAAAGCGCAGCTTTTTGGAAGCCATCATGGGCTCGAATTGTTGTTTTATGTAATGGGTAAGCTCTTCAATAACGACTGGCTGCCACAGCATGTCCATTTTACCCGCTTCGATTTTAGATAAATCTAATACGCTATTAATCATTTGAAGCAATTCATTACCCGATGTATAAATGATATTTGCATATTGATTCATTTCTTTTAAACTCGTTACGTCTTCACTTTCTCTTATCAGATCTGACAAAACAATTATACTGTTTAGCGGCGTTTTCAGTTCATGGGACATGTTGGCAATAAATTCTGATTTATAGATTGAAGCTTGCGCCAACTGCTGCGCCTTCTTCTCAAGCTCACGCTTCGATTGTCTAAGTCTTTTAGTCTGTTTTCGCAGAATCACATTCATATTACGTATCTTATCCGCCCGCTGCTGCTCCTTATAGAAATCCCGTATAATAAAGACAAAGAAGGCGCTAAGTAATAGGGCAGCTGGATAAGTGTAAGGAGCAACTTTAGTCAAATAAATGCTCTTAGGCACAGCGCCGAAACTAGCAATACCTATGACCTGTAGCGAGTTAATTGAGAGGATGGAAATGAGCGCTTTTTTCTTATAGCTCCAGGCGCTTTTTTGATATTTAGCCACAAGGATCGCCGCCAAACAACCCATCAGCATAATATTAAGCGACCCCGTAAAGGATTGTGGATTAATGCCGGTAATGGTGTACCTGGCCAGCGCAATTCCAAATCCAATAATGAGTAATATATAGTGTTTACGGAACAAAAGTGTTCCGAAAATGATGGGAACGACTCTCAAATCAAAGAGCATGTATTCAGATACCCTCACACCAAAGAACATCGTTAACCAACCTGAACCTATAAAAATGGCGACAAGCACCGTCTGTTTCACGGTCCAAGATGCATGCTGAAACAGATATTTAAAGCCAAGGTTGAATAAATATGCACAAGTTATCAGAATACAAATATTTACTAAAAAGCTTATACAAATCGTTATGATAATACCTCCGCCCCTAAACTCACACAATTTAATGGCTTATTTCCAATAATAACAACTCGCCTTCTATGAAAATACCCTTATCTATGTAGGTTTGAAACAGCTAGAAATAAGCACTCAAAATTCCGCTTGAATGACACCTCCTCCGAGTAGCCATACTGAAAAGATAATATCGTACCTAATGCTGCAGGAGGACACCAATGATCAAACAAAAATGGCGAATTCCCTCAACGCAAGGGCTTGGTTTTAAGCTTGGAAAAGGACAAGTCGTCCGTATAACCGATGTGAAGGGCGAGCAGATTGCTGACTTTGTCGCCTATCGTGCCGACGACACCAGCGTGCGTCTGGATCCAGGGGTTACCATGGATGTGCTGCGTGCGATGAAAATAAAGCCTGGGGATCTTCTCTACTCCAATACATATAGCCCACTGCTCTCCGTTGTGGCTGATACCGTAGGGCAGCACGATTTCATTAACTCTCCTTGCCGCTCTGAAATGTATGAATTGCTATACGATAAACAAAACCATGCAAGCTGCTATTATAATCTAAATCAAGCCCTTGCTCAGTTCAGCATTCCAGCTCCGGATCAACACTATTCTTTGAACTTTTTTATGAACACGGTTATTCTGCCTTCTGGACAAATCAGGATAGAAAGGCCGCTATCCAAAGCTGGCGACTATGTCGAGCTTCACGCAGAGACGGACCTATTCGTGGCGGTATCTGCTTGTCCCTGTTCAGAAAGCGCCTGTAATGGGTATGTTTGCACACCTATTGATGTTGAAATTATGAACTAAGGACATTCACCCACCTTTTCTCCTTCGCATAGTATGCACCGAATGGATGAAGGAGGGTTTTGTCATGGCTAATATAATCTCCAAAGACTGGTTTGAAGATCATCATGCCGATCTGCCTGAATGGCAGCAGGAGGCATTTCGCAAATTTGGTCATATGATTAATGATCCGGACCAGATGTACCCTTGTATACCCGGCCGTCTTGGCTTTATCTCTAATAGTCTACGATTCGGATTTGCAGGAGATCCTAGATCCGAGGAAGCCATCAATGATGTCGCTAAGCTCTTGCAACAATACGGCGATTGTTCGCGTGAAACAGGAAAATATGCTTCACTAGTCGTTTTTTTTAATACACCGGACGAACTAGCCAAAGGCTTCTCCATAGAAGATTATGAACAATTGTTTTGGTCGGTTTTAAGCCGAGTTAGCGCTAAAGATGAGGTCCCATGGCCTTCACATATTTCGTCAGATCCTTCGCATCATTCCTGGGAGTTCTGTTATAATGGGCATCCGTATTTCGCCTTTTGTGGGACCCCTGCCCACGAGATTCGGAAGAGCCGACGGACTCCTAATTTCCTTATCACCTTCCAGCCCCGGTGGGTATTCGAAGAAATCAATGAATCAACCCCTTTTGGCCGTAATATGAAAAAGTTGATTCGTCAGAAGCTAGTCGAGTACGACGGCGTTCCAGCGCATCCCTCTTTGAAATGGTACGGTCAATCCGATAACCTAGAGTGGGAACAGTATTTCTTGCGTGATGATGAAAGTGTCGCTCCTAAATGCCCCTTCTCTTCCATGATAAATAAAGCTTAAAAAGCAAAGAAAAACCAGCATGGGTTGATGGGACCGATGCTGGTTTATTTTAAATTTAGTGTACAGCTCCTGCTCTGTTATTAGGTGGCATTTGCGGCATTCCTTGTGCCGGAACGAAGGTGTTAAGCATTTTTTGCATATCATTGACTTCTAGCTGAGGAACTTGATAGTAGGCGTTTCTATTTTGATACAAGAAGATTTCATAGGCCATTTCGATAAAATTCTGTACTTGGGAAGCCAGAACACGACGTACAGCAGGGTTCGTCACCTCAACGGATGTCATCGTCAAGAGTGATGCATGAGTTTTCATAAGACCTAGCATATGCGCACTAATGCCTGCATCCTTCACATCAGCTAGCGATTGATTCGGCTTTTTGGGCTGTGTAGGTTTGATACCGTAGATCGGCTGCGATAGATTTCGGATCATATACGTCTGCGTTTCTTGACTCGGTTTTTGCCCAGTTGAAAAGCACTCTGCCGTTATGTTGTAATGGAACAGCGTAAAGTTGTATTGACGATCCAAAATATCCAGAAGTTCGTTATCTTGGACGAACTGTCTGAAGATCATGAACTGATCCAACACATTAATCGTACAGGCTAACACCTCGTGCAAATCAAAGAGCTCATGCCCCCCATGATTCATGTTCTGCATGCCTTGTGTCATGTTGTTATTTGGCGTTTGCTGCTGCATCTCGAAGTCTCCTTTAATGAATGGAATAGTAACTTCGATAATATGAGTTATGTTGAACGATTTTATTCGTGCTGCAGGTAAAATACCCCCGGCAGGATGCCGAGGGTGTGATTATTTGAGATGAGACCTATGAGCAGCAGCCGCTATGCTTTAGGCTTTTCGCCATTGCTGCTACTCGCGGCTTTGGCAGCTTTGGCTGCTGCTAATAGACCTTTACTTTTATAAGGTTTTGGGGCACTCTTCGCTCTGTTGGCACTAGCTTGCCATCGGTTCCAGCCTTTACTGTCTGTCCCTCTACCGGTTCCGCCTTTACCCTTCGCTTTGCTCATGTATTCACTCCATTATGTGGTGCTTCTTATTTTTTCAGCAACGATGCCCATGTGGTTTCAAGCCATTGATCGAAGTCAGACCCTTTGTCGCCTTCGTACGTATCATATACATCACTTCTGGTCTTCTGTAACTTCTCTTTAAACTCTTCAAACGTATGACCTTCCGGCAAGCTCTTCTTAATGCGCACAAAAACTTTACCTGCACCTTTAATCAAGTCACCTTTTTTCCTTGGCGGCAGCTGAACATCCTCACCAAATGCTCTGAGTTTGCGGTAAGCAGCCTCTTGAATGGGATATACAGTATCACCGCTCATCATACGCGCTAGTATGTTAATGGTTTGTTGGTCGTTATACTGGCCTAATGCTTCAACGGCTTCTAGACGTTCTCTCCAATTGGATGTACGGCTAGCCGATTTTTTTAGTTCCTCTAAATTGGGAGGTATTTCGTTATTTAATTCAATGGTCAAATGATTCAAGCTCCTTCTGTCTGCTGTTATTAGATTGATGTTACACTTTTTTGAGGTGGAGCGCCAACTTTTTGGTGATTATATTTAAAAATGGGACACTAGAGTACCATTTATACAGGATTTTATATAATTTATCATATTATACGGGTATCTCTTTTTATCAACGATTTAAATAACCTCAATTTGAGGTGAATGAGATGTCCGATTTTTTAAGACTGGTTGGCGAGCGTTTAAGAATGGTTAGAAAATTAAAGGGCTTAACACAAGATCAGTTGGCTGAAAAAACAGGTAAGGATAGTATGAGTAAATCTCACATTTCGATATAGAAAGAGGTCAAAGAAGTATTTCACTTCTTACGTTGGAAGTCTTAATGAATGCCTTAGAAATTGATCCTAGCGAGTTGTTCAATTTTCAGAAGCTTGATGGTGAAGGAATTCATGAGAAAAAGCTGATCCTTGATATTCACAAAAGTATGCTCATGGAGAGAGGACTTGATGAGGTTAAGTATGTCGTTCGGACAACGAATGATTTCCTGGATACCATTGATGCCAAGGAGTCTGGTAAAAGGAATAGGAAGAGTTAGCGTTTCGGTATGTATGGGGCTGTCCTATAAGTAGATTTACCTACTTATAGGACAGCCCCATGTTATTCGTATGAACGACTGATTAGCAAAAAAACAAAACAACGACCAGCTCACACTCATGCGAACTGACCGCTGCTTCATTTGTTATTCATTATATCAGCCTCAATTTACGACAACACCCCTACAGTACTTGCATACAGCTGCATCGATTGCAATTTCCTCGTTACAATACGCGCACGACTTATGTGTTTGCAAATCAGACGATGGTACCACTTTGCGCTTCTTCACGTTCATGTAAATCAATAAACCAACCACAACCACGATAACGGCCAACAACCAATAAACCATACCGAAACACCTCCTAGTTGATAAACAACTTCTGATGATTCCGTATATGTATATTCGGTCATTCTTGTCCATTTGTCTTAGTTGTGAACAAGATTAAATACTAGTCCCTATTCCGACTCATTAATTGCAACTTTACCCCCTTACATCATCGTGGTCCGTTCCTGTAATGATGTCATACCAGTCTTCAATGTCTTTTTCAAATTTTGCCGTCTTTTCTCTATACATATCAAGCGTGTCATTGCCTAGCGGTAAATGAACCGGTGGCTTTTCAGCGTTGGCTAATTTAATGATAGCTTGTGCTAGTTTCTTGGGATCTCCAGGTTGTTTCTTATTAACTTGTGTTGCAAAGCTTCGCATTTCTCCCACTGTACCCGCATAGTCATCGATGACATGAGCGGTTCTTATCAAAGATGTTGGATCAAGGAATTCAGTTCTAAAAAAGCCTGGTGCCACGACGGTTGCGTAAATCCCTAAAGGAGCTAATTCCAAAGCCATGGACTCCGTAATGCCTTCTACAGCAAACTTGGTGGAACCATAAATCCCCCAACCTACAAACCCGTTTAATCCGCCTACTGATGAAATATTGATGACATGTCCCGAGCGCTGCTTACGCATGTAGGGTAAAATTGCGCGGGTAACGTTTAGTAAACCGAAAACATTGGCATCAAAATTTTGTTTCACTTCTTCATTCGAAGCTTCCTCAACGGCACTCAGCAATCCATAACCAGCATTATTGACTAGCACGTCAATTCTTCCGAATTTGTCTGTTGCTTGTTTCGCTGCATCTAAGGCTTGAGCTTCGTCCGTAATATCCAGCACAGTTACCAATAAATTTTCGTTGTTCTCAAGCTGCGCGGCTAGTTGTTCAGGCTTGCTGCGAACGGTGGCTACCACCTTGTTGCCCTCCGCTAAAGCAGCTTTTGTAATTTCCAATCCGAAGCCTCTGGATGCGCCGGTGATGAACCATACTTTTTGATTTGTCATTATATGTTGTCTCCTTCTCGTCGTCATTTTTGAATTGAATATTTCATGACCTAAGATTATCACTGCGCATTCCGACCTACTTTTCCAAAAAGCCCAAAGTATTTGTCCATTTAGCTCAAATAAAAAAATCTTAGCCCGGCGGGTGCCGAACTAAGATCTCTGTTTGCTTTTAGCTTAACTGTTGCTTGTAAGAGGACGGGGTATAGCCAAAATACTCTTTGAAAACCCTCGAAAAATGCGCAACATTCTCGAAGCCCGTCGTAAAGCAAACATCCGTTACTGACATGGCCGAATAGGTCAATAATTCTTTGGCCTTCTCCAAGCGTTTCTGCCGAATCCATAGTGATGGGGACGTGTTGTAAATCGTTTGAAAATCCCGTTTGAAACTGGACAAGCTTCTGCCCGATAAATAAGCCAAATCATTCACTGAAACAGGATTCAAGATATTTTGTTCCACGACGGTTGAGATATCGGATCGTACCTGCTGCTTCAGTTGAAGTAATTGCTGCATGATATTTTTGTTGGCATGGGTAAGATCAAACAACAATTCCAACAACTTAATTTTAATTAATCCGTCCTCGATGTTATCGGGTTCATTGAAATATGGTTTAAGCGACTCTAAATAGGTTAACAGTCGTTCACTTATCGGATTCACAAAAATAGGTACCAACACTGTTGGCTGCGCAGATTGAATGTCCGCCATTTTAATAAAGTCTTTGAGCACTTCATCTTTTAGAAAAAACATCATGTACTCTAATAAGTAAGCCTGATTAGGTTCGCCTGATTTTTCATACTCAATGACAATGGATTTTTGCAACAGTACCATTTCATGCTTATGAACAACGTACACCTGATCACCGTATAAGTGCCATTCAGCACAAACATAAGAAGGTAGTCTTCTAAGAACATAGTCCCTTGTTTTCCTACCGTGTTGGTGCACGATTCAATAACTGTGAGCCCTTTGAGCTTCAAAACGCTTTGATTGAATGGTGATGCTGCTAAGCCTTGCGGTGCTTTTATTATTCTTTGGGTCACGCGCACCCTCCCCTCAATTCCCCACTCCAAATGATGATAACCAAACTCAGGCTGATGATAGGAGATATCCTCCCTAATTGTACCATGGAATATGACATTTTCCTGCTGGATGACACTGATTTGTCTTTTCGCGTTGTTCTGAAGTACTTTTGCTCGATGCATCAACCATATCCTTTGAACATACTATTAAAATAAAGCGCTTCCAACATCGCTATCGTGGAGAATTTGCAGGAAATATATATATAAGGAGTTGATGGCCATGTTCAACCCAAAAGAATGGACCAAACAAATGAAATTCATTCACGGCGTTGCAAGAACTATCTACATCAACAAATACACTGGACTACCAAAGCTAAGTTGTACTTTCACCAAAGAGCAGCAGAAAGCGTTAGAAATTGAGGACAGAAAGTTATCACTTTCGTAATTAGATAACAACTTCAAGTTATAAAAAGAAAAAGGGCCCCCTTTCGGGCTCCTCTTCGACGTTGAATAAATGAAAATCCCACTATTGTAGTACTTGACTACATTCATGATTAATCTAGATGAATACCAAAATGCTCTTGCAAGGCAGTCTTATACTCTTCTTCAGTCTGCGGAGTGAAAGTCCTTACCCCCGCGGATGTAAAGATGCGAAACTCTCGGCCAGCCAGCGTATTTCGTCCCTCCAGGGTGCGCATGGCTACCATTGGGCTTTTGGTAAATATCGAATCCGGGGCGTTCTCACACCAGAAGGTCGCAAAGGTGAAGTCCTTCGGCAGCTGAGGCTCCTCCGTAAACGAGTAGATGCGGTTCCA
Organism: Paenibacillus phytorum; assembly: GCF_013141715.1. Taxonomy (GTDB): domain Bacteria; phylum Bacillota; class Bacilli; order Paenibacillales; family NBRC-103111; genus Paenibacillus_E; species Paenibacillus_E phytorum. The sequence goes on along the minus strand of NZ_WHOA01000031.1, from coordinate 3,631 downwards.
TTCCTTGTTCTTCTGCTCACATAGCATCCAACCGTAATAGGCATCGCGCTCGAGACGGTAGCACTCTCCGCCTTGATGCTGTTCAAGACCTTCGATCCATGCGACCGGCCTGCGGGGGACAATCCCGCCTACTCCGACATCACACAAATAAGTTGTGCCTTCTGCTTCTACTTTCAGGACGTGATGACGTCGTTTCGGTGGTGTGTTCGGTTCATCGCGCCAAAATCGAGCAACCAAGTCAGTGACCGAGTAGCCAAGCTCCCGCAGCAGCCAGCCGAATAAAGCGTTCAGCTCGAAGCAGTAGCCACCGCGCCCGCGCACGACAATCTTTTGATATACATCCTGAGGATCCAACGATAAAGCTATGCGGTTCATAATATCCAAATTTTCGTACGGAACCGTGTGAAGATGACACTCCTGCAGGTCGGCCAGTGTCCTTGCGCTGCCATCGAGCGAACCTTTAAACCCGATACGCTCCAAATAGGTCTGAATCTGACTATTTTTACTGAACATGTTGAGCACTCCATCCTTGTTTTTTTCATTGATAGACAAGATTGTGCGTTTTAACAACAATATACTTTTTAAAAATACCATCGTCACCCTAATTCCGCCATATATTCAGTTTAACTCTTCATAAAAGCTTACAAAACGACAACGGTTTTCGAGCGACATTTTACTTCTAATCCGTTAATCTATGAAAAAAGATTCATAGGAGGGCTAATTTATGATTCAAAATTTAGAGCTATGTGCAACGGGATTGTTAATTATCTCCATCATGTTTCATCTTTTTATAGATATAATCAAAAAGAATAAAATCATTAACTATCCGATTAGCAATCCAATTCAAGAAGTTGAAACTATCCAAGTTATTTACCCACAGTATATCGACTGCAGCCGGACCATTAATCTTTCACTTCTTCCCAAAGATTATCTTTTTACGGATGGGCAGCTCAGCGAGATTCATTAATTTAAGGGGGCCATACTGTGTCAAACAAGGTAATCAGTGATGAAGAGTTGATATTGCTGCTGTCTCCCACTAATAATAACGAAGAAAATGAGCAATCAGAGAAACCGAAGCTAACCATGAAATTACTATATGAGCTTATAAAAAAACTAAAACAAGAGAACATGTTGCTTTCCAAACGTGTAGACGAATTTGAACAGCAATTGAATTTGTTGCACCAAATTCGAGATGAGGTAGCCACCACCCTAGATCTGCCGATTATCGAGGAAACCGAAATCGCAGTCAGGATGGAAGCTGAGCTCGTTCCTAGCCTCCCGCAAACCATCCAAACCTCCCGCGCCGAACGTCATCCTTCTAAAAAGAATAAAAAGGATAAGTCCTTTTGGACCTATTTATTTAGCCACTTAACCAATTTCCACTTCAATTAGCTTGAACTGTGTAACATCGACAAGACCTCGGTTTGAAATCCGAATTTCAGGAATAACAGGTAAAGCAATTAATGAGAATGTCATAAACGGAGCGTTCAGCGGGCAGCCCATTTGTTTCCACGCTTTTTCGAGCTCTGCAACCTCTTTAACGACTTCAAGCAATGATTTATCTGACATGAGGCCTGCGATGGTCATCGGTACTTGAGCCAGCACTTTACCGTTCTCTACAACGATCATGCCGCCTCCCATTTTGACAAGCTCATTAGCTGCCAAAGCCATATCCTGCTCATTGATCCCCATAACAATTAGATTGTGACTGTCATGCGCCACTGTAGAGGCTACCGCACCTACCTTCAATTGAAAGCCATGCGTAAAGCCAAGTGAAATTTGACCCGTTCCACGGTGCCGCTCGATACAGGCGAGACGAATAATATCCTGCTCAACATCTGGTTGGATGATCCCTTGCTCAACACCCAGCATTGCTGTCATTTTTTCTGTTCTTGCACTATTTTCAATAACGTTAATGACATTAACCTTCGTCTTTTCCTGATTACTGCGACTTACAAGCTTGAAGTCCTCAGGCGTAAGCTCTCGCTTAACGTTCATGGAATTACGGATGTGCTCGGGATAGACGAAATCGGGGAAATCAACCGTAAGCATGCCATAATCAAAAACAACTTGACCATCAGTAATGACAGTTGAAGGCTCGACCTTCTGTAAATTATCCAGCAATAAAATGTCAGCACATTTACCGGGAGTAATACTGCCCAAATCTTGCTCCATTTTAAAATAGCGCGCCACATTAATCGTTACCATCTGAATCGCTGTTACAGGATCGACACCCTCTTCGATTGCGCGGCGCACCACATGATTGAGATGCCCTTTCTCCACCAAAGTTTGCGGATTTACGTCATCCGTAACGAGCGAAATATTGGAGGTGTTGACCTTATCTTCGGTTACCACCTTAATGACCTCTTTGACATCATGCCAGGCAGAACCTTCACGAATCATAAGGTGCATGCCCATGCGGACTTTGTGAAGACCTTGTTCCCTTGTTACGGTTTCATGATCAGATGTCACGCCGGATGCTATATACGCTTGCAGCATACGATCATCATCACTTGGAAAATGTCCTGTGACGGTTTTACCACTCTTGATCGTTTCTTCAATCTCCCCGCACATTTTCGGATCACCGTAAACGACACCAGGGAAATTCATGACTTCACCTAGTCCGACCACTTTATCCCACTGCAGTCCCTCTTTAATATCGGTCACTTCTAAGCTTGCACCTGCATCTTCTAAGCCGTTAGTCGCTGGTACGCAGGATGGGAAGGTCGTGAATACTTTGAGAGGCAGCTGCTGCCCCTCTTCATGCATCAGTCTTACACCTTCTGCTCCAAATACATTGGCAATTTCATGAGGGTCCATAAAAATCCCCGTTGTTCCTTTGGCTAATGCCGCTTTGGCAAATTCGGTGACGGAAAGCATCGTGCTTTCAACATGCATATGACCATCTAAAAATCCTGGAGACATATACTTCCCTGCGGCATCGATAACGACCGTTTGAGCCCCAATGGTATGGTCTGCATTCCCTACATACGCAATTCTCCCAGCGGCAACAGCAACATCCATATGCTCGAGTAATTCACCAGAATACACATTGACGAGTATTCCATTCTTAATGACTACATCGGCAAAAGCTTCGCCTAGTGCAACCATAGTTAGCGTTCTGCTCACTTCAACTAGTCTATTTCTTTTATTTAGAGTCATGGGTTTTGTACTCCTTTATGTATTTAAATTAATTGACTACTCCGATTCGATGACAAGCGTTGCACCACCCTGAACATCGGTTTACATGATTTGTTGTATCACTTCACTATTAAATTTACCATGAAAAAGGTTTTTCTCAAGGGGTTGATACAGCAGAGGATTCCCCATTTCTATTTATTAAATTATGTGAGGGGGATACTCCAAATTACAAATTAAGTTCACGGACTTCCTTTCCTTTTCAAACGAAAAAAAGACCACCCGAAGGTGATCTTTTTCATTAAAGCGGGCGGCGGGAATACTCCAAATTCTTATTTAAAATGCTTCCTATGGAAGCGGCTAGTGGTATATTTGGACGCTCGTCCTACTTGGGCATATTCCATGATGTCTTCACGGACGGTCGAACCCATACAGCTTCTCTTCCAGTGCCCGTTCAAACGAAAAAGATCACCCGAAGGTGATCTTTTTCATT
>NZ_WHOA01000030.1 GCF_013141715.1 Paenibacillus phytorum | reverse complement strand
GGAGGAAGGGTTTTTTTGTGCTACCACATAGGAAAGTATAAGTTTTATGTTCCAGAAAACGGCTTTCCTATTGGCGATAAAAACTACATCTAAACGCGGTCGCTCATCTTTGAATGGCTTCGATAGAGGTTTTCTCACAAGATGCTCTTACTAGCTTTCCGATGTTCACCAGGTGTAGAGCCCGTTCTTTTCTTGAACATTTTGGAGAAATGGTGTAAATCTGCAAAACCGCAATAGAGCGCTATAGATTCGAGACTAAGATCTGTGTTTGTGAGCAGTTCCTTGGCGTGATTAACCCGCATGTTGATTAAATACTGGTGAGGCGAGATACCATATCGCTGCTTGAACATGAAACTGAATCTGGAAATGGATAGGCTAGCACGATTCGCCATATCCTCTAATGAAATGGGTTCGCTTAGATGATTAGAAAAGTAAGAAGTAATCCAGTTGAACGAATGTACAGGAGTCTGTTTCGCCTGAAAGTAAGTCTCTAGTAGAGAAATGATAATTTCCGTAACGAGATGTTGGGTTTTCAGCTGTATGAGCGGGTCCTGTTGCTGGGCATACTCAATAACCTGAAAAAGCGTTTCTTTCAATTTAGACGGGTTAGAGGGATGGACATGTACCGGCATTTGAATCCCATATAGATCGTTGATTGTTGGCTGCATCAGGTTCATATAAGGTGATAAATCAATCTGACCGGGTCGGGTGGGGAAGCTGTGTTCACGTTCGGAATTATAACATAAATCAAAATGAATATAAGGCGTAACGGTGTTAGTCAACCCTTCGAGGGTTACTAAGCTTCCCGGTTGAACGAGGCAGAATTGACCCGCTTGAAACATGTACTCCTTATGATCTACCCAAAAACAGCAAGTGCCTTCTTGAATATAAACGAATAGGTAATCAAGCAACCTACGTTCCGGAGATATCCACGGCTTACGAACGGCAAACTCACTTTGCCTAACAAACGGTACAATAGAATGTCGTTTCAATAATTCGTAGAGCATGCAGCTTCCTTTCTAGTACCAATAATTCTTTCTTATGTCTTATTGTAGTCCTTCATTGTACATATAATCCAGTTGTTTTTGACAATAATAAAACCTTGTTTGACAAAGATTTTGCACCATATGCCTCCTATAATAAAGCTATAATTATACAAAGAGGTGAGCAGAGGATGGGCATTCCGGAAACAAATAATAGTTATGAGTTACCCTCTATGGAAGACAACTATGAATTGTCTGCGCAGCAGAAAGAAATTTATCAGAAAAAAGGACATATTGTTCTTAGACAGGTGGCAAGCAAGTCTGAAATCGCTTCCTACGAGCCTGCTATTAGTCATTTGGTGAAAGAGTTGAATAATCATGATAAGCCGCTCGAACAGCGAGATACGTATGGTAAGGCCTTTATCCAAATCTCAAACCTGTGGGAGAAAAGTGAAGCGATCCGGAGATTCGTGCTAGCTAAAAGGTTTGCCAAAATCGCGGCTGATTTAATGGGAGTGGACGGGGTGCGAATTTATCATGATCAAGCCCTGTTTAAAGAACCTCACGGAGGTCATACCCCGTGGCATCAAGATCAAATTTATTGGCCGCTCGATACAGACAAGACGATTACCATGTGGATGCCGTTAGTTCCCATTTCTCAAGAGGTAGGATCTATGACATTTGCATCGGAGTCCCATCTAATGGGATACATTAATAAAATGGTCATTTCCGACGAATCCCACCGAACGCTTGCTGGCTATATTGAAGGCAAAGGGTTCGAAACGATGTCCCATGGTGCCATGGAGGCAGGCGATGCAACATTCCACTCCGGGTGGACACTGCACAGCGCGCCTGGAAACCCTACGGACACTATGCGTAAGGTGATGACGGTGATTTATTATGCCGACGGAATAAGAGTAGCCGAGCCGGATAGTAAAGCGCGTGAGAGTGATTTGAAATCGTGGTTTCCCGGTCTTCAACCAGGCGATTTGGCGGCAACAGCTTTAAATCCATTGGTTTACAGCCGCTCAGCAAATTAAACAAAGCTCGCTCCCTTTATATTTTGACAAGGGGAGCGAGCTTTTTTATGAAAATAGTTACCATCTTACAAACGATTCTTCTCCTGCTGTCGGAATTTACCTGGTGGCAGCTTCTTCTCTTCCATAAAGGTACGAGAAAAATAATGGACAGAAGAAAAGCCTGTGATTTCGGCGATTTCTTTAATTGAAAGCTCACTTGTCAAAAGCAAATGGGCCGCTTGGCGTATGCGTTCACTTCGAATGAAATCGGTAAAAGTCTCATGTATGCCCTCAGAAAATAAGCGTGATAGATGACGTTCTGAGACGTTGAGATAACCAGCAACATGTCCAAGATGAAGAGGCTGGGATAAGTTATCGCGGATATAAAGCTTGGCACGCTGCAGCAGAATATGGGTATTTTTACGGTGAAAATAAGGTTTAGTCATGTCTTTTCCGAATAATGAAAGAAAGGATACTAGAAGTGCGTAGGTAAGCGAGGGAATCGCAGCATGCGGTAAGCTCCCCCTCCCTTCTTGAATCAAGAGTGATTTCCACAAGTGGGCAGTTGGGTGATGATCGGCTTCATGAATGCAAACCTCGGCATGCTCAGCTAAGTCGTCGAATGCTTCACGCATGGTGTCGTCGCTCTGTGTTTCATCTAATTCGAATGCGACATAAACAATAAATAAGCCCTCTTTCGTACGAATTTGATGATTAATCCCCGGTCTCGAACAAAAGTGAGTACCTGCCCTGAGTGGATAGACAACACCTTTTTCCGTATACTCCCCCTCACCATCTATGATATAACAAACCTCAAAGAAAGAATGCTTATGGAGTTGATTGTCAAACATGCAATGGTTAACTCCCCAGTATTGAATTTTGAAGCAAGCGGCGGGTCCATGAACGACGTTCAGCACTTCATTAAGCATAGATTCGGTTTCTTTACATAAATACATAGGTTTCATCCTTCATTATAAAATGTCCTTATTTTGCAAAAAGGTGTCCTTTGGAGAAAAAGACAGAATGCCATTCATTTTCCTATAATTATAAATAAGAAAGCGAATAAATATCAACCGGATAAATGGAGGAAATGGGACTATGATCGAACAAAAAGATGTAGATTTTTATAAAGAAAATGGGTATTTACTCGTTAAGGGAGTTTTCAATCAACAGGAAGTTGAAGAAATGAGACAAGGCGTAGAGGGGATCATTAGCCGTGCTGCACAATCAAAGAATGATCATAATTCAGCATGGCAAGGCGATTTTCTTCCAGCAGAGGAGCTAAAAAAGCTTGTCTTAAAAGGCTTTCATGATGTGCATTATCACGATGCCGCGTTTATGCGAGCGGTGATTCATCCGAATATGGCTGCTGTGCTGACACAGATTATTGGTCCTAACGTGCAGCTGCACCATTCCAAAATGCTCGTTAAACCGCCAGAGAATGGCGCAGCTTTCCCGATGCACCAAGATTATCCTTATTTTCCGCACGAAAAGCACACCATGCTAGCTGCAAGTGTGCATCTGGATCATGCCGATGAGGAGAATGGCTGCCTGCGTGTCATTCCAGGTTCACATCGCACCGGTTCCTTGCCACATGTTGGCTCTTATTATTTGAATCATAAGGAATATCCGATTAAAGAGGGGACGCCTTGCGTGGCTGAAGCGGGTGATGTTCTGTTCTTCAATTACTTGACGATTCACGGTTCAGAGTCGAATAAGAGCTCTAGAACAAGAAGGAATGTATTGTTCCAATACCGCGAAGCCAGTGATTTTCCGACCGAAAATACGCATTTTGATTGGGGTATGGGTCTTATGGTTAGCGGGAAGAATCCGAATTTCACGAAGGTGAAACCTGATTTTAAAATCATCTAATAGAAGGAAGTAGGAGGCGCCCTAGGGATGCCTCTTTTTTATCATTGCTTCTGTTTGGAATCTGCTTTTGGTTCAAAGTTCATACAGGGCTTGCCGGAAGATGAAAGTACACTAAGACTGGGCATTGTCTGTGTTTTGAAGCCGTATGCTTTGCAGCCTCTAGGGAAATTGGCATCCCATGTAATGTAGAAATGTGGGCATTTCATGCAATTGATACGTTGTGATTCCGTCATATCTGTCCCTCTTATTTTAAGATAAATCTATTATAACCTATTAAAATGACGAATTTAAATAGGATTGGAACTGTCGACAAGAAGAGGCAAACCTCTCACAGCCATTAGGTTAGTATTATCCATGATGGAAATCACTGTGAGGAGGAATGGGAGTTGAAAACGTTTGATGTCATCCTAATTGGGAGTGGCCACAATGCTTTAATTACCGCTGCCTATTTAACACGCGCTGGGAGGAGCGTACTCGTTCTGGAGAAAAATGATCGTCCAGGCGGTTTCCTTCGTACGGAGGAGCTTACTTTACCGGGGTTCAAGCATGATGTCTATGCAGCGGCACATCCTCTTCTATTGACAGGTCCAGCTTATGCCGACCTTGGCGAAGCGCTTGAGGCTCGCGGGTTACGCTACTTAAACACGGACCTGCCAACTGGGGTCTCCATGGAGGACGGGCGAACGGCTGTATTCTCACGATCGTTCGAGGCGTTAATGGCAGAAGCCGAACGACTTGCCCCTGGCGATGGAGCTGCATTATCGTCCATGTTCGAGGCATTCAATCCTTATGCAGCAGATGTTTTTGCATTATTTAATTTGGATCTATCGCGCTCCAAAGCCTCAACTATCATCGAGAAACTATTACATAATAAGGGAAGTAAAGGATACTCCGAATTTGCGGCATCCATCTTCTCGACCGCTCGTAATACTGTAAGTTCCTTTCAATCACCTGTACTCCGAGCTATGTTGGCGCCGTGGGTATCTCATCTTGGACGTACGCCTGATGAAGTCGGCAGCGGGATTTGGGTGCCTCTCACTGCAATGGCATTAATGGGAGGGGGAATGCCAATTCCTGAAGGTGGAAGTGAAAAGCTTGCACAAGCACTTGCCCAGCTTATTCGGGACCAAGGTGGTATCATCCTAACGGAACAGGAAGCGGAGCGAATTGTAGTGAAGAACGGACGTGCAGTTGGTGTACGAACTTCGAAGGGAGAGGAGTATCGGGCGAAGCAAGCAGTCGTTGCGTCAACAAGTCCAGATCGGCTCTATCTCTCACTTTTGGCTGATGCTGAGATTAGTCCCCCGCTGATCGAGCAAGCGAAGCGGTTCCGCTATGGTAGGGGCTGTGTACAGATCCATCTCGCTCTGAGTGAACCGCCGCAATGGCCAGATGCTCGCTTTACTAAGGTTGGTCAGCCGCATTTAACAGATGGGCTCGATGGATTCACACAAGCCATTGCACAAGGAATGGCGGATTTGCTTCCAGCCAAGCCGACTTTCACTGTGGATTGTTCCACGAATCTGGATCCGTCTCGTGCGCCTGAAGGAAAGGCTATCATGCGTATTCAGGTGCTTGAGGTACCTTGTCGTCCTCGTGGCGATGCCGCTGGTCTTATCGATGTAGGTGATGGCAGTTGGACACCGGAGCTTACAGAGCGTTTCACTGAGCGAGTACTTACGATTGTAGGCAAGCATATCCCTAATATCCCGAGTGCCATTATTGGCCATGCCGTTGTCACGCCAGACACAATTGCCAGATTCAATCCTAATTCTGGTCCAGGTGATCCATATGGCGGGGCACATGATTTGGCGCAAAGCTATCTGTTTCGGCCACTACCGGGGCAGCCGAGTCATCAAACAGAAATTCCAAACGTATATATGTTGGGTGCAGCAACTTGGCCAGGGCACGGGATCAATGGAGGATCGGGTTATATAGTCGCCCAAAAGCTGCTGAAATAAAGATAAATGGCTGAGTCTCCTGTAGGTATTTTCCGCTTTTCTGGTTTCTGCGGTACGATAGGTGGTAAATATAGTCAGTGAAGGGGGAGATAACTTGTATTGGACGCGTAGGGAGTTAAAGATCAGAGCCAAAAACGTTCTGCGGACATCGTATTGGAAAGCTTTTCTGGTTAGTTTGGTATTGGCCGTGGTTAGTGGCGGGGTATCAAGCTGCTCCTATAATTCGGGTGGAAGTACATCGATGAGTCTTCCGGGGTTTAGCGGAGGAATGGGTGATGTCTCCGACGGAGCTGGTCTCGCTATTATCCTTATCTTTGCCTTCTTGGCAGCCGTGATTGGACTAGTGGCGTTAGCTTTTAATATCTTCGTTGTGGCTCCGCTAAAAGTTAGCGAACAGCAATATTTTAAACAAGCTGCACAGGATGATGTAAACATGAACTATCTCGTTTATTCGTTTACGAAAGGCAATTACTTAGCAATTGTTAAAGGTTGTTTTGGAGCGGCCTGCTTAATTTTTTATGGTTTTTGCTGCTCATTATTCCAGGTATTGTGAAGTCGTATGCATACAGCATGACGCCTTATATTTTGGCGGACAATCCTGGGATTGGGATGAAGAGAGCTGTTGATCTCAGTAATCAAATGACACGTGGGCAGAAGTGGAAAATGTTTGTGTTGGATCTTTCCTTTATTGGTTGGTTTATTCTAGGAACGATAGCACTGGGAATAGGCGTTTTATTCGTACTGCCTTACTATAACTCAACCAAAGCGGAGCTTTACTTGGTCCTTCGTGGGCAGGCGTTGCATGATGGGATAAGCAGCAGCGCGGAGCTGAATTTGCCTTATGTTTAGCTCGTGAGGGAAATAGCAAAAATGAGCCTGTCGATGAAATCGATAGGCTCTATTTTTATACTTAAGCATTTAATATGATTAAATCCATTGGAGCAAATACAATGAAATTTAACATGTTACTCATAAATGCATCGTTCTATTGGACAATATGCAATGGAATTCTCCTCCAAGCCTTCTCATGAGCCATTTTCGAGAATAACATTGGATTTATCCAATGGAATTGCTTTTAGACACTTCAATTAAAAGATTCCATTGGATATTGTGCAACAGAATATAATCGGACAGCTAATCTTCTTAGACAACAACCTCACATACACCTAAATAACCCCATTAGACACCCAATTAACCTCACAAACAACAAAAACAACCTCACAAACCAAAAACAAACTTCTCCTGTAGTTGACAGAATTTCTGAGTCATCCGTAGCACGACCTTAAACGGATTATTTAGCTGAACGTCAGTGTTTTAGAAGAACGTTGGGTGCTACAGTTGCTCCACTTGGTGGGTTTAGCCCTAAAAACCGCATACTTCCTTTCTTATTTCGTTAACACTACTCCGGTTTCAAAATACCCAGCAATTCAGGCAATGTAGCGATTTCATAACTTGGGCGATTATGAATCGGCGCCGTACGGTTATGATGATTGATCCAAACATTCCGCATGCCAACCCCTAACGCGCCTCTAATATCCGTATCTAAATTATCGCCAACCATGATCGTTTCTTCCACAGTGGTACCAAGCAGATTCAAAGCATGCTCAAAAATAGTCGGATCAGGTTTCCCTTTGCCGAAGGAGCCGGATATAAGAATATGATCAAAGTAAGCTGCTAAACCAGGAATGCTGTCTACTTTTTCTTGCTGCAAGTCTGGAGCGCCGTTCGTCATTAGCAGTAGTTGATAATTGTGATGCAAAGCATTCAAGACCTCGAAAGTTGTCTCATAAACCAAGGGACGCTCTCTTCGCTCGCGAGCAAATCGCACGGCAAGCTTCTCACCTAGTATGGGATCATCGATGCCTAGTTTGAACAAGCCTTGTGTCCACGATTCCTTCTGGTAGATGGGGGCGAACTGTTCCAGCTCCAGAAAGGAAGGATGCTCTTTGGAATCGAAGCGTCCCCAGAGTGCTTCCAAGTGAGTAACCTCAATCATTTTGGCAAATTCATAACAGGCCATTGAACGAAATAGGTGCTCAGATGACTCACGTACCGCACTTTCAAGTGCTGCAGCATTCACGTTGACGGACTCGGAAGCCATACGACATGTTTCTTGAAAGGCTTCATTTATACTTTGTTCATCCCACAGTAACGTATTGTCTAAATCAAAAATAATCGCTTTGATAGGTTTCATTATCCATAATCCTCCCATATGTTCTATACATAATTTGCTTCATAAATAAAAGGAAGTCAACCGTAATTTTAGAGAAAACAATAAAAAATACAACCAACAAACAACTAAAACAAAATAAAACAAATTAAAAACACAAAATTTACATGGATTTAACCTTGCGATTACAAATGCTGTGTAAGATATAAATAAGACGCAACCAAATCCACATGAGGTGATACCAAATGCCAACCAACCATGAACATAAGACCTACATGAAGACGGAAGGCGATATTAATTTGACCGAAGCACGGTCAGCATGGTGGACCGAGCAGGTTGATGATTCTGCACAAGCGTATCTGCAAGAGGATGAGGATGTATTCTTACACCAAACCTTATCAACACCGTGTCTGAATGTGCTCACATCCTGCGAGGGTATTTATGTAGAAGATATGCAAGGCAGGAGAATCATGGATTTCCATGGCAATAACGTGCATCAGCTCGGCTTTGGCCATCCCGCTGTGATTGAAGCGGTCAAACAGCAGCTTGATCTGCTTTCCTTCTGCACAAGAAGATATACGAATCTGCCTGCGATTGAGCTTGCCAACAAATTAGTCGCGTTAACAGATGGGGCTCTGAATAGGGTGCTATTCGCGCCTGGAGCAACATCGGCCATCGGCATGGCTTTGAAGCTGGCACGCGCAGTAACAGGGAAATACAAGACCTTATCGATGTGGGGAGCCTTTCATGGTGCATCGCTTGATGCCATTTCCGTTGGCGGAGAGGGAGCATTTCGCAGAGGCTTAGGGCCTTTGCTGCCAGGAGCGGAGCATGTCATTCCATTTAACTCTTACCGCTGTGTGTTTGGCTGCCAAGATGAGGCTCACTCCCTTTGCTTGAAGCCGATCGAGTATGTCCTTGAGCAGGATGGAGAAATCGGCGCAGTCGTTATCGAGACGATTCGCAATACCGATGTACAGATTCCACCTATTGCTTATTATCAGAAGCTGCGAGAGCTCTGTGATCAATATGGCGCCTTGTTAATTGTGGACGAGACGGCGACAGCGTTCGGTCGAACCGGTAAGATGTTTGCCTACCAGCATTATGGAATTGAACCAGACATGATGGTTCTTGGCAAAGGATTAGGTGGCGGGGTTTTCCCCATGGCTGCTTTGCTCGTAAAGGAAGAACTGAACAAGGCACAGGAGATGTCCATCGGACACTACACACATGAGAAGTCTCCTGTTGGGGCTGCCGCTGGGCTTGCGACAATACGAGTCATAGAGGAAGAGAACTTGCTGGATCATACAAATTGCTTAGCAGCTTTCATGAAGCAGCGGCTGCAAAACATGATGGAGAAGTATCCAATCATTGGCGATATTCGTCAAATCGGTTTGCTCGTTGCTGTTGAACTAGTAACAGATCGTAAGACGAAGGAGCCTGCCGTCAAAGAGGCAGAACGTGTGATGTACAGCTGTTTAGCAAGAGGGCTTAATTTTAAAGTATCCAAGGGAAATGTTCTTACCCTATCGCCACCTTTGATCATTACCGAAGATGAGCTAAGTAGGGCACTGGATATTTTGGAAGTGAGTATTGCCGAGCTTTAACAAACAATGACATCAGTCAAACAGGAGGTATTTCAATGATACAAGCAGTTGTTTTTGATTGGGCGGGGACGATGGTGGATTACGGTTGTTTTGCTCCGTTAAATGTATTTATGGAAGTTTTCCGCAAAAGAGAGATTGCGATCACGATTGAAGAGGCAAGAGCACCGATGGGGCTGCTCAAGCGAGATCACATTCGCGAAATCTTACGGATGGAGCGGGTAGCCAGCTTATGGCGTGAGCGTTACGGCCAGCTTCCGCAAGAATCCGACATTGACACGCTTTATGCTGATTTCGAGCCCATGCTGCTAGCGATCGTGCATCAATATGCAGAGCCGATTCCCGGAGCTCTAGCACTAGTTGATCGTTTGCGTCGAAAGGACATCCGTATAGGCTCAACAACAGGTTATACAGCCGAAATGATGGCGATTGTAACCGTCGAGGCGAAGAAGCGAGGCTATGCACCTGACCATTTGGTCACACCGAATGATGTACCTGCAGGACGTCCTTATCCTTGGATGATGTATGAGAACGCTGCCGCTCTGAATGTCTTCCCTATGTATAACGTAATCAAGGTAGGAGATACAGTGAGTGATGTTCAAGAAGGTGTTAATGCCGGTGCTTGGACAATTGGCGTAGTAAAGGGTAGCAGCGAGCTGGGCATGAGCGAAGAAGAGGTAGCGACATGTCCTCCTGATAAGCTGCAGGAGCGTATGGATGTAGTAGCAGCTAAATTTCGCCAAGAAGGCGCCCACTATGTCATAGATTCAATCGGTGAGTTGGATATTTTAATCCCAGTTATCAATCAACGACTTCAAAGAGGAGAACGACCATGACGATAAACATCAATCAATTGCCAGATAACCCATACCTGTTGTTAACCCCAGGGCCTTTGTCGACAAGTAAAAAAGTAAAGGCAGCCATGCTTCGCGACTGGTGTACATGGGATCAAGACTACAATCAACTGGTTCAGTCGATACGCAGCCGTCTTGTAACGATGGCATCAAGTAGCCCGGATGATTACACGACCGTGCTTATGCAAGGAAGCGGCACTTTTTGTGTAGAATCCGTGATTGGCTCGGTTATTCCTAGAAACGGCAAGCTGCTCATTTTAACCAATGGTGCTTATGGTAAAAGAATGGCTCAGATGGCGGAAGTCCTCGGTATTTACTCGATCGTATTGGATTCAGGTGAAACGAGTCCGGTGAATGTGAAACAGATGGAGGAAGTACTGAAGGTGGATGCATCCATCACTCATGTGGCTGTTGTTCACGTTGAAACGACCACGGGGATGATGAATCCCATTGCCGATGTGGCTCGCGTGGCTAAGCAGTACGGTAAAACAGTCATTGTGGATGCAATGAGCTCCTTTGGTGGCATTCCCATTGATGTTGCAGAGCTTGGCATTGATTATTTAATCAGCAGCGCGAATAAATGCATTCAAGGTGTACCTGGCTTTGGTTTCATCATTGCTCGTAAAGAACCCTTGTACACATGTAAAGGCTTAGGTCGCTCCTTGTCCTTAGATCTCTATGATCAATGGGAGACAATGGAACAAGGGAATGGCAAGTGGCGATATACGTCGCCTACACATACTGTTCGTGCCTTTGATCAAGCGCTTCAGGAATTAGAGGAAGAGGGAGGCGTTGCACGTAGATTTGCAAGGTTCACGAGTAATCAACAGACATTAGTTGCAGGAATGCAGCGTATGGGATTGCAGACTTTATTGCCGGCTGAGCTCCAATCACCAATCATTACGTCTTTCTTATATCCGGATTCACCTGTGTTTTCCTTTGATGAGTTCTACAAACGTATTAAACAAGAAGGCTTCGTCATCTATCCGGGCAAAATAACAACTGCAGCTACGTTCCGAATTGGCAATATTGGTGATGTTCATCTCCCTGACATTGAACGATTGCTGGTTGGTATGGAAAAACAGCTATTTTGGAAAACAACTTAAAAACAACTAAATAAATATAAAAACAATATATTAACTTGTATTTAATACTGATTTTAAAAAACTATTTTATAATGAATCTATCAGGAAGAAATAAACCAACTGGTACAAATACAAGGGAGTGGGATAAGAAAAGATGAAAAGATCTATTAGTAGTACAGCGGCTATGTTGACGGTTGTATGTATGCTAGCAGCTTGTGGTGGTAAGGCAGTAAATACGGACGGAGCTAAAACAAACCCAGCAGCAACAACGGCAGCAAGTTCAAGCGCAGAATCAACCGTGGATACCAAAAGCAAGGATTTAACGGTGTATACGGCTTTAGAAGATGATATTATCAAAACGTATCTGACGACTTTTAAAACGAAATATCCCGATGTGAAAGTAAACATTGTTCGTGATTCCACAGGGATTGTCACAGCAAAATTGCTTGCCGAGAAAGATAATACCCAAGCTGACGTTGTATGGGGATTAGCAGCAACAAGCTTGTTGGTGCTTGATCAAAATAGCATGTTGGAGCCCTACGCTCCTAAAGGTGTAGAGCGTATTCTTCCGGAGTTTAAAGATAAAAATACGGTAACCCACTGGGTAGGTATTGATGCATGGGAAACAGCGTTCATCGTCAACAAAGTGGAGATGGAGAAACGCAAGCTGGCTATTCCACAATCCTATGAAGATTTGGTGAAACCGGAATACAAAGGGCTTATCACCATGCCGAACCCATCTTCTTCAGGAACTGGTTTCTTGACGGTATCCGGTCTCGTTCAATTGAAAGGGAAAGATGCAGCTTGGGACTATATGAACAAATTGCATGACAACATAGCGATGTATGTTCACTCCGGTTCCAAACCAGCTAAATTAGCAGGTACAGGCGAATATCCAATCGGCATTTCCTTCGGTTACCGTGGTATTCAGGAGAAAAAAGGTGGTTCGCCGGTTGAAGTTGTATTCCCTAAGGAAGGTTCCGGCTGGGATGTAGAAGCGAATGCACTTATGAAAAAGAAAGTGGTTAAGCAAGTTGCAAAAGACTTCCTTGATTGGGCAATTACCGACGAGGTTATGAAAGAATACAACAAAAACTATGCGATTCTAGCCATTAAAACAGATTCAGCTAAAGTACCTGATGGTTACTCTGTAGATCCCATGAAACAACTGATTAAGAATGATTTGAATGATGCTGCGAAAAATCGCGATACGGTTTTGGCAGAATGGGACAAGCGTTTTAACGCGAAAAGCGAACCGAAAAAATAAAGGGACAACCATAAAACGGCTGACTGCGAACTAGCCTTGCAGCCAGTCGTTTTTGCATCAAAAGGAAGAATAAGTAATGAAACACAACCAAAACAAACAAATTACACAGAAAAGACAATGGGTTAATAAAACGATAACAATCCAAGCTTATACTAAAACTATCAAGACTAAGGAGGCTGCTTGCCATGACACAAGCTTACCTGTCCATTCAAGGTGTAGATAAATCATTCGGCTCTTTCAGCGCTTTGAAAGAGATTAATATTGATATTCAGAAGAACGAATTCATTTGTCTGCTCGGTCCAAGCGGCTGTGGGAAAACAACATTACTTCGTATTATCGCTGGCCTAGAGAAGCCATCGCATGGCCGTATTACCGTTGGTGGCAAAGATATTACCTCTCTGCCTCCTGCCCAAAGAAACTTCGGTATGGTGTTCCAATCGTACGCGCTATTTCCAAATCTAACGGCCTATCAGAATGTGGCATATGGCTTACAAGGTAAGAAGTTCTCGAAGAAAGAAATCGACGAGAAAGTTCGGGAAGTCCTCTCATTAGTTGATCTGACGCATCTTCATGATCGTTATCCGGCTCAGCTCTCCGGCGGGCAGCAGCAGCGTATTGCGCTGGCACGTGCCATTGTGCTTTCGCCAGATTTTCTTCTTTTGGATGAGCCGCTTTCTGCTTTGGATGCCAAAGTTCGGGTTAAGCTTCGTGAGCAAATCTGTGATTTGCAAGAAAAGCTCGGCATCACGACCGTCATGGTCACGCATGATCAAGAAGAAGCCCTCACGATGGCTGATCGTATTGTGGTGATGAAAAACGCGGAGGTTGTGCAAATTGGTACTCCAGAGCAAGTGTATGATGAACCGAATTCACCTTTTGTCGCCGATTTTATAGGATCGATTAATTTCTTGAAGGGTGATCTGCAAGGAGGGCACTCATCGCAAAAGAATTTGGCAGTTCGGCCCGAGCATATTCGGCTATCTGCTCCAGGCTCGAATAGCGGAATTCAGGCGATTGTCAAGCATGTCGAGTTTAGAGGCGCTTTCTACAGACTGCTGCTTCAACCAACTGATGGTTTCGGAAGTGAACATGGAGATGAGCTGTTAACTGTCGATGTCTCAGCCCATATCTCGCACAATCTCGGGCTGACGAAGCATGCTGAAGTTACGGTTGAATTCCCGCAGGAGAAAATGATTACCTTCTCAACTGAAGCTATGGTAGGTGCCTAATGAACAAGGGAACAGTCATCATGAATCCGCCAATTCGCCGCAACTGGGGAGCCTTCTTTTCTTTGCAAAATGTGTTGATCGTTGTGCTTGTACTTACCTTAACGACGAGTACACTAATCCCGTTAATCCTATTATTTAGCAAGGCTTTCCTGAGTAAAAATGAGGAATTTATCGGATTTTCCAACTTTATCCAATATTTCTCGACACCATCTTTAATACAATCGTTAACAAATACGATTTGGATTTCAGTGCTTTCCACGGCTGTCGCGGTCACTCTCGCTTTCGCCTATGCTTATGGAATAAGCCGGACGGCCGTTCGTGGCAAAAGTTATTTTCATTACGTTGCGCTGCTGCCGCTCTTTGAGCCTACGATGATGCATGGGATTGCGCTAACGTATTTGTTTGGGAATCAAGGTATCATCACGAACGGATTCTTCGGTCTCTTGCCAGGGCTGCGAATTCCTATTTATGGACCGATCGGTATCGTCATATCTGAGGTCATTTATTTATTTCCCCAAGCCTTTCTTATCTTTATCACTGCATTGTCGATTACCGACCAGCGGCTCTATGAAGCAGCGGAATCGCTTGGCGCTAATAAAGTGAAAACCTTTCTTACGGTTACGTTACCGTCAGTCAAATATGGCTTAATTAGTGCTATTTTCGTTTGTTTTACGGCTAGCTTTACGGACTTCGGGGCGCCTCAAGCAATCGGGGGAAAGTTTAATGTACTTGCAACGGATATTTACAAACAGGTAATTGGCCAGCAAAACTTATCCATGGGTGCAACGGTAGGGATCTTACTGACGATTCCTGCTGTCATTGCTTTCGCTGTAGACCGATTCGTCGATAGGAAGCAGCGTTCGATGCTTTCTTCCAAATCAACACCTTATCGGGTCCCGGATGGGCGCACAAGGAATAGGCTTTATCAAGTGCTGTGTTGGGTTATTTCCATCGCGATCTTGATCCCATTATTGACGATTTTGTTTGCTTCACTGATCAAGGTGTGGCCTTATAATTTGAGCTTTAGCTTGAAACATTTCGATTTCTCGAGTGTAGCGGGGTCGGGTTTGGAACCCTTTTGGAATTCGCTTAAAGTATCATTCATAACAGCAATAATTGGGACCATAATGACTTTTGTTTTCGCATATTTAATTGAAAAGTCGAGAACGATGAAGGGACTTCGGCAGGTCGGATATTTCCTTTCGATTATTCCGCTAGCGCTTCCGGGTATGGTTATCGGCTTGGCTTATATTTTCTTTTTTAACGATCCAGGCAATCCGCTCAATTGGATATATGGGACGATGGCGATCATTGTGCTTGCGAATATCACACATTTCTATGCGGTTCCATTCATTACGGCTACGACGGCATTGAAAAAGCTAGACAAAGAATTCGAGCTCGTCTCGGAGTCCATGCGCGTCTCTTTTTACAAAACATTTCTGAAAGTAACGGTTCCCATGTCATTGCCGGCAATCGTAGAGATTGCCATGTACTTTTTCGTCAACTCGATGGTTACTGTTTCTGCGGTTGTATTCCTCCGGTCTGCGGACATGAACTTGGCTGCTGTTGCTTTGGTGAATATGGAAGATGCAGGGGATGTTGCTGCTGCTGCCGCGATGTCTACACTAATTGTAGCGACGAATATTATCGTTCGTATCGTGTACGAGCTCATTTTGAATAAGGTGAAAAAGAGAACCGCTGCTTGGCAAATGCCTAAGTAAGACCATATAATTACATTAAAATGATGCACATAAACTGGGGGCTTACACGACATGTCGTTAATCGGTGAAGAGCGGAAGGATTACATTCTTAACCAGTTGAACCTGGAAGGCAAAGTAAAAACGAATGATTTGGTAGATAATCTGAATGTTTCTTCGGAGACGATACGTCGCTATTTGGAGGAGCTGGAAGAGGAGAATAAGTTAAAGCGGGTGTATGGCGGTGCGGTCAAGATTAATTTATCTCGCGAAGAGCCATCCCATCTCAAAAGGGAAGTCCTGTATGCGGATGAGAAGCGCAAGATCGGAAGAGCTGCTGCTACATTTGTTGAGGACAATGATGTCATCTTCATTGATGACGGCACAACGACCTTACATGTGATTGATTATTTGCTTAACAAAAAGAACCTAACGGTGTTGACCACTTCGATTCCAGCTTTGTATTTGTTGATTGATTATAAGAACAAGGAACTTTATTCTGGGGACATTTATTTCCTAGGTGGCAAGGTGAATGCCATGCATTCTCGTGTTACTGGTTCACTGGCTGAGAAGATGGTAGAAAGCTTTTACGCAGATAAAGCTTTCCTTTCTGTAGACGGCATGATGATAGACAAAGGGATAACGGGCTTCGATGAAGAGAAGGGTCAATTGACAGGGCAATTCCTTAAACATGCCAAGCAAAGCATTGTTCTAACCGATCAATCGAAGATTGGCCTCGTGCAATTTTATAAAATTGCTGACTTGAAAGAGATTGACATTATTGTTAGTGATGTCCCTGCGCCTCAAGAATGGGAAGAGTATTTGGTCAAAAAAGATGTGACTTGGATCGCAGCGCAATAATGTTGATAAGAAGAATCTGGCAGCTGGCCAGGTTCTTTTTTTACACGCCAGAATTGCTATTGAGGTGAGCAAAACTTCCCCCTTATTTAACGCTCTGGTGAAGCATGCGCCAGCGAAAACCAACTGAGAAGTCGGAAAAGACCTTCTCAGTCCTCAACCCAGACCTCACGCGCCGTAGTCGGCAGCTGAGAGGTCTTTTTATGCGCTCTGGCGAAGCAAGCGCCAGCGAAAACCAACTGAGAAGTCAGAAAAGGCCTTCTCAGTCCTCCACAACCCAGACCTCACACGCCGTAATCGGCAGCTGAGAGGTCTTTTTTGGCGCTCTGGCGAAGCACGCGCCAGTGAAAACCAGCTGAGAAGTCGGAAAAAGCCTTCTCAGTCCTTAACCCAGACCTCACACGCCGTAGTCGGCAGCTGAGAGGTCTTTTTTTCCTTCTAAGTCCTCTTTTTTGTGATGATAGCATTCTGCGCTTAACCCCAATTATGGTACCTGAGACGCTGGAATTCAGCGCAAAAGTGTGTGAATCGTGTTCAAGTGTTGCCATAGATCCTGCCTTGCATGATCTCATATCCCATTATCCTGTCTATGTAATTGTCTATCACATATAATATGGGTATGAAGACAAATTTGAGGAGATGATGGGTTTGTCAGTCCTGGTACCAGTGCCGCAATCGAAAATGAATATCGGTAATTTCAAGCATACGATCACGATGTTGATGGGGATGTGGCTTATTATTGGTTTATTTATTGACGGCTTCGCTCATAACCACGGTGCGGTTGAAACCTTTTTTACGCCTTGGCATGCCATTTTGTATTCGGGGTATCTGGCATGTGCCGTGTGGATTTTCTATCTGACTTATCAGAACAAATCTAGGGCTAATCATGCAACTTGGGTGCAGGCGATCCCGATAGGTTACAAGCTTGGTGTGGCAGGGGTGATCATCTTTTTCTTAGGCGGTCTTGGTGATATGTACTGGCATACGGTGTTTGGAATTGAGAAAAATATCGATGCTCTGCTGAGCCCAACCCATTTGATCTTATTGACGGGTGCACTTATGATCCTGACTAGTCCGTACCGTGCGATCAGTCACGCTGAAGATGAGGTTTCACCTACCTTTCGCCAATTGCTGCCTGCTTTGACCTCGGTTGCCTTAACCTTTGCTGTCATGGCCTTCTTTCTCATGTATGCTTGGTCATTCCGCCAAAATCTATGGATGGCAAGGGAAGAAGATGCGATCGCAAGAGCCATCGTGGATTTCCTGATTACAACGATGCTGTTAGTCTTACCTGTCATGCTAGTTCTGAGGAGATGGAAACTCCCATTCGGTACCGTCACTTATTTCTTTGTTTTCCAAGCGGTGCTAATGGCGATACTGGATGGCTTTTCTCAATACGGATCTATTGTGATTTTATTGATTTGCGGGATTGCTGCTGATTTGATGTTTAGGTTTATTAAACAGTTGGAAGCGAGCGATTGGCGATATAAGGTTGTTTTCTTTGTTATTCCTGTTTTAATCTGGGGCTTATATTTTGCAGATTTGAGCATTTTTCATACATTGGACTGGGCGCCGGAGCTTTGGGGAGGAACGATGTTCATCTGTGGGCTCTGTTCACTGGGATTAAGCATTCTCGCGGCTCCAATTGTGCATAGAAAAAGCTGATGAAAACAACGGTAATTGTCCCTATAGCTATGATTTTCCTTTTAACCGCTTGCGGTACGCAGCCCACAAAACATGACATGATGGGGATGCCGATGACGACAACATCTCCTTCAACACATGTTCACCAAAATGACGCGATTGCTCATTTTTCAGTCGCGTCGAAGCAATATTTGCCTAGTGAGGATGCATCTGTGACGATTCTCATCCAAAATAAATGGAATAAACCGATTGATAAATTCGACATCATGCATGAAAAGCTGCTGCACTTGATCGTTGTCAGTAAGGATCTTACCTATTTTGACCATCTTCATCCCGAATACGTCGGCGGAGGTAGATTTGAAATCAAGACAAAGTTCCCGGCAGGTGGCCATTATCAGCTGATCGCCGATTTTACGCCGCAAGGCATGGGGGAGACGATTCAAACCCACTGGGTAACGATTAACGGGCAGCAAAAGAAAGAAGAAAAACTTCTTCCTGATACGGATCTTACGAAAAGAGTCGGCGATAAAGAAGTAACGCTTTCCTTCGACCATTTAATGGCTGGTATGGATTTAAAAATGAACTTTGCCATTAGAAGTGCTGAAACGAAAAAGCCTATAACTGATTTGCAGCCCTATCTAGGCAGTCTAGGTCATGTAGTGGCTATAAGTTCAGATGCCAAGGAGTTCGTCCATGTGCATCCGAATGATTCGAATACTTCCGGACCCGATGCAGCTTTCACCATCCACTTCCCCAAAAGTGGTATCTACAAAATCTGGGGTCAATTTCAGCATCAGAATGAAGTGTTCATTGTCCCTTTTATCATAAAAGTATAATTTGTAATCAAAAAGAAATGTGTTATTCA
Source organism: Paenibacillus phytorum (assembly GCF_013141715.1). Lineage (GTDB taxonomy): Bacteria > Bacillota > Bacilli > Paenibacillales > NBRC-103111 > Paenibacillus_E > Paenibacillus_E phytorum. The sequence goes on along the minus strand of NZ_WHOA01000030.1, from coordinate 127,175 downwards.
TCTGGGCTTAATGAAACAAGCTTATAATAAAACTCGACCCCCTTTAAAATATATATACCTTAAGACCCGCGGCCCGTTGCTGTGGGTCTCTTTTTTTTGTCCTGAACTATTTTTTTGTATTTGTCGGGAATCCGACATTCTAACACGTTATCATGTGGTAATATAACTATAACACATAGGAATACTCAACATTAAAACATAGCGTCATAGGAACATGGCAAAGGGGTTTTCACATATGGACCAATTGAATGAACTTGCCGATCTTCAGGAGAAGGACCCTACCAAGGAAGTCATGATTGAGGCATTTCGTAAACACGGGGCTATCCAAACCTACAGGAAAAATGAGTTTGTTTTCCAGGAGAATGATCAACCCAGCGGTGCTTATTATGTTGATTCGGGATTAATTAAGATTTCCCAATCCTCAGAAGAGGGGCAAGGAATTACCTTATTTCTACGCTATGAGGGCGAAATTTTCGGTAATGCGGAAATTTTGACGAACATTCCTCGGAAACGATACGCGAAGTGTTTGGTAGACAGCCAAATCATTACGCTAGACGGGCGGAAATTTCTAGAATTGGCTAAGGAGAATGCTGAATTTTCTTATTCTGTTGCTGTTCTAGGAGCACGCAGACTTCTGCAAACACAGAAGATGGTTGAAACGCTCATTTCCCGCCCTGTCGCTTGGAGGCTAGCTTGGTTCCTCATGCAGCTGGGCAAACCGACGGATGTAAAGCTTGAAGTTCAGGTGCCGCTCAGTCATGAAGAAATCTCTTATGTCATTGGCTGCAGCAGGGAAACGGTCACAGAAACACTCAATAAATGGCGCGATAAAGGGCTCATCGACTACGCCAAAAAGAAGATCGTTATTTTTAACCCGAACCGTTTTTTCACAGACATATGACGGAGACTAGCCTGGAGGGTATTCAAATGATTACGATAAACAATGTGAATAAATCCTTTTCGCAGCGGAAAGGCAATTCCTACACGGCGTTGGACCAAGTTTCTCTCACGATTAAGAAAGGGGAATTCGTCTCCGTGGTAGGCCCTTCAGGCTGTGGGAAGTCTACGCTTTTGAACCTGATAGCTGGGTTTGAAAAAGTGAGCAGCGGAACCATTACCGTGGGTGGGCAAAAGGTTACGGCCCCGGGGGCTGATCGGATCGTTGTTTTCCAAGAGCACGGCCTGTTTCCTTGGCTTACAGTTCTCGATAATGTGGCCTTTGGTTTGAAGCAAAAGGGGTTATCGAAGAAAGAACGCTATGCCCTCGCCTTTGAGCAGATTAAAGCCGTTCACTTGAGTAAGTTTGTCGATAGTTATCCACACGAGCTATCCGGGGGAATGAAACAAAGAGTAGCCATTGCCAGGGCGCTCGTTATGGATCCCGACATCCTGTTGATGGATGAACCTTTTGCGGCCTTGGATGAGCAAACACGATTTATTTTACTAAAGGATTTAGAAGAGATTTGGCTGAAAACAGGTAAAACAATTTTGTTTATTACACATAACATTCGCGAAGCCGTTATTTTGTCAGATCGGGTTATCGTTATGGCAACGCAGCCAGGCAGGGTCAAGAAGGAATTTGCCGTACAAGCAGCAAGGCCTCATCAAAGCGGCGATCCGCTCATTCATGCCTTGGAAAATAAAATTATGGAAGCTCTGACGGATGAGCTCGAGAAGGTAGTCAGAGAGGAGCTCGGCCATGAATACAGCCTTAAGAAGAACCCTATTTCTAATTCTTCTGCTGATCATATGGGAGTTGGGATTTAGGGTTTTTCAGTGGGGGTGGAAGTTTCCTTCACCGCTGCAAACCTTTCAAGCTTTCTATGATGGCTTTACGCAAGGGCATCTCCTTAACGCGATTGTCGCTAGTCTACGACGCTTACTCATTTCATTCGCTATTTCGATTGGGCTTGGGACGATATTGGGCTACTTATTTGCACGTTATCGGTATTTTGACGAAACTTTTGGCTTTGTGGTTGTTGCCCTTCAGACTGTTCCGAGTATAGCGTGGCTTCCATTCGCGATTATTTGGTTTGGACTTAATGATACTTCCGTCATTTTCATTACAACGATTGGTGCGACTTGGACGATGTCCATGGCGAGCAGGACGGGGATTTTGAACATTTCACCGATTCATCTGAGAGCTGCGCAAATGCTAGGAACAGGCAGCGGATATCGCTTGTTCTTTCAAGTGCAGCTGCCGGCGGCATTTCCCCATTGGATCACAGGGATTCGAGTGGCTTGGGCTTTTGCTTGGCGCGCACTTGTAGCTGGAGAGCTTATTGCCAAGGGAGTGGGGCTCGGACAAATGCTTCAGGATGGACGCGGGCTTGGGGATACGGCATCCATTTTGTGTGTGGTCATTATTATCGCCGTTATAGGCACAATTTCGGATCATTTTTGTTTCAAACAGCTTGAGGATAAAATCGTGCTTCGCTTTCAGCTTAAGAAATAATTGGCGTTCCATAGAACAAATAAGGGGGAATTATTTTGAAAAAATTAGGTTGGGTCATGAGTTTGGTGTTAACTGGATCACTGCTATTGTCAGCTTGCGGACAGAGTAAAGAAGCAGCGTCAAGTGCTGCCAGTGCAACGGTGAAAATTGGTATTTTGAAAAATGTTACACATGCTCCGGGATTTGTAGCACTGCAAAATAACTACTTCCAGCAAGGCTTTGGCCAAAATGCCAAGATTGAAGTCACGGCTTTTGATAACGGAGCGGACTTCGCAACGGCGATTGCGACCGATCAGATTGATATTGGTTATGTAGGTCCGGGACCAGTCATTAATCAACATTTGAAAAGTAAAAATATCAAGGTGATCTCTGGAGCGAATAACGGTGGAGCGGTATTGGTGGCTCGTAAGGATGCTGGCATCCAATCCGTTAAGGATCTCGTTGGTAAAACCGTGGCCGTTGCGGCCAAAGGTGGCACGCCGGATCTGTCTCTTCGCCTGCTGCTGAAACAGGAAGGTTTAAAAGTATCCACAGATACTTCCGGTGTACAAATCGTTACACGTGCTCCAGCAGATACTTTGGTTGCGATAAGGCAGAAAGAAGTGGATGCCACATTAATTGCAGAACCTTGGGGGACACAAATCATTCAAGAAGGTTCTGGAACGATTTTAGTAGATTGGAATAAAATTCCACCAAAAGACGGGAATTATCCATTAACGATTCTCGTAGCGAGCGATAAATTTCTCAAAGAGCACCGTGATTTGGCCAAAAAAGCCGTGAAAGCAAACAAACAGGCCATCGATTTTATTCAGCAAAACCCGAGCAAAGCCTATGGTCTGATTAGCGATGAATTGAAGCAGTTAACCGGTAAAGGGATGGATCCTGCACTCATTAAAGCGGCCATCGACCATTTGAAACTAACGGAAGATATCACCTTAGAGGATATAAACGAGCAGGCCAAAGCTTCCTTTGAGGCCGGATACTTAAAAGTAAAAGCGGAAGAACTCGACTTCAGTAAATTCCTGGATTTAACGCTCTTGAATGAAGTGAAAAAAGAAAAATAATCATAGTTTACTTAGGAGGTCATTCATTTGCACATACAACCGCAGGAAAACCTATTGCCGGATTTTCATGAGCATATCAAAGTAGTGATACTAGGCACGGGTACACCGAGAGCCTTCTATGGTAGAGCCAAAGCAGGCGTTGCCATTCTCGCAGGGGATAAAACCTTTCTGTTCGACTGCGGTGGCGCGACCGTTGATCAACTGATTAAGGCGGGGATCATGCCGCAGCGGATTTCGGATGTCTTTTTCACCCATCATCATAGCGATCATAATTCCGGATTTTTCGATGTATTCATTACGAGCTGGCGTACACATGTGATTGCAGATCGGGTATTTGAGGGGCGGAAAGGTCCAATGAATGTGTACGGACCAACGACGACGAAAGCGATCATAAGTAAAATGAGAGAGTCTTTCGATTTCGACGTGAATCTTCGGGTGAATTATAATTTCTCAGCCGGCGCAGGGGCGGACATTCAATACTTCGAAAGCAACGAGGGTATTGTTTACGACCAGGGTGGTGTTAAAATTACCGCTTTCGAAGTGGATCATAAGCCTGTTTATCCAGCTATAGCTTATAAATTCGAATACAACGGCAAATCGGTTGTCATTTCGGGGGATACGATCCCTGTTGAAAATATGGTCAAACATAGTCAAGGTGTCGATTTACTTGTGCATGAATCTTACAATAAAACATGGCTGGACGCGCTTATTGCCAAATTTCCCGAGCAGACGATTGGTTTATCCAATCCTGCGAAGTATCATTCAACTACGCTGGAAGTCGCTGAAATCGCCAGAGCAGCTGGGATTTCCCATCTGGTGCTCACCCACCATATACCTGCGCCTGCAGCTAATGAGGAGGCCGAGGCCGATTACACGGAAGGCATGCGAGATATCTACTCAGGCCGAATCACGATGGCTAGAGATTTAATGGCATTTGATCTTTCATAGTTATTTTGAAAAGCCGCCTCGAGTATTAGCTCGGGACGGCTTTTTTTGCACGATATCTAATCCTTCCGCTTATAAAATAATCTAGAAATACCAACACCAATGGCTCCAAGTCCGATGAACAGAATAGCCCGAACGGCCGTTGATACATCAGGTAAATCGATGAAAATAATTTTGAGTAAGGTAACGAATAAGAAAATGATACCCACTAGTCTTGCTTTAGGCTTTTGGACAATGAGACCAAAGACAATGAGCAAAATAGCGTAAACAACCCACACTGCTGAAAGTATTAAATGTTGGTAGTCGTAAGTGAGCGTTCGTGTCAGTGAATTGGTCAGCTGTGTAAGATAGATGAGTAAGAGAATTAACTCCATCCATAACAGGATGAGACTGATTTCAGTTCGAGCGCGGCCTTCTTCAAGTGTGGCACGGTAGAAAGCATACAGGCCGCCAATTGTTGCCACGAGTACAAGCCACGCAAAAGATTCGTCTGATACTAGATCACGTATCGGATGAGTGAGGACGAACAACATCCCAATGAAATAAGTGATAGCCCCGCTGATTTGCTGCAGTTTGCTTTTGAATTTAGCTCCTAAACATAGCGCAATTGCACCCTCTACAAGAATGGCGGAGCCGGCTTGATCCGCGTGCAGCACGTAGATGAGCCAAAGGAAAACGCTGAACGTTGCAATGGATAGCTGAACAGAAAAAGCTCTCTTTTGACGATACAGCCAAAAAGAAGTACCGCTATAGAGAAGCGACCATATCGCTAGCATCCATTCATAGAAGACACGATCTTTGGAATCGCCATATAGGCCGTACGTCCACGCCGCGAGCAGGCCGAAGCTTAGGAATAAAGTGACTCGCTGCCCAATCAAGCTGTCTTTGGAACGGAGAACAGATATCGCAAAGAGGAGCAAATGCTGCAAAATAACGACGGTAAGAATCGCGGGGCGGCTGCCCATGTCATATGCGAACAGAGTTGAAAAGAGTAATGGGAGATGTAGAACTCCAAACGCAGTAAAATAAGCGCCACGAAAGGAATAACGTAACGATAACAGCATCATGACCATTGAAAATAACCCTTCATAGCCTGCAAATACCCAAATATTTGGTTTGGCTGAGTCGACTAGGAAAGGCACTAGATAACCGGCGAGCAGGGTAATGATCATGAGAGTCTGTGAGCGATGACGGACCGCCGTAAATACACTAGCAGCTATTGTTACGACGTATAGAACGAACGCAAGTGTAGGCGGAATCAATGCGAACAGCATATGTGCTGCGAAAAGAGATAGAATAAGGACCCCGCTGGATCCGCCGAGCAGCACTTGCCCCAGAGCCATGCGTTTGCGGCGAATTTGGACTTCTCCTTGCCAATACATGAAGCCTGCGACGATGACGCCCAGTATGCAGCGAACGGGTTCGGTGATAATCCCCGCATTAACGGCTGCTGTAAAGCCCCATAGGACACCTAATAGAAAGACGACGATGAATATCCGCGGCAGCCAGACGCGAGCGATCAAATGCTCCCAATCCCTTGGGGGCGCCGGTTGCTTGATGGGTATTGTCACCTCATTCAGATGGTGCGGCTGCATGGATTGCGGTTTTTGATCAAATGTTGGTTGCGTCGTATGTACTTGCTGAACTTGTGACTTTGTGGTTTTCTCAAGCAGGATGCTCAGTTGTTCTTCAAGTTCATTGACCTTCTTTTCCAGTGCCTCAATGCGTGTTTCCAAATTCATACAAGCCCCCCTTTTTATCTATACTTTAATGCTAATCACGATGTGAAACAATTAGAAAATCCATATCTTGTAAATGATTTATGGGAATATGGGAATAGTATCATTAAATGGAATCACTAGGTGAGGGAATTTATGTTGAAAGACGTTAAAATATCAGTGCGCCAATTTACTATACTTGTGATTATCTATACGATTGGGACGACAATCCTACTTATTCCATCGGGGCTTGCTGCTGATGCCAAACAAGATGCATGGATCGCAGCTATATTGGGAGTTGTCCTAAATTTGTTAGTCGTATGCTTATACAACAGGGTTAGTAATTATTTTCCCGACATGACGTTAGTTCAATATAATGAAAAAGTGTTTGGTAAATGGCTGGGAAAACTAATCTCCTTATTTTTTATTTTATTTTCTTTTGTCGGAGCAACTACAGTTTTGTTCGATCTAGGAAATTTTATTAATACGCAAGTGATGCCTGAAACGCCTATTCAAGCTATCAATATTATATTTGCCCTCGTTGTTGTGATGGGGGTGCGACTTGGACTTGAAACCTTAATTCGTGCTGCAGAGATTTTTTTTCCGTGGATCATTATGCTATTTATTATTTTGGTCCTTTGTCTTTTACCGGAGATTCGAATTGAAAAGCTGCAGCCCATGTTCGCAACTGGAGTAAAACCCCTGATAAAAGGAGCCTTATCGGTGGCGGGTACTGCTGCACTTCCTTTTATCGTCCTATTCATGGTGTTTCCTGTTCATGTCAATCAATTTCGTAAAGCAAAAAAAGCTTTTCTGATTGCTATCTTAATAGGTGGATTGTTTTTCGTCATTATCACCTTTTTATGCATATCGGTATTGGGAGTTCAAATGACAGAAAGACATATGTATCCAAGCTATGCTTTGGCCAAACAGATCAGCATTGGTAATTTTTTGGAACGTGTTGAAATCATTATAGCAGGCATATGGTTTCTAACTGTTTACTATAAGACAACCATTTATTTTTATGGTTTCGTTATAGGGCTAGCGCAATTTTTGAATGTTGTAGATTATCGACCGCTCGTTTTACCTTTAGGAATGATTCTGGTTGTTTATTCGCTTGTGGTATATCCCAATGTTGCATATATGTCAGAATTTGATACCAAAACTTGGATACCCTACGTTTTAACCATGGGGATTTTGTACCCGGTACTCCTACTAGGTGGTTCCGCGATTCGAAAGTCCATAACAAAGAACTAAGATCACTTGAATAGGTGGCGATACCATGGATTTCATCAAAAAAATTCTTAAAAATAACTATAACAACTCAACTGATGCTCAGATCAATCAGAATGGCTTCTCAATCTCAAAGGAATTACTTGAGGAGTCCCTGGATCTTAACTTCGATAAACTCAAGAAAGCCTTTGGAAATAGCAGTGATCTCATTACGCAGACCATCCATCTTAATGATGTAGATTCGATACAAATTGGCGTCATTTACATGAATGGACTGGTTAATCCATTCGCTATTCAAAGCCTGCTCACCGAAAATCTAAAAGTTGATTCATGTGAGTTCCCGCTAGATGCTTTAAGAAGTTCAGTGAGCACACTCGGTCAAGTTCGCGAAATTCCTGATTTTGAAACCTTATATCAATCTATTTTATCGGGGTTAACCGTTATTTTACTGGATGGATGTGTACAGGGGTTGGCGGCGAATACACAGGGCGGGGAGCATCGTTCCGTTGAGGAACCAACGACTCAATCGGTCGTCAGGGGACCTCGGGAAGGGTTTACTGAGCTGATAAGCACCAACGCTGCGCTGATCAGACGTAAAATAAAAGACTCCAACTTATGGATGGAATCCATGACAATCGGGCGTGTGTCGAAAACGGATGTCGCCATCATGTATATGAATGGCATTGTGAATGACAAGTTGGTGGCGGAAGCAAGAATTCGGCTAGGGCGCATTGATATTGATGCGATTTTTGAAAGCGCCAATATCGAAGAGTTGATCCAAGACGAAACATACACCCCATTTCCTACTCTGTACAATACGGAACGCCCCGATGTTATTGCTGCTGGCTTAATGGAAGGACGTATTGCCATTCTTGTCGATGGGACTCCTTTTGTGCTTATGGCACCTGCATTATTCACTCAATTTTATCAATCTGCTGAGGATTATTACCAACGTGCGGATTTTGCAACACTCCTTCGATTACTACGTTATGTATGTTTTTTCATCTCGTTGTTGGCTCCATCGCTATATATTGCAATAACCACCTTTCACCAAGAACTGCTACCTTCCTCTCTTCTGATCAGTTTAGCCGCTCAAAGAGAAGGAATCCCTTTCCCAGCTTTTATAGAAGCGGTCGTCATGGAAATAACCTTCGAAATTCTTCGAGAAGCCGGTGTTAGGTTGCCGAAAACTGTCGGACAAGCTGTTTCCATTGTAGGAGCACTAGTCATCGGGCAAGCCGCAGTAGAAGCTGGTTTGGTGTCTCCGGCGATGGTTATTATCGTGGCCATCACGGCCATTTCCAATTTCGTCATTCCTTCATTCAATATGGGGATAACGATTCGAATTTTGAGATTTCTTTTAATGCTTATCGCGGCATCTTTTGGTTTGTATGGCGTTACAGTTGGACTTATCGCCATTGTTCTCCACTTGTGCAGTTTAAGGTCCTTCGGAATTCCATATATGTCGCCAATGGCACCCTTTATCGTAGCGGATCAGAAAGATACGATTTTTCGTTTGCCGCAATGGGCCTTACATGAAAGGCCTCGACTCATAAGTCAAAAAAACAATATTCGAGAGAACAATGCCTCTTCCAATAAGCCTGAACCCAGGCCCTAGATAAAGGAGTCATCATGCGAAGATGTGTCATGCTTTTCGTTGTTTTGTTTATTATGATTGGCTTACTCACGGGATGTTGGAGTCGGCGTGAGCTTAATGATATCGCCATATCGGTCGGAATGGGTTTTGATAAAAAAGATGATCAAGTGCAGGTGACGATTCAAATTGTTAACCCTTCTGAAGTGGCTTCAAGGAAGGGTGGGGTCGGACTGGCTGCGCCTGTCAGCACTTTTCAAGCTACATCCAAAACCATTTTTGAAGCATTAAGAAAAATTGCCACACAGAGTCCAAGAAAGGTGTACTCTTCTCATCTTCGGATTCTTGTGATCAGCGAAGAATTGGCTAGAGAAGGGATTACGCCGATACTGGATGGGATTTCAAGGAATCATGAAATGCGAGCAGATTTCTATATCGTTGTAGCCAGAGGAACAACGGCTGCGAATATATTAAATATCCTTACGCCTATTGAGAAAATTCCCTCAAATAAAATGTTTAAAACTTTAGAGTTGTCCGAACAGATTTGGGCGCCTTCGGTTAAAGTGAAATTGAATACGTTAATTTCTGATCTGCAAACAGAAGGAAAAGATCCTGTATTAACAGGCATACAAATCAACGGAGATCCGAGTAAAAGTGAAAGTAAAAGTAATGTGAATCGAACAGCCCCTTTTGCATTCTTGCAATATTCGGGTGTAGCCGTTTTTAAAAAGGACAAACTTATCGGTTGGCTTAATGAAAAAGAAAGCAAAGGCTACAATTATATTTTAGACAACGTTAAGAGAACGATCGGACATATAACTTGTCCAACGGGCGGGATTATAGCCGTAGAAGTGGTACGAACGAAAACGAGAATGAGAGGAAAAGTTTTGAACGGCAAGCCACAAATTAATGTTGATGTTTTTGTTGAGCAGAATGTGGGTGAAGTCCAATGCAAGATCGATCTTATCGATCCTCAGACCATTGAGGAACTGGAGAAATTATCGGAAAAAGAGGTGAAAACCATTATCGAATCGACGATTCAAAAAGCAAAAAAATATAATGTGGATATTTGCGGCTTTGGTGAAGCGATTTATCGCGCGGACCCCAAATATTGGAATAAAAACAAAGACAACTGGAAGGAAGAATTCCATGATTTACCTGTATATGTGAATACAGACGTGAAGATTCGTCGTCTGGGCACCGTAAGTGATCCTCTGGTACAAAATTTAAAGGAATGATCAAAAATGTGGACAATCATTATGATACTTTTAGCCTCTACAGTTATCGCAATGCTGGAGATTCCAACGCTTAGGAAGAAAAGGCAGTATAAAGATTTCGTTGTTTTTTGTTGTTTATTATTGCTCGGTACAATCCTGAGCATTGCCCAAAGTTTGCGTATGAAGCTGCCCAACCCTCTAGATTTGATCACCTTTGTTTTTCAACCTGTTAGTGAGTTCATACTAGGGCTTTTGCAATAAATGAGATAGAACGAGAGGAGGGAGCAGCAAAAAAATGGAAAATGGAATTATTGGTATCCGGCAATTCACCATTCTCGTCACGCTATTTACGGTAGGAAGTTCCATATTAATATCCCCAGCAGGCCTCACCGCGGAAGCAAAGCAAGATGCATGGATAGCCGCCATTCTGGCACTAAGTCTTGGATTGCTGACAGTCTACTTATATAGTGTATTGGTAAGGCAATTTCCTAAGCAAACTTTGGTGGAGATGTGCGAGGCAATATTCGGCATTTGGATAGGAAAAATAGTTTCATTCCTTTATTTCAGCTTCTTCTTCCTCCTTGCTGCTCTTGTATTGCGGAACATTGGTGACTTTATGACAACTCAGGTTCTCCCAGATACACCGCTTCAGTTTATAATCATTATCTTTCTCGCAGCTGTAATTATGGCAAATTGGCACGGTCTTGAAACCATTGCGCGTGCCGGGGAAATTTTTTTCCCTTGGGTTATGATTTTCTTTTGTGCTATGGTCATTTTTCTGCTGCCGCAGATCCGACTCATTCAACTAGAACCTTATCTTGGCGGAGGCTTTACGCCGATTATCAGAGCGAGCTTACCCTTTATCGGAACCCCATTTATGGAACTAATCGTATTATTGATGGTTATTCCTTTTGTAAATTGCGCCAAGGAAGTGAATAAAGCGTTTCTTGTAGGAACGGCAATAGCAGGATTATTACTGATTATCATCTCCCTGATATCCATTCTTGTACTTGGTGCAGGTATGACCGCAAGTCAAATGTATCCAAGTTATAACTTAGCGAAAATGATCAGCATTGGAGGATTTCTGGAAAGATTAGAAGTTATTATGGCGGGGATCTGGTTTATCACAATCTTCTTCAAGCTTACGATTTGTTTTTATGCTTCTGCCCACAGTTTCGCTCAAATTATGAAGATGAAAGAAATTCGTCCTCTGCTCTTCCCTTTAGGGATGATTATGATCGTTTTATCCATTGTTTCATACCCAAACACAAGCTATTTTCTTAACTTTGTCTCCAAAATATGGTTTACCTATGCCTGCACATTTGGATTTCTTATCCCTGTATGTATGATTGGTGCAGCCTTCATTCGAAAGAGAGTATAATTTAAACACAGACAACTATGCTACAATAGTCATAAACAACCATTAGGAGATGACATCAAATGACAGAGCAATTAAACGAACAAGAGCTAATACAATTCATCGTAGACAAATCGAAGGCCGATCCTAAGCAAATTCAGCTGGTTTTGAAGTATGAGAAGGATTTTATTATCAAAGCAGAAGAAAATGCCAAAGGGGAAGTTGATATTGATAGCGATGAACTGATCGATCATATTCTGGGCAGACCCGATGTGAAATTGACAGAGCTGGCGGTAGATACCATTTTGGAAGCTGAGATGGATTATTTAATGAAAAAGGGATTTGCCGGATACATCGATTAAATATGTGATAAAAGGAACGGGACACCTCTGAGATGAGGTGTTCTTTTTTTATCGTAACTTGAAAGTTAATTGAATAACGCATATTGACATTAGATGGGCTTGATATGATAATAATCTAAGAGTTATTCATGTTATTTAGTTAACTTTTAAATTAATTATATGGAGGCAATGATGACCGATGACCAACCAACCACGAGCTGAGTACCCTAGACCTCAATTTGTAAGAGATAGCTGGATCAACCTGAATGGCGAATGGGAATTTGAATTTGATGATGATCGTGTAGGCAGTAAAGAGAAGTGGCATTTAGGGAATAGAAAGTTATACAAGACCATTCAAGTGCCATTCGCTTTTCAAAGTAAATTGAGCGGCATTGGGAGCAATGAGTTTCACGATGTTGTATGGTACCGCCGAGATCTAACTTTACCCGATGATTTTCAGAATAAGCGGATTCTGCTTCACTTTGGAGCGGTGGATTACGAAGCTTCGGTTTGGGTGAATGGGGTGCTGGTTGCTAAGCACGAAGGTGGTCATACCCCTTTCCATGCAGACATCACGGATGCGCTTCAAGCTGGGACGAACAAGCTGGTTGTCAAAGCGGTCGATTATAGCAAAGATGTTACGCTGCCGAGAGGAAAGCAATATTGGCATACGGATTCCGCAAGTATTTTTTATACAAGAACGACAGGCATTTGGCAAACCGTATGGATGGAAGCGGTATCTAACGACGGCTATTTGGACAAAGTGAAAATTACCCCGGATATCGATGAGAAACAAGTGGAATTCCAATTCTTTATCCAGGGTTCTGATTCAAATGCTAAGCAGCAGATGAAAGTAGAGATATCTTTTAATGGAGAACTCGTGTCGGAAGATACGTATGGGATGAGAAGCAGCTCCGGTGCGAGAAAAATTCGTCTTAATGATTTCAACGATCATGGGCTCGGTGCTTGGTGGACACCGGAGCATCCGAATTTATATGATGTCACGTTCACGCTGCTGGTTGATAATAAAGCTGTAGATGTGGTAACGAGTTATTTCGGCATGCGTAAGGTATCCATCGAAGACGGTAAATTATGCTTGAACAATCGCCCTTATTTTTTGAAAATGGTTCTGGATCAGGGGTATTTCCCAGATGGCAATTTGACGCCGCCAAGTGATGAAGCGATCAAGGAAGATGTCGAGCTAACGAAGGCAATGGGCTTTAACGGCGCACGGAAACATCAAAAGCTGGAGGATCCAAGATTTCTATACTGGTGCGATAAGCTCGGATTGGTCGTTTGGAGCGAGGCGGCTAATGCGTACGAATATACAGAGAAATATGTTAGTCGATTTACGAATGAATGGATAGCTTCTATCGATCGCGATTACAATCATCCTTCGATTATTGCCTGGGTTCCCCTCAATGAGAGCTGGGGAGTGCCTAATATTCAAATCGATAAATTGCAGCAGCAGCATGCCCTGACCATGTATCATTTGACCAAATCGCTTGATCCGATGCGTCCGGTTGTGTCTAACGATGGGTGGGAGCTAGTGAAAACGGATCTGTTCACCATTCATGACTATGAGTGGCGTGAAGGTGTGCTGGAAGAGCGCTATAGTTCTAGCGATAAAGCTGTTCATGCGATGCCAGCGAATCGCCGCTTATTTGTTGAAGGCTTCCCTTATGAAGATCAGCCGATTCTTGTAACCGAATTTGGCGGTATTGCTTACAAGAAAAGCGAATGGGAGGGTTGGGGATATTCAGGAGCGGATAATGACGAGGATTTTGAGAAAAAGCTTCGCGTCGTCATACGTCCTCTGCTAAACTCAGGCGTTGTACAGGGATACTGTTATACGCAGTTAACCGATGTTGAACAGGAAATTAACGGTCTTCTTACGTATGATAGAAAGCCGAAAATTCCAGTAGAAATCATTAAAGCTATTAATGATCGTAAGTAATCTGGCTTACGCTGATTAAGAAACAAGGGAATCTTTAGGGGTTCCCTTGTTTGCTTTTAACCTTGTTGACAAAAGCAAATAAAGGGAATAAATTCATTTTATATATGTCTAATAGACATGTCTACAAGAAGCAAGAGGAGGTCCATCATGCAGGACAAAATCATTCTGGGTTTGCTGCTGGACGGGGATAAGTCGTCATATGATCTTAAGAAAAGCATGGAGACAAGCACCGGATTTTTCTATAATTCCAGCCAAGGGAGCATACAGCCAGCCTTAAAGAAACTCGTTCAGAATGGGCATGTTCATTTAACGGAGGTGCGTCAAGGGGGAAGGAACAAGAAGGTTTACTCAATCACCGAAGAAGGAGAAAAGGAATTCTTGAGTTGGGCAAGTGAGCCGATCGCATTAGACAAACCAAGGGATCCGGCACTCGTCAAAATGTTCTTCTTCAACTACGTCGAAGATTCCAGAAAACTCGAACTCATTGAAACGTACTTGAATGAGATCGAAACGGTCCGGTCCACTTTGAAGATGTTTCAGCAAATGAATCGGGAACAACTCGGGAAAAACCAAGAGCTACTCAACAACCCGAGGGTGAGAAGTAGGTTGGATACGCTGGATTTCGGAAGTGATTATTATGATTTCTTGAAGGCGTGGTATGGGAAGTATGCACAGAAAATAATAGAGGAGCTGGGACCTTGAACGTAAAGAATAACAAGACGCTGAGAAACGTGATTATTTTCTCGCTTGTTGCGTTAAGCTGCGGCTGGATCGGACGACTGGTTGATTTGCAGGCCAGAACGGATGAAAATGGCAGTCTTGGACAATTGATTTGGATTGTTTCTCCCCTCCTGATGATGGTCATTTTGCGCAGTTGGATGGGAGATGGGTGGAAAGATTTCGGCATCAAACCTCGAGTCAAAGGAAATGTATTTCTCTATATATTCAGCCTGCTATTCTTTCCCTTCATGACCATGGTGATTGTCGGAATCAGTTCAAGCTTGGGGTGGACGGATATGTCCCCAATGTCTTCTCACTATTTGACGGCAGTCGTTTTAGCTCTTGTACCAAGCCTCATCAAAAACATTTTTGAGGAATTTGCATGGAGGGGCTATTTGGCTCCAAAGCTTTATTCGCTTGGTTATCATCGTGTTGTCGTTCATATTGCCGTGGGGTTAATTTGGGGCGTGTGGCATTTTCCTTATTTATTTCTATTCGTGGAGACTACAGAAAGCATGATCACCTATATCCCTCGCATGATGCTTGGTGTGATTGTTATGGCGGTTCTGTATGGTGAGATTCTGCTGATGACTCGAAGCGTTTGGCCAGCCGTCTTCATGCACATGGCTGGAAATGCCTTCATTGATACATTGATTCTAAAAAAATTCGTTCTCGTGCAAGCGGAATTTAGTTATTTGGCTATGCCTAGTCCGGAAGGAATCCTCGCCATTGTCTTAACGGCACTTGCCGGACTATGGATGTATAAAAGAAGAAAAAGAGCATCGCTACGGCAAAGTCCTCCTGGCTTCCCAAAACAACCACAGTTCCCGGTTTAGCACAAAGCAATCGCCGTTACCTCGTTTAAGAGGCGTACGGCGATTTGTTTTACCCTTTGACAGCGCCAATCATGACGCCTTTGACGAAATACTTTTGCACGAAGGGATACAAGATCAGAATAGGCACAGAGGCTATCATGATAGTTGCATATTTGATCGTTTCCCCTATTTGAAATTGTTCGGCCGCATTAGCCCCTGATGACATGGAATCGGTATTATTCGCTATTAGTATTTCTCGCAAAGTGAGCTGGAGCGGGTAGAGGTCACGATCCTTCAAGAAGATAGAGGCATAGAACCACCCGTTCCATTTCTCAACAGCATAGTACAAGATCATTACGGCAATGACAGGCATAGAGAGTGGAATGATGATGCGAAAAAGAATTACGAAATGATTGGCGCCGTCCATTTTCGCTGATTCCTCTAAGCTTTCAGGAACAGCCATGAAGGCTGTACGCATGATGATCAGATTAAATGTGTTAACGGCAAAGGGCAAAATGGTCGCCCATAGAGAGTCGATTAAACCGACGCCTTTTACAACCAGATAGAGCGGAATAAGTCCACCGCTGAAAAACATCGTTAATACGACAACGAAGATGAAGACACGATTCCACATCACATTTTTACGGGAGAGCACATAAGCGCCTAAAGCAGTAACAATAAGATTCGTAATGACGCCGAAGAAAAGGATAAACAACGTATTTTGGTAGCCTTTTAGAATAGCAGGGTTATGAAAAACGCTTTTGTAAGCTTCTAAACTGAAGCCCAGAGGCTTAATCAGGAACCCTTTATGCGTGATCAATTGGCCGGCGTCGCTAAACGAAGCAAAGGTGACATAAAGAAGAGGATACAGGGTAACAACAACAAGCATAAGCAGCAAGACGTGGATTAACGTGACGAATACTCTGTCCGAATAGCTCGTTTTCATTTCAACATCACCTCCATCACCATAAGCTGTTTTCACTTATCTTTTTACTTATTTTGTTTGCTGCAATGAGTAAGGCTAGATTAATCACAGAATTGAACAAACCAACCGCTGAGCTGTAGCTCCAACCAAATTCTATGAGCCCTTTACGATAAACGAAAGAAGAGATGACGTCCGCCGTATCGTAGGTGCTGGGGTTATAGAGTAAAATAATTTTCTCGAAGCCTACGTTCAACAAATTCCCCATGCGTAGAATGAACATGATCGCAATGGTTGGGAGAATACCCGGCAAGGTAATATGCCAAATTTGCTTGATTCTGTTAGCCCCGTCCATTTTCGCCGCTTCGTACTGCTCCTGGTCAATGCCCATGAGTGCGGCTAGATAAATAATGGATTCCCATCCGATTTTTTGCCATATTTCAGATAAGATATAGATTGTTCGGAACAATTCCGGTTTCTGCAGCATAGCCGTATCATTGAAGCCAAAATTAGTCAGAAAGTTATTAATTAAACCGCCGTTATTTGTAAAATCTTTGATCATCCCGACAATAACGATGAGTGAAATAAAATACGGCATGTAGGTGACCGTCTGAACGAAGCGTTGAAACTTTTTATTCGTAAGCTCATTAATAAGAACAGCCAAAATAATCGGAGCTGGGAATTCAAAACATAGCGAGTAAAGGGAAATAATGACGGTATTCTTGAGTATTCTCCAGAAATAATAGCTGCTGAAGAAATCATTAAAGTGCTGGAAGCCAACCCAGCTACTACCCAGAATGCCTTTATTAGGGGTATATTCTTTAAACGCAATCAAGGCTCCATACATCGGCGCATAATGGAAGATAAAGTAGTAAGCCAGAACGGGAACCATCATCAAGTATAAATATTTATTCAGCAGAAAATCGCGCTTGAAGCGTATTTGGAAGGTTGCTTCCCCTGCTTTACGCATGATATCTCTCCTTTCGCCGTGAGATTCTAGTAAAGTGGGGAGAGCCGCTGCCCTCCCCCTGGCCTGTCATCTACCTTTTGTTATAACGATCTAAGGATGCCTTTTTAATTTCGAGAGCACGGCTTAGCTTAACGGATTTGAATTTTTCCATGTATTTATCAAAGCTATCGACTGGCTCTGTTCCTAAAATAATTTTGAGCGTCATTTCATCGACTAGTGTATTGAGGTCAGTCATGATTTTGGCAAGCTCTGTGCTTTCTTCCGGTGTAGCTGTAATAGGAGGCAATTTGTGTTTATCAACATCCGTTTTTTGCCAAGTGGAAACGGCATCGCGTTGTGTTTGCAAAGCCAGATATTGCTCGATATAGCGTTTATCCTGAACGAAAGGACCATTATAGTTACCGCGGATGTACAGTGACAGGGCTTGTGCCGGTGCCAATTTATCCGGGTTTTTCATGAGAAGGTCCGTATATTTCGGGTAACCGTTCTCTAATTTATGAGCAACGCCTTCCGTTCCGAAATTGAAGAACATATGACCTTCTTCGGAGTAGCCATAGTCAAGAAGCTTCGCTGCGGTTTCAATATTTTTGGAAGACGCAGTGATGGCAACCATACCTCCGGGCGCACTAGCGGGATCCTTCTGGCCGTACATCGGGATGTCGCCTTTTTTGAGAACCGGATATGGAGCTCCGATGAGAATGCCTTTAGGATCTTTAGCTGTAATTAGCGGCTGCCATTTACCGATGCCTCCACCGGCGTTCTGTACGGTCACACCAGTCGCACCGGAAGCCATGTTGGCGTCTAAGGATTTGCCATCCGCAGTTGCGAAGTTTTTATCAATCAGCCCTTCTTCGTACCATTTGTGGAAGGTAGCTAGGAAATCTTTGTAGCCTTTTTCAGCTGGGCCAAACTTAATTGTGCCATTGTCGATAAAGAAATCACGCGTCACACCGAAGGCACCGGCAAAAGCGCCGTTTGCTAATTCATTGAAAGGTCTGGGAACACTTACGACGGAGAAGGCAGCCGTTGCGCCTTTTTTCTCCTTAAAGGCTTTGAGTGTTGTGTACCACTCATCGATGGTTTGAGGAATAGGTAGACCCAGATCATCCAGCCAATCCTTCCGTACGATGGGTCCCTGGAATACACGCAGGTAATCATCGCCGCGGATGAAAGGGAAGACATAATAGCTGCCATTATCGGTTTTTACTTGTTTATCAACTTCCGGATGCTCTTTGAGGAACTTCTTCAAATTCGGTGCAAATTTATCGATCGTATCATTAAGTTTAAGAATGTACCCATCTTTGATCGCTTTTTCAGGCCCGCCGGGAAATGCTCCCTGCCAATCAAACTCAATCATATCGGGCAGATCACCTGAGGCAAGCATGACATTTAGGGTTTGTGCGGCTTGGTTTGTTGGCGGAGCACTGAACTTTAAATTAACACCCGTTTTCTTCTGCCAATCTTGGAAAAAAGGTACATCTGCATGGGCTGCTTTTACTCCCGTTAGGTTACCTGAAAGCTCACCCCAGTAGGTTAGAGTTTTGTCCACTTTTAGCGGATAAGTGACAGCGGCTCCGCTCGGAGCGGTCGTGCCCCCAGTTGTTGCTTTAGGACTAGCGCTGTTGACAGTAGTCGGTGTGTTGGATGAGCATGCAACGACTAAGGTCCCCATCAATGATGTTGCAACCAGCATGGTGAACATTTTTTTTCTGTTCTTTTTCATAGGTTGACCTCCTAAGAGTTTTTCGCCAGAAAAACTGGCATCGAAAGCGATACTGATTTTTCTGCTTATCTAACCCAACTATATGACAACGCTTCCATTTTAACTATCTGCAAAATATCCAATTGCTTCTCGAAATCTGTGTGTAGACTCTACAAAATATCCAATTGCTTCATCAAAATAGCCAATATTCCGTCGATGACCGGCAGAATTGCCTCGTTTAAGCCAAAATAGTAGGCATTGAATAGATCAATGAAGGAGTGGAATACTACTGATGAAAAAAGGGATGGTCAATATTTCCAACCTGTAAATTCAAACATAAGGAGAGTGCATCAAGTATGTTTACTGAAATTGATAACTTAACGAATAAGCTTCATCAAATGGAAATGACTTGGTGGCTTAATCATACTTTATTCACTTTTAATTGGTGGTTCATTTTATTGGTTAATCTATTTTTTTTCATAGCATTTCTTATTTTTATGGATAGAGGTAGTGTTCTAAGAATCACATTAGCCTTATTGTTTTGCTTTATAATCGTAGGAACAGTTGATCAAATAGGGCAATTCATTTCGCTCTGGAGCTATCCACATGAGTTCTTTGTATTTACTGAGAATTTCAACGCAGTTGACTTTCTTGCTGTGCCAAGTATCTTCGCTCTGATGTATCAAATGTTTACAACTTGGCGAATGTTTTTAGTCGCAAATTTATTCATTTGTTTGATTAATGCCTATATAGCCGAACCCATTTTTGTTGCGCTCGGTATCTACAAATTAGATCATTGGAGCTATTTTGGATCATTGGTTACTTTATTCTTCATCGCCATCGTGGTCAAAGCTTTAACAGACTTAGTCGCTAATAGTAGAGATAACTACACCAGAGAATACAGCCCAACTCAAAAGGTATGGAATCGTAAACAAAAAGCACGTTAAACAAACAAATATTGGCCTAGAAATTGTTGTGCATCATATCGAAAAAGGGCGGCCTTACGGCTGCCCAAATAAAAATTTTGCATCTTAAATGTGGTTCATTTATTTTTCAATCAGCTCTTTGTATTTCCCCGGTGTGATGCCCTCTACCTTTTTGAAAACCCGAATAAAAGCATTAATATCATTGAAGCCCACACCGTAAGCCGCATCGCCGACCGATTGTTCTTGCCGCCCCAGCAGCTGCTTGGATTTCTCGATTCTGACCTTATTAATGCGATCGAGCAGCCCCTCTCCCACATAATCCTTGAATAGCTTCGAGAGGTAGGTGGCTTTGCGGTTAAAGTGGCTGCCAATCATCGTGACATTCAGATTAGCATCTGTGTAGTTATGTTCGATGTAGGCATTCACTTCATTTACCAATTGCTCCAGCGCTTTCTGTCGTGTAAGTGAAATCGTATGCTGCCGTTTGGCGGATGTGTAGACACACACTTGTTCGAGCATATCACTGAGCTGAAGCTGCATGTCATGAACGGTTTTACTGCATAGAAGGCGGTCGAGAAGCTTAGGGTTGCGTATAAAGAAGCTTTCCTGGATATCTCCGGTTTCGCTAATGCTTTTCATCATGGTGGTTACCAGGTTGAGCATGAGGCACTTCGTTAAGGAGACGGAAATGCCAGGATTATCAAAGTTTTTATTCATAATCTCAGTAAGAATCATCTGCGCTTCTTCAAGTTCCCCCAACTTCACGGCATACATGAATTGCTGCTCAATCTGCGCCGGATAATAATAGCCGGTATTAGACTCGCAAGTGGTACTTGTTTGCAAATCGTCATACGATAGAATCTCTGGCCCACCCATAACAAGCTTAAAGGCCATGGAATCTAGAGCTTCTAAGAAAGCTTGAGGTACATTAGCGAGGTGTTCATGGATACTGCTTATTGAAATTGTTAAGTTTATGTCGTAGGTGGAAGAGAGGAAAGTTTGCGCTTTGTCTGCGATTCTAAGTAACTCCAACTTGGAGCTATTTCCATCTTCCATAGTTAAATTGACTAAACAGGCGAGGGTATCATCAATCTCGGCTGCATAACCGCGGTGCCTCTCCGATATCAGATCCTCCACGACATTCATAATAATAAATTGAAGAAGCTTCCATTTATCCTCTTCAGGCGTATGGTTAATTCGTTCAAAGAAGGGTTCACTCTTATCGACAACAAAAAGCATGACGGCAAAATCCTGCCGATCTAGCTTCATTTCAAAGGTGGTTAAGGCCTCATCGATAGGAATCTGGCTGTCTAATTTTCCTTTCAGCAGCTTTTCGATAAAGTGGGAGCGGACAATGTGCCGCTGCTGCTCCATTTTACTCTTGAAATTGGCAATTTCGATCAACGTACTGTCCACGGCTTCTTGTAGGAAATGAAATTCATTGTATCGTTTACTAGATTGTAAGGTCTGTTTTTTGGAAAATGCATGAACTAAGCGACGTACTGGATTGTAATTTCTTCTTAGAAATACGTAGGTTAGTATACCCCCACCAAGCAAACTGATCGCCATGCTCGTATAAGTCAGGTTACGGATGTGAGCGGCTTTTTTCCAATATACGGTGCTGGGCATCATAGACACATATTTTAGTTTGGAAAGAGGTGACTGGATGTTGAAAACTTCATATTTCTCGGCATTAGAATCGGTGTAATAGAAGTTAGACGAGCTCTCTAATTTATCAAAAGGAAAATCGGCAGGAAGTGAATCTGCGGAGTTGGAAGCTAGAATTTGATTTTCATTATTTAGGATAAGTACGTGACCTTTGTTGAAAATTTCCATATTTTGAATGGCGCCAATTATACGTGACTGATCGACCATAATGACATTGGTAGCAAGTGGTTTATTATGCTCTTCGGGGTATGTGCTGATGTAGGCTACCGTTTTTTGCAGTTTATTATCGTCACCAATCCGGTACATGGGAATAAAGCCTTTGAAATTGCTTCTTGTTACAATAGCTTGCCAGGAAGAGAATGAAAAAGCATCGCTCATATGTAAAGTTTCATAGGCAAAGCTATTTGTTCTAACGGTGGTAGGAAGAATTGCAGATTGATCTTTATTTAAATAAATATAGAAAGAGTCGATCAGCGGGTAGGAGGTTTTGTACATAGAAAGAATGCGTGCGATTTGATAAGCATCATATCTATATTCTTTGGGAAAAGCTTCATACTTATTCGAATAGAGCAGCTCCTGGACGCTTACATTCCACGTAATCTCGAAGTTCAGTTGTTCCATGGTTTTAAACTGATTGTCCATAATTTCCCTTACTTGTTTTAATAGGGAATCATTGGCTTGCTGAATTTCTTCCTTCAGTGTTTTACTGGATTCCACATACAATAATAAGCCGATTGCCACGGGTAAAAGTAGAATGACGATATAGGAGATCATCCACGTTAAGACGATACTTTGTCCATTAAAGAAGATTTTATTCCGCATAAGCAAATCCCCTCACAATCGATCATCGATGATGAGCACTAGGCTCGGAATGAATACGCTCTCATGTATTGTATTTCCTTTCCATCGTTCAAGTCAACGATAGAAAGAATCAATTTTTCATGCAGATTCCTCAACGGGTTTAAACCGATTTTTCCCGAAAAAGAAGTAGAATAAATAGGAGATTACTGTATAGACTACAGCTGTGATGCAGAAAGCATACGCGTAGCCGTAGTAAGAGCCATAGCGGAAAACAAGGCCCGTACTTACTGGTGAAGCAAGGAACCAACCTAGATGAAAAACGGCTTCCCCTGAACTGGACGCTAATCCCCGAAGCGATCGGTTGACGTAACTCATTTTGATCGAATTATAAAAAGGATTAGCGGCGTTCATTAAGGCTTGCCGGAACAAGTACCCACCCGATGATAAGTAAAAGTTAGCAGAAAAAGCGGTTAGGAGGAGAAATGGAATGGAACATAACTGCAGGTATACGACAGATTTAACTTCTCCGAATCTCTTTACAATCATGGGTCCAATGAGAAAAGCAATCGCTGTTGCGGCTTGACCTAAAGCTACAACGATGCCTATTGCGGATTTCGAAGCTTCAAAGCGATCTTCAAAATACACATTTAAATAGGGGACAATCATTCCCCCACCCATGGATGACAACAGGCCTAATAAACAAAAAATGCCAATAACCTGTAAGGATGGTTTATGTACGCTCCACACTTGCTTCCACTTTAGTGATTCGCCACGTTGATGAATTTCTTGCTCACTCTTTTCAAAAAAAGCCATAGGTATAAAACCAAGTGCTGCGATACCAACTCCAGTTAATAAGGTAAATCTCAAGCTTCGAATTTCGTCTAAACCGATAATGAATTGAAAAAGATCACAAAGAACGCCGCCAAGTGCAATACCGACTACATTCGCTAGCATGACAAGAGCCATGTTAAAGCTGAACAGGTGAACACGCTGCTGTGGAGTAGAGTTGTTGGCCATAAACGGTAGAATGGTTGCAGAAACAACAGCAAGAGCCATACCGCCCAAGAATGACGAGATGAGCATACCCTCTTTGACTTCAATAAGAGAGCGAGCCGTCAATGTTACGATGGTAAAAATGAGACCAATTGTAATGACGCGCTTAGGTCCGAAGCGATCATTCATTAAACCCGCGGGAATGAGAATAATGGCCGCTGCAAGAGATGCCATACCAACCATGCTGCCAACAGTTGTTTGGTCATAGCCGAGACTTCTGACATAAAGGTTATAGACGAGACCAAACATACCTAAACCTAAGTTCCATACAAAATTAAACCAAAAGAAGAGCATAATATTTCGGCTGTAGCCATGAAATTGTGACTTCCATTCACTTAGTAAATTTGTCATAAATTATTCCTGCCTTTGTATTCTGTGTCTAAATTGTAACCGCCTTATCCATTCTACCACTGGTAAATAATTTTGAACACGGGAAAGACTTGATATTCGATCTGATCTGTATAATAATAAGTAGTCTAATCTACGAAGCAGGGAGCACATAACTGAATGTCTACACCAACGAGTACCGTGACCGAAGATCAAAAGCCAGAAGTCGAACAGATAGAAATTTGGAAATGTAAAGAGACAGATTGTAAAGCATGGGTTCGCAAAGAATTCGTTACGGAAGCTTTACCAACTTGTCCATTATGCAAAAATCCGATGGTGCGCAGCTACAAGCATGTGCCTGTAACAGCTAAAAAAGGAAATAAAAAGTTTTTAGTTGGGAAAAAACGATTCTAGTAAAATTCAAAAGATCAATAGCATCTTCGCCTTGCGTGAAGAGAGATGCTCTTGGTCTTTTTTTTTTGGAAAGAATAGCAGTGTCCAAGCATAAGATGCTAGAGAGGGGGAGTGCGTTATGCAATGGCCTGAACTTAATCTAAGTGACGATGCGATCAAGATACTTTACAAACTTCGGGATAGGAAACAGGAATGGGACAAGCTCAAGGAGACTCAACCTTTATTCTCTATATTGACTGCGTGTTTGATTCTCTATTTCATATACGTTTTCTATCAAAAGGTATTATTGACTTCTGGCGGGAATGCACTGTCCATCCTCGATTTGCTTATTTCAAACAAGTTCCTGTCGGGCTCTCTTCTGGCTTGTATATCATTGTTCCTATTTACAAGAAATCGCGTGACTAGGATAGAAAAAGCGAAGACGAAATACGAGGATTTAAGAAAGGAAGTCATCGAGAAGTTGGACGCTTCTTGGTTAAAGGACGTAAAGTCGGAATCTCGGGATCAAATTTCTAGCTTTCTAGATAACGAATATGATATTAATATTGTATACAAGAGTTAATGCTCCTTATAGAATATGACTTTTGTGTATTTCAATTAATCTTACCCACACTTTACCCACAAACGGTAAAACCCCACCAAACCATTACGGTTGATAGGGTTTTACCGTTTGTTTTCATTCAGTCGCATCAAGCAATGCGTCCAGACGATCCACGTCGCGTTTCTCGCGCGCTTTTGTTATATGTAGGTAAATGGAACGAGTGACGTCGCTGCCCTTCTGGTGACCGAGCTGCTCCTGTATGGTGTCGAGATCATCGCCAGCTTCAGCCATTAGACTTCAGTGAAATTGGATGTCACACGATGAGGAAGACTTGGGGATACCGATTGTATGTCCAGAATCCGGCTAATTTAGCGTTCCAAATGGATATGTTCAACCATGGGAAACAAACGACTACATTGCGTTATTTAGGGCTTACACAAGGTGCAATGGACAAGGTTATACTACGACTGAGCTAAATACAACGACCATTAATGATGCACTCATTTTCATAAAACGGAAAAAATCCAATAAACATTTACAGTTATTAGTAGATTTCAGCTTATTTTCAGCTCAAAGAAATTTGAAAGCAATCTGCAAAAAAAGCCGTCAAGAAGAAAAATAGGAATTCAAACTCAAATAATAAAAGAGCGCCTTAGCTAGGAAATAAATGCTAAGGCACTCTTTTATTAAAACAACATTATTACCATGCAAAAGACATTGTAATGATAACCAAAAGGATAAAGAGAACTAAAACTTCGGCCATATTATTACGACGATGTCCATGTCCTTCTACTGCATATCCCATATAAATGCAACTCCTTTTAAATGGATTTAACTACACCTTATACTATGTCAGTATCTATCCTTTGATTGGACAGGTATATAAGGCACATGCACATTTCGTTAGTGTATATAACCGTTAAAATGATTCCCCTGATTGAATAATAGTTGCATAAATGTCCAAAATTACTGTTTGCAAATGCAAATTTGATGATCAGCATGAAAAAAGAAAACCCCATAACCATGCGCCTTCTCGGTGTTTTGCATAAATGATGCATAAAGGCCTATTCTGTATTTACCGAAAAACATGCATGGTCGAGGGATTCTCCGCACCGTTAAAGGAAAGTACTTCTGTATAAAATATTGAATTCTATACATATCTCCTTGCATAAAAAATACATACTTGGGGGTGGGTGATTTGAATGTCACGGAAACGCAGTCCAGACAGAGAAAAGGCGTTAAAGCTCTGGCTCAAGAGCGGCCGGCAGATGAAGCCTGTTCAGATTGCGGACAAGTTAGGTGTCAGTGCTGCAATTGTCCGTAAATGGAAAAGTATGGACGGTTGGGACAAGCTGCCTAGTCCTAAGCCGGGCCGAGCTCTTTCAGCTCAAACGGCTGCAATGGGGATGGTACAATGAGTCGGTGTGCGGAAAGATTGCGAAAATCGATACCGCATAGCGATTTACTATGATTCATGATAAGTTATCTAAAGGGTGAAAAACCTTATAGAATTTGAGTCATTGTGAGTAATCTTGATTTTACCTAGAGGACTCAATGTAATAAGATATTAATATTGTATATAAGAGTTAATAGGAAGCGAGGATGTCGGAACGGATGAGATATGAATGTCGCTATATAGATGCAGAGAACGGAATATGGAAATGGGAAGATATGGAGGTTGAGGCCCCTTATTTAAGGGAAGTTGTAACGGGAGAGAAGCCGCGGCTCAAGACTCGCTTTCGCGCGTGTTGGACAGCGGATGCACTGCATATACGATTCGAATGTGAGGATGATCACGTCGTGGCAACGATGGAGCGGCGAGATGATCCTATTTATTTGGAAGATGTGGTTGAGGTATTTATTGATAAAAGCGGTACCGGAGCGGTTTATTACGAGTTCGAAGTGAGTCCGCGCAATGTCGTATTCGATGCTTTGATCCATTATAACGGTGGGGATAAAGAGATAGATGTTGCATGGGATGCGAAGGGAATGCATACGCAAGTTTTGGATGGGTCCGATGGGTGGAGGACTTACGATCTGCGAATTCCTTTTGCTGATTTGGATTGGGAGCGGGGGCAAGAGCAAGAGCTGATGCAGGAGAATGGCGAAAACTGGACACCTCAGCATGGCGCTGAGTGGCGTTGGAATTTATATAGAATTGATGATGATCTAGAAGGTAATCGGCATTATTGGGCTTGGTCACCCACCGGTAAAGTCGATTTCCATATGCCGCATCGATTCGGGACACTTGTTTTTGTGAAAGAATAGAATAGTCGGGGTGCTGTAACGTTGTTTTTCATCGCTAAATTGGCAGCAGTTCGTAAAAGTGGCTCTATAACGATGAAAAACAATCTTAAAGCAAATTTAAAGCAAAGCCCTCTAGCTTCAACAAAAGCTAGAGGGCTTATTATGCTTGATGAACTAGGCTTCATTCAGCACGTCATTTACTTGCTGCCAAGCCCAATCGAGCTCTTCCTTCGTAATCGTAAGAGGCGGAGCCAAGCGAATAATGTGCTCGTGTGTCTCCTTGCACAGTAGACCCTTGGCTTTCAGCTCTTCACAGAACGGACGAGCTGAAACCTTAAGGTCAATACCGATGAACAGCCCGCGGCCGCGAATCTCCGTAATCTGTGGAGATTGAATTTCCTGAAGTCGCTTCAGGAAATAAGAGCCAAGCTCATCCGAGCGCTCTGCGAGCCGCTCGTTCAGGGTGACCTCCAGCGCCGCGATCGCGACGGCGCAGCCGAGCGGATTACCCCCGAACGTCGAGCCGTGGGAGCCCGGCTCGAAAACATCAAGAACCTCTCGATCACCGGCGACCGCCGAGATCGGGAACACACCGCCGCCGAGGGCTTTGCCCATGATGTACAGGTTCGGCGTTACGCCTTCCCAGTCGCATGCGAAGCGGCGACCCGTACGGCCAAATCCTGTTTGGATTTCGTCCGCGACGAACAACACGTTATTCGCCTGGCATAGCTCATAACATTCCCGCAGGTAACCAGCCTGCGGAATCACAATACCGGCCTCACCTTGAATAGGCTCGAACAGGAAACCCGCCGTGTTCGGGCCGATGGCCTCACGCAGCGCCGCCGCATCCCCGTAGGGAATAATGCGGAACCCCGGCGTAAAAGGCCCGAAGCCGCGTTGATATTCCGGCGACGAGGAGAAGGAAGTGATCGTCACTGTCCGTCCGTGGAAATTCCCTTCACAGACAATAATTTCGGCTTGATCGGCAGGGATTCCTTTCACTTCGTAGCCCCAACGGCGAATAGCCTTTACTGCGGTTTCGACCGCTTCGGCACCTGTATTCATCGGTAAAATCATCGGCTTACCTGTGTAATTCGCTAATTTTTCATAAAACGAACCTAACGTCTCACTATGGAAAGCTCTAGATGTCAGAGTTACCTTCTCGGCTTGCTCATGAAGCGCTCTCAGAATGTGAGGATGACGATGTCCTTGATTTAAGGCGGAGTAAGCGCTAAGCATATCCATGTAACGGTTTCCTTCTGGATCCTCGACCCAAACGCCTTCCGCTTTCGATATCACGATAGGCAGCGGATGGTAATTGCGTGCCCCGTATTTTTCCGTTTTTTCAATAATCATCGAACTTATCGTATCCATAACAATTCCTCCCTGACGTGCAGCTTGTAAGCCAAACTCGCCGGCATTCCCTGTATCTTTCTAATTGTCTCACATAGCGAGCTTGTTTAATCCATTGTATTCGTCAACTCATGAACGTTGCAAATATAAATCCTATGAGGTAAATCCCCTATGCGTTTGTGCTTCTCCTAGCATATATAAATACATAGCTTTAGACAGTGATACAAGTCTTCACGAAATTGGCCAAGTTCAATCATTATGTGCAAATCCATTTATAATGTTGCAAATATGAGAAGACTTGAATTGTCGAAATAGGAAATATTATTAGAAGCGGGAGAATTGATCAGTGGTCAAAAATTTATTACAGAACGTGTCAGATATTGCAGGATTCTCGAAAGCGGTCGCGAATTCTTCAGATGAGCGCTTATGAATGCCATGCATTGCGTTCAATTGGTCTAGCGGCAGAGAGTTAGAAGGATTTTCGGAACACCTACTTAGCAACTTCGAGCAATATACTTTGTAGAAAAAAGGAATGGTGTCTACGATGACTCATCGCATTGAAAAAGACTTTATAGGTGAAAAACAAGTTCCATCCCAAGCTTATTATGGCATTCAAACGATGCGTGCATTAGAGAATTTCCCAATTACGGGAGTTAAAATTCACGCAGAGCTCATTACAGCTTTGGCAGAAGTAAAAAGGGCAGCTGCAATTGCGAATATGGAAACACATATGCTGCCAAAAAAAATCGGTGAACAATTAGTCAAAGCAGCTGAAGAAGTTAGACAAGGTCAGTTACTTGAGGAATTTATTGTTGATTCTATTCAAGGCGGAGCGGGAACCTCCATCAATATGAACATGAACGAAGTGCTTGCTAACCGGACTTTGGAGCTGCTTGGCGAGGAAAAGGGCAATTATTTCCATTGTAATCCGAACAATCATGTCAACATGTCGCAATCCACAAACGACGTTATCCCTACCGCCATCAAAATTGCCGCGTACCGTTTATCTGAGCAATTGATTGAAACTATGATTTCACTCCAGAGTGCTTTTGCACGTAAGGAAACGGAATTTGATGATGTCATTAAAATGGGGCGAACGCATCTTCAGGATGCAGTTCCTATTCGTATGGGCCAAGAATTCGGCGCTTATGCACGTGTCATCCAGCGTGATATTAATCGTATTCGCCATGCTTCTAAGGGACTTTTGACCGTTAATATGGGGGCTACTGCTGTAGGAACAGGGCTTAATGCAAAGCCTGAGTATGTGGAACGGGTTATGTTTCATCTAAAAGGGCAAGTGGGAATACCCATTGAACTAGCCGAGCATTTGGTCGACGGCACCCAAAACATGGATGCCTACACAGAGCTTTCCGCTTCCTTGAAAGTATGCGCCGTGAACCTTTCGAAAATATGCAATGATATCCGATTAATGGCTTCAGGTCCTCGCGTAGGCTTAGGGGAGCTGAAACTGCCACCGAGACAACCAGGATCTTCCATTATGCCGGGTAAAGTAAACCCTGTTATGCCAGAGGTCGTGAATCAAGTGGCGTTCCAAGTCATTGGCAACGATCATACCATCTGCTTGGCTTGCGAAGCCGGTCAATTTGAACTAAACGTAATGGGACCCGTACTTGCGTTCAACCTTCTACAATCGCTGAAAATACTGCGGAACGCGGCTGACGTGTTCGAGCGCTTTGCGATTGAGGGCTTGGAAGCCGACCGCGAGCGCTGTGCGACTTATGTCGAGCAAAGCTTCGGCATCGTCACAGCCTTGAACCCGCATCTCGGCTACGAAGTCGCCGCGCAACTAGTGAAAGAAGCTGTGCGCACTGGCATGACGCTCAAAGAGCTGATCCTAGAGCGTGGGCTGCTTACAACTGAGGAGATTGAAGAAATCCTCAATCCGATTCAGATGACCACGCCGGGCATCGCTGGCGAGAGATTGCTGCAACCTGCCGACTAGGGCTGCTGGGTGAAGAAGCTTTGCAGTCTACGACAGCTGGCTAAAGCCTGCTCATAAAACGAACGCCCCCGACCCATCGGTAGATGAGTTGGGGGCGTTTTTAGCATCATTTTTCTGGATTGCTGCTTGCGACGTCTTAATCCACATGGTCGTTCAACGATTCATAAAAGGTAAGCTTATTTCCGAATGGATCTGTGACGCAAACTTCTCTGGTATGCCATGGGCTCATTTCTAAGCCAGGACGAGAATAGGTATATTTTTTATTTTTCAAATTAGAATGAAAAGCTTCTATATCCACGATTTCTATTCGAACCGCTGCACCCGGGCTGCAATCCCCATAATGCTCAGAAAGGTGCAATTTACATTCGCCTAAACTAACCTCCATGTAAAGCGGCATCTCACTCTCAAAACGATGCTCCCAACCTAACGAAAAACCCAAGTAATCGATGTAGAATTCCTTTGCCTTCCTCTCGTCGAACATTCTAAAAATGGGCGTCACACCTTTAATAGTTGTTATAACAATCATCTCCTTGTTTTTTCGTTTGTGTACGCACTTGAATTTCTTGAGCTGCCTATGCCATTTACGAGTACATAAAAGGTTATGTAAACCGTCATGATAACAAATCCGACTAATAAGCAGAAAACGAAGGCCTCTTGATGCAGAGTTTCTCGCAGGATTTCCAGTATTCCGTTATTGAGTAAAGCATCCCAACTGTTTAAGCGATATTCTCTTCCCAAAAGTATGCCATACCCGGATAGAAGCGCGGTCAATGCGATGATCAGCCATGAAACAAAGTGATTGAATCGCTCTTTCCATATCTTTTGAATGATGTACATGGAGCTGCATCCTAGCAATAGACCGTTCCATGCAAATAAGAAGATGATGAAAAAATCATACCAATATGTAAAGGAGAGCGCTCCTTTTTGTACATAAGAGTCCTTCAAAATCGTTAAATGAATGAAGTCCGTAATGACATACGGAGAGTTTGGCAGGAATAATAACCAAGCTAATCCGACTACGATTAAAATGAATTTTTTCAAGATCATAGATTTACGAGTGTGTATAAAATGGGCTATCACAGCAAGGATATACGGAATCCAAGCGAGGAATAAGTTCCAAAGTAGAAATTCATAATAGGTTTGGTTTTTGAACAAAAAGTAGACCCCAATTGTGGAAAGCGAGAGCAAGATCAGAAAGAGATGCAGGTACCAGTGATTCAAGGTTTTCATTGTAGGCTCCACACTTGGTCTATGTATTTGGCAGTGAGTGATGCCACCCCACCCAAGATTATGTCTATATCTTACATTTATTTACTACCTGTAACAAGCAAATAACCCGTTATCCTCGCAGTTAGCGGGGACTAACGGGTTTTTGTCTCAATCTATAGAATCTGCTTGCCCAACAAGGAGCTAATTAAGCCAACGGCTAATTGGGATGTTTTGTTATTGTCGTCGAGAAGAGGATTCACCTCAACGAATTCGGCTGATGTCACAATGCCTGCTTCATGCAGCATCTCAACAGCTAAGTGAGCTTCGCGGTAATGAAGTCCACCTTTTACAATCGTGCCTGTTCCAGGTGCTTCAATCGGATCCAATGAATCGACGTCAAAACTAAGATGCACGCCGTCTGTTTTACTGCTTATATAGTCAATGGCATCTTGCATAATGGAAGCCATTCCTTTGCGATCTATATCATACATGGTATAGCATTTGATTCCCAATGAGCGAATGAGTTTCTTCTCGCCCTCGTCGAGAGATCTTGCTGCAATCAGGACGATATTCTCCGCTTTCACTTTATCATGACTGCCCATAATGCTGGTCAATAAGGGATGCCCCATCCCTAGACTGACGGCCAATGACATCCCATGAATATTACCGGATGGACTTGTATCGGCTGAGTTTAGGTCGGAATGAGCATCGATCCAAATGACACCCAAGTTTTGATAATGGCCGGATAATCCAGCTAAAGTCCCGATAGCTATACTATGATCGCCGCCAATGACGAGAGGAAAGCGTCCTTGTTCCACGACCTGAGAGACTTGCTTAGCCAGAAGTGTATTTACCTCGAGAACCTCTGCCAAATACTTAAGGTTGGTTTGATCAACTTCAGCTGCCAAGGGAGTCGCTTTATCATCCGGAAGACGGATATCAGCGATATGATCGATTGTAATATCCATTTGCTGTAGACCTCGAATTAACCCTGCTTGTAAAATGGCTTTCGGTCCTTTGCTGGCTCCGCGTCGACCTGCTCCAAGATCAAATGGCACAGTAATCGCAGCAATAGTCGGTTTGGTACTCATACGATCAGCTCCTCTGGTCTGGACTTTGATACAAGAAACTCGTTGCGAATCTTTAAGAGGCATCCTTTAATCGCTTTCATTGGAGTGAACGCTTCGAATAAAGCTCGTTTGTAATTAGGTTATCATAACCTAGCTCATAATTGGAGATTTTAATTTGGTTCTTGTGGCAATTGCTGCCGCCTGTTAGGACGCATCATTTCGTGATCTTCATGCTCCAGTATATGACAATGGTACTACGCTCGGTGAAGGATCTGAAACTAGCTATAATGGATGTTACATAACAAAAGTGAACTTGACATTCAATGAAGTTGATGTGAAAATGAATTAACTGATTGTTTTTAATTCATGTAAATTCATTGACGAGAACGAGTACGCTAATCCCCTTGATTTCCAGAGAGTTGGCCTAGAGCTGAAAGCCAACATTCAAGACTTAGCCGAAAATCCCCTCTGAGAAGGAAAGCTGAAGGAATTTTAGTAAGCTGACCCGGGATCCCGCCGTTACAAGGGCCGCGTATGATAGTACGTAGAACGAGAGCTATAATGATCATATCCTTATGATCGTTATGGAACTAGGGTGGTATCGCGAGATGTAATCTCGTCCCTTACGGGACGGGATTTTTTTGTTTTTTTACAACAAATTTTCACGATAAGCCCCAATCATTTTATTAGAGGAGTGTGAGTTACACATGAGAAAAATTGATGTGAAAGAAAAAGCGAGAATCCGCGAACTGCGCATTTTAGAGCAATGGAGATTGAATGGTACG
The DNA here is from genome assembly GCF_013141715.1 of Paenibacillus phytorum. Lineage (GTDB taxonomy): Bacteria > Bacillota > Bacilli > Paenibacillales > NBRC-103111 > Paenibacillus_E > Paenibacillus_E phytorum. The sequence continues at coordinate 93,808 of NZ_WHOA01000030.1, read as the reverse complement.
TTCCGCAAGTCGATTGAAAACCGCAAAGGTAAAGCGAACTTCGTCTTTTACGAAGGACCGCCGACGGCAAACGGATCACCCCATATCGGACACGTGCTTGGTCGTGTTGTGAAAGATTTTATCTGCCGCTATAAAACCATGTCTGGGTACCAAGTCATCCGCAAAGCTGGTTGGGACACGCATGGATTGCCCGTCGAGCTTGGCGTGCAGAAGCAGCTTGGTATCTCGGGAAAACAAGAGATTGAAAAATACGGCGTAGCCGAATTTGTTGAGAAATGCAAAAGCAGCGTATTTGAATATGAAAAGCAATGGCGTGAACTGACGGAAGCTATCGCCTACTGGACGGATATGGATAACCCCTATGTTACGCTCAATAACGGTTATATCGAGAGTGTTTGGCATATTTTATCCAATATCCATAACAAAGGACTATTATACAAGGGGCACCGTGTAAGCCCTTATTGTCCCGACTGCCAAACAACACTCAGTTCTCACGAGGTTGCGCAAGGCTATGAAGACGTGAAAGATTTAAGTGCCACTGTGAAATTCAAGAGTAAAAACGCGAGCGAAATCTTTCTGGCTTGGACGACGACCCCATGGACTCTACCTGCGAATGTAGCGTTGGCAGTAAATAAAGACATAGATTATGTCAAAGTGAAACAAAAAGGCGAAGTTTATATCGTTGCGAAAAATCTCGCGGAAAAAGTATTCAAACAAGACTACGAAGTTTTATCTGTGCATAAAGGATTGGAATTCGTCGGCACCGCCTACGAGCCTCCTTTCGGCTATATTAGCCCAACCAAAGGACATATCGTCGTAGATGCTGACTATGTCATGGATACGAGTGGTACGGGTATCGTCCATATTGCTCCTGCGCATGGTGAAGATGATTACCGAACTGCTCGCCGACACGAACTGGATTTTGTGAATGTAGTGAACTTGGCAGGACGTTACAATGATCAGATCACAGACTTCGCTGGACGCTTCGTCAAAGATTGTGACGTCGATATCGTGAAACACTTGTCTGAACGCAGCCTGCTATTTTCCAAAGAGCGCTATGAGCATAGTTACCCTTTCTGCTGGCGCTGTAAATCCCCGCTGCTCTATTATGCGATGGAGAGCTGGTTTATCAAAACGACCGCAATTAAAGAGCAATTGATTGAGAACAACAGTAAAGTCGACTGGTATCCCTCCCACATCCGCGAAGGGCGCTTCGGTAAGTTCCTTGAAGAGCTTGTCGATTGGAACATCAGCCGTAATCGTTATTGGGGTACCCCGCTGAACGTTTGGTTATGTGGGGATTGCGGAACGGAATATGCACCGGGAAGCCACAAAGATTTGCGGGAAAAATCAATAACGCCAATTGACGAAAGCTTGGAGCTGCATAAGCCTTACATCGATGAAGTGAAACTGCGCTGCTCTTGTGGAGGCATCATGGAAAGAACCCCTGAGGTGATCGACGTCTGGTTCGATAGCGGTTCTATGCCTTTTGCGCAGTATCATCATCCATTCGGGGATGAGACGTTGTTCAATGAGCAGTATCCCGCGGATATGATCTGCGAAGGGATTGACCAAACAAGGGGCTGGTTCTTCAGTCTACTTGCTGTTTCAACGTTGTATAACGGCAAATCGCCTTACAAAGCCGTTCTTTCTACCGGACATGTATTGGATGAGAACGGACAAAAAATGTCTAAAAGCAAAGGAAACGGCATCGATCCATGGGAAATCATAGATGAATTTGGTACGGATGCGTTTCGATGGGCCCTGCTGTCAGACAGCGCACCTTGGAACAGCAAGCGCTTCTCTAAGCAAATTGTTGCCGAAGCGAAATCCAAAGTGGTCGATACGATCAATAACACACACGCTTTTTATGCGTTATATGCAACGATTGACCAATATAAGCACGAGGATCATCCGGCTCACAAGCATACGAACGAATTGGATCGCTGGATATTATCAAGACTAAACAGCACACTGCAAAATGTAGGTAAGGGCTTGGAGATTAACGACTTCTTAAACCCAGCGAAGCAAATCGAAAGTTTTGTCGACGAGTTGAGTAACTGGTACATCCGTCGCTCTCGCGACCGTTTCTGGGGCAGTGAAATGACCGTTGATAAAGTCTCAGCGTATCAGACACTGCGTGAAGTGCTGCTGACACTCTCGCGGATGATAGCGCCGTATGCGCCGCTCATTGCCGAGGACATTTACGGTAACCTCGGAGGAGAAGGCAGCGTTCATCTGGCTGATTATCCAAGTGTGATTCATTCAGCCATCGACTTAACGCTCGAGAGTGACATGGAAACCGCACGGCAGATCGTTGAGTTGGCTCGAAATATTCGGAATGATACAGGTATCAAGACACGCCAGCCTCTCTCCGAGTTGATCGTTTCGCTCGATAGCAATTTCGACCTAAGTCGTTTTGAGGAAATCATTAAAGACGAAATAAACATTAAAGGAATCCGTGTAGAACAAAGTGACAGCGGCTTTGTTGACTTCAAAATGAAGCTGAATCTTAAGGTGGCCGGGAAAAAGTATGGCAAATTCGTTGGCCCTCTGCAAAACCACTTTAAACAATTGTCTACTTCAGATACCAAGCAAGCGGTCGATAGTGGTTTTCTTGAAGTAACGATCGACGGAGAGGAACTTCATATCACACTCGATGAGATGCTTGTGGAAAAACAAGCCAAAGAAGGGTTTGCTTCTGCTTCCAGTAACCAGATCACGGTAGCTTTAAACACATCAATAACGGAAGAATTGGAGCAGGAGGGTCTTGTACGAGAAATCATACGTGCAATTCAGGATTATCGTAAAAAGCTGGAGCTGCCTATTGATAAACGAGTCGATCTTGTTCTCGATGTCAATTCGACGTTGAAAGAAGCGTTGGAGCGTTTTGATCATGTTCTGCAAGAGAATGTACTGCTTTCCAGTGTAAGATTCGCTAAGGAAGAAAAAATGGAATCCATCTTGATTGGGGACAACAATTTACGCCTGCTTATAGAATAACTGAAAAAAGGGTAGCACTTAGAGACATGGTTATCATGACTCTCAGTACTACCCTTATTAATTTCTAGAATGCCCAATTCCCCTTGCGGAAAATGGGTTCAATCGTGCCGTCTGCATGTTCGCCGTCAATATCCATTTCGGCAGAGCCGATCATAAAGTCCACGTGAATCAGACTGTTGTTAAGGCCGGCGCTTTCTTGCTCCTCCTTGGACATCGAAGTTCCGCCCTCAATACATGTGGGAAAGGCTCTTCCGAGTGCCAAGTGATTTGAGGCGTTCTCATCATACAAGGTATTAAAGAAGATTAGGTTGGAGTTCGAAATTGGTGATTCGTGCGGCACAAGTGCGATTTCACCCAGATAATGTGCTCCTTCATCCATTTCGATCATGGCTTTTAGAGACTCGAAGCCTTGTTCAGCCGTGTAGTCAACAACACGTCCATTATCGAAGGTGATGGAGAAATTGTTGATCAAATTACCTTGATAACTCAACGGTTTCGTGCTGCGCACTGTGCCATGAGTACCCATTCGATGAGGAGAAATAAAGACTTCCTCTGTCGGGATATTCGGGTTGAAATCGAAGCCTCCCGTCTCATTGGTGGCGGAACCGCCTCGCCAAATATGGTTGGCAGGAAGCTCGACAGATAGTTCAGTGCCTGGGGCACGGTAATGGATCTTACGAAATTGCTTCTCGTTAAGCTGTTCTCTTTTGCTCCGAAGTGTCGCGTTGTGATCGACCCAAGTCTGGATTGGATTTTCTTGATCTACGCGTGTCGCTTTGAAAATGGCGTCCCATAGGGCGCTGATCGCGGCTTCCTCTTCCAAATGAGGAAACACTTTCTTCGCCCAAGCAGAAGAAGGTGCCGCGATAATCGACCATGTCATCTGATAGGAGGACATGCTTTCTCTCCATTTCACTAATTTCGCGCCTGCGGCTTTGGAATTTGCGGAAATGCGAGATGGATCGATATCCTTCAGCAATTCAGGATCATCGGCATCGATCAATAAATAGGCGCCGTTATTATCGGCTAGCTCATCGAGCGCTTGCGCTCTCCATGATGGATATTCATGAAACGCTTCATCAGGCGCGTAGGTATATTTGATTTGTGTGCAGATTGCATCCTGCCATTCAATATGTACGTGTTTAGCTCCAGCTTGATAAGCTTTACGGGCAATAAGTCGAACGAACTCGGGATGATGAATGGGTGCGTTAATCCAAAGTGATTGGCCGGATTGAATGTTCACAGCGACGCGGACGGTTAGCTCCGCATATTTATCAAGATTACTTTCAAAAGTCATAGGAATCCTCCTCTTTTTTCTAATCTTGCTTGCAGTTTATCCTGCCAAGAGTCAACTGTCAAATAAATTTTACCGTCGTTCTTTCATGAATGTACTTGGGTTCATGCCATACCATTTGCGGAATTGATTGGTGAAGTGATTATAGTTTTGAAAACCAACATCATAACAAACTTCCGAAGCGCTCCGTCCGGTATGTTCTAGCATTAGCACGGCTTGTTGTATCCGCATCCGATTGAGCGTATCGATAATGGAATACCCTGTACTGGCTTTGAAAAGATGGGACAGTCTCGAAGGAGAGAGCCCGACAGTCTGAGCCAAATCCTCAATCCGAATAGGTTGACGCATCTGTTGGGACAACAGGTGGAGAACCTCCTCGATTCGTGCATCAACTTTTGTGTTTGTTTTCTGAGCCATGATTAGGAGGATTTCCCGCAAAGAGCTGCTGCACAATTCGAACCAATATTCACCGCGCTCTCTGGAATCCTCCAGCATGCGTGTGAAAGCTCGGTGGATGCGTTCGCGAATCGACTCACTTTCGATGGTAAGGATAAGCTGCTCTTCATCCGGCAGCAGATTGGTTTCTGTGAAGATCGAAGGAAAGTGTACCCAGACAAACTGCCAGGTATGGTCTTTTTTCGTACCGTAGTGCTGCGGTGTTCCTGGCTTCAGCAGGGTGAGGTCCCCCGGCCTGCAGATTCGTTCATTCCCTGAATTGATAAAGTAACCTTCACCTTCGAGCGTGAAAGTAAGAAGCCAATCGCTTCGTCCTTGGGGCCGCTTGGTTACATACGTATCTTGCTCTATAAAATGTCCGGATAAAAAGGTGAAATCATCGAATATCATGGCCCTGTGGTCCCTTTCGTCATCTGCAGCAATTTACTACAAGTATATCAGGAAATAGCAGGATTGTATGAGTAATTAGCATCATCCTTACTTCAATGTTTGTGGGGCTTTCGATATGATTATGTCATAAGGGAACACAATCCTAACTTACTCATGGAGGGGACCAACATGTCACGGACGATGCTTAAGCTTTCAAATGAACAAAAACTGCAATTCGAATCGGAAGGTTATTTAATTGTAAAAGGATTGTTTTCGGAGCAAAATTTGACCGAAATCGATGATACTTTTGAAGAGATTAGTCATCAAACGGTACCAGGCTTATTTGAACCGGATTTACAAGCGGATGGATCAGATCCGTTAAAAAGATATCCGCGAGTCATGCATCCGCACCGCTTTAATGAGACGGCAAAGAAATATATGCTGCACCAGCCGGTTATGGATGTATTAGCAGATTTGTATGACGAAGAGGCGCTAGCTGCGCAAAGCATGTTTTATTACAAGCCGCCGGGCTCTCGCGGCCAAGCGCTTCATCAGGATAATTTCTATCTGCAGGTCGAACCTGGTAATTGCATAGCAGCTTGGACGGCCATAGATGCTGCAGATGATGAGAACGGTGGCTTACTCGTTGTGCCCAAAACGAATACATTCGAAATTGCCTGTCCAGACATCGCGGATGACAAAGAATCATTTACGACTCACTACGTGAAGCCGCCGAAAGATGAAAAAGCGATTCCTGTCATCATGCAGCGAGGCGACGTTCTCTTTTTTAACGGGAATCTTATCCATGGCTCTTATCGAAATAAAACGAAGGACCGATTCCGCCGAGCGTTCATTTGTCATTATGCGAACCAATCGGCAACCCATATTAGCGATCATTATCGCCCTTTGTATCGTCAGAATGGAACGACCGTTGATTTAGAGGTCAACCCAAATGGGGGGCCGTGCGGCGAAGAGTTCCAAGCGGTTTATCCTCACTAATCTTTCATCTAGTCATAAGGGATCGGTCTGACATCCATGGATGTTGGCTGGTCCTTTTTTAGTAGATAAGAAAGTATAAGTTTTATACTTTTGCTTCGCATCTACCTTGACAAACGCGCTCGTCCCAGGAGGACGACGGAGTCGTTTATCCTTGCATAGTATGGAATCATTTCAATTGTTTACACTAGAGGAGGGGGTGATAGCTTTAATGAGTTATAGTTGGATAATGGGTTTGCTGCTTCTTGCGCAGCAAAGTGAAGTGCCATTTCGAATAACGAATGACAATATGGGTCATAGCATAGCAAATGTGCAGCGGGAATCGTACACGGTCAATCTTCTTGATATACCGATCGTTGATAAAGAACGATTAGATCGGCTTACGGACATGATCGATAAGAATATGTATCGCAAACCGATTAATGCTACCATTAATGATGAGGGAAGAATCGTGAAGGAGATTGCAGGCGCAAGGCTGAATCGTCAAGCTTTTGTTGAGCAATTTTATGAGCATTACTATCAAGAGGGTCCGATGAAATTTGAAGTGCCTCAGTTATCTGTTTATCCCAAAGTAGACAGTGAGCTGCTAGCGAGTATTCGTGTGCGTCCCATTGGTTATTATGTGACCTATTTTAACTCGAATAATAAATATCGGTATACGAATATCAAACTTGCCACCCAAGCGATTAACAATTATGTCGTTCAACCGAATGAAACGTTCTCCTTCAACCGTGTTGTTGGCGTTCGGACGCGTGGGAAGGGATATATGCCGGCAAAGATCATCGTGAGGGGAGAATTCTCAGAAGGGATTGGCGGAGGCATTTGCCAAATTTCTTCTACTTTATTTAACGCGGTGGATCGCGCTGGTCTCCAAATTGTAGAAAGATATTCGCACAGCAGATCTGTCCCCTATGTTCCGCCAGGTAGGGATGCTACGGTGAATTGGGGAGGTCCTGACTTCAGTTTTAAGAACAACTACAATCAACCTATCTTGATAAGGGCTCAGGCCTTACCTGGCCGGGTCTACGTAAGTATTTCGTCTTCTGATGTCATTAATTATAAGCCGCGGCATGTTCCGAGTGCATCTGATGATCTGCCAGAGGAAATACAAGCTGGAACCAATGTAGGTCAGTCTGTGCCGTAAATGATAAGCTCCGTTCCAACGTGATTGTTGGTGTATGGGGCTTTTTATTTGTCGGAGGCTGAGTTATGCCGGAGATGAGGTCAATATATGCATATTTTACAAAATGAAAGCAAAAAATCACAAGATTTTCAGGTCACCTTTCGCTAGAATAGAGGGCAGATCATTCAGCTTGAGAAGGGTGGAATTTAGCTTTTATGAAAACATTTTTAGATGAGAATTTTATGCTTACCAACGATACCGCGGTTCATCTATTCCACGAATTTGCCAAAGATCTGCCGATTATTGATTATCACTGCCATCTTAGTCCTAAGGAAATTTATGAAAATAAACAATTCAATAACATAACGGAAGCTTGGCTGTACGGAGACCATTATAAGTGGAGAATGATGCGTGCCAACGGTGTGGAGGAAGCGAAAGTTACAGGTGAAGCTAGCGATTACGATCGTTTCTTGGCATGGGCTGGAACGGTTCCTATGGCTATTGGCAACCCGTTGTACCATTGGTCTCATATGGAACTTCGAACATATTTCGGTGTTCATGAGATTATTAACGAGCAGAACGCGCCTGTCATCTGGGAAAAAGTGAACGCAAAGCTTGCAGAGGGCGGTTCCCGCGCCAGAGATCTTATTACGAATTCCAAAGTAACCGTTATTTGCACAACGGACGATCCGGTGGATTCACTGGAATATCACATCAAAATTAAAGAGATCAAAGATTTTAATACGCAAGTCCTACCTTCGTACCGTCCTGACAAAGCGCTTGAAATCAATCGCGCCACATTCCTTCCATGGATCGGCCAATTGGAGCAATCCGCTGGCATCACGATCAGCTCCTACGATGACCTGCTGGCAGGATTAGAAAGTAGAGCGCAGTTTTTTGATTCAGTTGGTTGTAAGGTGTCTGACCATGCTTTGGATTATGTGCCATACGCTGCAGCAACCAAAGAAGAAGTGGATCAGATTTTTAAAACGGCTCTGGCTGGCAACGCGGTTAGTTTGGAAGAAGAGAAGAAATATAAAGCGTACACCTTGCTGTTCTTAGGAGGCGTGTACAAGAAGTTGGATTGGGCGATGCAGTACCATATTAATGCTTCCCGCAACAATAATGGACGAGCTTTCGCAAAACTTGGACCGGACACCGGATTCGACTCTGTTAATGATAGCCCGGTAGCGAGCGCCTTGACAGGTTTGTTATCCTCGCTTGCTGTTGCTGATTCACTGCCTAGGACGATTCTGTACTCCTTAAATGCACGTGACAATGAAATTCTCGCTTCCCTCATGGGCAGCTTTCAGGGCGATGGTATTCCCGGCAAAATTCAATTGGGATCCGCTTGGTGGTTCAATGATACCAAAGACGGTATGGTTTCGCAGATGAAATCACTAGCGAATTTTGGACTGCTTGGCCGATTTGTTGGTATGTTGACAGATTCCAGAAGCTTCTTGTCCTACACAAGACATGACTACTTCCGCAGAATCCTCTGTAACATGCTAGGCGAATGGGTCGAAGCGGGAGAATTCCCGAACGACGAACAGCTGCTGAAACAGCTGGTTCAAGGGATTTCCTATAATAATGCTAAGCAGTATTTCGGTTTTTAAAATGAAAACCTTCGTGCGGGTTGTTACCTGCTCGAAGGTTTTTTTCGACATGTAAGAATTTATGTTTTGGGTTTGGGGTAAGCAAAGCTTCGCACTTAATAGTTTGGGGGCTCCTGAATAAGCGCGTTTCCGCGCTTATTCAGCGTGGACGCGCAGGATGGTCTGCTGAGAAGTCAATTTTCGGTTTCTCAGACTCTGTCGGCTCGGCGACTCTCACTGAAAGCGCGTTTTTCGCGCTTATTCTGGAGCAGGATGGTCTGCAGAGAGGTATATAGCTGGGCGTGAGATAAGATCGGAAAACGAGCTTAAGTCTGGCGATTGGTTAGGATAAGCTCGGAAACCGAGCTTACGGCAGTGGTGAGTAGCGGTGGAAGGTATCTCAGCCCTTTTTACAGACTATGGCGCATCAATTTGCGGCATTCCAGTGGCGTCTGTGTGGTCACTTGTTTGAACACGCGGCCGAAGTGAGCGACGCTATCGAATCCGGATTGCTCGGCAATGTGGATGACTTTCAACTTCGTTTCCCGCAGGAGCCGCTGAGCCTCGCGGATTCGTACGTTGTTCAAGTATTCGATGAACGAAAAGCCGGTCGTTTCTTTGAAAGAACGGCAAAAGTAGCTTGGACTGATATAAAAGCTTTCGGAGATCGAAGCTAACGTCAAACGGTTTCTATACTGTTCGTTGATATAAGCGACGATTTCGAATATTTTGGGATTGTGCGCTTGCTGGTGTTCCTGAGCAGAGCTTATCTTATCTGTGAGACGCGAGCAGAAGATGAGTAGTTGCGTGAGCAGGGCTTTGCTGTTCAGCTGCCAGCCGCCAAGCGTCTGCTGCTGTTCGCGTAATAAGCTAAATAGAAGGTTCTCAACGAAAGTGCGATTCGTTCCTGTTAAGGAAAAGATATGCTGTTTCTGTTGAAAAGGAACGAGTAAATGTGTCGATGCATCCTCATCAATAGAACGTATCCAACTATCATCAAAGCTAAGTAGAATGCGCTCGTGATGAAGGACATCCGCATTTCGTGTTTTATGAAGCTCGTTTTTATCGATAAAGACGAGGTCGCCCTCTTGAATCAGATAGGAACGGTCCTGTATAAAATAGTAGCGTTTCCCGCTAAGTAAATAATAAATTTCATAGTGATCATGAAAATGATTCACTGTCATAGAGTAAGGGCGATCTCTTCGTAGTCTTTCAATTTCGTAGAGTACCAAAAGTGGACACCTCTTCGTTCGATCTTTTATAACTATTATATAGCAAGATATGCAAGGAATAAAAGTGATTAAGCAAGATTTGATTAGAAACACAACAAATATTGTATTAATCTTGAGATAGGACATTCGAACATGAAGACATATCCAAACTCGAGAGGGGTTCACTTTTTATGAAAAAGCGTTATGCACTAGTCGGTACCGGAGGAAGAGCAGAATTTTTCTATGGCGCTATTGTGAAGGATTTTCAGGAAACGTCAGAGCTAGTTGCGATTTGCGATATAAATCAAACGAGAATGAATTTTACAAATGGCTTACTCGTCAATAAATATGAATATAACGCTGTTCCCACGTATAAAGCAGATCAGTTCGAGGAAATGATTCGCAAAGAAAAGCCTGATTATGTCATTGTCACCTCCGTTGATCGCACGCATCATACGTATATTATCAAGGCGATGGAGCTTGGTTGCGATGTTATTTCGGAAAAGCCGATGACAGTGGATGAAGAGAAATGTCAAGAAATTCTCGATACCATTAAACGCACAGGGCGGCAGCTTCGCGTGACATTCAATTACCGTTACGCTCCGCACAATACGAAAATTCGTGAGTTAATCATGGACGGTACGATAGGTGATGTTCATTCTGTCCATTTCGAGTGGCTGCTGAACACCGAACATGGGGCGGACTATTTCCGCAGATGGCATCGCGATAAACGTAATGGCGGAGGCTTACTTGTACACAAATCAACGCATCATTTTGATCTCGTGAACTTCTGGTTAGGGACACGTCCGGAGACGGTATTTGCGATGGGCGGCTTGATGTTCTATGGCAGAGAAAATGCCGAGAAGCGCGGCGTGACCAACTTTTATCAACGTGCGACAGGGAATGAAAACGCGAAGGGTGATCCTTTTGCGCTCCATTTAGATAAAAATAAAAACCTCAAGGGTCTATACTTAGATGCGGAACACGAAGATGGCTACCAACGTGATCAGAGCGTTTTCGGCGATGGAATTAGTATTGAAGATACAATGGGAGTTATGGTCCGATATAAAAACAAAGCCATTCTCACCTACTCACTTAATGCTTATATGCCTTGGGAAGGCTTTAGTGTACAAATCAATGGCAGCAAGGGTCGTATTGAAATGAAAGTTGTTGAGAAATCCTACGTAAATTCTGGTGGCCTTAAAGAGGATGAAGGTGCATTGAAGGAAAAGACGATCAGGGTATTTCCGATGTTCGCGGCTCCTTATAAAGTAGAAATTGAAGAAGGTGTTGGCGGTCATGGTGGCGGTGATCCTGTGCTCTTGAAAGATATTTTTGATAAGCCATCCGACGATCGCTTTGAGCGAGCTGCTTCTCATGTTGATGGGGCGATGTCGATTTTGACCGGTATTGCCGGGAATATTTCCCTGCGTACGGGGCAACCGGTTGCGGTGGATAAGCTGGTTACTTTTTAAGAGGTGGACGGAGGTGGGAATGCTTGTGGAATCCAGATTCAATCATGGAAAATCTTTATCACTCCTACGAGAATAGACGTCTGCAGCAGAAACGGGCCGAGAATACTGAACAGACCAAGATTAGGTTGAAGGGGCGCCTGATCAAGTCTCTAGATATAGCTTTGGAAGAACAAGATGAGCTTCGTCCTGTTCTCCTAGAGCGCACTGAGCTCGAAGATCATATTCGAGAGCGTATCGAATTCGGTACGGTTTGGGGATTTCGAGTTCCGGTCTATGTGTTGTTACCTAAAGGAATGACCAAACGGACGGCAGCAGTGCTGGCTTTGCACGGACATGGTTACGGTAGTCGGCAGATTGTTGGGCTCCATCCGAATGGAACTGAAAACACAGGTAAGCCGGATCTTCACGGCAATTATGCCTTGGAATTAGTGAGACGCGGCTTCATAGTGGTCGTACCTGAGATCATCGGATTTGGAGATCGAAGACTGGCTGCGGATCAGAAGGATGGGCAAGTCGGAAATTCATCCTGTCAAACACTTGCTTCACATCTGCTTTTATATGGCATATCGTTGGCGGGATTGCGTGTGCATGAAGCGCGGCGGGCGCTCGATTATGTGTTGTCACGCGAGGATGTGGATCCAGCAAGAGTGGGATGCTTCGGTTTCTCAGGAGGCGGACTAATCGCCGCATATACTGCTGCAATAGATGAACGAATCAAAGCTATTGTACTCTGCGCCTTTGTGAATACGTTCAAAGGAAGCATTATGCATGTTCACCACTGCATTGATAATTACTTGCCTGGTGTTTTGGAATATGCAGAGCTCCCCGAATTACTCGGGTTACTTGCTCCTCGTCCGCTGTTCATTGAATCTGGCCAGCAGGATCCTATTTTTCCGATAGAAACAGTGGAAGTGGCGATTCAGTATTTGCGGCAGGTGTACGCTGAAGCTGGTGCAGCTGAAAAGTTGGGGGTTCATCTCTTTGAAGGTGTTCATGAAGTGAATGGGAGTCACGCCTACCCTTGGCTGATTGAGGCTTTAGAATCTTAATGGTACAGAAAAAGAAGAGCTGAGGCTCTTCTTTTTGCGTTACTCACATGCGCGATGTTTGATTCTTATTCCGTCCCGTTCATTCGCAATGTATCATATTTGCGGATCTCTTCACGCCAAGCCAGAAATCCACTCTCCATGGCCTTAATTAACATTTCAGCAGTTCAATCTTGCATTTTATAACCGCTTTCTTTATATCGAGGCCTATCTATGTTAACCTGATAGATAGAGTTAACAAGGTGGTGTACCTCTTTTGAAACGAGTCTTAATAACGGGTTATAAAGCATCAGAGCTGGGCATTTTTTCATTAAAGCACCCAGGCATTCCGATTATCAAAAAAGCGATCAAAAAGAGACTCATCGCACTTATGGATGAAGGTTTAGAATGGGTCGTTGTGAGTGGACAATGGGGGGTCGAATTGTGGGCGGCTGAGGCTGTGCTTGACCTTAGAGGAGGCGCCTACCCAGAGTTGAAATTAGCTATCGTTACCCCTTTTCTGGAGCAAGAAGAAAAATGGAGCGATGATAAAAAAAATAGCTATAATAGCGTCATGGAACGCGCGAATTACGTGAACAGCGTGACAAAAACCAAATATGAAGGACCTTGGCAGTTTAAGGAACGAGACAAGTTTCTGCTCCGTAATTCGGACGGCATCATTCTTGTTTATGATGAAGATACAGAGGGGTCACCCAAGTTTATGAAACAGCAGGCAGCGCAGATTGCTGCGAATCATGCCTACCCGATTATCACGATTAATGCCTATGATTTACAAAATATTGCCGAAGATGAACAGGGGGACCAGTCGGGAGATCTGGCTGGAGACTTCGATTTCGCCGACGCCGGTAACCCTACGGATTTTGAAGAAATATAAACAAAAAATAGCCGTCTCAAAAGGGTATAGACCTTGGGAGACGGCTATTTTTTCGTAATGGTGTATAGCTTACTTTGTAAAAGTAGTCAGCAGCAGTTCAATATTCCTCCTAGCATAACTGACATGCTTGTTGTCATGGGTCAAACGGCTTGCCATGATGCCGCCTTCAATGGATGAGAAGAGGAAAGAAGCGACGGATTCGGTGTCGAGATCAGATCGAAATTCACCGTCTTCGACTCCCTTTAACAAAATCCCTTGGATGAAGGCTAACATTTGCTCATAAGCCCCAACCGCACGATCTCGCAGAATTGGAAAGGAATGATCACTTTCTACCGCTGTATTGAGAAAAGGGCATCCACCTTTAATAGGGGGATTATGCACGGTATCGCTGTACACGTCACACATCGCAAGGACTTTATGCGTTGCTGTAGACGCACCTTCAACCGCTTCAGCAAAATGTCCCCAGAGCACTTGTCCAGCGTAAGCGAAAGCTTCAATCGCAATCTCATCCTTATTCGCGAAGCTCCGATAAATCCCGCCTTTGGTTAGGCCGGTTACCGTCATAATATCCTGTATGGTTGAACCCGCGTAGCCCTTTTCGTTGAATAGTTCAGCGGATTTCATAATAATATGCAATCGTGTTTTTTCACCCTTACGCATGTGCAATATCCTTTCTCAGAGACAATGACACTCTCGTAATATTGTAACATTTTATAAGTGAATCATAGCATAGATCGTTGTATAATAAAAAAAGACCGTACGGTTCGGTCTCTAAAATATCTATTCAGCTTACATATTAACGAGAAGGATGAGGTTTCTATGGCTAAAATGGCAAAACCGACTAAGAGCTACGCGTATCCGCTGCTCCTGTCAGCTTTAATTATTTACATGGTATACGTTGTGTTGGCGAATTTATTTTTTGATCCACAAGCTGCTGCTTTTCTTACTCATAAAATGAATCTCAAACGTCCTATGAATCTTCCAATTTGGCTAAACGTTATGCATATTCATGTAGGTGCTGCTTGTTTGGCTATGCTGACAGGGGCGCTTAATTTCTCAAGCAAGATCTTACGCAACGCTCGCAAATTTCATAGAGTCAATGGTTATCTATACGTTATTTTTGTTTTTGTCGTTGTTCTGACCTCGGGTTACATGGCTCCGTATTCAACTGGCGGAAAAATCAATAGCATGGCTTTCAATCTGGTGAGTATCGTCTGGTTCGCCATGACCATTACAGCGATTGTCCAAATTAAACGCAAGCAAGTCAGCAAGCATCGGAAGTGGATGGTTCGCAGCTATGCTTTCTGTTTCACAAATCTGTTCATTCATCTTATTAGTTTTATTCTCCATGAAGGAGTTGGTTTGAGGTATGAGTCGAGTTATACGTTTGGTGTTTATGGAGCAATCCTACTTAATTTCATTCTAGCGGAACTTGTGATTCGTTATGTGTATATCAAAGCACCGAATGTAACAGTTAAATAAAGGATGGAGATGATTTATTATGCATGTACAAATCGTTTTATTTGATGGTTTCGATCTGCTTGATGCGATTGCTCCTTATGAAGTGTTCTGTGCGGCTAAAATGTATGCAGGGACTTGTAAATCAACCAGATTGAGCAGGCCAAAAGAGGAAGTTGCTTGTACATTTATCGTGTACGAGCAACCATCCTCTTTTTCTATTCCTAATGGGGCAACTCATGATGGAATTTCTAATCTTCAAACAATATGATAAAATATACATAATATAGCATGGTTGTCGGGAGTTCTTCGTATATCTACGGTTTCAGTCATCAAGCATCAGGGGGTAAACACATGGCATTTTCCTGGAAACGTAATCTCATCACTTTATGGATCGGTGTATTTTTCTGCGGCATGGCGTATACGATTTCGGTTCCTTTCTTACCTATCTTTCTGCACACGGAGCTCGGCATTGATAAAGGACTGGAAGCATGGTCAGGTATTACGTTTGGCATCACCTTTTTGGCTAGTGCTTTAATCGCGCCCTTTTGGGGCTCTTTGGCGGACAAGTATGGCCGCAAACCAATGCTGATTCGCTCAGGCTTCAGCCTAAGCGTTCTTTATTTTGCGACTTTTTTCGTCCATGATCCTTACGTATTTCTTGTAGTTCGTATTCTTCAGGGATTGCTTGCCGGTTTTGTTCCTGCTTCCATTGCCTTAGTAGCCACGAACACGCCTGAAAAAGAAGTGGGTTATGCGCTGGGGGTTATGTCAACGGCAGGAGCCGCCGGAAGTGTCATCGGTCCGCTGGTAGGCGGATTCGTCAGCCACTGGGTGGGAAACCGAGAATCGTTTCTAGTTTCAGGGTGTGTCGTCTTAGTCGCAGCCTTTATCGGGCTGTTTGGGGCTAAGGAAACGAACTTTAACCGCTCGGCTACGAGATCGGGTGTTATGGATGATTTGAAGTCGGCTGCTCATAATCGCCCTTTCATGATGATTCTAGGTGTCACCATGTTGGTAGCGACTTCGGTCATGATTGTCGAGCCGCTGCTTACCATCTATGTGCTGCAAATGGGTGGCAGCCAAAGCTCAGCTTCGCTGAGTTCAGGCATTATTTTCTCTGCTGTCGGAGTCGCAACCGTCATTGCAGCACCGAGATGGGGGAAACTCGGACAGAAAATCACCTACTCCAAAACACTGTTCATCGGCCTAATTGGCGGAGGAATAGGGAATCTGCTTCAGTTAGGCACTCACCACTTGCTAGCCTTTGGCATTCTGAGGTTTAGTTATGGGTTGTTTTTTGCTGCCGTCTACCCGGCGTTAAACGCGCTCATCGTGAAATTTACGGATTCCAGCTTTAGAGGCCGAGCGTTTAGCTTAAATCAATCCGCTACGCAGCTTGGAACCATGAGCGGTCCGATTATCGGTGGCTTTTTGGGCGGCTGGATCGGTATTCCGCTCGTTTTTGCCATCAACGGCTTGGCGCTTATCTGTGTGGCGTTCTTCTTTAAATACCGCGGCCCCAAAGTGGCGGCCGTTCCATCATCTTCACCAGAGTAAGGGCTGGCTAAATATACTCGGTCATTCCTTTTTCCTTCAGTAGGTCGACGATATCTTTAACAGATTGTGCTTTGTCTTTGGGACATATCAACAGTGCATCCCCCGTATCGGCAATGATGAAGCCGTCTACGCCAATTGTCGTGATTAGTCTGCCATTTCCATATATGATCGAATTTCGTGTATCTATGCCCATATGATTTGCTTTAATAATGTTTCCAGATGAATCCGGAGGGAAGATCGCGCCGAGCGCATCCCAGCTGCCGATATCATTCCAGCCAAATTGACCAGACAGAACAACGACTTCATCGGAGCGCTCAAGGATCCCGTAATCAATCGAAATGTTTTGAAGCGTTGGATAGATGTTACTAATGATTTCCTCTTCCTGATCCGTGCCCAAATAATCGCTGATTGGAAGCATTGTCTTATACAACCGAGGCAGGTAACGCTTGAAATTATCAATAATGACGGAAGTTTTCCAAATGAATATGCCGCTATTCCATAAATAATTACCTGATGACAGATAGCCTTGTGCTTTCTGAAAGTTAGGTTTTTCTACAAATTCGGCTACTTCGTATACGGCAACAGGATTTGAAGAGATAGGTTCCTTATCAAAGGCGATATAACCGTACCCGGTCGATGGAAATGTCGGTTTAATTCCGATGGTAACGATTTTGTCCGTCTTCATCGCGACCGTACAGGCTTCGTCTAAGGTGAGCCGAAATTGTTCTTCATCGGTTATATAATGATCGGAAGGCAATACGACCATTAAGGAATCTCCGTGTGATTTTTCTATAGATAATGCCGCGAAAAGTATGCTTGCAGCCGTGTTTCTAGCAACGGGCTCGATCAAAATGTTGCTTTTCGATACACTGCTATGCATGATGCTCTCCAGCAGAACCGCTTGAGAACGATTCGTTACAATAACGGTATTTTCTTGAGGGATAATGCCTTTGAATCGTTCGATCGTATCGTTTAGCATAATATCATTTCCACTAATATTTAGAAGCTGCTTTGGAATCTCTTGCCTAGACAGCGGCCAGAAACGAGTTCCGCCCCCGCCTGCAAGGATGGTAGCAAATTTATTCATGATGCATCACCAAATGGGCAATGGAGAAGGAAATGATGCTCTCAGAGCCTTGATTAAGGTTCAGCCCTGTGGCATGGATGCCATCATAACAAGCTCCTGTTTGAGGATCTATAAGAGAAATTTTTAACGAATTATGGCCTAAATACCATTCGTAGCATAAGGCTGCTTTCTTCAGATAAGCAGGGTCTTGGAGTACGATCGCGGCTTCTTTGCAAGCAAGAAGCATTTCACAGGCCTCAATCGGCTGTTCGTCGTAGAGAGCGGCTTTTTCACCTCGCAACTGCCAGCCATGGCTGCCAATCGGCTTATAATATCCTTCTTTAGCAAAGGTTTTGGATACTAGAAAATCCAGACTCTCCTTAGCCGTTTCCTTCAAACTAATGTTTTCTAAAATATGTGATGCTTTTAAAAGTGCCCATGGAAGCATAGAGTTTCCGTAAGTAAGGCTGTCTTCAAACCAATTCCAATCGTTACCCTTATTGCGAACATATTGATTGTGCAGTCGGACCGCTATTTTTTCGATCACATTGATGATGAATGCTCTTGGTAGAAAAGCCTTTTCTTCTGCGGTACTTGGCGCGTGAGGATAGGGGAAGGAGTAAGTTAAAGCATCAGGGGTTTCTATTAAATAACTTAGACCGATTATCGCATAGGCTCCAGCACGGGGAGAACCTAGCTTTTCAATATGCGGTAATGCCTGATTGATTAAATAACGGCAGGTATTAAGTACATTATCGGGGAGCAAGGAGGAATGAGCGAGAGCGAATCCTAATGCCCATAGTGTGCGTCCTTGACAATCCTCAGAGCCGCTATCCTCCATGAATGAACGGTTATAATCCATGAAGTTTCTAAAATTTCCATCTGTATTCTGTGCGTGGTGAATGAAGGAAATATAAGTATGAATGAGGTCTAACGTGCTGGAATCTTTTTGGCTGCTGTACAATAGAACGGCTGCGATTAATGCCCGTGCGTTATCATCCGTCGTATAACCTTTCGACCGGTCGGGTACTCCAAACTTGGTATGTTGAAAAATGCCTGTATCATCGGTTATCCTGCGCATGTAATCGGACTTAAACTGCCGTATCGTTTGTACTTGCATTAAATCACTCCTAAATGTTTTACTTTAGCAAAACTGGCATCGTAAGTATTTACATTAGTTGACTCTGAAACTAGTATTTTTTCTTGGAAGATGGCGGCATAGGTTTTGGCAATTTCGTTCCACAGCATGGTTCTTCCGAGTTCGAGCGTACGATTTTCCATTTCAGCTATTCTAGTAGGGTTATTCAGTAATTGAAGGATGCAAGCTTCCAAGGAGGCTGAATCGCGGAAGTTTGCCAGTAAGCCCCTGCCCTCTGCCAGCATTTCCTCGGCATATCGGTAAGGTGTGGAGACAATAACCCTTCCGTAACCGACTCCGTATGCCAAAGTTCCGCTAACGGCCTGATCCTTGCCTAAATAAGGAGTTATATAAATGTCTGACATGACCAGCGATTGAATGACTTCATCCTGCGTCAAAAGCTTGTCGACGAAGCGAACGTTACGAGTTAAATCAAATTCTTCCACAAGACCCATCAGCTTTTGTCGGTATACCTCGCCTGTTTCTTGTTTAACGACAGGATGTGTTTTCCCCCAAATGATATAGAGAGAATCCGGATGCTGTTTGACCACTCCGCGCATGGCCTCAATGCTGTATTCAATTCCTTTACCAGGACTTAAAAACCCAAAGGTGGATAATATTTTTCGATCTGCAAAGCCATATTGCTCTTTAAGTTCTGATCTTGATCCGGTTTTGACATGAGGTACGCCATGATGAATGAAAGCGATTTTGGCAGCATCAACGCCATATATGGAGATCAAATCGGTTACTGTAGATTGCGCCATCGTGACAACTTTAACACTTAGCTCTGCAACTCGGTTCATGATGTGACGCTGCTTGGCAGAAGGTTTGGTTAACACGGTATGAAAAATGACGACATACGGAATAGTCAGTCTTTCGACGAATGGAATCAAGTATTC
Organism: Paenibacillus phytorum; assembly: GCF_013141715.1. Taxonomy (GTDB): domain Bacteria; phylum Bacillota; class Bacilli; order Paenibacillales; family NBRC-103111; genus Paenibacillus_E; species Paenibacillus_E phytorum. The sequence goes on along the minus strand of NZ_WHOA01000030.1, from coordinate 74,245 downwards.
ACCGCTTTCTCCGCCGTAAATACCGAATTCATGTTGGATAACGAGAAGATCAACGTCTGACGAGCTAAGATAATCGGACGTTTCTATATAATCTGATAGCTTATGTTGGTCAATTTCCCTCATCACTTGCTCTTGATAGTCGTAAGTTTCGTTGTTATTGATTGCAATGATACGAGGCTTGTTAAAGCCTTTGATGTGCTGGAGTTCATCTAATAAATCTTGTGTAAATGTAGCTATGCCGCATTCTCTTGGCTGGCTAGTGCCTAGAAAAACGATATTCCTATTGCTGCTTGTATACTTCATATAATGAGCCTCCATGTTGGTTCGAGATTTTTTGGAACACAAAAAAAAGAATCTAAAGATAGATCTTTAATTCTTTTGGGGGAAGGGGTATTTTATTTTCAGAAAATTCCAAATTATTTCCTGTTTTCACTATAACATGACCATTTTTTCTTGTCAATTCATTGACTCTCCTTTGCATACCCTATATATTTATGGAGGAGGTGTATGTGTGTCAGTCATACGCAGTAAACTAAAAGAAGTCATGGAAAATCACGACCCCAAATTATCTATACGCAGGCTCGCTAAAGAGATTAACTACCACTTTGACTCCGTTCGGCGGATGTATAAGGATGAGATGGTACAGTATCCTAGGGATTTATTACTGAAGCTTTGTCTGTATTTTAATGTCCAGCCTGGGCAGCTCATTGGCATCGAAATGGATGAGGAAAGTGATTGGACGATAGATGCATCGATGGATTATCAGGAGGACGTCAATGACAAGGAAATCGATAACAACAGAGAGCTGTAAACAGCTTCTGGAAGCTTTTTATGCAAATCCCAGATTAACAAAAGTGCAGAAACTAGTGTTCTCTGGAGTTGGAAATCGCGATGTATACAATATAACGGCCCCGTTTCAGTACGACGGGGAGGAAGTCATCTTAGGAAGAGTTGAGGAACGGGATAGTGAGTTCTCTCAAGTCTTCTTTTTTACATGCAAGAATCAGGTTTGGAGTCCCCGAATACATACTCACACTTATAACTTGCAGGATCCATGTATGACGATCATCAAAGGTGAACTAATAGTTGGCGGAGTTGAAGTCATTACGGCTGTCGATAATCCGAGTAAGATTGTGTCGTGGGTTACCCAATTTTATCGTGGGTTTCACATAGATTCATTGTGTCACTTCTCATCTGGACCCGGTACGATGAAGGATATTCGTCTAATTGAGCTTGCCGACGGTAGAGTAGGTGTATTTACTAGACCGCAAGGAGCAAGAGGTGGAAGAGGGCAGATTGGATTTACAATCATCAACTCGCTGGAGGAGCTCAATGAGCAAACCTTCATCAATGCGGAAATTCTTAGTGAGCAATTTGTGTCTGAAGAATGGGGCGGTGCAAACGAAGCGCATTTACTGGGGAATGGTCATGTAGGCATTCTGGGACATATAGCCTGCTTCGATACCGTAGGAAACAAGCATTACTATTCCATGGTCTTTTCGATAAATCCTGAGACCTGTGAGAAAACACCCATGAAAATTATTGCAGCAAGAAGTGATTTTCCTAGAGGTCCTGGCAAACGGCCTGATCTTGAAGATGTTATTTTTAGCGGTGGGCTTATACGGTCAGGCAATGGGCGAGCCGTACTTTCTGTTGGCGTTAGTGATGCTGAGGCTTATCAGATTGAGATCCCTGATCCATTTATGGAGTATGAAGAGTAACGAGTGGGTTTTCATCAAAGTTTGACTAGATTTTATGGTCATGTTATAATCGGTGTGACAAGAATTTATGGTCAAAGAGAGCGGGAAACAAACAAATGAGTAAATTTATTCAATTGAACAAGCGCACTGGTGAAACAAAGTCCCACATGAATCAAGCAAGAAAACAGGGGCGCATCCCGGCTGTGTTGTATGGGATTGGTAAAGATACTTTATCATTAGAAGTAAATGAAAAAGAAATGCTGGATATTTTGAAAAAAAATCCACGAGCTATCCTGCAAGGCAATACATCCGATGAAAAAGTAATTCCGGTCATCGTTCAGAGCGTCCAAAGGGATGCTATGTCTGGCAATCTGCTGCATATCGACTTTCATCATGTGAACATGACTGAAATCATGGACAGCAAAGTGACCATCCAGTTTTCTGGAGAGGCAATTGGCGTTAAATCTGGCGGGGTACTGCAAATCGAAATCTATGAAGTAGAAGTTCGTTGTATGCCTGGTGATTTGCCGACTTCGATGGAAGTGGATATTAGTAGTCTAGATGCTGGCGACAAGCTTCTCGTCTCCGACCTGATTTTCAAGGATGGCATTGAAGTGTTGACGGATCCGAATACGGTTATGATTCAAATCAAAACCGTGCATGAGGAAGTCGAAGCAACAGCCTAGAAAAAATCAATCAAACATTAAATATAGATAGCATGGTTACATCCCCTTACAGCGGGAAGTGTCTAAGTTCATGGATTCATGAGCTTAGACACTTCTGCTTGCAAGGGGATTTTTTGGTTTCCTTCATGTATGCCATATGAGGCAGAATAGAGAATTTTATCCCTACAGTCTCGAAATGACAGACTATAATTTACCAGCTCCCATTTCTATAATCAAAGTGTAAGCAAATAGTTAACGATCTGTAGGAGGTCAAGAATGAAAAAGACGAAAAGTGCATTATCTTTGGCGATGATTATGGCAATGGCTGCAACATCAGTAGCGTGCGGTTCGGGCGGGGACACAAAGACGGCATCATCTTCAACCGCTCCTGCTTCAGCTGCTCCCGCTGCTTCGGTTAAACCGGCTGAAACGGCAAAGCCGAAAGAATTCAAGATGGTTCTGCGCCACATAGAAATCAAAGATACGGCGAAATCGAACCTTGCTATCTTGCAGGATGTAGTTAAAGCAACAGAAGCTGAAGTACCTGGGTTGAAATTTGAGCTGGATGGCGTTGAGGATGTTGTCAATCGCGATACGAAGCTTAAAGCTGAGATGCAGGCTGGCAGCCCGCCGCCTATTTTTGACCTTTTCGGTGGAGCGGATACCCAGAACTATTCCAAAGCAGGCCGTCTTCTTGATTTGACGCCGATTCTCGCTGAGCTTGGTTTGAAAGACAAATTCATGAACTTGAACGAGTTCACCGTTGATGGCAAAATCTATGGTCTTCCTAGAGCGGGATATGTTGAAGGCGTATTCTACAACAAAAAAATGTTTGCGGATGCAGGTGTTCAGGTTCCAAAAACGTGGGATGAATTCTTGAAAGTTTGTGAAGCGATTAAAGCAAAAGGGATAACTCCGATTGCCATGGCTGGAGGCGCTGGCGATGGTTGGGTCATTAACATGCTTGCGAACACATTGTTCGTACGTCTTGGCGGACCACAAATCCAAGAAGGCTTCGCGGCAGGGAAAACGAAGTGGACGGATGCTCCAGTCGTCGAGGCGTTCAAGAAGCTGGATGAGTTGAAACAAAAAGGTTATATCGACAAAAACGTGATCGCGACGAAATATTCGGACGGCCAAGCCAAATTCTACACAGGTCAAGCTGCGATGCTGTTTGATGGCAGCTGGGCGGCAGGTGGAATCATGGGTAAAAACTCCACAGTCGCTGCAGACGCAAGCTTCTTTAACTTCCCGAACCTGGGCGGTGCAGGGGATGATATGATCAACGGCGGTTGGTCAAACGGCTACGGTTTCTCTTCCAAGTTGAATGACAGCGAATTAAAAGCAGTTAAAGCGTTTATTAAAAACTTCTATACGGAAGCTAATCAGAAGCGTGCTTTGAAAGAATCGGGCAACATTCCAGCCATGAAACTAGCTGATATCGGTGATGCTTCAGGTTTAGTTGCAGAAGTCGTAAAAGGTCAGCTTTCTGCTAAGAAAGGCGCTTTCCCAGCATTTGACGCATTGGTTTCACCGGCTGTTAAGAAAACGCTGGAAGGTACAATGGAAGAGCTGATGGGCGGTAAAGTAACGCCGCAGAAAGCTGCCGAGAAAATGCAAGCGGCACAAGATGCTAAATAAGATTGAATAAGCGCAGGGCACCACACGTACGCGGTGGTGTCCTGATTTATGGTCATTGAAGCTGCGCCTCCGCGACAGATCAAGTCATTATTATCGAAAGATGGGGGATTACATGAATAAAGTATTACGCAATCCGCTTGCCTACGCGCTGTTCGTCGTTCCAGGCGTGGTGCTCTACATGGTCTTTTACATCTTACCAATGATCAGCTCTTTGAAGTATTCGGTGACAAGCTGGAACGGTATTAACGACCCGATCTTCAATGGTTTGGATAATTTCATTAAGGCTTTCCATGATGAGAAATTTTGGATCTCTCTCAAGAACAATATTTATTTCGTCCTCTTTTCCGTGTTTGTACAAATCCCAATCATTATCTTTTTCTCGATTTTGATAAGTGGAGCTCGTAGGTTTCTTGACTTCTATAAAACAACCGTGTTTTTGCCGAGTGTGCTTTCGACGGCCATTGTCGGTGTGATCTGGCAATTCATTTATCATCCTGACGCGGGTTTAGTTAATCAGCTGTTACGCGCGATGGGGCTTGAGAAGTGGACGCATCTATGGCTTGGCGAAGAGGGATATTCGATGCTGGCCATTCTGGTCACGAATGCTTGGCAGTGGACTGGATTTTATATCGTTCTCGTATTGGCAGCTATTTTTGCAATATCCAAAGATGTTCAAGAAGCAGGAGAAATTGATGGTGCCGTCGGTTGGTTAAAGGCGCGTCATATTACAGTTCCACTTATTCGTCCGGTCATCTTAGTCGTCATGATGCTATCCATTACAGGTGCGATGAAAGCTTTGGATATCGTGTTTATTATGACGAAAGGCGGCCCTTTCGGCAGCTCTGAGGTTATGGCTACTTACATGTACAAACAGGCCTACTCCATGTCCTTATTTGGTTACGCCAATGCGATATCTATCATCATTTTCTTATTCACTGTCCTATTGACATTAATCTTCCATTTCATTACCAAAAGGTCAGAGGAGGTCGAATACTAATATGAGAAGAAACACAAGCGGCATACTCCGGCATCTGATTCTTTTGGTTTACCTGCTTATCGTCTTATATCCGCTCCTATTTATACTCAATTCTTCATTTAAAAATAATTCAGAGGTCTTTCTTAATCCTTGGGGCTTTCCAAAGAAATTTGAATTGGATAATTACATTGACGCATTCACAAGCTCTAATATTGGTATTTATTTTATTAATAGCTTATATGTGAGTACGATTTCAACAACGGTAGCTATCTTGCTGGCGACTTCAATCGCTTATGCCTTAACGAGAATGAAATTTTCTAAAGTGAGCAAAATTGTTTACGGCATTCTATTGTTATCGCTGCTCATATCGCCGGCGTCGCTGCTCATTCCTTTGTATATCATGATCAAGAATATGGGGATCTACAACACGCCTCTCGCCTTGATTGTTCCTTATACAGCTTTCGGCATTCCGCTATCCGTGTTTGTCATTGCAGCGTTCTTGAAGTCTATCCCCAGGGAACTGGAGGAAGCGGGCATCATGGACGGACTTACTGTATATGGCTTGCTTTCGCGCATTATCATGCCGCTTACAATGCCAACGCTTGTGACGGTATTTATTCTGAACTTTATGGGACACTGGAATGAATTTATTATGGCAAATCTGTTTTTGTCTAGTACAAACCTGCGGACTTTGCCAGTTGCGGTTGTTTCATTTATGGATAAATTTCAAATGAACTATGGAGCTCTTACCGCATCCGTGATGATCAGTGTCATACCGGTCATTGCGATATATAGTATTTTGCAGCGGCAAATTATTCAAGGTGTTACAGCAGGCAGCGTGAAGGGCTAACGAATCGAAAATCCTCGTATATACGAATAGGAATGCAGATTTCCTGGCTTTTGAAGAAGGGAGATGTCTTTGATGTTGAAAGCACTGCTTGTTGACGATGAAATTAACATTTTACGTAATTTGGGGCGTGTTATTCCATGGGAAGATATCGGTATTGAAATCGTTGGGTTAGCTGAGAATGGCGCCAAAGCATTGGAACTGGTGGACCTTTATAAGCCTGACATCGTGCTGTCGGACATCAGTATGCCAGTCATGGACGGTATCACCTTCGTTCAAAAGCTGCGAGAGCGAGACGATTCTTGTGAATGTATTATGTTAACGGGATATCAGAGCTTTGAATATGCTAGATCGCTTATGCGGTACGGGGTCAAGGAATATTTGATGAAGCCTATTGATTATGAGGAGCTGGAGCGAGTTGTAAGACGTGTTGCGCATTCGATCCTTGTCAGACGACTGAAAGCCAAAAAAGAGGAGAAGGCGTGGGGGAACGTCGTCAGCTTGGTTTACGAAAAAATACTGTATGACTTTCTGATGGATTACACGTCCGTTGCAACGCATCCCCTTCTAACTGCGGAGGGACCACATCTGGATGAGACCGAATATATGCTGCTTCTTGTTGATCTTGAGCACTATGCCCAGCTGTCACTCGGTTGGGATGAGAAGGAACAGAGACTGTGGAATTTCGCGATCTATAACGTACTTCGGGAAGCGCTGATCTTGGAGAAGCGAACATATACGGTCCTGCAAATACGTCAGGGAGAATGGTGCTTATTGATCGAACAAGCTCGTGGCGAGAGGTCGGATGTGGAGATCAATCAGGCTAAAAAATGGGCGAATCACATTCGTGAGTGTGTTAAAAGCAATGTTAAATTGGAAGTAAGTGTAGGCATTCATTCGCATTATCTGCCCGTAACTGGGTTAGCGGCAGTGTATAAGCGTGTGCAGTGGGAAATTCACTTGTCTCCAGGCTGCAACACCATTGTGACATCAACGAATCCTAATTGTACATCGCAATTGCAGATTGATTTACTGTGGCAAATAACGGAGGATATGGTCTTTGCTCTTAAACAATGCAACCGTATTAAAACGAAAGAATTGATGGAAGCGCTCAATGATCAATTGAAAAAAATTCCCGATTCACTTATGCTGCGTGTACAGCAAATTTTGCATTATCTGGTGCTCAACCTTCTTCGCGAAATGCGTGAATTCAACATGTTTAAACAGCTCGAAGAGGAGAGCATATGGGATAAGCTCAGTTACAGTATCAGCGCGAAAGATTTACTCGTTGTTTTGGATGAAATGGTCAGTAAGTATCTTGAAGTATTTGTAAGTAAAAAATCAAGCGTCGCACTTATGGAATCGGCCAAGGCTTATATCCATGAACGAATGGCCAAGGATCTTGGCATCGATGAGCTTGCAAGCACACTAGGCATCAGCAACAGCTACTTTAGTTTGCTATTCAAACAGCATTTCGGAGTCACGTTTGTCGAGTATTTGACGAAGTTGAGAATGGAGACGGCAAAGTCCATGCTCGAAGAGAAAGAGCGCAGGGTCGCACAAATCAGCGAGTCTGTCGGTTACTTGGATGGTCGCTATTTCATGAAAATATTTCACAGATATACGGGGATGACGCCTTCCGAATATCGAGCCAGCAGGAAGAATATCGCCTGTTTTCACAAATGAAAGGAATCAAAGGGGTTGTCTCACAAGTAGATCTACTTGTGGGCAGTCCTTTTTTTCTTTAAATTAGACGTATTCTTTCTTCAGCAGATTATGCCCTCACGTTCCGCTAATTCAATTTTTAGCAGATTTCATCCACTTTAGCGGCTTGTCGTTCCGTTAAGTGCAACTCTGCCCCAAATGGACCTCCCCCTTATTGGCGGAAGTCCTCATGGATACGTGTAACCAAGTTTAAGGAGATACCCCTCAAGGTTTATAACTCTTTTGGGATGGCTCCTTTTTTTTGGTTTTGATTTAAGTTTTAAAGTCCGTTATGTTTTGTTTTCTCATTAAAACAAATACAAAAATAAGTATTCAAAAATAAACAAAGATGTGTTACGATGAATCCATCAAGAACAAACACATACTCATGGGAAGTAAGCGTAAGCGGAGAGACTTTGAGCTACGCTCAAAGATCCCTATATTAGGAGGATACGTATGGTTGCGAATTTGTGGGAAGCGGAAAAAGCGAATGCAGTATCAAAGGGCGTAGAGGAATTGGTGTACCGTTCCAATTTATTAGGGACAGATCGTGCAGTTGCTAACTGGGGCGGCGGTAACACTTCGTACAAAACAATCGAGAAGGATTTCCGTGGTCGTGATGTAGAAGTGATGTGGGTAAAGGGCAGCGGTTCTGACCTTGCTACAATGAAAGCAAAGAATTTCACAGGTCTTCGTATGGAAGACATTCGTCCTTTATTCGAGAGAGATGAAATGTCCGACGAAGAAATGGTTGCTTACCTTGTGAATTGTATGATCGACAGCAAACATCCGCGTGCTTCTATTGAGACGCTTTTACATGCATTTTTGCCTTTCAAAAACGTTGACCACACGCATCCTGATGCGATTATCGGTCTCTGCTGCGCTCACAACGGACGTGAGTTGGCGAAAGAAATTTACGGCGACCGTTTCGTATGGGTACCTTATGTGCGTCCTGGTTTTACACTTTCCAAAATGATCGCAGAAGGCGTTAGAAACAATCCAAAGGCTGAGCTCGTGCTAATGGAGAAGCATGGTCTGGTTACTTGGGGCGAAACGTCTGAAGAGAGCTACCTCAAAACTTTGGCTATCATTCAAGAAGCAGAAAGCTTCATTGAAGCTCGTGTGAACGAGAGCAGCCTTTATGGTGGAGCGAAGTACGAGTCCCTTTCTGAATCCGAGCAAAAAGATATTTTGGCACAAGTCCTGCCAATCGTTCGCGGAGCAGTGAGCAATGAGAAGAAAATGATCCTGACTACTGACAGCGCAGATGATGTTCTGAAGTTCGTGAACAGTAAAGATGCTGCTGTGTTATCCCAAGTAGGAGCGGCTTGCCCGGATCACTTGGTTCATACGAAAATGAAGCCTCTATACATCGGTTGGAATCCAAACTCTCGTGATGTAGCTTCCTTAATTGAAGCTTTGAATGCTGGAATCGCGGCTTACAAAGAAGAGTACAAAGCTTATTTTGACCGCAACAAAAATGAAGGCGACGTGATGAACGAAGCGGCACCTCGCGTTATCCTGATCCCAGGTATCGGGATGATCAACACAGGCAAAAGCTGGTCCAATGCACAAGTAAGCGGAGCTCTCTATCACCGTGCGATTGCCGTAATGAGAGGCGCAACAGCTCTCGGAACGTTCGTTTCTTTAAGCGAAAATGAATCCTTTAATGTCGAGTACTGGCCTCTTGAACTTTATAAATTAACATTGGCTCCGGCTGAAGCGGAATTTTCCCGCAAAATTGCTTTCATCACAGGCGGCGCAGGTGGAATCGGAAGCGTAACGGCTCGTCAATTTTTAAAAGAAGGCGCGCACGTCGTTCTAGCTGACCTGAATCTTGAAGGCGCACAAAAATTAGCAGCCGAACTGAACGAGCAGTATGGCGAAAACAGAGCCATTGCCGTTAAAATGGATGTAACGAAAGAAGAGGAAGTGGAAGCAGCTTACCGCGAATCGATTCTCAGCTATGGCGGTATCGATATTATCGTGAATAACGCAGGTCTTGCGACTTCTAGTCCTTTTGACGAAACATCACTCAAAGAGTGGAACCTGAATATGAACGTGCTCAGCACGGGTTATTTCCTTGTAGCTAGAGAAGCTTTTAAAATTATGAAAAAGCAAAGCATCGGCGGCAGCATGGTATTCGTCGGCTCCAAAAACTCGGTATTTGCTGGTAAAAATGCCTCCGCCTACTCGACAGCCAAAGCGGCTGAAATTCACCTTGCACGCTGTATCGCTGCTGAGGGCGGGGAATTCGGCATCCGTGTGAACTCGGTATTGCCAGATGCGATTCTTCAAGGCTCCGCGATTTGGAATTCCGGCTGGCGCAATGAACGGGCTGCAGCTTACGGTATTGAACCGGATCAGTTAGAAGAGCACTACCGTAAAAGAACGACGCTGCTCGTTAACATTTTCCCGAGAGACGTTGCGGAAGCTATTGTATACTTCGCTTCTTCCAAAGCAGACAAAACGACAGGTTGTATGATCACAGTTGACGGTGGCGTTCCGGCTGCCTTCACACGTTAATTCACCTAATAGGAGGATACAAATCCGATGAGCGATAAAGCATATGCATGGTTTGAAGAGCAGCAAGCAAATAGAGGTATTGATTTGGCTACCGTTAAAGCTAGGATCAAAGCACTGAAAGTCGAAACCCCTTCATGGGGTTACGGCGATTCAGGTACCCGTTTCAAGGTGTATAAGCAAAATGGTGTGCCGCGCAATCCTTTCGAGAAATTCGAGGATGCTGCACAGGTTCACAAATTGACGGGTGCTTGCCCGTCGGTTGCGATCCATATTCCTTGGGACAAAGTGGACGATTACGCAAAGCTTAAACAGCATGCAGCTGATCTCGGTGTTTCTATCGGAGCTGTAAACCCTAACCTTTTTCAAGAGGATGATTACATCTTTGGTAGTGTGACGAATTCTAACGAAGCTATTCGCCGCAAAGCGACGGATCATTTGCTAGAGTGTGTGGACATTGCTAAGACTGTAGGTTCTGATGTGTTTAGCCTATGGTTCGCAGACGGTTCCAACTACCCTGGACAAGTCGATATTCGAGCTCGTAAAACATGGATGTATGAAGCGCTTAAAGAAATGTACGGAGCAATGACGCCAAACATGCGTATGCTGATTGAATACAAGTTCTATGAGCCTGCGTTTTATCACACGGATCTAGCGGACTGGGGAATGGCATTCAATTTGGCGAACAAATTGGGGCCACAAGCTGAAGTGTTAGTTGATACGGGGCATCACCCGCAAGGAACGAACATTGAGCATATCGTGACTTATTTGTTAGATGAAAATAAACTGGGCGGCTTCCACTTCAACTCCCGCAAATATGGGGATGATGATCTGATCGTTGGCTCGGTAAATCCGTATGAATTGTTCCTGATTTTTTACCAAATCATTGATGCAGCGAACGATAAAAATCCACAAATCCGTCAGGCTGCTGACAATATTGCCTATATGATCGATCAAAGCCACAATATCGAGCGTAAGATTCCAGCGATGCTGCGTTCCGTGCTTAACGTTCAAACACAGTATGCAAAAGCTTTGTTGATCAACCTCGATGAAGTTAGAGACGCTCAAGAACGTCAGGACGTTCTAGGTGCAGAAGATGCAGTCCGTAAGGCATTCGAATTCGACGTGACTCCGCTTCTGCAAGCCGTTCGTGAAGAGATCGGTGTACCCGTAGATCCGATGAAAGCTTACCTAGAAAGCGGCTACGACGAAAGCATTAATGCTCGTGGCAAAGGCGGTGCCAGCTGGTGAGTAAGCCCTCCTGCGTACTGGCCTTTGATTTGGGAGCAAGCAGCGGCAGAGCGATCGTCGGACGACTTGATTCCGAAGCGGGCATCGTTACGATCGAGGAAATTCACCGCTTCTCGAATGATCCAGTGAAGGTGGGAAACCACCTTCATTGGGACATTTTGAGATTGTTTCATGAATTGAAACAAGGTATTTTACAGATGAAGCATCTGGGTTATACGGATATCGAAAGCCTGGCGATAGACTCATGGGCAGTAGATTTCGGTCTGCTTGCAGCAAATGGTGAGCTTCTCGGTAATCCCTACCACTATCGGGACCATCAGACGGATCATGTCATGGATAAGGTCATTGATCTTGTTGGTCGTGAAAAGCTGTATGCCAAAACAGGTCTTCAGTTCCTTCAATTTAATTCGATTTTTCAACTATATGCGTTAAAAGAAAGAAATCCAGAGCTTCTGCAGCGTGCAGATACGTTCTTGATGATTCCTGACTTGCTCAGATACTTCTTAACGGGAGAAAAACACAGCGAGTACACCAATTCCACAACGACACAGCTGTTTAATGCAACAACGCAGACGTGGGACACGGAGCTCATAGATCAGCTTGGCCTTCCTGGTGAGTTATTACTGAAACCGGTTTCGTCAGGGACTAGAGTTGGTGCCTTAACCAAAGAGATTTGTGATGATCTTGATGTTCCTTCGATTCCTGTCATTGCCGTAGGCGAGCATGATACAGCATCTGCTGTTGTCGCGGTTCCCGCTTTAGAAGAAGATTTCGCTTTCTTAAGCTGCGGTACTTGGTCACTGCTCGGAACTGAGACGTTGGCGCCGGTGCTAAGTGAACAGGCATTAGTTTGGAATTTCACCAATGAAGGCGGCGTTTATGGGACGAACCGTTTGCTGAAAAACATCATGGGTCTTTGGTTAATTCAGGAATGTAAGCGTACATGGGATAAAGAAGGCAAAAATATCAGCTTTGCTGAGTTAGTGAAGCTTGCCGAACAGGTGAAGCCTTTCCAATGCTTCATTGATCCGGATGATGACATGTTCTTGAATCCTGAGCATATGCCGAAGCAAATTCAGCAATACTGCCGGGAAACGGATCAGGTTGTACCGCAAACGGAAGGTGAAATTGTTCGTTGTATGTTGGAAAGCTTGGCTTTGAAGTATCGATTTATTTTAGAAAGAACGGAACAGCTATCGGGGAAGAAGTATCAAGGTCTTCACATCGTTGGTGGCGGCATCCAGAACGAGTTGCTTTGTCAATTCACGTCAAATGCTACACAGCGCGAGGTTTGGGCGGGTCCTGTTGAGGGTAGTGCCTTAGGTAACCTTGTAGTACAATGGATATCACTAGGGTATATCGCGAATTTGCGCGAAGCCAGAAAGCTGATTCGGAATTCGTTCCCGGTCAAAACGTACCTCCCTCAGGATGGAGCGGGTTGGCAGGCAGCGTATGCAGCATTTTGTCAGGTGGCGTCCCGATCGACGGTGAAATGAGGGAATACGATGCTGGTAGCGGAAAGATGGCAGAGAATCGTTCAGTTGGTGAATGAAAGAGGAAGTATTCGCGTAACGGAACTCAGCGAGCTGTGTCAAGTAACGGAAGAAACGATACGACGTGATTTGGATCGGTTAGAAAGCGAAGGCAAGCTGATGCGCAGCCATGGCGGCGCTGTTAGTGTGAAGGAAGCGCAGTCGGAAGTCCCTTTCATGGAAAGGGAAACGGCGCAGTCGGATTTCAAGAACAGCATCGCGAAGGAAGCGGTATCGCATATTCGGGAGCATGATCGGATCATTTTAGATGCAAGTACAACGGCTTGGTATATGGCCAAAATTATTCCCGATATGCCACTGACGATCATCACGAACTCGATGAAGGTTGCGCTTGAGGTGAGCGGTAAGGAGAAAATTCAGGTCATATCTACAGGTGGACTCCTTTCGCCAAAATCGTTGTCCTATGTAGGACCACTTGCGGAAAGATCCTTAGATATGTATCACGTTCATAAGCTGTTCTTGTCATGTAAAGGGGTTCATATCCAACGTGGAATTAGCGAATCCAACGAGCTGCAAGCGCTTATTAAACGCAAAATGATCAGTATCGCTGATGAAACGTACCTGCTTGCTGACCATAGTAAATTCGGCATGCAATCTTTGACGCAAGTAGCCGGCTGGCCCGAAATTAAGCACTTGATTACAGACGGGCAAACAAACAAGGATGATGTGGACCAGATTCGGGATAAAGGTGTGCACGTCCTCCAATTAGATAAAGGTTAAAAATGATGTTCCTCCCATCACCAGTATGTTCTCTCTACTGAGGATGGTTTTTTGTATAACCAAATACCTCTGAGGAGGGAACGATTAAGGAAGGGAGTTAGCTGCAATCATGAAAGTATCCTTATTCATTACGTGCTTAAGCGACCTTGTTTACCCCAAGGTTGGTGAGTCTATGGTTCATTTACTTGCAAAATATGGAGTCAAGCTAGACTTCCCTGCGACTCAGACATGCTGCGGTCAACCAGCCTTCAATAGTGGCTATTGGGATGAGGCGCGAGGTTCCGCGTTGACACTGCTTCAAGCGTTTGAAGACAGTGATTTCGTGATATCACCTTCGGGTTCATGCACAAGTATGATTCATCATTATTATCCGAAGCTTTTTGAAAATGACCCTATCAATCTAGCGAGAGCTAACCGATTAGTAGAAAAAACATATGAATTCACACAGTTCCTCGTGCAAGTATTGGGCGTTACGGATTTGGGGGCCGTGTTCCCGCACAAAGTGACCTATCATCCGTCCTGCCACGGCAGCCGACTGTTAGGTGTCAAAGAGGAACCGATGCAGCTGATGCAAAATATTCGTGACTTGGAGTTGGTTCCCCTTCCACATGCAGAGGACTGTTGTGGGTTTGGCGGAACTTTTGCAGTGAAAATGTGCGATATTTCAGGTGCTATGGTATCCGAAAAATCGGATCATGTGCTGGAAACAGAAGCAGAAGTACTTGTTGGACTGGATATGGGATGTTTAATGAATATTGCAGGCAATTTATCCTACCGTGGAAAACCCGTGAAGGTCATGCATCTAGCGGAATTACTGGCCGAGGGAGTGAAGCTGGCGCATGAGCGATCATAAACCTACTGGGACCGTCAAGGAAAGATCCAAGGTCGCGCTGAACAATGACTTTCTTCGCAATGCGGTTAAGTTCACGACCGAACGGCTGAAGAACGGAAAGCTAGCTGCGACTGAAGAGCATGGGAACTGGGAAGAGTGGCGTGAGCGAGGCAGGCAAATTAGGCTGCATACGATTGCACACTTGGACTACTATCTTGGCAAATTCGTTGAAAATGCGAGAGCGCAGGGCGTACACGTTCACTTCGCAGCCGATGCAGCTGACGCTGTTCGTTTGACGATGCAAATCGCCGAGCATAAGAAGGCGAAAAGTGTAGTAAAGTCCAAGTCGATGGTTTCCGAAGAATTGCATATCAACCATGCGCTTGAGCAAATCGGTGTCGAGGCGATTGAAACGGACCTTGGCGAATATATTATTCAGCTGGCAGGCGAGACGCCTTCGCATATTATTATTCCTGCGATTCACAAAAATCGCTATCAGATCGCCGATCTGCTTTCTGAGGATGCAGGCGAGAAGCTTGAGCCGGACACGGGTATATTGGCTGGCTATGTAAGAAGGAAGCTGCGTGAGAAGTTCCTTGAAGCCGACATTGGGATGACGGGCTGTAATTTTGCAATTGCGGATACGGGGTCTATCGTTCTTTTCGAAAATGAAGGCAATGCGCGGATGGTTAGTACCATCCCTAAGACTCAAATTACCTTCATGGGCATGGAGCGAATCATTCCAACTTTAGACGATCTCGAAGTGATGGCGACCTTGCTGCCGCGTTCGGCTACAGGACAAAAGCTCACGGTGTATATGTCTGTGATTTCTGGACCGAAGCGGGAGCAGGACGGCGATGGACCGGAAGAAATGCACGTCATTATTTTGGATAATGGACGTTCCTTGCAGCTTGGAGATCCGCAATTCCAGGAATTGCTGAACTGTATTCGCTGTGGTGCATGCTTAAACGCTTGCCCGGTTTACCGTCACATCGGCGGCCACGCTTATGGCGGTGTGTATAGTGGTCCGATCGGCGCTGTGCTTACGCCTGCCCTTAACAAAAACGTCGACCAATGGGACGATATTGCGAGTGCTTCGAGCCTGTGCGGTGCCTGCTATGAGGCATGCCCAGTGAAGATCCCACTGCATGATATGCTCATTTATCTCCGTCAACGCAAAGTAGAACGCGGGGCGACGGATTTTGTTGAGAAGGTCGGCATGAAGGGCTTTAATTTCTTGATGTCCGACGCGAAGCGGGTTAAAGCGTTAATTAAACTCGGCCGCATTGGGCAGAAATTGTTAGTTCGCGATGGTCATATCAAAGCGAAGATAGGTCCGTTAAAAGGTTGGAATTCCTACCGCTATGCGCCAAGCATGGCGAAGAAGACGTTCCGTGAATCATGGAAGGACATCGAGCAGGGATTAGAAGGCACCTTCCCTGAACTTGATTCCGTGATGAAAGCCCGCATGGAGAAGCTAGTGGCAGATCGCAAAGACGGCGGAGGAGGACATCATCATGGCTAAATCAGATGCAGCATTTCTCCAGAAGCTTCACCAAGAAGCTCTGAAGGATCAGGAGGCCTTCTTTGCTAATATTTCTAATCGGCTAGGCAGAGCTAAGCCTTTACAAACAGCGCCCGCGCACCCTATGAAGGGGGCTCCTGAATTCTGGGAGCAGGTGGATCTCCCGCTCGAACAGCGCATTCAGTTGTTCATGACGAACTGGCAGAAGGCCGGGGGCCATACGAAGCGTCTTGCGAGTATGGTGGAAGCAGAGGATTTCATTGCAAACTTCATCGCAGAGACACAAGCCAAACACTTGATCATTCAGGATCAACCGGAGCTAGAGTCTCTTCGTGCTGTGCTTGCTGGCTCGGAAACGGACATCACGGTGTGGAACGCAGAAGGTGCTGATCCTACTGCCAAAGATGAGCTTGTCGCGAAAGCGGCTGGAGCGGACATAGGCATTGTCGCCGTTGAGCACGCTGTCGCATACACAGGTTCACTAGTGGTCACTTCCGATGCTACTAGAGGCAGAAGTGTCAGCTTGCTGCCAACCACGTTTATTGCCATCATCCCGGTGGATCGAATAAGAACAAAGCTGGGCGAAGTTTTGCGCCCATTCGATGAACTTGCTGCTGAAGATAGACCGGCAGGTATTCATTTTATCTCGGGTCCGAGCCGCTCGGCCGACATCGAGAATGATTTGACCATTGGTGTCCACGGACCCGGCATCGTTTATGCACTTATCATTGAGTAACCAAAGAGCTGTGAGGGAATGATTTCCCTTGCGGCTCTTTTTTAATTTATCAAGTGAAGTATTCCGGATGCATGCACCATCACTTGGAAAGTGATGGTGTTTTTCATGTTTCTCTGTTTGCTGGATTGTTGAGTGGTAGTGGGAAGAAGTGGAATTGTGGAAGTGTTGGAATCGCTGGAAGTAGTGGAAGTGGTAGATGCTAGTTGAAATGGTGGAAGGTGTTGAGAGTGCTAGAAGTGTTGGAGGTAATGGAAGTATTGAAGTAGTAGTGGAATTTGTGGGAGTGGTTGAAGTAATGGAATTGCTTGAAGTAGTGGTAATGGTGAAAGAATTTGAAGAGTTCGAAATAGTGGAAGTGATAGAAGTATGAGAAGTAGAGAGCAAGTTGGAAGGGAAGTTGTACTCCGTACAACAATTTCCTTGATTTTTCTCTAGAAAGCTGAAGATGTTGTATGTTGTGCAACAATTTATCCGTATTTCCTGCTATTTAGCTACTTTCTCGTGAAATTGTTGTATTTTTACAACATTCGCGGGGAAAACGAGGATTAGCTAGCCAAATCTTGTACAAAATACAACTCCACACGTATGGAGCCATCGATACTACGAATATTTAAACAAGTGTTGACCACCGCCATACGGCAGTGCTACAACGAGCGCTTCGCGCGTGTTTGAGAACTATCTTCGGCGTAACTTTTGCACAAATGAAATAAACGCTCGTCCAAGGACGGCGTAAGCCGAGATAGCTGTAGGTTAAAATGTTGTCAACATTATTCATGACGAAAAGGGATTTTGATTTGATTGAATATGTAAGCGCTTTTGCATTACGATAGTAACATGAAACAGACAAAGGGAGGTTATCTTAATGAGTGCAACTTCTGCACACAAGCAAGCATCCTCCGGAGGATTCCGGGTGAAAGTACAAAGTTTCGGTCGTTTCTTGAGTGGTATGGTGATGCCAAATATTGGTGCATTTATCGCTTGGGGATTAATTACGGCTTTATTTATTCCGACAGGTTGGATTCCAAATGAATATTTGGCTAAGCTCGTCGGCCCCATGATTACTTATCTACTCCCTGTCCTAATTGGTTATACGGGAGGTACGATGATACACGGAACACGCGGCGGCGTCATCGGCGCTGTAACCACGATGGGGGTCGTCATCGGAACGGATATCCCCATGTTTCTTGGGGCGATGATCGTAGGTCCGTTCGCTGCGTGGGTACTCAAGAAGTTTGATAAATCGATTGAAGGTAAAGTTAAATCCGGCTTCGAAATGCTCGTCAACAATTTCTCTTCAGGCATCATTGGCGCTATACTTGCCGTTCTTGCTTACTCGGTAGTTGGTCCTGCGGTTCAGGTCGTGAGTAAAGCTCTTGCTTCCGGAGTTCAAGCACTTGTGAATGCCGGTCTGCTCCCGCTTGCAAACGTTTTGATTGAACCAGGTAAAATATTGTTCTTGAACAACGCGATTAATCACGGTGTGCTAAGTCCGATTGCGTTGGATCAAGCCTCCAAAACAGGTAAGTCGATCTTGTTCATGCTGGAGTCCAATCCGGGTCCAGGTCTTGGTATCCTGCTCGCGTATTGGATGGTGGGACGTGGCGCAGCGAAGCTTTCGGCTCCTGGCTCAGCTATTATTCACTTCTTTGGCGGTATCCATGAAATCTACTTCCCATACATTCTCATGAATCCGCGTCTGATCCTGGCTGTTATCGCGGGTGGCGTAACGGGTACGTTCACATTCTCCCTGTTCAATGCAGGTCTAGTTGCTCCGCCATCACCGGGAAGCATTTTCGCTTACATTGCCATGGCTCCTAAAGGAGGTATGCTGCCGATTTTCACTGGGGTTATCACATCTACGATTGTCTCTTTTGCAGTCGGTGCATTGTTGTTGAAAACGACGAAGCAAACCGAGAATGAAGAAGATTTGGAGCAGGCTACAGCGAAAATGAAAGAAATGAAACAAGCTCCCGCTGCCGCGGCAGCTGAAAAAGTCAGCACCTCAACGTTGACGCCAGCTTCTGAGGTACAAAAAATTGTGTTCTCCTGTGATGCAGGCATGGGGTCAAGCGCGATGGGAGCTTCCATTTTAAGAAAGAAAATGAAAGAAGCTGCTATCGACGTCATCGTGGTCAACACAGCCATTAGTGAGATTCCACCTGATGCAGATATCGTTATCACTCATAAATCATTAACTGATCGAGCACGTAATAAGGCTCCGGAGGCTGAACACATTTCCATCGATAATTTCATGAAAAGTCCAGAATACGATGAACTTGTGAAACGATTATCTTAATATACCTTTCTAACGCTGGCTATTTGCCGGCGTTATCTCCATTTTGTTCGCGAGGAGAAATATCATGAGCCTGTCTAACAGGATTCGTCAAATCCTAGAGCTGTTAATGAATCGAACCGATGATATTACAGCAGGAGAAATCGCTGCCGAAATCAATGTAAGCACAAGAACGGTTCATAGGGAGCTGTCCGAGTTGGAGACGATTTTGGCAGCTTATGGATTAACTTTGCAAAAAAAATCGGGGAAAGGGATTCATCTACAAGCAGAACCGGAAAAGATTGAGGCGTTCCGGCGATTGTTATATGGGATGACGGACATTGAATTTTCTGCCGAGGATCGCAAAATCATGATTCTGTGCACCTTGTTGCAAGAAGAGGAGCCTGTCAAACTATTCACTTTGTCTCATGAATTGGGCGTAACGATCCCAACCATCACGCACGATCTCGATGAGCTGGATAGCTGGATACAGAAGTCTGACCTAATCCTTGTACGTAAAAGAGGATATGGTGTTGGTTTGAGCGGTTCCGAGGCGAATAAACGCAGGATGATTGCACAGCTTGCCAAAAACGGTCTCGATGAAGCTGATCTATTTGGGAAAAATGTGAATTCGCATTCGCCAGTTACACAAAGGTTGTTGGAACTCATTGGGAAAGAAAACTTTACGAAGGTGGAGGCCGCTCTTTGGCTTGCTGAAGATGAAGGTTTAAGTGAACTATCCGAGCAAGATTACACCAATCTGCTCATTCAGATTTCGATAACTATTGCTAGAATTCAGCAGGGTAGACAGATCGAACTGCACCCTGAACCTTACTCGCTTCGATCAAATAAGCTGCTTACGCATACGATTGAGCAGCTATCTAAGGTAATTCCAATTGAATTAATAACAGCAGAAATTTTCTATATAGCCGAACTACTGGAGCCCAAGTCACTCAAACATCCGAATCAGCTGCTTCCGGTGGAAGAGCTAAGCTATATGGAAATCGTGTGGAAGCTCATCCGGAACATGGAGAGCAGTATCGCGGTCCGTTTCAGCGATGATCGTTCATTACGAGAGGGGCTGCTTAGCCATTTGGAGTCCGCTTTGAGGCGGCTTCAAGCAGGTGCAACCATTCGCAATCCGCTTTTATCGCAAATCAAGAAAGATTATGAAGCTCTATTTGAAGCTATACGGAAAGCAGTAGATAAAACAATAACCGAAATTGCCGTGCCCGATGAAGAAATTGGCTTTCTGGTTATGCATTTCGGAGCTTCTATCGAGAGACAAAAGCAATTTAGGCGTAATGTTAAAGCGATTCTCGTATGTACAAGTGGGATCGGGACTTCCAAAATGTTGGCCGTAAGACTTACCAAGGAGCTTCCGCAAATTGATATTATCGGTCATGCTTCTTGGTTTGAAGCAGCGCGCATCCCCGAAAAGGAATACGATTTGATTATATCTACAGTGGATTTGCCTTTGGATGAAGATCAGTACTTGAAGCTAAGCCCCCTGTTAACGAAGGAAGAAGCCGAGCGGCTAAGGCTATTTATTCAAAATGTTACACTGCAAAAAGAAGCTGGAGAGCGTACTGAATCGCTTCAAGAGGCTGATTCCACGAACAGATTGCATCGAATTCAACACTATGTCAACGAAATTGTAAGCATCATCGATCCATTTACGGTGTATCCTATCGAGCAATCCTTTCACAGTCTGAGAGAAACTTTGGAGGTCATTTGTGGATATGTTAGACACTCAGGTGTGATCGATGAAGTGGAGCCAATCGTCAACCTGCTGCTAGAAAGAGAACGATTAAGTAGTCAAGTTATCCCAGACACGGGTCTTGCCCTCTTTCACATTCGAAGCGAGCAGGTTAGGAAGCCATCTTTCAATTTATTTCGATTAAAGGAAGACCTGCTGTTAGACCAAGGTATGGCGTCAGATGTAAAGCAGCTGCTGCTCATGCTTGGTCCGAAGGAGCTTTCGAAAGAAAGCCTTGAAGTGCTCAGTGAAATAAGCTCTTATCTATTGATTCCAGAAATGATCGAACTATTGAAATCGGGGACTCAGTCGGAGATCAAGCATTTTTTATCCCAGGAACTCGCTGCCTTTTTAGAAAATAAAAAATAAATCGGATATAGGGAGAGATAACCATGACTATCTTATCAACGAATAAAATTAAACTAAACGCTAAGCCCAAGGATAAATTCGAGGCCATTCGGATGGCAGGCCAACTGTTAGTAGATGCAGGTCATGTGTCGGCTGCTTATATCGATAAAATGCTGGAACGAGAACAAACATTGTCCACCTATATGGGAAATGGTCTGGCTATCCCTCATGGTACGCAGGATTCCAAATCACTGATTTTATCGACAGGATTGTCGATTGTGCAAATTCCGGAGGGTGTGGATTTCGGTGAAGGTGAAAAAGCCACCTTAGTCATTGGTATTGCTGCCGCGGGTAATGATCATCTGGATATCTTAACGAATGTCGCGATGATTTGTTCCGAGGATGAGAACATGGAGATGATCATGAAAGCGGCGACGCCTGAAGAAATGGTGAAAATTTTCGAAAGCGGGATGGAGTCATGAGGGCTGTCCATTTTGGTGCAGGAAACATCGGCAGGGGGTTCATTGGTTTAATTTTGTCCCAGGCCGGTTATGAGGTGATTTTCTCCGATGTGAATGATAGCTTGGTTGAGCTATTGCAGGAGAGGAAGTCATATACAGTACGCTTAGCAAATGAGGATCAAGAAACGTTCACCGTTTCAAATGTTACGGCTATTAATGGTAAGAATTTAGAAGATATAGCTAGAGCCGTTGCTGAGGCCGATTTGGTTACAACAGCCGTGGGCGTAAACATTCTGAAACATATTGCTGCTGGGATCGCCAAAGGGATTGAAATGCGGATCGAACGCGGAGCGGCGCCACTACACATCATTGCATGTGAGAATGCCCTTGGTGGAAGTACGCAGCTCAAAGAACATGTATACGCTCATCTAAGTGAAGATCTGCACGATAAAGTAGACGCAAGCATCGCATTTCCTGATGCTGCTGTCGATCGGATTGTTCCAATCCAACATAATGAAGACCCGCTGCAAGTCACGGTTGAGCCCTTCTACGAATGGGTTGTTGACGAGTCCCAAATGCTGGAGGGCTTCCACCGCATTGAGGGTATCCATTATGTGAAACATCTGGAGCCGTACATTGAGCGCAAGCTGTTTACGGTCAATACAGGACACTGCAGCGCGGCTTATCTTGGATATTTACATGGCTTTACTACGATTCAAGATGCGATGGCGAACTCGCAAATTGCTTCGCTTGTGCGTCATGTTATGCATGAGACTGGCGCCCTGCTTATCGAAAAACACGGCTTCGATCTTGCTCAGCATGAGCAGTATATCGATAAAATTTTGAACAGATTCATAAACCCCTATTTGATAGACGAGGTTACTCGAGTAGGTAGATCGCCGATTCGTAAGTTATCCAGCAATGATCGTCTTGTTCGTCCCGCTTTGCAGGCCTATGAGCTTGGGATGAAACCGACCTATTTAGCTATGGCGATGGCCGCTGCTTTCTTGTTTAATGATCAGGAAGATCCTGAAGCCGCCCAGATTCAAGCTGAATTGCGAAAGCTCGGAGTTGCTCAAACGATAACGAAGTATACGACCATCTCTGAAGACCATCTGATTCATGAAATGATTAGAACCCAATATGAACAATTAAAACAATCAGATCTATCTTGAGAAAGGGGAGTCCCCAAATGGCTAAAATGATGACAAAACGACTTACCGGCATTGCTGCTTCCCCCGGCATTGCAATAGCGAAAGCTTTTCGGTTGAACAATGCTCATTACGAACCTGCCCCTGAGAAGGTGGCAGACGCTCCTATAGAAGTAGAACGATTTCGCAAAGCTGTCGAGGAAGCGAAACAAGAGTTAGAAGAGATTAAAGATTTGACTGAACAGCGCATGGGTGCAGCAAAAGCTGAAATTTTCGAAGCACATTTGATGCTTTTGGAAGACCCGGATTATATTGATGCAATTATCGAGGGTATTGAAAGCGAAGGCTTGAATGCTGAATTTAAGCTGCATGAAGTTGCGAGCAGCTTCATCGAAATACTGAGCTCGATGGATAACGAGCTGCTCCGGGAACGCGCTAGTGATGTGCGTGACGTCACGGGTCGAATTATGAGCCGGCTTCGAGGTGTCTCTTATGCAGCGATTGCGGCCATTAACGAGCCTTGCATTTTGATAGCCGAAGATTTGACACCGTCCGATACCGCACAGTTAAATCTCGATTATGTGCTTGGCTTTGTAACTGAGATCGGCAGCCGTACTTCGCATTCGGCGATCATGGCTCGCTCGCTTGAGGTACCAGCTATTGTTGGAGCAGGAGCAGCGGCAGTGGAAATCAAAATGGGCACCATGATTATTATGGATGCCGTAGAGGGCACCGTACTCATCGCTCCAAGTGATGAAGAGATGGAGACCTACAAAGCTCGTAAAGCAGCATACGATCAGCGAAGAATCGAACTGCGCAAGCTGTTGGATCAACCTTCAATCTCAGCAGACGGGCGCCGCGTAGAATTGGCTGCCAACATTGGCAGTGTGGAAGATTTGCAGAAGGTGTTAGCTAACGGGGCGGAAGGCATCGGTTTGTTTCGGACCGAATTTCTTTATATGGGGCGCAGCTCTCTGCCTAGTGAAGAGGAACAGTTCCAGGTCTATAAGCATGTGTTGGAACGAATGAACAGTAAACCTGTCGTTATACGTACACTCGATATAGGCGGAGATAAAGAACTGCCTTACATGAAGCTCCCTGTAGAGAGCAATCCGTTCCTTGGTCTACGCGCGATTCGTCTATGTCTGAGCAAGCAAGATCTGTTTCGTACACAGTTAAGGGCGCTTCTGAGAGCAAGCAGCTATGGACAATTGAAAATTATGTTCCCGATGATTGCCATTGTGGATGAGCTGCTAGCTGCCAAACAATTGCTTCAAGAAGAGAAAGAGAAGCTAGTTCAAGAAGGAATTGCCGTATCCGAAACCATAGAGGTCGGCATTATGATTGAAGTGCCGGCTGCAGCGCTAGCAGCGGATTTCTTGGCGAAAGAGGCCGATTTCTTCAGTATTGGAACGAATGATCTTATTCAATATACAATGGCGGCAGATCGGATGAACGAAACCGTTTCTTACTTATACCAACCTTGTCACCCCGCCATTTTACGCTTAATTCAAATGGTTATTCAGGCAGCAGCCAAAGAAGGTAAATGGGTTGGCATGTGTGGAGAAATGGCCGGTGACGAAACGGCGATACCGATTCTTCTCGGCATGGGACTCCATGAATTTAGCATGAGTGCCAGTTCGATTTTGCCAGCGAGAGCGTTAATTAAACAAACTTCACATAGAGAGTGGGCAGGCTACACGGAGCAGGTTTTATCCATGAGCAGTCAGACCCAAATTAAACAATTCGTAGAACAGAAAACAAGGAGTGACTTGAAATGATATCCCAAACATTTACTGTCCTAAATCCATCCGGCTTTCATGCCCGTCCGACAAAAGTATTCGTTCAGAAGGTTGGTACGTTTCCCTGCAAAGTGAATGTAATCAAAGGCGATAAGAAGGTTAACGGAAAAAGCTCACTTAGTATGCTCACACTTGGCATTCAACAGAATGACGAAGTAACTTTGGAAGTGGACGGCGAGCAAGAGGAGCAGGCAATTAAAGAGCTAGGGGCTCTACTGACTCACATCTTCGAAGAATAAGCGAGTGACAAACCCAATCCATTTCAATTGAAAAAGCCAGCAGGTTAGTGCCGATAGTCATGGCACTTACTTGCTGGCTTGTTTGACCACATAAGAAAGTATAAGTTTTGGGTTCACGAAAACCGTTTTCTTATTGGCGATAAAACCTACCTCTAAACGCAGTCGCTCATCTTTGAATGGCCTCGATAGAGGTTTTCTCATTAGTTACGAACGTACCATTCACCGGACACCCAATCGGTTGTTTTCCAACGCAATACATCCGGCGTTGCGAGATGGGCAATTTCTTTGAGGAACTCAAGCTGCTCAAGCTCAGTCATTGGCTTAAAGCTTTTAGCAATGGCTAGATTTTGTTCCAGCTGGGCCATGGATTCCATCCCGACAATCGCTGTAGATATCGGCAGCGAGAACGTATATTGGAGTGCTTTCTCGTACCAGGGTGCCAGCTTACCGAGCGCCATAACCTTCATGCCGATGACAGCGACACCTTTCTCGTTCGCTTTAGGTAAAAACTCATGAGCGAAGCTGTAGATGAGATGATCCGCTGCGGATAAAGCAACAAGTGCGCTGTCGAACGGAAACCGTTCAATCGCTTCCAGCTGAACTCTAGGATTCGTGTGGCCGCTGATCGAGATATGCTTGATCATCCCTTGTTCCTTGGCCTCAAGAAGCGCTTCTAGCGCTCCGCCTTTGGCGAAGCATTGATCAAGCTCTTCCATCGTCATGATATTATGCAATCGCCATTCTTCGACGTGATCCGTTTGCAGACGCTTCAGACTTGCTTCCAGCAGCTTCAGGGAACCGTCTCTTGTGCGATCATGTGTTTTGGTAGCAATCCAAACTTCATTCCTTCGTCCATCGCGTGCTAATGCTTTACCCAGTCGTTCCTCGGATTGCCCATCCGAGTAGCTTGGTGCTGTATCGAAATAGGTAATCCCTTCGTCAATCGCACGATTCACAATTTGAATCGCTTCTTCTTCTGTACACTGGTGTTCGTCGACAATGCGCTGAGCGCCAAAGCTCAGAACAGGAAATTGCTGCCCGGTCGAACCAAACGAACGTTTCTCCACATGATTCACTCCTCGTATGTAAGATGGCGACTTTCATTCTTTCCTATCGTTTCCAAAAAGGATACCTGATCATACCAAATTGGTATATGAAACATGTTTTCCTTCATACTGATATCGGTTCAAGCAGGAATTAGTTCTCCTCAAGTATAAAATAAGTAAGAGAAGGACGCTAGCATTCGTCAAATTGTTTGTATATTCACAAAAAAACATGACTTTAGTCCTATTTTTCGACAAAAAATGATTGTATTAAATAATAAATAAACTTATTATATGTACATATACAACTTTTTGTTGAATTATCGGAGGGTCAATGACAATTGAGCAAGGAAAGCCTTATGACAGCCCAGGATTTCATCTTTGGCAGGTTACGAATCTATGGCAAAAAAATCTTCGTTATGCCCTGCATGATTTGGATCTCACGCATGTTCAATTTATTTTGCTGGCAACCACAGAATGGTTAAATTCTCAATCCCCTCTTGGGGATGTGACACAGGTTCAAATTGCCATGCATGCGCACATTGATCCCATGATGGCATCACAAGTGCTTCGTAGCTTAGAAAAGAAAGGGTTCCTCATTCGCAAGGAACATCCGACGGACACGCGGGCCAAATCAATTTCTTTAACGCCAGCTGGAGAGATGTTGATATCCAAGGCAATAGACATTGTCGAGCAAGCCGATCGCCGTTTTTTTTCTAAACTGGGGGAAGAACAGGAAACGTTGGCAAGCTTGTTGAGATCTTTAGGAAGCATGACAACTCATGAAAATTAGATCATAGGGAGAGGTGCCTGGAATATGGAGAAGTCATCACTAATCGGAATTGTATTAGCTTTTATATCCATTGGTGTGGGTATGGTATTGAAAGGGGCAAGCCTGGTAGCACTGCTGAATCCTGCCGCTGCCTTAATTATTTTCGGTGGTACAGCATCGGCCTTATTTATTGCTTTTTCAATGGCAGAAATGAAGAAGATTCCGACCTTAATGAAAATTATTTTTACCGAACAGAAATTAATGCCTAAAAAAGAACTGATCGAGACATTCATCGATTGGGTATCCATCACACGCCGTGAAGGCTTACTTTCCTTGGAAAAGCAAGCAGAAGAGCTGTCAGACCCTTTTATGAAAAGCGGCATGCGCCTCATTATTGATGGAAACGACGCAGATTTTGTCCGTGATGTATTACTAGAAGATATTGCTGAAATGGAATCAAGACATAAGAAATATGCAAGTATTTTTACGCAAGCTGGTACATATGCACCGACACTCGGCGTACTTGGCGCCGTTGTTGGACTCATCGCTGCTCTCGGTAATTTGAATGAAGTAGACAAACTAGGTCATCTGATTTCAGCGGCATTCGTTGCAACGATGTTCGGGATTTTCCTTGGTTACGTTATTTTCCACCCATTCGCAAATAAGCTGAAGCAGAAGTCTAAGAAAGAAGTAGAAATTAAGCTTATGATCGTAGAAGGGCTACTCTCCATTCAATCCGGTGTATCTGCCAATTCCGTGAAGCAAAAAATGATGATCTTCGTTGCCAACAGTGAACGTGCGTCGTATGACGAAGATTCGAAGGAGGCCGCTTCACAGTGAGTAAAAAGAAGAAGCATGAGGATCATGAAGAACATATTGATGAAACCTGGCTCATTCCCTATGCGGATTTGCTTACCTTGCTTCTAGCCCTCTTTATCATTCTGTTTGCATCTAGTCAGGTGGATTCTAAGAAATACGACTCGATTATGCGGTCTTTGAACAATGCCTTCACGGGAGGAGAAGCACCCTTCGCGATGTCGAATATGGTTCCAATAAATGATGCGGGGAATTCTACGAAAAACAATAATAAGAGCCAGAATCCTCCGCCGAAGGACGATAGTAAAACCGACAGTCAGCTGGCCGCCAAGCTGCAAAAAGAAGAGAAGGATCTCAAAGAGTTAAAGCAAAGCATGGATGCTTACATTAAAGAAAACAACATGAGTGAGCAGCTAACTACGAAGCTGGATAATGAGAAGCTGACCATTACGATTAGTGACCGTGCACTGTTTGATTCAGGGTCGGCTACTATTAAACAAGAATCCCAAAAGCTGGCTGTTTCCATGTCAAATTTGCTGGGCAGTTATCCAGGATATGAGGTTGAAGTAGCAGGTCATACGGATAATATCCCGATTCGCCGAGCGGACTTTGAAACGAACTGGGATCTAAGCGCCAAGCGTGCGGTCAATTTTATGAAAATACTTCTGAATAACAGTAAAATTGAGCCTGCTTCCTACTCTTCGGTTGGATTTGGTGAATACAGGCCGATTGCAGAAAATGATACGACAGAAGGTAGAGCGAAGAACCGCCGTGTTGAAGTGAGCATCTTGCGTAACATTAAAGCAACGGATGAGATTGCGAAATAATGGCTATTACATAGAAGACTTATTTTGAAAGATAGGCTAAGAGTCGCTAGACTCTGGCCTTTTTTTTGTTCAATAACACATTTCATATCGAGAAATACGGAGTAATTTAACAGCGAAATGGGGATAGTAACGTGGAATTTGTGAGTGATGAGGAGAGGTTTACATGGAGCATACATATGAACATACGTATATCCCGCTAACTACATTATCAAGCGGTGAAGGCAAAGAAATTGCCATTGATATATATGGTTACTGCATTCAGATCGTGAATATTTGTTTCATTGGTAACCCAACGAGCAGGGAGAAAGAATGGGTTTTAGTTGACGCTGGTATGCCGCAATCGGCAGATGAAATCATTCGTGTCGCTGAGGAGCGTTTTGGAGCACATAAGAAGCCTACGGCGATCATTTTGACGCATGGACATTTTGACCATGTCGGGGCCATAGAGAGTCTTTTGGAATACTGGGATGTTCCGGTATATGCTCATGAGTTGGAAATCACTTATTTGACGGGAAAATCCAACTATCCTAAAGGGGATTCTACGGTGGATGGCGGGCTTGTAAGCGAGCTATCGCCCCTGTTTCCAAACCACGGTATTGACATAGGTAATCATGTACATCCCTTACCCGCTAATGGTATCGTTCCTGGACTGACGGGATGGCAATGGATTCATACACCGGGACATACACCAGGACACATTTCTCTTTTTCGAGCCAAAGATGGTTCATTAATAGCCGGAGATGCCTTCGTTACCGTTAAACAAGAGTCGCTTTACAAGCTGTTCACGCAAGAACAAGAAATAAGCGGACCACCTAAGTATTCCACGACAGACTGGCAAGCAGCCTGGGATTCGGTTAGAAAGCTTCAAGATTTACATCCATATTTAGCGATAACGGGACATGGAAAAGCGATGAACGGTGAAGAACTAAGCCGCGAACTAGGCCGTTTGGCGGAGGATTTTGAGAAGATAGCGATTCCTGAGGAAGGTCGGTTTGTGCATTAGGCAGTAATGATTGGATGGTCCTCCACAATTAGGTTAGCCTTAGTAGTAATACTCGAAATTATAAATCCCTCTACGCTTCCAAATTAGGAGGAGTAGAGGGATTTTTAACGTTACTATTATTTTCCTACAAGAGCAAGCTCTTTGTTTTCTTTCCTAGATTCACCTTTGTTCAGGTCATCCTGTGGTGTTTCCGTTGATAAGCTTTCTTGTTCCTCTTCAAACAGTTCCATTTGATAATCTTCCAAAACCTCGGATTGCTCCTCATTCATGACATGGATGGTCTCCGATTGAAGATCAAAATTCTCCTGACGATTCTTCGCATCAGTCTCACTAATCTGGAATTTGCTAATCTCCGCAAATAACTGCTGAGCAAGATCAAGGATATCATCCGACTCTTCGGCGATCCGGCGGATGGATGCATCTTGCTGAATCGAGGTTGAGCTTACTTCCTCGACCCCGGCAGCTGTTTCTTGCGCAATGGCCGCTACGAACTGAACGGAATTTACTAATCTGTCGTTCTTGGATTGGACATGTTCAATTTTTACATGGATTTGTTCAATTTGCCCGATAATTCCTTTCATCGATTGTTCGATGCCCTCGAAAGAACCGAGCGTATCTGCTACCCGATGGTTTTGTGCAACCGCAGATTCGCGAGCTTCGATCAGTGAGCTCTGTAATTCTTTGATTTGCTTCTGAAGCGCTTGAATGATGCTGCCGATTGTCTTGGAGGAATCATTCGTCTGCTGAGAAAGCTGACGAACTTCATCCGCAATCACAGAGAAGCCGCGGCCGTGTTCGCCGGCTCTTGCTGCTTCAATCGCAGCGTTCAAGGCAAGCACGTTCGTTTGCGTAGAAATTTCCGTGATCGAGTGAATAATAGCGCCAATTTGCTTGGAGCTGTCAGACAAGGTCATCATGGCAGCATCGACCTTCTGCAGGACAGCTTGTGACTGATCTGACGATGATTTCAGCGCCCTTACGGATGCTGTCCCTTGTATTGTACCGGACGCAGCCTCTTCACTGGTACGCTTCATTTCATATGTATAAGCGGTAATTTCACGAATCTCCGCTTCCAGCTCTGCAATGATCATCGAGCTTTGCTCTGTTTTCATGGCTTGCTCATCAGCACCCGTCGATATCTCTGTAATTGCCTTCAAGATATCTGTGTTGGCCGATGCCGTAAGCTTAGAAAAGCGGTGAAACTCATGGGAGTGCTCTGATAATGACGAAGCAATCTGCATCGTAGCATTCAGCATCTGTCGAACTTGAATGATCATATGGTCGAAGCTATTACTTAGCTTACCTAACTCATCACTGGATTTAGAATTAATCGTATGGGACAAATCACCTGCGGCAATAAGAGATACGGCATTTTGTAAAATTTTAATAGGACGTGTGAAGGAGCTAATGATTAGAAAAGCAATAATAATGGTTACAATAACGACGATAGCAAAAGCAATCAACATGACTCTACTGCTTTCATTAAGTGCTTTCGTTGAGTTGGCTATTGCTTGTTCGGCAGCCTCTGCATAGGTGACATAGAATTTATCAACAAGTTCAAAAATCTTATCCTTCAATTCCTGAGACTCATTATATAGGTAAAGGAGGTTAATTTGCAGATCTGTCGGTTTCAAGTTGGGGTCTTGGACCATTTTGGCCGCAGAGTCGAAGTTATTTATGTAATCAACGGATAATTGAATTAATTGGCTTCGCCACTTCTTTTGATCAGCTGTTGAAGCTGTATCGCCAATCTTTTGAATGAAATCGTTATAAGGCTTTCGCTTATCATTGTATTTTGCGATGTATTCCGGTTTCTTGGAAATCTCTAGCCCTGAGGCAATGATGTTCATTTCCTGTACCATATTTTTAAGCTCTAGCGCTAGCACCTTAAGTTCGACTTTATCGTTCTGGTCCGTCATATGTTTCTTGATTTGATGCACTTGATTCAGATTAAACAAAGCAACGGCAAGGAAAATGAGAAGCACTCCGCTGAAACTGGCAATTAATTTTAATCGCATGGTCATATTGATTTTGATCTTCTTCATAAGTCATTCCTCCTATATATTGCTTGACAATATTCGACTGTTTTCGTGTTTATACTTATTAATATAGGGTGCTTCTATTAACTAAAGCATCAAACTATGTTAAAGATATGTAAATTTACCCATACTTCTAATGAATGAAAGAACAATTAAAAGTTTTACATTACGTTTACGTTTCGTGGGTTTGGATTTTACATTCGGTTGTTACGATAGGTAAGTAAGTTAGTTCGACAGACAACAAAGTGGAATCGATACTAACATAACAAGTAACATACAAATCAAAGGAGGACATGCTAACTATGTTTAAGTTCATGTCGAAAAAAGGAATTACATTCACACTTTCCGCGGTATTAATGATGGGGTCATTGGTTGGTTGCGGCGCAAAAACAGATACTAAAAATGCTGCTTCTCCAACACCTGCTGCTAGTGCAGCTGCTTCTGCTGCTCCAACAAAAACAGAACTAAGCGGTACGGTTACTGCTTCAGGTTCAAGCGCGCTTCTTCCATTAGTTAAACAAGCTGCTACTGAGTTTATGGAAAAAAATCCAAAAGTAACGATCAACGTTACTGCAGGCGGATCAGGCACAGGAATTAAAAACGTAGCAGACGGTACTTCAGACATCGGTAACTCCGACGTTGAGCCAGCTGCTGAATATAAAGATAAAGGTCTTGTTGACCACCAAGTAGCAATTGCTCCATTCGCATTAATCGTAAACAAAGATGTAAAAGTTGATAATGTTACGAAACAACAAGCAGCAGACATTTACATGGGTAAAGTTACGAACTGGAAAGAAGTTGGCGGCAATGACGCGAAAATCGTTCTTGTTCACCGTCCAGATAGCTCAGGTTCCCGTACATTAGTTAAACAAATCATTCTTGATGGCAAAGAATTCACGAAAGACGGTATTACACAAGAAAACAGCGGTGCAATGAAAACAGCTGTTGCTGGTCAGTCCAGCTCCATTGGATATGTAGATACACCTTACATTGATGACACAGTAAAAGCATTGAAAATTGATAATGTAGCGTTCTCTGAGGACAACATCAAAAACGGTACTTACAAATTGTTTGGTGTTGAGCATATGTACACAAAAGGTGAAGCGAAAGATCCTGCTAAAGCATTCATCGCTTACATCACAAGCAAAGAATTCCAAGGTAAACAAGTTCGTGACTTGAAATTCTTGCCTGCAGATTTGCTTAAAAAATAATAAATAGAACAAACTAAGAGCGCTGGCATCCTATGCCGCGCTCTTTTTTACTTTGAAAAACGAAACTTTTACATTCTCTTAACAATTCATTAACGATCCAATTACAATCATGTTCTATCATAAAAGTAATGTGTATTTAAGAGAAAGGGGAATTACCCATTGAATTCCGTAGCAGACAAACTAACGAACGCGAAATCAGACGAAAGTCGTCCAATCGTCACGAAATGGACCCAAGGACAACATAGACAAGATAACATCATGAGGTGGGTGTTTGTTGGAAGTGCTGCCCTAGTGTCTGCCATCATTTTTTCTATCATTGTTTTCGTGGGAATGCAAGGGATTAAGACTTTTCAAGGAGTCAGTCCTTTTGAATTTTTCTTCTCTACAGACTGGACGCCAGGTCAAAATAAATTCGGAGCCTTTCCTTTTTTATACAGCACGCTGCTCATGACATTGGTTTCAGTTGTGTTTTCAGTGCCGCTTGCATTGTCAGGGGCATTATTCATGGCTAAAATTGCTCCGAGATGGATGCGTGAAATCATGCGTCCTGCGACAGATCTGTTCGTAGGTATCCCTTCGGTTGTTTATGGCCTAATCGGCATGACAGTTATCGTTCCTGCACTCGGTAAAATTACAGGAGGGGTTGGATACGGTATTTTACCAGCTTCAATCATTCTCGCAATCATGATCTTACCAACTATTCTCTCTATCTCAGAAGATGCTATCCGCGCATTGCCGGGACGTCTGGAGGAAGCATCACTGGCATTAGGAGCAACACGTTGGCAAACCATGTGGCGTGTCCTCTTGCCAGCAGCTAGACCCGGTATTCTAACAGCAATCATCCTTGGCATGGGGCGTGCAATCGGTGAAACCATGGCTGTTTTCATGGTTATTGGTAACTCGCCGCAAATGCCAAAATCACTCCTTGACTCAACAACGGTATTAACGACCGCGATTGTGAAGGATATGGGGAATACGAATTACGGAAGCACTTGGAATAATGCGCTTTATTTGATGGCGCTTCTTCTACTAGTGATCTCCTTATCCTTAATTCTCATTATCCGTATCGTAGCCAAAAGGAGTGAACTTAAATGAAGAGCAAAACAACGGATCGTTTGGCCACGATGTATTTCTGGGCATCGGGCATTGTTATTATTTTGATTCTGGCTTGGTTTCTATTTCGAATATTAGGTGATGGAGTTCCACATTTATCATGGAATTTCATCTTTGGGAAGTCTGAGGAGATCAAAGCTGGCGGCGGTGTAGGCCCGCAATTGTTCAACTCCTTCTATGTCCTATTCTTATCCCTGCTGATATCCATTCCAATCGGTTTATTCTCGGGGATATACTTGGCGATATATGCACAAAAAAATTGGTTCACTGATCTCGTACGAATCTCGGTTGAAGCTCTGGCTTCTGTTCCTTCTATCGTATTTGGATTGTTCGGTTTCTTACTTTTCGCCAATTTGCTCGGTCTGAAGTTTTCAATTATTGGTGGGGCCGCGACGGTTGCTCTGCTTAATTTACCTGTTATGGTAAGGGTCACAGAGGTATCGATCCGTACGGTTCCTGAATCTTATTGGGAGGCAAGCCTTGCACTTGGCTCAACCAGATGGCAAGCCATTCGCAAAGTGCTCATACCTGCTTCGCTACCAAGCTTAATTACGGGGATTACTTTGATTGCAGGACGCGCGCTAGGCGAATCTGCGATTCTAATTTATACAGCCGGCTTATCGGTTTCTCGCTTCTTTCCGGATTTCAATCCACTGAAGATGGGGGAGACACTATCCGTTCATCTCTGGTATGTTGGCGCTGAAGCGTTAGTTCCGGATGCCAAGGAAATCGCTAAAGGAAGTGCTGCGCTGCTCCTAATCGTCGTGCTCATCTTTAACCTACTTGTCAGCATACCAAGCCGAATTTTACAAAAAAGACTTTCCGGGGGGAAATAAATCGTGGCGACCAAGCATAAGATTAAAGCGGACAAATTAAATTTATTTTACGGAGATAATCATGCTCTCCACGATATTGAATTGGCTATAGAAACGGGTACAATAGCTGCTTTGATCGGTCCTTCAGGCTGTGGGAAATCCACCTTCCTGCGCACCTTGAACCGTATGAATGATCTCATTGATAGTGTGCGTATTACTGGAAATGTAGCTGTGGATGGTCACAATATCTATGATTCCGATTCCGATGTTGTTTCACTGCGTAAGCGCGTAGGGATGGTATTTCAACGTCCAAATCCATTTCCGATGAGCATTTATGACAACATTGCATACGGCCCTCGCATCCATGGTACGAAGAAGAAAGCCGTCCTAGACGAAATTGTAGAGCGCAGTCTTGTACAAGCGGCTTTATGGGATGAAGTAAAGGATCGTTTGCATAAATCTGCTCTAGGCCTGTCCGGCGGACAACAACAGCGTTTATGTATCGCACGGTTGCTAGCTGTAGAACCCGATGTACTTCTTATGGATGAGCCTACGTCGGCGCTAGATCCCATCTCAACGCTCAAAGTTGAAGAGTTGACACAAACTTTGAAAGAGAAATACACCATCATCATCGTTACGCACAACATGCAGCAGGCAGCAAGGATTTCGGATATGACCTCTTTCTTCCTTAATGGATACTTAGTGGAAACGGACAAGACGGATAAGATTTTTACCAATCCGAATGATCAACGTACGGAAGATTACATTACGGGAAGATTCGGTTAACTACAACTGAGGGGAGAGACGCAAAATGGACGCAAGACCTGGGTTTCATCAATCATTGTCAGTTTTGCAAAAAGAATTGCAGGATATGGGGGAAAGCGTAAAGGATTTGATTCTTAAGTCCGTGGAGTCGTTGGCCAAGTTCGATGAGAATGCGGCACGGCAAGTCATTAAGAATGATGATCTCATTGATGATTATTTAACAACTATCGATGAGCTTTGCCTTCGATTAATTGCTTTACAACAACCAATGGCAAGTGATCTGCGAATCATTGGAACAGCTATGAAAATCGCTACAGACTTGGAACGAATTGCTGATCATGCCGTAGATATTGCAAAGACTACGATCCGTCTTGCTGGAGAAGAGCTTGTTAAGCCGCTCGAAGTCATTCCTCAAATGGCCGATATTGCCATTGAGATGCTGCATGAGAGCCTAGTCTCTTATACAGAACGCGATGTTCACAGGGCTGCTGCGCTTGCCGAGAAAGATGACCGCGTGGATAAACTATACAGCTCGGTGATGCAGGAATTGATGGGGATGATGGGCTCTGATTACAATCGTAACCGTCAGTTGACCCATTTATTGTTTGTTGCTCATTTCTTAGAGCGTGTAGCTGATCACACAACGAATATCGGTGAAGGTGTTATTTATATGGTCACGGGGAAACGCAAAGACTTGAATGTGTAAGTAATTCCAATATAGAAGGGACGCTCCTAAGTCATCATGACTTGTGAGCGTCCCTTTTTCATGTTTGTGAGGCGGTAATTGGAAAGCGAATAAGGAAGGTTGTTCCTTTCTCACTTGATTGAACTTCAATCGAAGCATGATGCCTGGCAGCGATGCTGTAGCAAATAGCTAAACCAAGCCCCGTACCTTCATCTTTGGTCGTGAAGAAAGGTCTTCCTAGCTTCTCCAGATGTTCCTCATTAATTCCTATACCTTCATCAGCAATAAGTAGAACGACGTGTTCTGTCTCGGTGTAGGTTTCAATTCTCAGCTTACCGCCGAGGCTCATTGCTTCCAAACCATTCATACACATATTCAATATGAGTTGACGCATTTCTTTATCGTCGAGTTGAATAACAGGACAATCCTTGAATTGGAAATGAACATGCTTGCCGGACATGACGGCTTCAGCTTGGATGAGGGGGATGAGCATTTCGATAATACGATTGATATTTTCAGGTTGTTGATGGGATTGCTTATTTTTGGCCAGAGATAAATATTCGGTAATAATCTCGTTCGCTCTGTCCAACTCTTCTAGCATGATAGGGATGTATTCTTTTTGCATATGACGATCGTTCTCTTGAAATAATTGGAGAAAGCCGCGAATGGTCGTCATCGGGTTGCGAATCTCGTGGGCAATACCGGCGGCCATTTCCCCAACTAGATTGAGTTGAGCTAGACGAGCCATTTCCGATTCAAATCGCAAGCTTTCCGTGATATCGACGGCAACTTCGAGCAAGCAGCTTTCATTTTCAATATCGATAATTTCCGTTGAAAGCAGGGCTGTTCGAATTTCCTTGGACTTGGTTTCATACTTGACCTTGCAATTATGGATGACATCATTACAGTTCCTTGTATCACCCACTTCAGCTCGTAAGAGATCTAGTGTTGTTCCAATGATTTCATCGCCATAGCCTGTATATTGTTTCCAGCTTTCATTAATTTCGAGATAGGTGAGATCAGGTAGACGGCGAATAGCCATCAAAGAAGGAGAGAGTATGAACATTTTCTTGAAGTGTTCCTGTGATTTTATGAGCTTTTCATGGGCATCCACTAATTCGGAGGTTCTCTCTTCCACCCATTGTTCCAAAAGAAAATTTTGCTGCTTTAATTTCTCTTCCGCTTCAGCTAACTTGCGGTTGGTCTCTTCGAGATCTAGCGTTCGCTTATGCAGCAGTTCACTTTGATATTTGATTTTTTGATGATTGAGGTGCATGTTAACGAAGCCATCGACTTTCATGCGCAGCATTTTAGGATGAATAGGTTTGAATAAATAATCAATAGAGCCCACATGGTAGCCCTTCAAAACATGCTCAATAGAGGTGCTGAGAGCCGTTAGGAAGATGATGGGAATATCCTGACAAGCTTTTCGCTGCTTGATCAGTTCGGCCGTCTCGAAGCCGCTAAGTCCAGGCATTTGCACATCCATCAAGATTACAGCGATGTGATCAGCGGGTTCTTTTAATAGATATCTCAGAACTTCCTCGCCCGATTGCAGAGAAATAACGTCATAGTTGGAAGAGGCCAGAATGCTATTCAGAGCCAGCAAGTTCTCGTAGCGGTCATCTACCGCCAAGATTTTTACTTGTTGTTCCATTTCAAATCCTTTCCGTGCTTGTACATTGTACGCACCTAACAATCCATCCTTCTCTTTTTCGGGAAAAAGATTGAATTCCCTCTTTTTTTTTTGAAGTCTTTACATACATTTTACATATGGATAATAAAGCCAGTCATTTGATTTGATAGACTAGAGAAATAAGTATATTCAGGTAAGGGATGATGGACATGAAGGTTCAGTCAGAAATGCTGGAACAATTCTATAAGATGATAGATAAAGAGTACATATATTCCGTTTATCAGCCTATTATCTCGCTGCAGGATGGTCAAGTAATGGGGTATGAAGCGTTAACGCGAGGTCCCAAAGATAGTCCCTTTCATTCACCTTTGGCCATGTTTCAATTCGCAGAGCAGCAAGGGGAGCTCTACATGCTTGAGCAGCTTGCTCGTGAAAAAGCGATTAAAGGATCCATTTTGGAGCATCCGCAGCAATTGCTTTTTATCAATATTTCATCACAAGTGCTTTACGATCCTGGATTTGTTCCTGGTAAAACGCTTGAGATTTTACAGAAATACGGACTCCGTCCAAGCAATGTCGTTTTTGAAATTACGGAAAGAAGTTCGATTGAGGATTCCTCCTTAGCTCAAAAGATTCTGGAGCATTACCGTAAACAAGGCTATCGAATTGCCATAGATGATGCTGGTGCGGGATATTCCTCCCTACAAGCGATTGCGGAACTTCAGCCTGATTTTATTAAGATTGATCGTTCTCTCATTGAAAATATACATAAAAACAAAGTAAAAGAGTATATCCTTGAAACATTCGTTACTTTTGCCCATAAAATGAACATTTCCCTCATCGCTGAAGGCATTGAACATGCGGACGAACTAACCAAATTAACTCGGCTCGGCGTGCATTATGCCCAAGGCTATTTGCTTGGAAAGCCAAATGAATCTCCCGCGCTGGTGCAGGACATCCATAAAATGTTGATTTGGCAGCATCGCAAAGTACAAGGAAGCAGTATGACTTGGAGCATTGGCGACCTGAAAACTCCTGTGAAAGTGTTTGACAAGAAAAAACTGATTTCGGAAGTGGTGGATTACTTCAAAAAAAATCAAGAGGCAGTGGGTGCTGTCATCGTGGATGAAGAGGTGCCGATTGGCCTCATGATGAGAGACCGCTTATTTCAACAATTAACTGGTCAATACGCCTTCTCCTTGTTCTGGAATCGAACCATTGACAGTATTATGGATGAATCGCCGCTAATCGTGGACGAGTTGATGCCTGTTGAAGAAGTATCACAGATGGCTACCTCACGCGCAATAAACCACTTGTACGACCTAGTCATCGTTACAAGCAATGGGAAGATGGGAGGAGTAGCATCCATCAGAACGATTCTTGAGAGTATAACGAATGTACGAATGGAGTCTGCGCGCGTGGCCAATCCACTAACAGGACTGCCAGGGAATTTGCAAATCAATCGCGAATTGAACAAGAGGATAAGTGAGAACAAGCCGTTTCATGTGGTATATGCGGATTTGGATTACTTCAAATGGTTCAATGATCGGTTTGGATTTCAAAAAGGGGACCAACTGATTCAATATACAGCTGATATTATGCAGCAATCCATTGCGGTTTGTGGGACTCCGCATGATTTTGTCGGGCATGTAGGAGGCGATGATTTTATCGCGATCTCTTCCACGTTTTCTCCAAAACAACTGTGTCAGGAAATCATTCGCCGCTTCGAACAAGGTGTGCAGATGTTCTATGAGGATGAGGAGTGGGAGTATGTATGGGATCGGAGCGGCAACAAGGTAAAGAGCGAGGGAGTTACGCTTTCGCTCTCTTTAGTCGTTTGTGTATGTGAATCTCCCATTTCACTCGAACATATTTCCCAAACAGCCGCCCTACTTAAAAAGAAAGCAAAAGCGCATCAAGGAAGTATTTATTATTTTGAAAAAATTGGCTCAAGTGGCCTTGAATTAGAAAGTGTATAACAATTGTTTAAAAGAACGGATAATAATGACCTTCTGTTTACCGATTCGGCGCTCGGATATTTTCTTGATATTCCCCGGATGTATCCAAATCGCATCCATGCCGCTTGACGCGGCCCCCACCACATCGTTACGCCACGAATTTCCAACCATAACACTTTGGTTTGAAGCCGTGCTCATCGTCTTTAGGGCTCTCTCAAAGATAGCGGGGTGCGGCTTTCGCGGTCCATCCTTCTCTGAACTAAATAACCGATCTTGATCGATCCACCTGGTGAGTTTCATTTTCTCCAAGTTACTCTGCAACCTTTTCCGATTTCCATTACTGATGATAGCCAGTTTATAGTTATGTGATAATGCCTCAAGTGTGTCTTCAACGCCGGGAAAGAGGGCAACGAAGTTATCTTCCTGTTCTTCTACCTGTTCGAAAAAAGATCGTGTAAAGGCAGGACTGACGTTCACCGGCATAGGTTGAAGAGCTTTACGTAAACAAATGTGGCGCAGCTCATCAGGGGATATGGGGCTCCTAATCGGTGCCTTTCGGTGACGGCTCCACTCCATCTTATAGCTTTGCAGGGCTTCTTGGCTGGTAAAAAGCATTTCGCCTGGATCCCATCTCGCCGTAAAGTCGTTCATGACTTCAAGGAAAGCCGAATCAAAGCATTGTCTGCGATCCAGAATCGTATTATTCATATCGAAAAAAATAACCTTTTTGCGTATTGGTGAGAAAAAAGGGCTCATATGGAGAACCTCCTTCTGAAGAGCGGCCCATTGAATAATGGATTCCATACATGTTTATGTGCGGAACCGTTTTTTTATTTTAATTTCGTATGCTATGATGAAGGAAGTATGTCAAAAATCGGGGTGCGAACTTATGGATAAGCTTATTATTATTGATGGTAACTCTATCGCGAATCGAGCTTTTTATGCTTTGCCTTTGCTCAGTAATTCCAGTGGTTTACACACGAATGCGGTTTATGGATTTACAACGATGCTGCTGAAATTAATAGAAGAAGAAAAGCCTACGCATTTTCTCGTTGCGTTCGACGCTGGGAAAATAACGTTTAGACACAAAGAATATACGGAATATAAGGGTGGACGTGCCAAAACGCCGTCTGAGCTCTCCGAGCAGTTTCCGTTGATCAAAGAGCTGCTTAAAGCTTTCAAGATTCCACAGTTTGAGCTGACAGGCTACGAGGCTGACGATATTATTGGAACCTTGACCAAGGCAGCTGATGAAAGAGGCGAGAAGGTGCTTCTGGTTTCGGGAGATAAGGATATGCTGCAGCTGGCTTCCGAGCATGTGACCGTTGCGATCACACGTAAAGGAATTAGTGAAGTTGATCTTTATAACCCTGCTGAAATAAAAGAGAAATACGGCCTCACG
Source organism: Paenibacillus phytorum (assembly GCF_013141715.1). Taxonomy (GTDB): domain Bacteria; phylum Bacillota; class Bacilli; order Paenibacillales; family NBRC-103111; genus Paenibacillus_E; species Paenibacillus_E phytorum. The sequence goes on along the minus strand of NZ_WHOA01000030.1, from coordinate 33,455 downwards.
CCAGCGCAAATCATCGACCTCAAAGGGTTGATGGGCGATACGTCGGATAATATTCCAGGTATTCCGGGTGTTGGGGAAAAAACGGCACTCAAGATGCTGCATGAGTTTGGAACCGTAGAAGAAGTGCTTGCTAATGCATCAAGCCTCAAAGGCAAAATGAAGGAAAAAGTCGAGGAGCATGCGCAAAGTGCCATTATGAGTAAGGAACTTGCGACGATTTTCCGTGAAGTGCCGATGGAAACCGAGTGGGATGTTTTCCGCTACGATGGCTTTGATGGACAAGCTTTATCCAGTATGTTCCGCAAGCTGGAGTTCAAATCCCTCCTGGAGAAGATGGATTTCGGGCCAAGCAGTGTGGATGAGGAACAAGTTGTCGAGAGTTTGGATGCGGTTGTTGTCACGGAAGACAACATGGAAGAACTGATTGGCAAAATAGGCGATAACGCAGCGATCCATGTTGAGGCTGTTGGGGAAAATCCCCATCAAGCTGTGGGGGTTGGCGTTGTCTGGTTTACGTATGATGGAGATACGAATACATCTTACTTCGTGCCCTTAGCGCTGCTGAAGAGTGAAGCGGGCGAGCCGCTGCGCAATTGGCTAAGCGATGATTCCAAGAAGAAGCAGCTCTTCGACCAACACCGTGCCCAGCTGGTGCTGGCTTGGCAAGGTATCCACCTCAAAGGTGTGGATTTCGATGCTCTGTTGGCCGCTTACTTACTCGATCCGACAGAGTCGAATCTTAGCTTGAGCGGCTTGACGGGCAAGTACAGCCTGCCGGGCGTTAAGACCGACGAGGAAGTGTTTGGCAAGGGGGCGAAGTTTCGCTTGCCTGAGCTTGCTGCGCTTAGCGACCACTTGGGTCGCAAAGCGATGGCCATTGCGCGCATCGTGCCCGTGCTGCGCGAAGAGCTGGAGAAGAGCGAGATGCATAGCCTCTTCTACGAGCTAGAGCTGCCTCTAGCGGGCGTGCTCGCGGAGATGGAGCTGCGCGGCATAGCGTTGGATGCCGAGGGGCTTAAAGCGTTCGGCGTGGAGCTTGTAGGCAAGCTGGATGCGATCATGACCCGCATCTACACGCTCGCCGGCGTAGAGTTCAACATCAACTCGCCGAAGCAGCTCGGCGAGATCTTGTTCGAGAAGCTGGGGCTGCCAGCTTGGAAGAAGACCAAGACCGGCTACTCGACGGATGCCGAGGTGCTGGAGCGCCTTGCGCCCTACCACGAAGTCGTAGGGGAGATTTTGAACTACCGTTCGCTTGCGAAGCTGCAATCGACGTACGTCGAAGGGCTGCTCAAAGAGGTGCGGCCGGAGACCGGTAAGGTGCATACCTATTACCGGCAGACGATTGCCGCCACGGGCCGGCTCAGCAGCCAGTTCCCGAACCTCCAGAATATTCCTATTCGTCTGGAGGAAGGTCGTAAGATCCGCAAGGTATTCGTTCCATCCGAGCCTGGATGGTACATTCTTGCTGCGGATTACTCACAGATCGAGCTGCGCGTGCTTGCGCACATCTCGCAGGATGACAATCTGAAGGAAGCGTTCCTTCAGAATATGGACATCCACACGAAGACAGCCATGGACGTCTTCGGGGTGGAAGAGAGCGCCGTCGACGCGAACATGCGCCGTCAGGCCAAAGCCGTTAACTTCGGGATCGTGTACGGCATCAGCGACTACGGCTTGTCCCAGAACTTAGACATTACCCGCAGGGATGCAGCTCAGTTCATTGAACAATATTTTGCTGTTTTCCAAGGGGTTCGCAAATATATGGATGAGATCGTGAAGGATGCTCGCAGGGACGGTTATGTCACGACCTTGCTGCAGCGCCGCCGCTATCTTCCCGAGATCACGGCATCGAACTTTAATCTGCGTTCCTTTGCAGAACGAACAGCGATGAATACGCCGATACAAGGTACGGCTGCTGATATCATTAAACTTGCCATGGTCCAGATGGCCGACCGTTTGAAACAAGATGGACTCAAGAGCCGCATGCTGCTTCAAGTACACGATGAGCTCGTCTTTGAAGTCCCAGAAGAGGAGCTTGAGACCATGCGCAGCTTAGTACCGGAAGTCATGGCTGCAGCCCTTAAGCTGGATGTCCCGCTGAGCGCGGATGTTGACTTCGGCCTTACTTGGTACGATGCTAAGTAAGTAAAGCACTAGTACTTATAAATGTGGCTCCCGATTATCAGCGTTAAATATGGCTCAGATGTGTCAATCGTCACATTAACGCTGAAAAACAATGCTAACTAGGGCTAAGCTGGGGGTTATGGGTGAATTTGTTGCTAATAGCGTTGTTTTTCAATACTAGTTCCTATATTTTGCTCGATGAGGTGTGATAACGCTGAATAACAGCGTTAACGGACAATCTCAGCACCGATATCGGTGAATCTGGTGGTATTGTCGCTGAGCGGTCCAAATCGACGCTCTCACCGACTCCGGCGATGCTGTGAGATGCTGAGAGGAACATTTCGGTCCTCTCAGCACCTGAAATCAGCAAATCTGGTGTAAATTTCCGCTGAGCGGTCCAAATCGGCGCTCTCAGCGGCTCCGGCGATGCCGTGGGTGCTGATAGGATCATTTCGGTCCTCTCAGCACCTGAAATCGGCGAGGCTGGTGGATTTTACCGCTGAGCGAGCCAATCTGGCTCTCTCGGTCTCTCCATCTCGCACGCTAGGTCAATCATCACACAAAGAAGAGGTGAACATCCGTGCCTGAACTACCCGAAGTCGAAACGGTCAGACGTACGCTGAACAATCTAATCACCGGTAAAACGATTGAGCATGTTCAGGTCAGACTGCCTCGCATCATCCAAAAGCCGGACGATATTCATATGTTTGAGGTTCTGCTGCAAGGTCAGACGGTGGAGACGATAGAACGCAGAGGGAAATTTCTGCGCTTCATATTTACCGATTACGTCATGGTTTCGCATCTTCGGATGGAAGGACGGTACGGTCTATATGACGGTGAAGATCCGTTGGAGAAGCACACCCATGTGTTGTTCCGCTTCACCGATGGCAGCGAGCTCCGCTATAAGGACGTTAGACAATTTGGTACGATGCATTTGTTTCCCAAAGGCGAAGAGCTCACGCAGCCTCCGCTGCATAAGCTCGGACTTGAACCTCTTGATGAAGGCTTCACCTTCGAGGCTTTCCGAGACCGGATCGCTCATCGTTCGACCAAGATTAAACCGCTGCTGCTCAATCAAGAATATATCGTAGGTATTGGGAATATTTATGTAGACGAGTCCCTTTTCTTGGCTGGCATCCATCCAGAACGTGAAGCCTCCTCGCTGAGCAAGAAGGAACTCGTACTCCTTCACTCAGCTATCATTCGCACACTTAGTGAATCAGTTGAAGTTGGAGGATCCTCCATTAAATCGTATGTGAATGGACAAGGCGAAATTGGCTTGTTCCAGCATCAACTGAACATTTATGGCAGACAGTCTCAAGCCTGTAAAACATGCGGGAGTGAGATCTACAAAACCGTTGTTGGCGGCAGAGGAACGCATATTTGCCCAACCTGCCAACCGTTAAAGCAGACTAGAATTCGAAAGAAGTCAGAGAAATAGGCACGTGAAGCCTCCCCTCCCCATATGATATGGAGTACTTAGCCTAGACAAACGGCTTATAAGCTAGTTTCTAGGTAAAACTCTTAGGAGGGGTATTATGCTTCCTGTAGTTTCACTACTTATTCTTGCTTTCGCAGTTTCTTTGGACGGCTTCGGTGTCGGTGTGATGTATGGATTACGTAAAATACGAATTCCACTCCTATCCATTGGGATTATATCGCTTTGGTCTGGTATCATTATCTACATCTCGATGCAGATCGGTGTACTGATGTCTTCCTTCATGTCTCCCTTGGTAGCTAAGCGTATCGGTGCTCTCATCTTGATTGGGATTGGCATCTGGGCATTAGCTCAAACGAGACAACAAAAGCCTCAAGAGTCTCAGGAACGAGGGGGAGTCGCATCTTTAGATCAAGCATCGATAAGCGGTGTTCATCCTTCACAAGAGGGTAAGCATCCTGGTTCTGGAGAGATTCTCACGTTTGATACTTTGCAACGAACGAAGGAAATACTGAATATCGAGCTGAAACGCTTCGGACTTGTTATTCAAATTTTGCGAACACCATCCATTGCAGACGTTGACAAATCGGGTAATATTTCGGCTTCAGAGGCTACCTTGCTTGGTTTGGCGCTATCATTGGATGCGTTCGGTGCAGGCATTGGAGCAGCATTAATCGGTTTCGTTCCACTGTTAACGGCTTCCGTCATTTCGATATCAAGTGGTTCATTTATTGCATTAGGTTTGCGGTTTGGTTTACGGTATGCGGAGATGAATTGGATGAAGAAACTGTCTATACTTCCGGGATGTGTACTCATTATTATGGGTCTTTTGAAAATGTTGTAGGACGCACGTTAGGAGAGATTTGCCCATGAATATCGGGTTAACAGGAGGAATCGCTTGCGGCAAAAGCACGGTTAGCGCCATGCTGGTTAGCCGCGGCGCCCTATTAGTAGATGCGGATACCATAGCCCGCGATGTCGTCGAGCCCGGCAGCCCTGTTCTTGAACAGGTTGCTGCACATTTTGGACAAGTCGTTCTTCAGGCTGACGGATCGCTCCATCGCAAGAAGCTTGGCGAGATCATTTTTGGTAATACCGAGGCACGCAAGCAGCTGGAAAGTATTCTGCATCCGCCAATTCGTGCACAAATTCGTGAACAGATGGAAGCCTATGAACGGCAATTTCCAGACAAACTTGTTGTGGTCGATGTCCCTTTATTAATCGAATCTAATTTATCCTTCATGTTTCAAGAAGTTATGGTTGTTTATGTGCCACGTCCAGTCCAGTTGGAGCGGCTTATGCATCGAGATGGACTGACGGAAAGTGCGGCGAATAATCGCATAGATGCTCAGATGTCCATAGAGGAGAAACGCAAATTCGCGGATGTTGTCATTGACAACAGTGGTACATGGGAAGAAACTAACGCTGAATTGGAGCGGTTTTGGCTAGAGAAGGGGCTTTCATGACCTTTTTACGTAAAAAACGAGTTTTTGCCCTGCTTCTTGTCTGTTTTGTTCTGGTTCTCTTTATGAATAGCGATTTTATCGGAAGAAAGGTGTACCCGATCTACTTTGAGCAGGAAATTAGGCAGAGCGCGGCGAAACACAATATAGATCCATTTTTAATTGCTGCGATTATTAGGGTCGAGACGAATTACAAATATCATTTGGAGTCAAGAAAAGGGGCATTAGGCCTTATGCAGCTTATGCCTGACACCGCAGAGTGGATTGTTGAATCCACGAATTTAGGGCCTCATGTGCAGGAAGATTTATTAAAAGTGGACGTAAATATTAATCTTGGTTCTTGGTATTTAAGCTGGCTTAAGAAGCATTATAATGGTAATTTAATTTATGCGATTGCGGCTTATAATGCAGGTCAAGGGAATGTGAATAAATGGAAGCAAAATGACATTTGGGATGGTTCGGAAGAGCATATTAATCAAATTCCATTCGGAGAAACACGTCATTATGTACAGCGGGTGCTCTATTATTACGAAAAATACACGAAGCTTTATTCTCAGCAATGGGGTAAATAAGGATTAGGATTCCGATTCCTCTTCAAAAACAAAGAAGCATTGGACTAGCTCCTTTTGGGGGCTTAGAGTCCAATACTTCCTGTTTTTGAGCTTCAGTAGCTAGGATTCAAGATTACTTGAATTGACCAGCCAAGGATTGCTCAGCGATTTGTACTAGTCGACGAGTGATGTTACCACCAATAGAACCAGCATCACGAGTAGCCATATTGCCCATATATCCATCTTGAGGGATGGCGATACCTAGCTCTTGAGCTACTTCGTATTTCAACTGATCCAACGCTGCGTTAGCTTGAGGAACGACTAATGTATTGCTGCTGCGGGATTGTCCTGCGCCCATGTCTGTTCACCTCCTTGTCGTTTGGTAATAGTATTGTGTGCATATCTCTCAAGTTCATGACATGTAACATATGGTAATAGATCAAAGAAGAGAAAGGAGAGATAGCGAATGAAGTGTCCGTTCTGTGACTATTCCGGTACGAAAGTTCTTGATTCACGTTCAGCCAATGAAAACAAATCGATTCGTCGTCGTCGAGAATGTGAGAAGTGCGCGAGAAGATTCACCACATTTGAGATGGTGGAAGAAACGCCGTTAATCGTGATTAAGAAAGATGGAAGTAGGGAAGAATTTAGTCGAGAGAAAATATTAAGAGGCTTGATTCGAGCTTGTGAGAAGCGCCCGGTATCGATGGAGAGGCTTGAGATGATGGTATCTGAAGTGGAAATGCAGCTTCGCACCACGGCTCATGCTGAAGTGGATAGTTTAAGCATTGGAGAAATCGTCATGGAACAGCTGTACCCCGTCGATGAAGTGGCGTACATTCGCTTTGCCTCCGTATACCGACAGTTTAAGGACATTAATATGTTCTTGAAGGAGTTAACGCAAATATTGGGAAAGCATGACACCGGACTGCTCCGGGATAAATAAATCAAAAATTAATAATTTAATCTCTAAATATGACAAAAAATAAGAAAAAGACAGCGGGATTCCCGTTGTCTTTTCTCATTTTTTCCCATAATATCAACAATCGTGCGATTAAAATTTATTTAAAAAAAGTAAATCTTTAGACATCAACCGACTGTATTTTTGTATGCTTTCGTGCATAATTCCTTTATTGAGTGCGTTTGTCCAGTTCACTTCTGAGAAAATGAATAAACCGAATAGCTTCATCAGGGGTTAAAACGTTGTTATCAAACTTAAAGGAGAACATATTCAAAAGATCACTTTCTGGAAGATGCAAGTTATCAATCAATTGTTGTACATCTAAACTCATATTACCATCCACCGTAATTTTTCCTATCATCTTTGTTCCCTCCTAGTCTTTCTACATGAATCGGACGGAGGCGGTAGCTGGCTGACATTTTGGACATTCAAAGAATGCCATTTTAGTCCCTGTAGCTTTGCGTCGCCACTTTTCAGTGGTTTTGCCTTTATCGTACCGATTTATGCTTGTAAGAAAACTATATCATATTTACAGATTGATTTACCATTAATTACATTATTCGAAGGATGGTTGAAGCATATGTCCGTCAAGTCCAATCAAATTCCAAACATTTCTTATGAATTAGATATCGTAAAGGTGGCTAGCTCTCTCGGAATTGATCAAGATCGCTTATTGGCTTATGTGTATGCAAACTCGGACTCGAAGAAACAATATGAGGTAAAGGAAACCTTTCCCGACTACAAGAGTGGTTGATCCTATAAAAAAAAGCACTACAACGTAATAGTTGTAGTGCTTTAATCGTATTAAACCATGATTTTGCAGATATCGTTCGTAAATTCAACCGGATCTTGAAGAGGCAATCCTTCGATTAAGAGCGCTTGATTGTAGAGCAGGGCCGTATAAAGATTCAGCTTCTCTTTGTCTTTGTCAAAAGCGTCTTTTAAGGAAGCGAATACTTCGTGATTGACGTTGATTTCCAGTACTTTCTCAGCCTTCACGTTAGGATTATTCGGCATTGCATTTAAGATTTTTTCCATTTCGATCGTCACATCGCCGTCGGTGGATAAGCACACAGGGTGCTTTTTAAGACGCTTGGATGCTTTTACATTTGTAACTTTGCCTGACAACAGGTCTTTCATATAATCGAAAAGCTCTTTGTTGTCATTTTTGTCAGCATCGGTTTCCGTTTGGCTGTCATCCATTTCAATACCAAGATCACCGCTTGAAACGGATTTAAATTCTTTTTCTTTGTAGGTCATGATCATTTTGATCGCAAATTCATCGATATCATCAGTGAAATACAAAATCTCATAGCCTTTATCTGTGACTAGCTCTGTTTGTGGAAGCTTATCGATTCTTTCCATCGATTCTCCAGAAGCATAGTAAATGTACTTCTGATCTTCCGGCATTCTTGCCACGTATTCGTCCAAGGTAACCAGCTTTTTCTCCTTGGAGGAATGGAACATCAATAGATCCTGCAGGACGTCCTTATGGCTTCCGTAATCGCTGTAGACGCCGAATTTGAGCTGTCGGCCGAAGGATTTGTAGAATTGCTCATATTTCTCTCTTTCGTCCTTCAGCAGGCTTTGCAGCTGGCCTTTGATCTTGCTCGAAATGTTTTTGGCAATCAGTTTCAATTGACGGTCATGCTGCAGCATTTCTCTGGAAATATTGAGCGATAGGCTTTCGGAATCAACCATTCCTTTAACGAAGCTGAAATAGTCAGGAAGCAGGTCCGCACATTTGTTCATGATCAATACGCCATTAGCGTAGAGCTCTAAGCCTTTTTCATATTCTTTGGAATAATAGTCAAAAGGAATATTTTCTGGGATAAAGAGGATAGCTTGATAGACCACAGCGCCATCAGCGCTAACGTGAATATGTTTGAGCGGCTTATCGAAGCCGTAATGTTTCTCGTGGTAGAACTTCTCGTAATCTTCCGGAGTCAGTTCACTTTTGTTTTTTCTCCAAATTGGAACCATGCTGTTGACATGCTGCTCTTCTTGGTAATCCTCGAATTCGCTTTCGCTGCCTTCTTTCAGCCTTTTTCCGGTAATGTCCATTTTAATAGGGTAACGGATGAAATCGGAGTACTTTTTGATGATCGCTTTTAAACGATACTCGTCTAAATACTCATCGAAGTTCTCATCTTCCGTATTATCCTTAATTTTCAGGATGATCTCCGTGCCCACTTCGTCTTTCTCAGCTGTTTCGATTGTGTAGCCATCAGCGCCAGTGGACTCCCACTTGTAAGCAACATCGCTGCCTAAAGCTCTACTAGTAACCGTAACGACATCTGCAACCATAAACGCTGAATAGAAGCCAACACCGAACTGGCCAATGATATTGTGACCGTCTTTTGCTTCATTTTCTTTTTTAAAGGCCAAAGATCCGCTCTTCGCAATGATCCCCAGGTTATTCTCCAAATCTTCCTTCGTCATACCAATACCAGTATCACGCAGCGTCAGTGTGCGATTCGTTTTGTCAGCAACCACTTTAATGAAATAACTATCTTTGTCAAATACCAACGTGTCATCGGTTAAAGCTTTGTAGTAAATTTTGTCGATAGCATCGCTGGCATTGGAGATAAGCTCTCTTAGAAATATCTCTCTTTGCGTATAAATCGAATTGATCATCATTTCCAATAAGCGTTTGGATTCAGCTTGAAACTGTTTCTTTTCCAATGGGAGATCTCCTTTCAAATATGTAGAAATTAGTCAGAGATGATTATTAGCACTCTCAGTCTTCGAGTGCCATCCCTATCTTTATAACATTCCTTTTTTTCAATGTCAATTGGTATGGCAAAGCGGAGCATTATTTCGTAATAATCCGCATGAGAATATCCACGCTTGGAAACCCATACTCCTCATATTCTTGTTCTTGCATAATCAGACTGTTGATGATGTTAAAATACCACGACAACAGTTCCCGGGGATCACCTTCAGAGAATTCTCCTGCTTGCTGCCCTTTGATAAAAATAGGGACTAGCTGATCAATAAGAACTTTCGGGGAATGCTGTTCAAGGGCTTGCTTCACCTCTTCGGGTACATCATCCGTTTTTCGTGCCTGTTGAATAAGCATGAAAGCATGCTTATTGTCCTCATCCAGCATTCCTTGAGTCAACGCATTAATTTGTTCCACGGGAGTGCCAGGTATTTGAGCAATGTAAGCAATTTCCTTGCCTGCTTCTTCCATGAGTTCTTGAACGAGTGCAGTGAATAGCGAATCTTTGGAGCTATAGTAACGGTAGAAGAGGCCTTGACTGATGCCAGCTTCTGCCGCGATCATGCTCATTTTGGTTCCTGCGATTCCGTGGCGGGCAAATACGGTAAGAGCAGCTTTCTTGATCTGTTCTCTGCGATCATCACGTATCTGAGTTAATTGTTGTTCATTTAATGGGGACAATGGCTGTCAATCTCCGATCTGCATAATTTCATTTCAATAAACTTATTATATAGTCTTCTTAAGTTGAAGTGAAACATCATCCTTCTTGCTTGCCGAGTCTACTAGTGGACTTATCCTCATCCTAAGTTCATCTAGAAATTGCTCCGTTCGTGCAAAGGCTGCGAGATGGCCTGCATTTTGGATAAGAACCATTTCTTTGTGAGGAGCAATAATATCATCGAAAAAGGCTTGGGCTAAAGCGGTTGGTGTTATGGCATCAGTATCACCTTGGAAGATGAAGAAAGGTATGTCAAATTCCAACCCGAGTTTGCGGACGTCAAAGGTCATGAGTTCATCAAAAAGAAAGTCCAAGGAGAAGTTCATGCCTTTGAAAATGTCTATAATATCACGTATGGTGTGGCCCGGCGACGACAGAATAGCAGGCAGCATGATGTCCATAATCATATTAGGAACCGTTGTAATAGATTTAATGATCCATTGGTTCATTTCATCGAAGTCTTTGCGGCTCCACTGCGAGGGATCAGGTCCAATTCTCTCGATCGCCAGCATGCCCTTTTTGTTCCCAGCAGTTCGAAGTCCTTCCAGTGTCATCTGATACGACAAATGATCCGGATCTGGGCCGACATTCTGATCAGTCCCTACATAGGCATGGAAGAGGTCTGGTCGGCGCTTAACCATCATGACACCTATACAGCTGCCCACAGAGCTGCCAACAAGAATAATTTTTTCTTGATTGAGATGTTCGCATAGGAATTCGGCAACCTCAAGCCCATCATGTGCGAGGCTGTCAAAAGTAATTTCTCCGCTTCCATTCACACCATTCCTGCGGAATGTCTTACCTGCACCGCGCTGGTCCCATTGGACGATGGTAAAGTGCTTCTCCCATGAACGCAGCAATGGAGAGAAGACGGTATAAGTTGATGCGGGACCGCCGTGAATGAAGAACAGGACGGGCTTGCTGCGATCCTCCCCGCGAATGGTGATCCACTGATCAATGCCGCCAATCTGAATGAATCGTTCCTGGGCGATGCCATTTGGCGTATGGAAGTTAAGTTTCTTAGCATTTTTACGCTGATTTAGCTTTCGTAGGAGCAGATCCCAAACTAAATGTTTTTTATTCATTCGTGCACCTCGTTCTTATTTTTAAATGAATAATTCATTCATCGATAAATCATATGTGTAGCTTAAATCATTTTCAATTCGCAGTCAATAGGCTATTGACTATGCAAACAATAAAAAAACGCTTGGGTTTCCAAGCGTTAAGCAGCTGTTTATGTAAGTTAATCTTGTTTTAACTCTTGCCCTTTTTCATTAAAAGCTTTTACGACCTTCTTAGGAGCTACAAGACTCCAGGCTAGCGTAAGCATATTACGACATTCCTCAGGATGGACACGATCCATTCGTAAAATCATGAACGCTAAGTTTTGGAAGCTGTCTGGCATCTGATAAGCATCAGGATCCATCGTGGTGTAAGCCGCTCGATCCTCTTTGGTCGTTTTAATCACGAGTGATAAACCATCTGGTTGGATAACCGCGTAAATTTTGCTGCGTACACGAAAGGAAGGTTTTTCCCAATGGTCTTGTTCTTCCGTTTCCGGTAAAGACAGCGCGATGCTTCTAATTTCATCAGCAGTAACCATGATCTTCTCCTCTCGTGAATGTAACCATTTATTATATATGTAGTAGCTCTATCATACTCATAATCGCCAATTCCAAGGGAATGTCACCCGAGCTCTAGTTAGCGGAACGTCGATTCGTAATTTTGGGAAATCTGCGCTTGAAACCCAATAAGGGGAACGAGAGGGCGCTATTTGATCAAAATAAACGATCCGGAGGCAAAAAAGAGTGAAATAACGCCTTGTCGTTCCTCTTCCTCATGAATCCGGGTGTTTTTCGTCCAAATAGCGAATCGACGTTCACTTGGGGACTTCTGGCTACCCTAGAAAAGGACAGAAAAGGGAAGAGAGGCATAATATTCACTTTGGACAGCCCCACATTTATGGGAGATTCATCAAATGAGATTGATATCACTACTCTCAATGATTGATTTTGGATAACCTTGCTTGGCAATTTTGATCATTGCGCGTCCGATCTTTTCTGAAGTCGTAATCGAATTTGGGAACCATTTTTCTAACAAAGGGTAGAGAGGTTTCGTTATGGTGTAAATGCTCTGGTACAGTTTGGTCTTGGACTTGACGCCATGCAATGGAAGAATACCTCCTGGACGGAACATGTAAGCCGCCTTAAATGGAAGCTTAAGCAAATCATTCTCCGTTTTGCCCTTCACCCGTGCCCACATACTGCGGCCATTTTCCGTACTATCTGTTCCCATTCCTGTTACATAGAAGAACGACATGTTAGGGTTCAATCTCACTAATGTCTCAGCAACATGCATGGTAATATCATAGGTTATTGCCCGATAGCGATCTTCGCTCATACCCGCGGAAGAGACACCAAGGCAGAAAAAACAAGCGTCGAAGCCCGATAGTCTATGCTCAATGTCAGTTAGATCCAGAAGATTAGCATGAACCTGTTCGTGCAATTTGGGATGATTCTGACCGGTGGTGTTTCTACCTACGGCTAGCACGCTATGAACTTGAGGATCGAGAAGGCATTCGCGCAGCACGCTCTGTCCGACCATGCCCGTAGCTCCGAAAAGAAGGACGTTCAATCTATCACACCTTTCCATTCAGTTATATCGAATTTGCATTAATGGTTATTGCTTTCCCATCTCTTGGCCCATTTATCCATTTCTTTGAGAGCGGTCTGAAAATCAATTCCTTTTTCCGTCAATGAATATTCTACCATGATCGGTACAGTAGGAGTTACTTGACGTAGAACAATCCCGTTCTGCTCTAAATGCCGCAGCACATCCGTTAAGGATTGTGTCTTGACGATCACTAAATCTCTATGAAGCTGTTTAAATCGTTTCGGGCCTTTAGATAGCTCTGCGATCACTAGGAACGGCCCATTTCGCACCAAGTATGGTCAATACGGAACAGATGTTGGAGAAGTCATGCACTTCTTCTTGTAAGGTTCCATGTTCGTGACCGGTCCAGCTATCCAAACGTATTTTATTCTACAAGCGCCGCTATCATCCAATCTCGTTCTCAGTTGAAGCAGCCCGAGCGGGAGAACATGGCCGAGGATTCCAGGTCGTTGCCAAAGAGGTGAAGAAGTTATCGGAGCAGACTGCAAGGTCGTCTAATCAAATCATCGATATGATTCAAATTATTCAAACCGAGTCGCAGCAAGCCGTTAAATCCATGGATGAGACATACACAGAAGTGACGGGAGGAATTACTATCATGAATAGGGCAGGAGAGTTATTTCGCCAGATTCAGCATTCCGTCGTAGAATTAGAAGCACAAATTCAGACAGTTTCGGCATCTTCGCAGCAACTTTCAAGCGGTGCAGAGCAAACGATTATGGCTATGGATACTATTTTCAATGTTGTGGAGAAAAGCGCATCGGCTACTCATAATGTCTCCGCAGCGGCACAGGAACAGCTGGCATCGATGGAAGAAATCGCAGCATCATCAGAGTCATTATCTAAGATGGCTATTGAACTTCAAGAGATAAATGAGAAATTCAAAACATAAAACGGAACAAGGACAACCTTTAAAGGGTTGTCCTTGTTTTGTGTATTAATTCCGAATAATTCTTTTGGCCGTAGCCTCTTTAAGCCATAACGGGAATTCATTCAAAAGAAGATTATATAGCGTTTCATCGGAAATCGAAGCGATATCCTCAATGTGAATAAAATTAGCGTTGTCTACGATTCGTCCTTCCATCGTGTCCAACTGCTTAAGCACTTCAAAATCAGAATCGCCAATGCCTACGAATTGCCAGAAAATCGGTTGTACAGCAGATTCGGTGATGACTTTCTTGATGGGTTTTACGACTCCACCGTCATTGATGAACACCATAAATACGGGTATGGAGGAGTCTTCTTCAACCGTATATTTACGAATCACGTCCTGCATGACGGGTGGCTCATTATTTCGGCCAAACTTATGTATCGTCTTGTTATTCATAATTTGCTTCTGCACATAGTGCTCGAAATCAATCTCCGTAGCGGAAGGCAACCTGCTGAATTCATTGTCGTAGATCCAGACGTCTAGTGTTGCATTATCATCAAACTTACAAGCGACAGCCAGTATGCGCTCAACCACTTCCTGAACCGTTCCGTTCTTGTACAATGTCTGCATCGATCCTGAGATATCGAGAACTAAGCCTACTCTGGCGGTAAAGTTGGTCAACTTCTTCTTTTCCAACGTGATCTGAACGATTTTCTTGCGTAAATCGATAGATGTTAAGATCGTTTTCTCCGCTGCTGCAGCAACTTCTTGTTCGGCTTCCTCTGCGATCTCAAGTCCGAAATTCGTGCATAATGCCTCTAATCCTCCATAAAATCCGCTTCCAATTGCGTTGAATTTCCATTCCCCATTGTGCCTATATAACTCGCCGACTACAATTGCAGTCTCCTTGGAAAGATCTGAACCATATTCAAACCGGAATAGTTCTTCACCATTATCGGCATTAACGAGTCGTAAATAGGAATTCGATATATCCTTCATCATATGTCCATGCTTCTCGCCCTCGTGAATCGTTAGGGTAAAAGCCATTTTCGCAACGCTATTCGGGAGCTTGGATAAAGAGATGCTGATTGCTTCCTTGTCTATGCTATCTAATTGTTTATGATTCACTGCCCCGCTCTGCGCAGACGAATTGCCGTAAAATATAAAATCCTCATCCCGTTCACATCGGTTATTGTCCGATAACATAAAACAGGCAGCGTCAATGTTCATTGCGGCAGCTGACGATGACCACCCGAATTGCAAGCTAAGGTTAGACAGACTTGTTCCTTTTGTAATATCAATTTTTTGTCCTTTCAACAGTAACATGTGTTCATCTCCTCAAATCATGACCTTTAGATAAGCTGTCATTCAAGCATGATATATATTTTCGACAATTTACTACCGTTTACCTCTTGATATCCTGCGTTAACACAAGTTTGGTAGCAACTACCAGTCAACATAAGCGTGCTCAGTTCTTTAATTTTTGGACATTTTATTGAAATGCGGTGCTATTTTCGGTTCTGATTCACACCTATAATATTTTGTAGATCGTATTTGTAAGCGCTTTACAACTGAAATAATAATACCGGATCGTACCGGAGAGGGGGAATTTCATGCAAGCCAGCAAGTTGACCATAACGGGACAAACTGTCGTGCCGCCCAAAGATGCAAGGTGCGGTTTTTGGCGGACGATTGCAAAGTATCGCTGGCTTTACATACTTGCAGCGCCGGGGCTGCTCAATTATTTAGTGTTTCATTACGCGCCGATGGTCGGCTTAGTTATTGCTTTCAAGGACTACAATCTGATCAAAGGCTTCTGGGGTAGCGACTGGATAGGGCTGGACAATTTTCGTAAAATTTTTAACTCGCCCGAATTTCCTCTGCTGCTCAAAAACACGGTATTGTTAAGCACTTATCGGATTTTATTCAATATGTTTCCCGACGTTATCCTCGCACTGCTGCTGAACGAAGTACGGGTCAACTGGTTTAAACGGATCGTCCAGACAATCACATATGGTCCGCACTTCTTGTCGTGGATTATCGTCTACGGCCTTGTGTTCTCGTTCTTTGCACCGGGATCAGGTCTGGTGACGACACTTTTTCGTGATATGGGCTGGGGCAGTATCGACGTCATGACGAATTCCAATGCGTTCCGGCCGATGCTGTTGATAACGGACATATGGAAAAACACGGGCTTCGGGGCGATCATTTATTTGGCAGCCTTGTCATCGATCAATCCAGAGCTGTACGAGGCGGCTGTTATGGATGGAGCAGGCAGAGGGCGCCAAATGTGGCATGTTACACTTCCCGGCATCCGTGATGTGTTCATGCTGATGATCATTTTGCGAATCGGGCATATTCTGGATGCGGGCTTCGATCAGGTGTACATTTTTCTCAACGCCAGGGTGTACGACGTTGGAGACATTCTCGATACCTGGATATTCCGGCGAGGCATTGAGCAGCTGGATTTCAGCGTCCCAACCGCAATGGGCGTATTTAAGTCGGTGATCGGGCTCATCCTGGTGCTCGGCGCAAACAAGCTCGCCAAACGATTCGGTGGATCGGGCATATGGTGACAGGAGGATGCTGACATGTCGATTGTATTAAAGAAGAGCTCATCCGACAGGATATTCGATGTCGTTTTGTACGCAGGGCTAGGCTTGTTCTGTCTAGCGACTCTTTTCCCGCTTTACTATGTTTTCATCGTGTCCGTTACGCCCTATACGGAGGTGCTGCGCAGTGGTGGATTCGTGCTTTTCCCCAGTGTTTTCACACTCGATGCATTCCGGACTGTGCTGGGCAGCAATGTTGTGCCAAAGGCACTGCAGGTGACCATATTTATTACCGTAGCCGGCACCATGCTCAATTTGATCGCCACAACAGCGCTTGCTTACCCATTGTCCAAAAAGTTTTTGCCGGGCAGGAACGCCATGCTGCTTGCTATCATCTTTACGATGCTGTTCTCAGGAGGTCTTATCCCCGTTTATATGATCGTCAAAGCGCTCGGAATGATGAATACCTTGTGGGCACTTGTCATTCCCGGAATGATTTCGTCATTCAATCTGCTGATCATGAAGACATATTTCGAGGGACTACCGCACGAGGTAGAGGAGGCGGCGAAGGTGGACGGCGCCGGAGATTTGGCAACGCTGCTTCGCATTGTACTGCCGCTCTCGCTGCCGATTCTCGCGACGACGCTCATGCTTTTTTTCGCAGTCGGGCATTGGAATACCTATTTCGCCGGCATCATGTATTTGCATGAGCGCGAGCTGTACCCTCTTCAAGTCGTGCTGCGCAACATGATCATAGCGCCAAGTGTCAGTCAAGAGCTGTCTGTGCCGCAATCGGAGTTGCAATCACTTCCTCCAGAAACCGTCAAAATGGCAGTCGTCGTCATTGCTATCGTACCGGTACTGGTCCTGTATCCGTTTCTGCAAAAATATTTCATGAAGGGCATGCTGATTGGTTCGATCAAAGGATGACATGTCATCCTTACCGGATTGCGTCCTTAAGAAGCAAACGAAGGGAATACATAAAAAAGCATTAGGAGGTCTATATGCGTATGAAAAAGACAACGACAATAACGGCAGTTTTACTGGCAACGGCACTCATCGCAGCAGCGTGCAGCAGTAAATCGGACGGTGGAACGAATGCCTCTCCCTCCGTTTCAGCGGAAGCAGGAGAGTCGCCTGCTGCCTCGGTGAAGAAAGAAAAGCTGGCTCTCACTTGGTTTGTCAACGCGGCGAACAGTTCGCAATTGCCAGCAGCGGACAAAGATTCCGTTAAAAAAGCAATCGCTGAAAAATTCAACGTCGATTTGAAGCTTTTGTATATGGCGTCGGGGCCTGACTATCTCAGCAAAATCAATACGATGATCGCATCCGGTGACATCCCGGATCTGTTTTATATGGACGGACTGGAGTCGGTCAAGTACATAAAGGACGGCATAGCACGAGAAATGACGAATCTCGTCACCCCTGAAGCTATGCCTAACTACTTCAAATATTGGATTACGCCGACCGATCTCAAGCAATACCAGGTGCAAAACGTTTTCAAGCGCGCTCCAGTTCCGTATACGAAGAAGGTGTCTCGCTCGTATTACGTCCGTAAGGATTGGCTTGATAAGCTGGGCATGAAGATGCCGGAAACGTACGATGAGATGGTTACCGTCATGAAAGCATTCACTGAAAAAGATCCGGACGGCAATGGCAAGAACGATACATTTGGCTTTTCGACAAGCGGTAACGGCACAACATTGCCCTTCGATTTCCCGGAATTCATTAAGAACGGACTTGTAGGCGATTTTGTGCTCGAAAACGATCAGTTTGTCGATGTCCGTACCGATATCCGGATGCAAAAAGTGCTGGATGACGTCCGCAAATTGCTAGCAATGAATGTGGTCGATCCCGACTGGCTGTTAAATAAAAGCGGACAACACATCGAAAAAGCAACGCAGGGCAAAGTCGGCATCGTGCTTTCCGCAGGGGGCAACGACGCCTATGACAATAATGCAAACGGCTTACAGGTGAAAACGAAGGCGGTAACCGGCGTGGCCAACGTCGATTGGCAGCCGTTCCATATCGGAGACAAGACAGGAACATGGGTCGAGCTGCTTCCAAGCAACCCGTTCCTGATTAGCTCCAAAACATCGGAGGAGAAGGCGAAGCGATCGATCGAGATTTTGGATTGGCTGGCTAGCGAAGATGGGTACTTGCTAACTCAATATGGTATAGAAGGCGTTCACTACAAACGTAATGGAAAGCAAATCGAACGGATCGAAGATGCTTACAAGAGAGATGTTCTTGATAACGGGAATTTCCTCAGTATCTATAATTGGTTTGCAAATTTTGTGCAAGGTCAGACCGATAAATTCGGCCTTGAGATTATCGACAAAAGCATCACGGAAAGGGATAAAGCGATTTCCGAGAAGCTGAAAACATACAAGCTGCTGCCATCGGTTGGAACCAGCCTGACGGTCAAGGAAGGTATGGATTTGGCGACACTCCGTAAAAAAATGAGCGAGTATCATATCCAGATTTTATTTAAGGAAAAAGATGCTTCCAATTGGCCACAATACCGGGCTGAGCTGATGAACAAATACGGCGGCAAAAACATCTTCGGTTATTACGCCGAGCAAGTGACACAGGCATCCGGCAAATCGATCAAATTTATGAGCGATAACTGACACGCCGTTTGACATTGGAAGGGACTGTTTAGCAATGTGGCTATTGCGTAGGTTAAGGAACGGAAAATATACGGGGATTAGCACAAAGCTTTTCGTACTTGTCTTTCTATCGGTGGTGGGGCTGTTTTTCGTGATCGGGTTGTTCGGCTATCAACGGCTGTTCAATCCGATCAAACAAAACAACGAGGCCGTGCTTCAGGATTCAGTCGTACAGGTGGAAAATTATTTGAAAACGTTCATGAACAATATTCTAGGCCTACTGCTGCTTTTGTCCAATCCAGTTATTAACGATAGTCTCGGGAAAGAGGATATAGACAGGTTGCTGGAAACCATGATGACCCAGCACTCGGAGGAATTCGAAGCTATTTTTTTGATTGAGGGAGAGGCGATTTCAAGCAGCTCTCCTTTTTCGTATCAATTTTTTGTCACGGAAAAGCAGGTTGCTGATATTGTGCGTCAAATGTCCGGTGACAGTGGTGTTTGGTGGAGTCCACCTTATCAATCGGGGGGAAGGCAGTCGCTATCGGTTGCCAAACGGATCGATGCGAAGCGGATTATCGTGTTCGATTTGAATTTGTCCTCATTGACGGGTCCTTCGGTGGTACAAAACAAGGAAAAGGCTGTATTTCTGTTTACCGGCCCCGGTCAGCCTATCGCCTTTAATATGCCGTTAACATCTCTTGCCGCAATAAAGGAATATGAATCTATTGTCAGTCAACTGCAATCTCTTACCGCTGCCAGTCAAACCTCTTACGATAGGGTCCACACGGAAACCTCTGCATATAAAGTGCTAAGGAGCGATCAGAATCGCTGGAATTGGGTTGTTTTCTCGATCGTCAAGGAATCTGAAGCGTATCCGTTGCTAGCCTTACTGGAGCAGCAGATGGTGGTGGTGCTTCTAGTTGCGGTTATCCTTGCGGCTTTCCTGTCCATGTGGATCGCTAGGTACATCCAGGTGCCAGTTGGCGCAATTACTCAGCAAATGAAGGCGGGGGCACGAGGGGCGCTGGACGCGAGGGTATCGTTCAAGCGCAACGATGAGTTCGCCTACATCGCCGATGCGTTCAATCGGATGATGGACAGTATTCAGACGTTGTTTGATGATTTACGGCTGGTGGAGGAGAAGAAGCGGCAGCTCGAATTGAAAGCTCTACAATCGCAAATTCACCCGCATTTCCTTCATAATACGCTAAGCGCGATTTATTGTTTGGATCAGGCGGGACGTGCGGCTGAGATGGCAGAAATGCTTTGCGCCCTGACTGGCTTGCTGCAGTATTCGACGGACAAGAAGGGGGATATCGTAACGGTGGAGGAGGAATTGCATCAGCTGGAGCAATACGATGTACTCATGAAGTTGCGGTACGGGGACGTTTTCCGGCTCGATCTCGTTGTACGCGACGAGTCGCTCATCGCCCCGATACCTAAGCTCACGCTGATTACGCTCGTCGAGAATAGCATTTTCTACGGACTGGGAACAGGTGAAACGAATCATATTATCGTGGCAGGTATGGCGTTTGGTGAAGGAGCAACAATGCTCGAAGTTTCGGATACAGGCCCTGGCATCGAGCCTTCCAAGCTTAAATGCCTTCTCGCCGGTGTTACTTCATTGGGACGTCATAAAGGACTGAACAATTTGGGCTTGCGCAACATACACGAGCGAATTCGGCTTCATTTCGGCGAGTCGTACGGTCTAAGCTTTCCCAAAGAAGCGGAGGAGGGGTTGCTCGTTTGCGTCAGGCTGCCCGAGCCGGATGGTCCTGAAGCGTTCCGGATAAAGGGTGAAGGGGGAGAGAAGCATGCTGAGGCTGTTGCTGGTGGACGACGAGCAGTGGGTAAGGGAGCATTATTCGCAGCGGATTGACTGGGCTTCTGCTGGTTTTACGCTGATCGGACCAGCCTCCAGTGCGAAGGAAGCGATCCGCATCATGGAGCAGGAAATTCCCCACCTACTGCTAACCGACATCATGATGCCTGATATGGACGGACTAGAGTTAGCCGGCTATGTACGAGAGAGATATCCGCAGGTCCATATCATGATCTTGACCACCTATGGGGAATTCGATTTTGCCAAGCGCGCCATATCGATTGGTGTGTCAGGCTACATGATCAAACAGGTGCAGGAGGCTGATCAGCTTCTGACGGCTTGTCGCAAGGTCGCCGAAGAGATCTACCGTGACATGGATGTGGCGCATCGGCTGCAGCTTCAAGGGCTTCAGCAGCGGCAAAGCGACTGGCAAGAAAGACGACACTGGCTGGAGCGGATGCTATCTGCTCCGGCTTCCTTGGATGCCCACCCACTGCCGCCGGGACTTGGCACAATCGAAAGGCAGTTGGGCTTCGTCGCTTTACTGTCCGTCGGTTGGAGCGGGCGCGAGTTGTTCGGAATCGCGAGTCAGCAGGGCGAGCAGGCGGTACGTCTGCAGGCGGAAGCCGGACAAGTTATCGAGCGTCGGTACGGAGATAACGTGGGTGATGGCAAGGTCGTCGCTGTCACTATGCCTTGGAGAAGCGACAGGCTGTTTGTGTTTATGCGCTTGCCGAATATCCATAGCGCTGCCGCTAGGCTCAGCTTTCTTCGCTCGGAAGCAGGGGCTGCTCTGGATGATGTGCGAGCGGTAACTGGCGTTCGGGGGCATGCGCATGTCCTGCTTAGGCAGACAGGCGAAGTGGCTTGGGCGGAGTTGGTCCGCTCGGGAGCGGATGGTTTGGACGCTTTCTTCTATGATCCAACGCCGATGATTTCCGACGCGGCGCCTGAGCGGTTCGAGGTGATTCCCCCCTCGCAGTATCGGGAATGGGCTGCAGCGGTACGAAAGGCAATGCAGCAGCGTTCGGCCTTCTCGTTCCGCGAGGCGATTACGCCACTGCTGCAAGAGAGAGTTCCGCCCTTACGTCCTGCGGAGCTGATACATGTCTCGCACAAGCTGCTCGATCCGGCTTTTTCGGAAATTCCAGTTTCCGTAATGGAACGAATGGCCGATCTTGCATCGGTCGAGACCTGGGATGAATTCGGCAGCTGGTGGGAGCAAACGGTTAGCGAGCTGGAGCGGGTATTCGGGGAGCATATGAGGATGTCCTACCGCAAGGAAGTTCAAAGCATGTGCCGCCTTATTCACGAAAGATATGCAGAGGATATTCAGATTTCCGATCTTGCGGAGCTCGTACAGCTTCATCCTTCTTATGCGGGGCAATTGTTCAAGCAAGAAACGGGTGAGCATTTTACCGATTATTTAAACCGGTACCGAATGAAGAAGGCTGAAGAACTGCTGACGCAGACAACGATGAAAATATATGAGGTGGCGGAGGATGTCGGCGTAGACAATTATCGTTATTTTTGCAAGCTGTTCAAAGCTTATACCGGGTTTACGCCGACGGAATATAAAAAAAACCAATAGTTAGGAGACCGTCTTGAAATGATCGCCAGTCACAGTGGAAGCGGGTTTTATGTTTAATTCTGTAGAATTCATTCTTACATTGCTCAAATTGGACGTAAAAAAAACGGGCTTTCGCCCGTTTTTGAAATCGTAGTTTTCTTAATTTATTTTTTGGTTACTGACGTGAACCACTCGTTGACTTCTTTCGTTGTCTGATCACCGCCATTAGCTTTCCAGCTGGCGACGAATTCATCAAAGGCATTGACTGGCAATTTGCCATAGATGATTTTGTTGAATGTTTCCATTTCAGACTGACGCAGAAGGTTCCATTTCGAAATCATGGTCGGCGTAGCCGCACCGGTGAAATAGTTTTGTTTGCGAATGTCCATTTGTGACATGACGACTTTCGCAGCATACCAGTTTTCAGGTTTGCGGAAATCCGCGATTTGTTTCTCATAAGGAGTTTCCGGCTTTTTGCCGTCTGCAAGCTTAACAAGCGTCTTCATATACAGGTCCGGAATCCGCGCTGGTCCAGTTATGAATGTGAAGTCATTGCTGAAGTCCTTGATTTTGTCTTTATCACTGGTTGGTTTTCCATCCACGATGTCCCAATCATAGCCTTGGGCAAATCCGTTTTCGAATTTGCTGCCGATTGGAGGGTTGGCCAAGTTATCAAGCATGTAGTTGTAATACAGGAAGATTGCTTCTGGATGCTTAGCATCTTTATTAATCATGAAGCTGCTGTTCACGCCAGAGTTCTGCCATTTCGTGCCTGCCAGTCCATCGGGACCCGCAGGAACCGGATAGGCTTTATATTTCGAATTTTTTACGTTCTTGATCAAATCTGGAGCTGGCCAGTCAGGAACCCAGTTTGCTCCAGGCAATACGCCTGCATTTCCTTTTGTCCAGATCTCGGCAGATTTACCTTCATCCCACAAAGCGGCATCAGGATGAATATAGCCTTTGTTCATCCATTCTTGAAGCTTCGCTAGCGCTTTCTTGGCCCCCGGATTGATAGAACCATACTCAAGCTTGCCATTCGCATCTTTATTCCATTGCTCCTCAACGGATCCATATGCCCCGAACAGCCAATCAAGTCCGCCCATCCATGTGTTCGTATTGTTTTTCAAGGAAATCGCGAGCGGATAGACGTCCTTCGGAGAAAGCCCGTCCGGGTTCTGATTCTTGAATTTATCCATCACGTTCTCTAAATCTGCGATCGTCTTAGGAGCCGTAAGATTCAGCTTCTCCATCCAATCTTCCCGGAGCCATAACATCGTATCGTCATTGTCGGTATATTCCAGAATTGGCAGGTTGTACTTCTTGCCATTTCGCGTGAAAGGATACCATAGTTCTGGATGTTGAGCGGCATGGTCTTTCCAAGTTTTGTTTGCGTACTTATCAAACAACGTATCAATGGCAACAAACTGGCCGGAATCGATCAATTGGTTGGTTAGTACGGGGTCAGTTGGTACGAATACGAAATCTGGCAGTTTCTCGCCGGAAGCAATAGCAAGCTGAAGTTTTTGCTTATATTGATCCCCGCCGGCAGGGTACCAGGTATCTTTGTGCTTAATACCTAGCGTCTCCAGCATCCAACGATCGTGGACATTGTTTTCTTTGGTGTCGCCTTTGACGTACTTCTTTGGCGGGGTAAACATGACGACGGTGCTAATCTCAATTGGCGGGTCGTATTTGCCTTTGGTGAATCCAGCATCGGATGCAGCAACGTCTTTCGAACCGGTAGTGTCTGGTTTTCCAGTCTCACCGGTCTTTGAACTACAAGCCGAGACTACGATGAGTGAAGTGGCCACGAGCAGCAGCCATGATTTTTTGAATGTACTCATTTTTGTTTTCCCCCTACGATGTAAGATTACTACATGCTAACTCTACCAACTTATTGGGGAAGGTATCTATAGGATTATTTTAGTTTCCGTAAGACTTTGTTAGGCAATTATATGCCGTCTCTAAATTCTTGCGGCGTTACACCGAACTGACGTTTAAACACTTTTATAAAGTAAGCTGGATCCAAATAGCCGACTTCCATGCTGATTTGATACACCTTTTTGTCGGTTGTCCTTAGCAAATGACAAGCACGCTCCATTCGGAGAGAGGACATGTAATCGCTTATTCCTTCACCGGTTTCAATCTTATAAATTTTGGATAAATGTGTCGGATGCAAATTAACATGGTCTGCAAGCGCACGCAGCGATACATCAAGATGAAGGTTTTTCTCCGCAAAATCCTGGACTTTCTTCACATACAGGGATCGTATATCTTTGATTTCATTCGATGCATTCTCTTTTAGCTTGCCAAGTACGCCCAGAGACCACTTTCTAAGCTTGCTAATGGAGGAGAAGGCCTCTCCGCTCTGCAAGGGATCAATCTCTGGTCCAATTAAATTGGCCAACGTGTAGCCATTCCGATGCGCTATATGCGTGAAGGAAGAAGCGATTGAAAATCCAGCCTCCATGCAGTGCTCCCAGGATTCGGACCATCTCTCATCAAGTTCCGCGAACACGGTCCCTAGTTTATCCTCCGCCGCATCCCAACGCCCAACCTCGAGCAGGTTAATCAATGTTGGAGGCATATGGATAGCGTCCAAGGTTCCCTTCGAAACGTTTTGCTCGAAATCACCAACCCGCATGACGAACTCCCGTTCATCTCCTACAATTTGCCGGAAATAGGCCGAAGCCTGCTTATAATAGTCCGATAACTGGTCCGGAAATTGGAACCACTCCGTAATCACAATGGACAGAGATCCTTTCAAGAACTGTTTCACTTTATACTGAAGCTGCATGGCAAGCTTTTCTAAAATAGTTTCTTTCCCAACGTCAGAATGATCTTCCTTGAGCTGAAGCAGAAAGGCAAGATACCCATGCTCCTCCTTAACACCCCAGACCTCGGTAAATTCTCCAATAATCTCTTCGGCCATATTGATGATCGCATATTCCATCAACTGCTGCCCATTGTTTTTATATTGCCCGAATTCTTCCTCCATTCGGACGAGTAGGAGGGCACAGTCACCATAACGGAACGGTAACCCGTAATTCTCCAGCTTCCGACTCCATTCGTCGGCGGACATGCGATGACCCCGGAAGGCGTCAAGAAGCAATTGGCCACGAAGAAGCGGCAAGTTTTCACGAAGAGTGTACTGGGTGCGCTCATAGGAGCTGATGCTTTCCCATTCCGCATTCAATTGATCAATCGCAGCCTTGACTGCGTCAAACAATTCGTTGTCGGTCGGCGGTTTAAGCAGGTAGTCCACTGCCTGGTGCCGGACGGCCTCTTTCGTAAACTCAAAGTCGGAATGACCGGATAAAATAATGCATTTTATTTTTTTATCAAACATACGGATTCGCTCTATCAGCTCTATGCCGGTCATTTCGGGCATGAGAACATCTGATATGACAATATCGATAGGATGCGTCTCGAGAATTTGAAGCGCCTCATGCGCAGAATAAGCTTTATGAACCTGTTCAATGCCGAGTGTATGCCAAGGTTTGTGCATGGATAGGTTGTCTACCCAGTGAGCTTCATCGTCTACTATGATCATTTGCATGTTACATGTCTCCTTGTATGAAGGGATGATGGCGATGTTCTTCTCCAGAGCTTATTTCCCAAATAATCTCTGTTCGAAATCCCCCTAGAAGCGATTTCGTGAAATAGAGATAAGATTTATCACCAAATTGGTGAATGATCCGCTGGTTGGTATTCCAAAGGCCGCAGCCCATTTTCTCTTGTAAGGGCTCCCGCATTTTATGATTTAACGCTTTTTGCTGATCCTCCGTCATACCGGGACCATCGTCATCGATATAAATCCTGCAGTAGCCGTTGGATATCTCGCCACTGATTCGAATTTCACCTGATGAATACGATTTCCCAACCCCATGAATGACGGCATTTTCCACGATCGGCTGCAACAGCAAGCGCGGAACTTGTTGATTCATCAGCTCTTCGGGTATATCGATATGATATTCAATTCTGCCGTTACGCAGTTTCTGAATGTCCAGATAGTTGATGATCAGTCGAATTTCTTCGTCGAGACTAGCCGTTTCCCGCTCCATTCGGGTCGTGTAACGGTAGTATGCGCTCAGATTATACGCCATTGAAACGACAGCCTCTTCATTCTTCATCTGGGCCATGTTAACAATGTAGCCTAGGCAGTTATAAAGAAAATGCGGATTAATTTGAGCCTGCAATTGCTTCAAAGTCGCATCCCTGGCCCGTAGTCTCTCATTGAGCACGTTTTCAATTAAACCTTGAATTTGCTGAGACATATCATTAAATCGATAAAACAGAAAAGAAAACTCATTATGTGCATTGGCGTTGATCCTTACTGAAAAATCCCCCCGCTGCACGCTCTGTAATCCGCGAATCAGCTTTCTAATCGGACGTTGAACGTTCCGGTAAAGCAGCACGGAGGAAGAAATACCGACTACAAAAAGCAGGACCATCGATAAATAGAATAGATTGCGGCTGAACGATATCGGACCCAAGATTTGATCCAGTGGAACAATGTCAACCAGATGCCAGTCCAATAGGGGAGATTTCACAGCACTAACCAAATAATTTTTATTTTCTAATCTCACGACCTTCTGCATCGTATCTGCCAGAGACTGCCCGTCCAAATAATGGATGAGGTCACTTGATAGCTGCGTGGACGCGCTGCGATTCAGAATAGGAGTCTCTCCCTTGTGGTAAAAGAAAGGATCTCCTTGACCGCCTGCCTTATAAGTGTCCAGCATATTTTGAATATTTTCATGACCGAAGCTGGCTTCAACCACCAAATTACTTCCACTAAGCGTATCCTGTTGGCCGAAAGAATCCGTATAGAACCAATAGAAGGACTTCGGATCACCTTTAGGCACCGTTTCGCCATCCCCATAAGTCCATTTTCCGGTCATATTCCTTTTCAAATAATTCTCATCGTACTCGGATGTTCTGATGGCATTAGAAATGGCTTCTTTGTTCTGTTGGGAATATACCGTGTATTTAACCGGCCAAATGTTCATAATACCGGACTGCAGCACCATTTTTTCCTGCACCGCATATCTAGTCTGCATGCGATCATAGCGATCTTCCCAGATGTTTAATCCATTGAATTTCTGAACATTCGGATCTTTGGAAAAGGTCATGACAAAGTCCATCATCTGATTGATCCTCGAGTCAATTTGGCTGGATAGAAAAGAGAGCTGTTTAATATTAGATACCTGTAGCTCTTTGCCTATAACATCGAATGCGATTCTATTGGAATATGTAAAAACGATAATGATCGGGATGAACAAAATGATAATAAGACCGTTCATTTTGGCAAACAGACTAAACCTGGTACCGACCCTTTTTTTGACAAACGCAATACCTCTTTGCAGCTCCATAACGATCCCCCCCAGAAGATATCCCTAACAAAACCCTATCCATCCTAACATTGTCATATAGTTTATGGGTAGCGTTTGTTGATACTATATATATCAGGGTTTCTCAAAATATACAAATGAGTTTTTATGGAACGGGGTAGAGAGCTATGGACGTAAATACAGTACATCAAGTGACCCACAAGGCCACCGAAGGCGTGAAAAGGAAAAGCAGCTACAAGCAACCATGGATGCTTCATCTCATGGTGCTCCCGGCTGTCATATTGGTTTTCATTTTTTCTTATCTTCCAATGTCGGGGATTGTTATGGCGTTTCAGGATTATAAATCAGGATTGGGAATAACCGGCTCCCCGTGGGTTGGCTTGAAGCATTTTCGTTATATGTTGGAGAATGATTACTTTTTGAAAATTACGTGGAATACCCTGTTCTTTGCTTGTGCCAAGATCGTGCTGAACTTAATCATCCCATTTATCTTCGCCCTGTTATTGAATGAGGTAAGGAACGTAGGGCTCAAAAGGTCGATCCAAACACTTGTCTACTTTCCCCATTTTCTTTCCTGGGTTACACTCGCAGGAATTCTAATTGATTTGCTTGCCCAGACTGGGCTTGTCAACCAGTTCCTTTCCAGTGTGTTCGGCATTAAGCCGATTTTCTTTCTGGGCGACGGCAGTTGGTTCCGATTTACCATTATCTTCAGTGATGTCTGGAAAGAATTTGGGTTCAATACGATTTTCTTCCTAGCGGCGCTTACGGCTATTAATCCAGCGCTGTACGAAGCAGCTGAAGTTGACGGAGCGAGCCGCTTCAAGCAAGCGTTTTATGTTACGATACCATCCCTTATACCGATCGCAATCGTAGTTGCAACTTTGGCTCTCGGCAATGTGCTGAATGCGAACTTCGACCAAATATTTAACTTGTATAGTCCTCTGATCTATCAGCAGGGAGATATTATTGACACGTTTGTGTATCGGGAAGGTCTCCTTAGTGGACAATTCAGCTTCGCAACGGCAGTCGGTCTATTCAAATCGCTTATCAGCTTAATCTTAATCATCATATCCTACCGTCTTGCTTATCGATTCGCTGGGTATCGAATTTTCTAAGAGAATGCTTACGAAGCAAGTTTTCTTGCGAAATCTCTAAGGAGGACAACATATGTACCACAAAACGTTATCTTATCGCATATTTACCGTGTTTAACAATGCGCTGTTGATCATAATCTCTATTCTTTGCCTACTTCCGTTAATCCATTTACTGATGGTGTCTTTAAGCTCAAACGCCCCTGCCAACGCTGGGTTAGTTACGTTTTGGCCGATCGGTTTTACATTTGAAGCCTACGAAAAAACGTTCAACAATGCTCAATTTCTTACATCACTTGGGGTATCCATCAAACGGACTGTCCTTGGAACGGTGCTTGCGATGTTCGTTAACGCAATTGCAGCTTACGCGCTCTCTAAAGAAGCTCGCGTCTTTCGCGCTCGCACCGGCTATCTCTGGTATTTTGTCATAACTATGCTGTTCAACGGGGGCCTGATTCCCAACTATATCCTTGTCTATAAGCTTGGTTTGATGAATACGCTGTGGGCGCTTATTTTGCCAGGAATGGTAGCAGTCTATAACCTCATTCTGCTTCTTAACTTCTTCCGTAACGTTCCTAAAGATCTTGAGGAAGCTGCCTTTATTGACGGAGCTGGACATATTCGAACCTTTTTCATGATTTACTTGCCGATCTCATTACCAGCCATAGCGACGATTACCTTGTTTACGATGGTGGGACATTGGAACGCTTATTTTGACGGCTTGATCTATATGAAAGATGCTGAGCATCTCCCGCTTGCAAGTTTCATGCAAACCATCATTGTTCAAGCGGATATGTCGAAAATTGATCTGTCAGCGGTTGCGAGTCAATCGCAACGAACGATTCGGGCATCTCAGATATTTATAGGCGTGCTGCCAATATTAGTGGTCTACGCCTTTCTGCAACGATTCTTTGTTAATGGAATTTCCATCGGTGCCGTCAAGGAATGATGGGATGGACCAGACAGGTACATTGCTCTCTAAATTGAAGTTCCAAAAAAAGAAGAACACTGTAACCATGATGGCTACAGTGTTCTTCTTTTTTTGCCTTCTTACTCCTTAGGCATCTTACTCATATCCTTGTACAACACATTCCACCGATGACCATCCAAATCAATGAAACCGGCGCCGTACATCCAGCCCTGATCATGAGGCTCACCGTAAATAGTGCCGCCAGCCTTTACCGCTTTATTTAACATTTCATCAACTTCTTCTTTGCTCTCGGCATCAATAGAAAGCAATACTTCGGTGCCTTGCTTCGTATCTGAAATATCATTTTTCGTAAAACTTTTGAAAGTGGACTCCGGAAAGAGCATCACGATAACATTGCTATCTCCTTTAAATTTAGTAGTGATTATCTCTGAGCTCTTATCGTTAATAGTAGCATAAAAAATGGAAATCGTGCATCTTCCTTAGTTGGACGCTTTCGGAACCGCGTACAACAAGTTCTCCCGAGCCGTCGCGTCTTTTTCTTTTAACAATTTTTCGGCAGTTGCTCGGAATTCCGGTTTGCCGTACGCTTTCGTAGCAGTAGCCATCGTGGGGAGTGCCGAAGAGAGACTTTCGGCTTTGATTTGTTCAAATTCCCATTCTTTCTGCTTGCTGATGTATGGGTTCAGAAACTCCAAAGCTTTAAGGATACTGCGCCCGTCTTCCGTCTTGTAATTCCACAGATCGACCCCAACTTTACTGCCTAACCGTGCGACAATGGTGATGGCTTCCATATTGTAAGTCGAATAATGCAATGAACGAGTTCTGGCAATTTCAAGCGGCATGCGTCCGTCAGGCTCGATTTGCGATGCAATTCGCTTCTTGTTGTCTTCGATTACTTTCTTGGCAATATCGGGGTGTCCGCTGAATAAGGCGTAGGCGGCGACTTGTGCGTCATACCAATTGCCATGATTGTTTTTGGCATTCTTTTCATCAATGCCGATCGGACTTTCCATCAACCACTTCATATAATCGCCGATCCATTGCTTAAATTTGACTAAGTCTTGATCGGGCAAATACTTCGTCCCATTTAAGATCGTCGCAGGATCCAGCGTGTTCAAAATATTTAACGTTTCGATAATGCCTGCTGCCCTGCCATCATTAACGCCTGGAACAGCTTGGCCGTAATTTAAGCTTGGATTCATTCTTGTCGCAGGGTCCAGATACCAAACTCTTAGTAATTTGGCCGCATACTCGGCATAAGCTTCGTTCTCGGTATAGAAATAAGCTAATGACAGTGTGCGGATACCCGAGCTTGTCGTACCGAAATTCGTACGGTCGAAGGCGTTTGTATTGACTTCAGGATTTTGCTGACCGTCTTTTTGTATATAGGGCAAACCATTGGGCGTATCGGGATTTGGCCACCAATACACACCGATCGAAATATAATCGTGCTTATCGCCGCTAGGAGCTATTTTGGTCTTATCCAAGACCGAATAGGGACCTTTTTGCATTGCTGCGTCTGCATCTTGCTTCAATTGATTGACACTTTGTGTGATTAGCGGATCTCCCGCCAAATATTTGCGCTTCGCCTCGTTCAAGGTGGCAGCATCTAGAGTAAGCAGCTTAGAAGCATCGAGTGCCTCTGTGCTTTTGCAAGCAGCTTTCTTCGCTTCCTCGCCAGGTTTACTTCCGATAATGATTGCTCTGCAAGCGGAGTCCCACTCAACGGTCTTACCGAGCAGTTCCCCGACCATACGGACGGGAACATAGGTCGTATTCTGATATATCAACGATTCCGGCACCTTGTCACCCTGATTATTGTACAATCCGTTTGGAGCGCTTTTATTCACCCCGTCAACGAATAATCTTAGTTTTTTCAAGCTGATGTCTGTCGATGTTGAAGCCGCAAAGCCAATGCCGGAGAAAAACAATGATCCACACAAAAACGATACAGCCACATGCTTGAGCGAATACTTCCTACTCATCCTTTTTTCACTCCCTTAGTTATAAATTCAGAATCACTATGAATACGTTTGCAATTCCATACTATCTTTTACATAAACAAGTGGCTATGGATTTATTTAAGATGCATATGTGGAAATTTATTATAGGAACTTCTTTCCCTGATTTCACAACAAAAATCCGCAACCTTAGAGGTTACGGATTATCTAACTAGTTGCGTGTAGCTCGTAACTAGGATTCAATTGAACCGGTGATTAAACCGCTTTCAAATTATTTCACTTTTAACTATGT
The DNA here is from genome assembly GCF_013141715.1 of Paenibacillus phytorum. GTDB lineage: Bacteria > Bacillota > Bacilli > Paenibacillales > NBRC-103111 > Paenibacillus_E > Paenibacillus_E phytorum. The sequence continues at coordinate 1,734 of NZ_WHOA01000030.1, read as the reverse complement.
AGGGAAGAAGATCACAAGACATATCCGCTTTGAAATCAAGGATACATTGCAAAGCTTGCTGCTCATCTATGCCCAGAATACTCGTTAAGTAAAAAAGCATGTGTTCATAGATCGAGCCGAAATTCTCTAGTTCGTTGGGGTTATCGGACAAATATTTTTGATGTTTCTTAACGAAATTCTCGGTGACAGGATTCAAATGGATATACCTCCAACTGGTTATAAAATCAATCTAACACAATTGGTTAGAGGTGAATAGGATTTTTTTTATATCTATGGATGATCATACATTTTCTTTATTTTTTTGAAAAACCACAGATAGTAACCGTATGAAATTAATAGAGTGAAGGTTAAGGTAATGAAACTCCAATACCAAGCCCAATTTAAGTATTTAATCAGTTGTGTATACTTTACTAAATTGACTTCAAGTATTGTAATAGCTGTTGGAAAACTAAGGATGTAAATAGATTTAACAAACCATGTTTTGTCTTGAGGGAAATGAACATTAAAAATGGCACTTACGGAAGGGAAGACGAAAAATTCAAAAGTAAAACTTGATTTGTAAACCGTCTTTAAAAAACCTGCAGGGTATTCGATTAATCCTTTTTGGACAACCCAAGCCCCAAATAGCCAACTGGGTATTTGCATAAATAAAAAACTTACTTGTGCTCTGATCGAATTTTTCCGTTTAATAAATATCACTAAAAGAACAATAGTAATGATCCAAACTGAGTAAAGAATGACCATATCCATAAGTATCAGTCCCGTTATTTTAATACTTGAATTATCGGCAAAAGTAAAGATTTTTAATCTTTAATTCAGAAGTATTAAACATGAATGAACTGAAATTTTGGGCGACATCGCGTTATTTTCGATCCTTTGATAAGTTCTTAAATGATAAACCACCTAAATGGAAGTAGGACAGAGCCGCACGAGAAATTCGCCCGACTCTGTTACACATTTACTTCTGAGGTTGTTCTCCTCTATGCCCACCTTGCCAATTACCTTGATGCTGCCCTTGCGATCCACCCTGTTGGCCGGTCCACTGTCCACTATGACCGTGGCTTCCTTGCCATTGACCACCGTGCATACCATGATAAGGCATTGGATAGTGATGTGGATGATGCGGATATGGGACAGGATAAATGATCACTGGATGATGATGCATATGAGGATGATAAGGGTGATATGGGTGATGCGGATGATAAGGGTGGTGTGGGTGATGTGGATTAACATAATGACTTTGGTTGTAACTCATTGAGCAATCTCCTCCAAATTTTGATACATCAACCTATGTAGAAATGTAATAACTGGATGCTTGACTATATCGATTTGGGCTTTCTTTTGGCTACTCAGCTTCGAGGTTTGAGGAAGAAGAACTGTAAAACATATTAAGAACTACGTATACGATGCGGATTAATCCAGTCCTAGAATCATTAATTGTTGAATTCCAAAAGTAACATAAGCAGCATACAGTGGGGCCTGAGGATAAGTTCCCTAGATGCAAGAATAGGGAGTTGACGAAAAAGGAAGGACCGCGTTTTTACTAGTGTGGAATCAAGGGGATGTCCCAAAAGTCATAATTGGAAAAAGTAGCTCCCATTTAGTGAATTAATGCAGTCTGCCTGCTACTTCCATTGGATTAATCCAATGAAAGTAGGGGATTTGCTGCCTAAAAGTCAATTCCATTGGATTATTTCCAATAGAAGCACGAATTTCGAAGCCTGAGAGTCGATT
>NZ_WHOA01000264.1 GCF_013141715.1 Paenibacillus phytorum | reverse complement strand
GCTTGCTCCTACATCAAAGGATTAGCGTTGGAAGCTGGAAAGTTGTTGCTCAGCTATTTGCACTAACCTTTTTGTAATATTGCCACCTATAGCACCTGCATCGCGTGTGGCAAGGTTTCCGTTATATGCATTTGGTTGGAATGGAATTCCAAGCTCTTGAGCTATTTCAACCTTTAACTGATTTAAAGCAGCCTTTGCTTGTGGAACTACTAATGTGTTGTTATTAGCCATTTATGCAACTCCTTCTCTGGGTGTAATATTAGGATGTGGAGTTTAAGGAAATCTTATACATTTAAATTTGAAGTTAAATTTCTAGCTCTGTTCATGATATTGAGAAAGGTTTGAATATCATCTGCTCCAAATTGGTCATTAGTTTTTGCTGTATCAGAATTTTTCTTTTTAGATTTCAATTCAATTATTTCATTCTTAAGTTTTGTATTCTCTTGCAATAATTGTTCAAATATATGTGCTTGATCTTTTGCTATTTTGATAATTTGTCTGAATGGATCATCATATTGCTGCCAGGGGTTATCAGATGTTGCTGTGCTAGATACAGTAACAAATACTTCTCTTTTCTGTGCTTTTTGTTTACTCCTACATGCTTTTGCTACTAAAATTTCGTTCTCATACTTTTTTCGTATTTCTTTATTCCAACGAAAACCACAAGCTGCCGCGGTTCGATTTATTTTTTTCCCAGATTCTTCAAATGCTAATAACTGAGTACTTCCAGTTTTAATATGGTTTATCACTGTCTCAGCTAGAATTGCGTCATAGTTATCATTCCAAGCATCTTCGCGCTTCTTATCTTTCAATTTAACTCCACCTACTTCAATATATTGTTGTTATGCATTGTTGCCTATGGTATTAAATTTATTCAAAGTTAATGTATAAAA
>NZ_WHOA01000263.1 GCF_013141715.1 Paenibacillus phytorum | reverse complement strand
AACAGCCTCATCGAGGGGACGATTCCACAATTGACCACTAGTAGGTTGATCCGAGCGAGGGTTTGCATTATGGATTACGAAGCTTGATTCTTTTGCAAATAGGATGAGATCTCTTCTATCGTCGAATCAGCATAGCGTACATGAAAACGGTTGTTCAACAGAAACTGTTCAACCATTCCATCTGAATCACATTATTTTTAAACAATTACTGTTCAAAATCAAAATAATGTTGTATAGTTCGTTTATACAATTAAACAACATTGTTCAATTCTTCTGGGGGAATCATACATGGAAATGATGCTGAGAAACATGTTTCAATCGTTGGGCAAAAGCCGCTCTGCGAATCGATTAGCCAAAAAGTACGGCCTTCGTTTTGGAGCCGCCCGTTTTGTAGCTGGTGAAACCATCAAACAATCGATTGATGCTGTAAGCGGTCTCAATAAGGATGGTAGAATAGCGACTTTAGACCATCTAGGAGAATTCGTCTTTAGTGAAGAAGAAGCTACATTGTCCGCTGATATGTGCGTCCAAACATTAGATGCCATTGCTAGCTCAGGCGTACAGTCCAATCTTTCATTGAAAATGACATCACTCGGCCTAGATATCAGCAGAGAGCTTTGCGTAAACAATATGAAACGAATTCTGAATCGAGCGCGCCAATATGGTAATTTTGTTCGGATCGATATGGAGGATTACGCGCACTGCCAAGTTTCTCTTGATATCTACCGTGAGCTTCGAGAAGAGTTCGATAATGTCGGGATCGTGATTCAAGCTTATCTGTTCCGGACGGAGCAAGATATCCAGGATTTGAGTGCACTGAGTGCCAACTTGCGTCTCGTTAAAGGTGCTTATAAGGAATCCCCTCAGGTTGCTTTTCCAGAAAAGAAAGACGTCGATGAAAATTATAAAAAAATCATTCAAATGCATTTGAAAAATGGTCATTATACGGCTGTTGCCAGCCATGATGAAGCGATCATCAACTTCACGAAACAATTCGTAAGTGAGAACGGCATCTCCAGAGATCAATTCGAATTTCAGATGCTTTATGGCATTTGTGAAGAGATGCAGAAGCAATTGGTTAAGGAAGGATACCGAGTCCGCGTCTACGTTCCCTATGGTGTCGATTGGTTTGGATACTTTATGAGACGGTTAGCCGAGCGGCCAGCGAATGCCTGGTTTGTTCTTAAAAATATGTTTAAATAGGCCCGCAAAGGGAGAGGAGAATGAATATGAGCACATTGACAAAAGTAACCCCTTATGTAAACGAACCCTTCACTAATTTTTCTTTGGATGAAAATAAGCAATCCATGGAAGCTGCTATTGCGAAAGTGAAATCGGAATTAGGCCAAGAGTACCCGCTTTATATCGGATCAGAGAAAGTAGTTACAGAAGCGAAAATCAAATCCATTAACCCAGGTAATGTGGATGAAGTGATTGGTTATGTGAGCAAAGCGAATCAAGCACTAGCGGAAAAAGCAATGGTCGCTGCTTTGGAGACTTTTGAATCTTGGAAGCGCGTTCATGTAAAAGAGCGAGCGGAATATTTGTTTAAAGCGGCAGCGCTTATGCGTGAACGTAAGCATGAATTTTCTGCGCTTATGATTTTGGAATCAGGTAAGAACTACGTTGAAGCTGACGTAGATACTGCGGAAGCTATTGATTTCATCGAGTTCTACGCTCGGGAAATCATTCGTTTGAGCGAAATCAATGAGACTCAACCGTTAACCAAAATTACCGGTGAAGACAATAAAATTTCCTATATCCCACTTGGCGTTGGAGTTATTATTCCTCCTTGGAACTTCCCGCTCGCTATTTGCGTGGGCATGACGACTGCTGCAGTTGTATCAGGTAATACAGTTCTTCTTAAACCTGCTTCTACAACTCCAATCATTGCGCACAAGTTTGTTGCTTTGATGCGAGAAGTAGGACTTCCAGACGGTGTTATCAATTTCATTCCGGGAAGCGGCGCTGAAGTTGGCGATTATTTGACGACACATCCGAAGACTCGTTTCATTAGCTTTACAGGTTCCAAAGAAGTTGGTCTGCGCATTAACAAGTTGGCCGCGGACACGGTTCCAGGTCAGATTTGGATCAAACGCGTTGTTGCTGAAATGGGTGGAAAAGATGGCATTATCGTCGATGAAACAGCTGATCTGGATGCAGCAGCATCCGCGATTGTCGCATCAGCCTTCGGATTCCAAGGTCAGAAATGCTCGGCTGGTTCCAGAGCGGTTATTGTGGAATCTGTGTATGATCAAGTTGTAGAAAAAGTAGCCGCTTTGACGAAGCAACTGCAAATCGGGCTTCCAGAAAACAATTTCGCTGCTGGTCCAGTTATCGATGAGACTTCGTACGAAAGAATTTTGGAATATATCGAAATCGGGAAACAAGAAGGCATTCTGCTTGCCGGCGGTGAGAAGGCTGAAGGAAACGGCTATTACATCCAACCTACCGTATTCGGTAATGTGAGCGGCAAAGCGCGGATTATGCAAGAAGAGATCTTCGGACCCGTGCTCGCTATTGCGAAAGCGAAAGATTGGCAAGAAGCAATCGCGATTTACAATGACACTGAATTCGGTTTGACAGGCGCTTACTTCTCCACGGATGAGGAACGTATCGCTGAAGCTCTGGAGACCGTACATTGCGGTAACTTGTACATCAATCGTAAATGTACAGGCGCTCTAGTCGGCGTACACCCGTTTGGCGGATTCAATATGTCAGGTACAGATTCCAAAGCAGGCGGTTATGACTACCTATTGCTCTTTACACAAGCTAAATTAACGTCCCGCAAAATTTAAGGCTTTGTGGGGCCCTCTATAATTACATGGAGGGCTCTTTTTTAAGAGTACTTATCATATCTTTGAAAGCTCACACGAATGAATTCGCATGATTCCTGGATCGTCTCCACTACTATAGAGAAGTAAACCAGGCGAAATCCGCATTTCCTGCGGGATGGTTCTTATCCGACAAGCAGACGAATGCCTTCGTGCTTAATATTTTGACTAGCATTGTGATCCCGATCATGGAGGCTGCCACATTCCATGCAAGTCCATACCCGTAAGGCAAGATCCTTCACATCCGAATTACGGGTTCCACACACATGACAAAGCTGGCTGGACGGAAAGTTTTTCGCAACGACGCTGATCGTGCGATTATACCAGTCAGCTTTGTACATTAGAAAGGTGCGAAACATCGACCAGGAGACTTCTACAATGGATTTTGCCAATTTGTTGTTTTTTATTAAGTTCGACACTTGCAAGTCTTCGAGGCAAATCGTTTGGTTTTCACGAATCAGCTTCGTTGACAGTTTGTGTAAAAAGTCTTTGCGGCAGTTGGCGATCTTCTCGTGGATGCGGGCAATCTTGACTTTAGCTTTCTTCCAATTGTAGCCGCCTTTGGTGCGGCGAGACAATCGTCGTTGCCAGAACGCCAACTGCTTTTCGTATTTGCTATGATACTTCGGGTTGGCGAACGCCTGACCATCGGAACAAACCGCAAACGTCTTGATGCCCAAATCAATGCCAACTACTTTAGCGATCGCCGGTAACGATTGTATCTCTGCTTCACAAAGGATCGATACAAAATATTTGCCAGCCGCATTTTGGCGAACCGTTGCAGAGAGGATGCGTCCATCCAGTGGTCTTGAATTTGCAAAACGAATACGTCCAAGCTTCGGAAGCTTGAGAAAGTGACCTTCAATAGCGATGTTTCCGTTGGTATACTTAGTTGTATAACTTTGAACAGGATTTTTACGACTCTTGAAACACGGATCCGCGTTTTGCCTTTTAAAGAATCGGTCAAAGCTGTCTGCCAGGTTACGGATAGCAGACTGCAAAGCAATGCTGTCCACTTCTTTGAGCCATTCGAATTCTTGTTTCAAAGCAGGGAGCTGTGTTGCACACGTGTTGTAAGACAATCCCTTATTTGTTTCCGTAAAGGCTTGATTCCACTGCGCAAGGAAGCGATTAAAAACAAAACGGCAGGAGCCAAACGTTTTGCGAAGGAGGTTCTCCTGCTCCTTTGTTGGGTAGATGCGATAGCTAAACGCTTTATGGTATAGCAAAACAGCAATCTCCTTTCAATAGTAGCAGCACAACCATTATAGCACATATGTTCGTGTTTGAGTGACAAAACCGCCGATTCATCTCTTCACTAAAGTAACGAGTGTTCTCGGTTGTTCATAAATACTAGGGGGAAAAATGAGATGAGCGTTAAGGTAGAAAATGTGGAAAATGTAGATGTGTTGGCAAGAACGCAGCTGGTGATTGAAACAGCATTGAAAAAAATGGGGTACGCTGAGTCCCTTTATGAGCTGCTAAAGGAACCATTGCGCCTATTGACGGTACGAATCCCATTAAAGATGGATGATGGATCGGTTAAAGTGCTTACAGGCTATCGTGCTCAGCATAATGATGCGGTTGGACCAACCAAGGGGGGCGTCCGCTTCCACCCTGATGTTACTGAGGAAGAAGTTAAAGCGCTTTCAATGTGGATGAGTATAAAATGTGGCATTACAAATCTGCCTTATGGTGGCGGCAAAGGCGGGATTCAATGTGATCCTCGTTCGATGTCTTTTCCAGAATTAGAGCGGCTCAGCCGGGGCTATGTTCGCGCTATCAGCCAAGTTGTCGGGCCAACTAAAGACATTCCAGCGCCGGATGTATTCACCAACTCGCAAATTATGGCATGGATGATGGATGAATACAGCCACATCCGCGAGTTTGACTCCCCAGGATTTATTACAGGCAAGCCGCTGGTTCTGGGCGGATCAATAGGACGTGAAACATCCACAGCATTAGGTGTAAGTATTGTGATGAATGAGGCTGCTAAAGTGCTGGGGATTCCTATCCAAGGTGCGAAAATCATTGTCCAAGGGTTTGGAAATGCGGGTAGTTATTTGGCCAAATTCGTGCATGATGCGGGCGCTAAAGTGGTAGGTATTTCGGACGCGGGCGGAGCCTTGTATGACCCGAACGGATTAGATATCGATTATTTATTGGATAGACGGGATTCTTTCGGAACGGTAACGAATTTATTTCCTAACCGTATCACGAATAAAGAGTTATTAATTCAGGAATGTGACATTTTAGTGCCAGCGGCTATAGAGAATCAAATTACCGAGGAAAACGCTTGGCAAGTCAAGGCGAAGCTGCTGGTTGAGGCTGCTAACGGCCCTACTACAACTATCGCTACAGAGATTTTAACACAAAGAGGCATCATGATTGTTCCCGACGTCCTAGCCAGCGCGGGGGGTGTAGTGGTATCCTATTTTGAGTGGGTTCAAAATAATCAAGGTTATTATTGGACGGAGGAAGAGGTTAACGAGAGACTGCATAAAATTCTGGTTGATTCCTTCCATAACGTTTATCGAACCTCACAAGAGAAAAACGTGGACATGCGTTTGTCAGCTTACATGGTTGGTCTTAAGCGCATGGCTGAAGCTGTGAAGTGGAGAGGTTGGGTTTAAAGTGGCGCAAACAAGTATTATTTTCCGATTAGAGTTAGATCATAATAAGGTTAGTTTCGGTGATGTAGCGGCTGCAATCAGCAAATCAGGAGGAGATATTACCTCTATTGACGTGATACGTCCAGGTCATGATTTCTCCATTCGGGATATTACAGTCGATCTTTCGGATAAGGATGAAGCGTTAATCGCAGAGGCTCTGAAACAACTCGAGGGCATTAAAGTCATCAACGTCTCTGATCGCACCTTTCTCGTTCATTTAGGTGGCAAAATTACGATTCAGCCGACACTTCCGATCAAGAATCGCGATGATTTATCCAAGGTATATACCCCAGGTGTTGCTCGAGTCTGTACGGCGATAGCTGAAAATCCGAAGAAAGCATATTCACTTACCATTAAGCGAAATACGGTGGCTGTTGTTACTGATGGTACTGCTGTTCTAGGCTTAGGCGACATTGGCCCGCATGCGGCAGCCCCGGTTATGGAAGGTAAAGCTATGCTCTTCAAGCAGCTCGCTGGCGTTGACGCGTTTCCGATCTGTTTGGATACCCAGGATACCGAAGAAATCATTCGCACGATCAAAGCGATTAGTCCCATTTTCGGTGGTATTAACTTGGAGGACATTAGCTCTCCACGCTGTTTTGAAATTGAGAATAGGCTCGCTGAAGAGCTGGAGATTCCTGTCTTTCATGATGATCAGCATGGAACAGCTGTCGTTGTGATCGCGGGACTGCTCAATGCGCTCAAAGTCGTTGGCAAGCGGATTGAAAATATCCGCATTGTCGTTAATGGGATAGGTGCTGCAGGCGTATCCATTTGCAAAATGTTGCTCCAGGCGGGCGTTACGCGCCTCGTTCCTGTAGATCGGGAAGGCGCTATCGTGCGCGGCGGGACTTACGACCACCCGATGTGGCAATGGCTTGCCGAACAGCCTCAGGTGGAATCGACAGAGGGAACGCTTCAAGAAGTGATTCAAAGCGCAGATGTATTTATCGGGGTGTCAAGAGGTCGCCTATTGAAAGAAGAAGACGTGAAGAAGATGGCTCCTCAAAGCATCGTGTTCGCAATGGCCAATCCCGATCCTGAAATTACGCCGGAGGAAGCGCTCCCGCATGTTGCTGTATTTGCTACAGGACGAAGCGATTATCCGAATCAAATTAATAACGTGCTTGTATTCCCAGGATTATTCAGAGGCGCACTCGACTGCCGAGCACGGCGAATTAATGAGCCGATGAAGCTTGCCGCGGCGAGAGCGATTGCTTCCGTCGTTTCAGCGGCTGAGCTCAACGAACATTACATTATCCCTAGTATTTTCAATGAGCAAGTCGTGATACAAGTACGCAAAGCTGTGATTGAAGCGGCCATTTTAACGAATGTTGCTCGGAGAACCCCGCCTGAGTTTAGGTAATGGGAAATAACCCGACAAGAACAAGGAGTAGTTTGCTACGGCGAGCTGCTCCTTGTTTTTTTTTACTACTCAAATCAATCGCAGTCACTCGTTGTCCTATTTTCACGACATCTGCATAAGCTCCTCCCACGAAGATTATACATAGGGTATCAGACTACTTCTTGAGGAGAGTGTCGGAATTGTCAAATGAGTTCGTTAGTCGTTCATTGGATGAGATACGATTCTGGTCACGTATTATGAAAGAGCATTCTTTATTTCTGAAGCTGGGATTTCGGTGTGAGGATACGCAATTAATTCAAGAAGCCGATCATTTTTATCATACTTTTGAACAAATAGAAGGCAAATCCCATGCATTCACGGAGTCAACTGATCCTGAGCAAATCAAACGCTTTAACATGGAAGCCCATTTTGCCGCAACCCATATTTGGGCTTTTAAAAGAAGAGTTTTAGGTCTCATCATCCAATGTAAACTTCCAGGTGGTAACAATTTCCCTTTATTAGTTGATCATACCAGCAGAGAGGCCAATTATTTTAGAAATCGACTAGAGGAATTGAATACTGGTCGATTAGAACCGCTGCCTGATGCCATCATTGATGAAAATATTTTCTTTTTGAGAATAATGGCTGACCATGCGAAGTTCATCGGACATCTCCTTGATCCGTCCGAACGACAACTCGTAGAGCAAGCTCGCCACTTTAGCCAAGATTTCGACCAACTGCTCTTTCAAGCCCTTGATTTAAGCGGCATGCGTCCTGGGTCCCAAACGGAGCCGCTACTCGACCAATTCCTTGATCAGAATCGGGTTTCTGTTGTTTCTCTGCGAGATTTCAAAAAAACAGCAAGGGACTTGATCGAAGCTTGTCGTATAAAAAGCATCATTCATCCCTTACTTGCTGACCATGTGTTTCGTGAGGCTGAAAGATTCCTATCTATCATCGATATGTTTGAAGCAAGCTTAACAAGAAAACAAGCTGCCAACTAGACTCTCGCAATGTACAGAGGCCGAGCTGAAAAAAAAAGCTCGCCCTCCGAAGCCTCTACGGCCTCGTTGGGCAAGCTTTTTATTATTTACGCATAGCGTCTACGATCAGTTGGCCCATTGCAAGGGTACCGATTGCTGTGCTCTTATCAACCGCGATGTCGCCTGTACGGTGACCCGCATCCAGCACTTCTTTCACTGCACGTTCGATGGAATCTGCAGCTTCGTGATAACCGAATGTCAAACGGAACATCAACGCTACCGAAAGAATGGTTGCGATTGGGTTGGAGATGCCTTGACCAGCAATATCCGGAGCGGAGCCATGTACCGGCTCGTACAAGCCGAAGCTGCCTTCGCCAAGAGAAGCGGATGCCAACATACCGATGGAACCTGTCAGCATGGCTGCTTCATCACTCAGAATGTCGCCGAACATGTTTTCAGTCACGATGACGTCGAAGCTGGATGGGCGGCGCAGCAATTGCATCGCACAGTTATCAACGAGCACGTGCTCTAGCTCAACATCTGGATAATCAACAGCAATGCGATTCACGGTTTCGCGCCATAGACGGGAAGTTTCAAGAACGTTCGCTTTGTCTACAGAAGCAAGCTTCTTGCGACGCGTCTGTGCGATTTCAAACGCTTGGCGAGCAATACGCTCGATTTCAGTAACATTATAAGCACAAGTATCGACAGCTTCTTGACCATTCGCTGTTTCACGACGGAATTTCTCACCGAAGTAGATCCCGCCAGTCAATTCACGAACAACGATCAAATCTGTTCCTTCGAGCACTTCAGGCTTCAACGTGGAAGCTTCTTTCAAGCAGTCAAAGATGAAAGCTGGACGAATGTTCGAGAACAATCCAAGCGCTTTACGAATACCGAGCAGGCCCGTTTCAGGACGAAGCTCTTTGGAGTTGTTATCCCATTTCGGTCCGCCAACAGCTCCTAGAAGTACAGCGTCTGCCGATTGGCAAACTTTCAACGTTTCTTCTGGAAGCGGCGTTCCTTTCTCATCAATCGCAATCCCGCCGAATAAGGCGTGCTCTGTTTCAAATTGATAACCGAATAATTCTTCGGTACGTTTCAATACTTTTTCCGCTTCTGCAACGACTTCTGGACCAATTCCGTCTCCAGCGATTACAGCGATTTTCTTCACATCTGCCATGACTGCCATTCACTCCTTAGATTAGTAAACCTGCTATTGAAAGCATTTACTATCGTTATATACTGCTAACATTGTATCATAAGTAGCCCCTCTTCTTTAGATATAAAAGCTATCGCATTTATAGGTATCACCTATCAACAATTCTCAACGACTATTCAGAAACCCCAATACTTTTAATGATGACTTTCGGTGAAACATTTACTGTTGCTTCAGATAGCGCTTTTCCCCAGTTATCCTCTACCTTCTTCCAGTCTTTATTCTGATATGCGCGTACATGGACACCAAACTGAAAAGGATCTACTTGATATTTTTGAGCTTTCTTGATTAATGCCTCGCATTCTTTTTTCAACTCTTTTTCAATGACTTGTTCTAACTGTTTTTTCTTCTCATCTAAGTTGAGGTCAAACGTGCGCTCCGTCAAATCGATCTGAACCTTCATCTTAATATCGATTGTAAGATCGCCGCCTTCGAAATTCGCTTTAATCTTTGGATTTGCCTTTTTTATATTGAAACTCACATAGGACAACTTTTCATCCGTATGGAACATTTCAGGAGGTAAGTGAAACGTTAAGGGTAAAGGGTTATTCACATTGCGCTGTAATAATAGGAGCAGAGAACTTTCTTGATGATTTAAAGAAGTCGCATAGGTGCCGTCTTTATGTAAAAGAACAGTACCTGAAATAACGAGGTCATTTTTCTCTACTTTCATTTCAGTTAAAGCAGGCGTCATTCCTTTATCCTTCATTTGTTGATGAAATTGCTGTAGTGAAGTTTGTACGGTAATCCTGCTCTTATATGCGCTTTCTAGCTGTTGTTTAATCACATTGGGGACTATGCCTTTATCACTCATGTTCGTAAACATCACATCTTTAATGGTCCCGTCAACCACAATCACATTCGCATTAATCTCATTTCGGGAATCGCGGAAGAGAACATCCAAATAGGGAAATGCGTTTCTTTGCTGCAGCAGTTTTTTTCCTATAAGAACATTTTGCGATTTTCCGTAAGCAAGGTTGCCGCTCGTCTTACTATTAATTTCCCCTTTTGATTTGCGCATCGTTTTAGCACTTGTTGATGTGATCTTATATCTATCTGTGGCTTCTTTGTTGAAGACAGGAGTTGACGTGTATACGATTAGCTTATTATTCTCATCAAAATCTATGCCCTCTGTAAGAACAAATTGTTGATTCTCTAAATAAATGGCTTTACCGCACCCAGGTACAAACAATAAAATTGCCAATGTTAGAAAAATGTAATTGAATTTCTTCATTGTCGATGTTCCTTTCTTCTGCGATGAAAAAACCATCCGTAAATCCAAAGGAAAATGGGGAACACAAGAGCGAAGCATAAACCTATAGTCCCCTGTGATTCGCCCATTATAATTATTTGAGAAGAAGTAGGGATAAAAAAGAAAGACATTACGATCCATAGGATCATATTTATTCGTAATACATTTCGATGATCCTGCTTGCCAAATAATTGACTTGTTCCTAGTACAGCCATATAGAGGTAAGGAATAATCGTCATAAATATGATAAACAAATAAAAGGATAGGCCAATAATCTCCAGCCGTTCCAAAAAAGGCAATCGGATAACTTTCAATAAGTTGAGCGTGGGATAAACGTAATCTATGACCTCAACTGGAGAGAATTTAACAAAACAGATGACAGTAGTAGTTAAGTAGATCATCATCGATAAGGAATTTGCAATAACAATCCCCTTGGATGCTGATTTCTTGTCCTTTAGAAAAGGATAAAGAATGAAAGCCAATTCAAATCCAAGGAAAGAAAATACGGTTGATTTTACATTAGAAAGAATGGGAAACAATCCTCCTTTTCCAATCGGAAGAAGGTACATCCACTCTACATCCTTTAGTGTTAATAACAACAAGAAAGGCATCCACAAAGTGATCATAAAAACAAACTCAGCAAAGAGTCCGATCACCCTTATTCCCTGCTTGGTAATCATATAGATGGGAACGATAAACAGGATCATTAAGATGAAGTTCCGTATATCCGGAACGATCCATATCTTTAAGATATGAATCGTTGCAAGCATGACTGTAATTGCTGAATATGCCGCAAACAGTATCCATGCTACCGTTAACCCTTTACCCACCCACTTACCAAAGTATTTAGTTAAAAGTTCGAATAACGTATACTCGGGATTTTTCTCCATAACTCTAATGATGACTAAGCTTAGCAGTATAGACACAATCCAACCCAAAAAAATGGATATCCATCCGTCGGTACCAGCTGTTTTAGCTAAATCGCGAGGCAGGGATAGGACACCGATCCCAACTTGGGTTTCACAAATAATAAAGATGTATTGTTTCAAGGAGATTTGATTCATCGAATATTTGTTCATTCGGAAACTCCGATACTTTTGATGGCAACTTTAGGTGAAACATTTACTGTTGCTTCAGATAGAGCTTTTCCCCAGTTATCCTCTACCTTCTTCCAGTTTTTATAATCGTGTGCCCGCACATAAATCCCAAAACCAAAGGGGTCTACTTGATTCTTTTGAGCTTTCTTAATTAAATCCTGGCACTCTTTTTCAAGTTCTTGTTCAATCGCTTGTTCCAACAGTTTGCTCTGTTTCTCCATGTCTAAGGTAAACATACGTTCCGTTAAATCGATCGGAACCTTCATCTGGATATCGATGGTAAGATGGTTTCCTTCGAACTTTGTCTTGAAATTAACCTTTACCTTATTCATATTGAAACTCACATAAGACATTTCTTCATCCGTATGAAACATCTTAGGAGAAAGGTGAAACGTTAACGGTATGGGTTTGTCCGTATTGCGCTGCAATAATATCAGTAGAGAACTTTCTTGTTTATTGAAAGAGGCAGCATAGGTACCATCCTTATGTAATAGAGTAGTCCCTGAAATAACGAGATCATTCTTCTCTACTCTCATTTCAGTTATGCAAGGCGTTATTGCATTATCCGTCATTTGTTGATGGAATTTCAGCAGTGTAGTTAGCACTGAAATTCTGCTTTTATATGTGCTTTCTATCAATTGTTGGATCGCAACAGCTATTCGGCCTTTATCACTCATATTCGTATGCATCACCTCTTTCACAGACCCATCAAGCACAATCACATTTGCATTAATTTCATTTTTGGGATCGCGATAGAAGACATCCAAGTAGGGTAATACATTTGTTTGCTGCAGCATTTTTTTTCCTATAAGAATACTTTGCAATTTTCCAGCTGCAATATTGCCGCTTAGTTTCGACTCGAGTTTTTTCCTCGATTCACGCATCGTATCCGCAGTTGTGCTTGTAATTTTATATCTATCCTTAGCTACGTTACTGAAGACAGGACTTGAAGTGTAGACGACCACCTTCTTTTCTTCATCAAAATCCATACCCTGAATAAGAAGAAACCGTTGATTCTCTATATAAACGGCTCTGCCGCACCCGGTTAACCATAATAAAGCTGCCCATGTTAAGAAAATGCTCTTCCATTTCTTCATTGTTTCTGTTCCTTTCTAGTGAGATGAAACAGCCATCCGTAGATCCATAGGAAAATGGGGAACACAAAAGCGAAATAGGTACCTGCCATCCCCCACGATTTGCCCATTTGAATGATTTGGGAAGAAGAAGGGTGGAAAAAGAAAGACACTAAAATCCATAGGGACACGAGTACTCGTAAAACATTTCGATGATCCTGCTTGCCGCATAATTGACTTGCTCCCAACACAGCTGTGTAGAGGTAGGGAATGATCGTCATAAATAGCATAAACAAATAAAAGGAAAGAAAAGTGATCTCCAACCGTTCTAAAAACGGCAATCGGATGAGCTTCAATAAGTTGAGCGTGGGATAAGCGTAGTCTTTAATTTGATCTTGAGAAAACCTAACAAAACTGATAACTGTCACCATTAAAAATACAAACATGGATAAGGAGTTTGCAATTACAATTCCCTTGGTCGCGGATTTTTTGTCCTTTAGAAACGGATATAGAATGAAAGCCAGTTCAAATCCAAGGAAAGAAAGGATCGTTGATTTTGCGGTAGACAGAATGGGAAGCAATCCTTCTTTACCGATTGGAAGAAGGAAAAGCCAATGGGTATCTTTGAATGTATAAAACAACAAGAAAGGCATCCACAAAGAGACTAGAAAAACTAACTCAGCAAAGATTCCGATCACCCTTATTCCATGCTTCGTAATCATATAGATGGGAATGACAAACAGGATCATCAAGATAAAGTCACGAATATCCAGTATGATCCATACCTTTATGATATGGATCGTTGAAAACATGACCACACTTGCTGCTAATGTCGCATACAGAACCCAAAGAACAGATAAACTTTTACCCACCCACTTGCCAAAGTATTTAGATAAAAGTTCGATTAACGTATATTCGGGGTTTTTCTCCATAATCCGAATGATGATTAAGCTTAACAGCATAGACAATATCCAACCTAATAAAATGGATATCCATCCATCCTTACCGGCAGTTTTCGCTAAATCGCGGGGAAGGGATAAGACACCGATCCCGACTTGCGCTTCAAATATAATAAAGATGTATTGTTTCAAAGAAATTTGATTAAACGAATATTTATTCATGGTTGATCTTCACCTTCTCTGTTTGCTCCCTGTCTTTGTAGTTGAGTTGGATCAGCCGAGACCGGACGTTTTTTCATTTTCCACATGGGGACCCGAATCCATACGTCTTTCCAATCAGACAGTCGGATGGGAGCAACTGGACTTCCATAGGAAACCCCAAAAGATTCCATTGAAATAAGGTGAGCCCCAATAATCATCAGCCCTATCACAATGCCTACCATACCGAACAAAGAGGCCATAATCATCATGGGAAAACGGAGCAATCGCAGCGAAGATGACATGTCGTAATCAGGGATAATAAAAGAGGAAATAGCTGTGATAGCAACGATAATCACCATTATATTACTTACAATTCCCGCTTGAACCGCCGCCTGACCGATGACAATACCCCCTACGACTCCAATTGTTTGTCCAATAGGGCCTGGAAGACGCAAACCTGCTTCCCTTAACATCTCTAGGGCTAGCTCCATGAGAAACGCCTCTACAATCGGAGGAAAAGGTACCTTTGCTCTGGATTCCCCAATCGATATCAATAAATCCAAAGGTAGTACTTCATAATGAAACGAAACAATGGATATGTAGACAGCCGATAAAGAGATCGTCGTAATTAAGGCTAGAAAACGTAATAAACGTAGAAAAGTAGCAATGATCCAACGATTGCTGTAATCATCGACACTTTGAAAGAATGCCGAAAAGGTTACAGGAGCAATGATCACACTGGGTGAATGGTCGACAATGACGACTATTCTTCCTTGCAAAATATGAGCTGCAGCAGAATCCGGACGTTCCGTCATGATTAATTGTGGAAAAAGACTTATCGGATGATCTTCTATAAATTCCGCTAATTCTCCCGTATTTAGAATGGCATCCACATCAATTTGCAGCAGACGGTCCTCCATTTCTTTCACGAAATCAGGTTGTACAACATCTTCGAGATACATCACAGAAACTCTCGTATTTCCCCGAGATCCGACGAAATATTCTTTTATTTTCAGTTCGCGATTAGGAAGATAGCGCCTGATAAGGGCAATGTTCTGCCCCGATGTCTCTACAAACCCTTGATGCGACCCCTTTAACGTCGATTCGATTTGCGGCTCTTTAATCGCTCTTTGAGGCCAGCCTTGCGTATGTAAAGCAAGCGAACGCGTCTGCCCATCAATGAGTAGGATGCTTTTGCCTTGGAAAATCGATTGTTCAATATCTGACCATAAGGTTACAATTTCTGTTTTTGCTATCGTGATGGAAGAGCTCCAAATATCGTTAACCGATTCGATTTCATAAATAAGCGGTGTTAAAATGTTATTATTGATCGCTGATTTATCAATAAGTCCTTCCAAATAAACAAGTACAGCATTGTCCCCTGTTCTTAATTGAAACTGACGAGTAACAAGATCCGGGGCATGACTAAATAAGGCTTGTAGGGTAATTAGGTTATTTTCGAGGGTCCCTGAAATCGGGTGATTAAGATGATCAGATGATTTCTTGATTGGAGCTGATTTTATGCCATTTAACCATCTACGGATCGTCCCCATCCCTGCACCACCATTCTAATATCATGTACCCAATAGTTTCCCATATATAGGCAAAATTATTCGGAAACCAACGTCATGTAAACAAAAGCAAAGAAGCCATCTGGATATATCATCCAAACAGCTTCAAATAGCAAATTAATACAAGTTGCACTATCCTAATTTATCAATGAAATTTTCTGGATTTTCAGTTGATGACGTACCTTGCGGCAATAGCGGTTCATACATCATTATGGCATGATTCTCAGTCACCCATTCATCACCAACAATTTCACTTTCCAAGTTCAGCACTCTGCGATGTATCTCATTATGGCGAACATAGCCGCCCCAGTATTCGCGCGTAATCCAATGCTTGTTCTCATAAATTTCATAGGTATGCATTGCTGGCCTAACAGCACGCCACTCCCCAACCAAATGAGTATCGGTCACCCGGATAGCGAGTTGAAACTCCTCCGTCGTCTCATTTAGGATTTGCAAGTCTAAATAATTATAGAAACAAGTTGCTCCGCTTCCAAAAGGCTGACTTCTTCCCGCATCCGGAAATACGTCATAGCTATGGCGATACCTTTCCGTTACGGTAAGTGGTGTATGCAGTGTCATCCAGTAGATTAAATTCGAAAGCTGGCATAACCCACCTCCAACCCCCTTCTGCACCTGCCCATGAAAAAGCACCATGCCGTCCTGATAGCCTTTACGCCGTGTTGTGCTGCCAATTAACCGCCAATAGGAGAATGTTTCTCCTGGCTTCACAATGACACCGTTTAACTGCTTGGCTGCGATCTTTAGATTAATCACTTTATTATGTTGTAGCCACATATCTACATCCTTTAGCTGCCTAAGGAGTGGCGTTTTATGTGAAAATAGGAGATAAGGGAGAGGCTCCGCTTGCTTCGCTTTGGCGTAGTTCTTACCATCCATATACCACTGAAGATACCTTTTAAGTCGATACACCTTTTTACCAAGGAATATTCTTGCTCGGCTTCGGTTGATTGGTTTAAGCAAAGAAAAGCCTCCTTCAACAACAGACAATTTCTTCGATCATTTTGAGCAAAAAGCCGCCATTGCCAGTAATTCACTGACTTGGCGGCTTTTTTTATACTCTTAGAGCTTTGAGATAACTATGGAAATGATAATACCAGAAACTGAAATCCAAAAGAAATAAGACTTTACGATCCTACCAATCAATGAATCTTGAAATTGAAATTGTTTCTTTTGATCATGTTCCATATTCAAATCTGTGACTGATCCGCTATTGCCGCCTAAACCAGTTACACTAGTAAATCCTTGGCTCAATGCACCTTTTGCAATACAAGTTACAATAAGCAATAATAAAGAACCCATGAACAAATAATTGGAAATCTGTATCAACATGAAGTCACCAATCCTTTCCATTGTCCTCCTTTTATCATAATTTGAAATATATTCCATGTCAATAAGCCGCCAAACCCCAAAAAAAAGCACCCTCATGCTGATGGTCTTGGACGACCAATTGGCATGAGGGTGCGCTATCTTCTATGCATTTTGTAGATATGATTCCATAGCCTTAGCTAATTTCTGCATACCGAGTATCGTGTTCGCACGATCCGTATGCGTGTAATTCAGGCGCATCGTGTTGTATTGTGGATTTTCGGCGTAAAATGTGGATCCTGGAACAAACGCGACGCCTTCTTTTACCGCGATTTTCAGCAGATCTTCTGCACGAATATGCGCTGGAAGCTCCACCCAGATGAACATGCCGCCCTTCGGTTCTTCCCACTTCAGTCCAGGCCAGTTTAAATCTTTCAATAGGCCTGACATGAATTTCATCCGATCCAGATATTGCTCACGAATTAAGGAGATATGTTCGTCGAGATCAAAGTGCTCAAGCAAATGATACAGCGTTTGCTGATCAATCGTGCTGGAGTGCAGATCCGCAGATTGCTTAAAACGAGCAATTTGGCGAATAATGGTTTCGTCGCCCATTACCCATCCTGTTCGGAAGGCAGGAGCGACGGTTTTGGAGAATGTGCTGGTGTAAACAACATTCCCTCCTTCAGCTTTGCCACCCAGTGAGAAGATCGTTGGATAGGTTTCGCTTTCGTCAAACTGAATTTCCCCATACGGATCATCTTCCAGAATAAGGACTTCCGCGCCGCGGCAAATATCCAATAAGCCTTGACGGCGTTCCAAGCTCCATGCACGGCCTGCCGGGTTGGAGAAGGTCGGAATGACATAAACCATCTTCGGATTGTGCTTCGCAATTTTGGCCGATAGATCTTCAAGAATCATACCGTCTTTATCGCTATCAACCGAATAAATCTTAGCGCCTTTGGCTTGAAACACTTGAATCGCCGCCAAATACGTCGGGCTTTCAACAAGAATGACATCGCCTTCATCAATGTAAACACGCGTCATAAGATCAATCGCTTGCTGAGAACCCGTCGTCAGCAGCATCTCGTCAGGTGTTACTTGCATATTCTTAGCAGCCATCCGCTTGCATAAGGATTCACGAAGTGGCTTGTAGCCCTCAGTCAAACCATATTGCAGCGCTGACTTCCCGCCGCCAATCACTCTTTGAAACGCATCAGCAACCGCGTCCAAAGGAAAAAACTCTTCAGCAGGCAATCCGCCGGCAAAAGAAATAATCGAACTGCCTTGTGTCAGCTTGAGAATTTCTCTTACCGCCGAGGATGAGAAACCTTCCAGCGACTTAGAAAATCGATATTTCATAAATGGACGCATCCTTTCGCATTTGTAGAAAGCACCCCTCCTCGTTATGCTTGGAGGTGAGGTGCTTATCTGGGTGGTGCCGTGGACTCAAGGTTATTAAATCAACGTAACGTTGCTTCTGTTGCTTGTCGGAGTTTTGCGTTTTTCAATGAGCCTGTTCACAGCGTCCAAATACGCTTTGGCGCTTGCTTCCAGAATATCCGTTGAAATACCGCGACCTTGAAAGGATACATCATTCTGCTTAAGAACTACATGAACTTCGCCTAATGCATCTTTGCCGTGGGACACGGATTTGATGGAGTAGTCGTCAAGTTCGACGTCTTCCTTCGTTGCTTTATCAATCGCATTATAGATCGCATCAACCGAGCCGTTACCGACTGCGCTTTCCGCCACTTCGGTGCCGTCCTGGAAGCGAACATGCACGGTTGCCGTTGGTGTCATCTGGTTGCCATAAGCAACCTGAAGCGTGCCAAGCGCGAAAATTTCCGGCGTCTCGATCAGTTTCTCTTCGATCAATGCGCGAATATCTTCGTCTTCAACTTGCTTCTTGCGATCTGCCAAGTCTTTGAACTTAGCGAAAGCCGTATTCACTTGCTCGTCACCAAGATCATACCCAAGATCAATTAGCTTCTCACGGAACGCATGGCGTCCTGAGTGTTTACCCATCACGAGCTTACTTTCCTTGACCCCGATGGTCTCAGGGGAAATAATCTCGTAAGTCGTTTTCTCTTTGAGCATCCCATCCTGATGGATGCCGGACTCATGGGCGAACGCGTTAGCGCCGACGATCGCCTTATTGCCTGGCACCACCATACCGGTCAGCTTGCTGACCAAACGGCTGGTGCGATAGATTTCTTTCAGCACAAGCGAAGTTTTCGCTTGGTAGAAATCCTGGCGCGTCTCGAGCGCCATCACAACTTCCTCGATCGAGGTGTTGCCCGCTCGCTCGCCGATGCCGTTGATGGTGCCTTCGATTTGATCGGCACCGTTCAACACCGCCGCTAGCGCGTTAGCCGTAGCCATTCCGAGGTCGTCATGGCAGTGCGCGCTCAGCTGAATCTTCTCAATGCCTGGCACGGTCTCCTTCAGCATTTTGAAAATATTGCCATAGTCGTACGGTGTCATAAATCCGACTGTATCTGGAATATTCACGACGGAAGCGCCAGCACGAATAGCCATTGCTGTTACTTCTGCGATGAAATCCAGCTCAGTGCGCCCTGCATCTTCGAGTGAAAACTCGATTTTGCTGAAATACTTTTTCGCATATTTAATCGCTGCTTCGGCTGTTTCCAGCACTTGGTGTTTCTCCATCTTCAGCTTATGCTGGCGATGAATAGGAGACGTCGCTAGGAATAAGTGAATACACGGGTCCTGAGCGCCCTGTAGCGCTTCACGGACGGCCTCGATGTCACTCTCCTTCGAGCGGGACAAACCGATAACAGAGGCATTCCTGACGGCTCTCGCAACGGCATTCACACCAGCCAAATCACCTGGCGATGCGGCTGGGAAACCAGCCTCCATACGATCAACGCCAAGCTTCTCTAGCTGCAGCGCGATCTCGACTTTCTCCTGCGTGTTCAGGTTCACACCTGGCGATTGCTCTCCGTCTCTAAGCGTTGTATCAAAGATGTAGATTTTGCGCACCATGTCACCTCCTAAAAGATTTCGATTGTTCTATTAACCATCGAAGTTGAAAACCATGACCGTTCCGGTCTTCAGCATTTGCTTCCGATCACTTCTTGAAAATACGTCCCCTCATCCACTTAAACCAAAGGTTGGGACACGTTTTCAAAGGCGAACGCTACGCTTCTCCAGCAAACACTGAGCCCTCCACTGGGTAGTCCTTCGAAGAATTAAAAGGCACACTCGCAAATTTTTACTCGTCTTTATAGTATTCACAGGGAGTGATTGGGAAATTCTCCTCAATCACTCCCTGTGGAAGGTACAGCTATAAATTAGTACTTATGATTACTTTTTGATCCAGTGCATCATTTCACGAAGTTCTTTACCAACCACTTCGATTGGGTGCTCTGCTTCATTGCGACGAGTTGCGTTCATGAAAGCAAAGTTGGATTGGTTTTCCAAGATGAAGTCGCGAGCGAATTTACCTTGTTGAATATCAGTAAGAACAGCTTTCATTGCTTTTTTCGTTTCAGCTGTGATAATACGTGGTCCAGTTACATAGTCACCGTATTCAGCTGTGTTGGAGATGGAGCTGCGCATGGAAGCAAGTCCACCTTCATACATCATATCAACGATCAATTTCAGCTCGTGTAGACACTCGAAGTAAGCCATTTCAGGTGCATAACCAGCTTCAACCAATGTTTCGAAACCTGCTTTAACCAGTTCAGAAGCACCGCCACAAAGAACAGCTTGCTCACCGAACAAATCAGTTTCTGTTTCTTCACGGAAAGAAGTTTCGATAACGCCTGCACGTGTACAGCCGATACCTTTTGCATAAGCAAGACCGATTGCTTTTGCGTTGCCAGTAGCGTCTTTCTCGATTGCGATCAAGCCAGGAACGCCAAAGCCTTCAACATAAGTACGACGTACCATGTGGCCTGGGGATTTAGGAGCTACTAAGAATACATCTGTACCTTCAGGAGCTACGATTTGTCCGAAATGGATGTTGAAACCATGGGAGAACATGATTGCTGCGCCTTTTTTCATGTTCGGTTGAATGGACTCACGGTAAACGCGAGCTTGTGTTTCATCCGGCATCAAAATTTGGATCACGTCAGCGCGTCTTGCTGCTTCTTCAACGGATACAACTTCGAAACCATCATTTTTTGCAGAATTCCATGAACGACCTTCACGTAGTCCGATAATAACGTTCAATCCGCTGTCACGCAAGTTTTGTGCTTGTGCGTGCCCTTGGGAACCATAACCAACAACTGCAATCGTTTTACCTTTAAGTACCGCTAAGTCTGCATCTTTTTCATAATAAGTAGTAACTGCCATTCGAATAAATCCTCCTTTGATATGATGAATCCGTAATTGTCTACCCCTTGAGTGGGTGTTTCAACGATTTACCCTCTGAAGCATAAGCGAGCGCTGACATCATCAACGATCATCCTTTTAAAGCGCTAAAGAGTACACCACTGAAAGCCCCACTCAAGGAGGCTTTACCTCTTTACCTAAACTGCCTAATTACTTATTTAACTGAACCGCGAATCATCGCTGTGACTCCCGTGCGGGAAAGCTCACGGATGCCATAAGGACGAAGTAATTCGACCATAGCATCTATTTTATCTGAATCTCCTACAACTTGCACGATAATTGAGGCTGGCCCAATATCTACAACCGCTGCGCGGAACGTCTCTACAATACCAAGTATTTCCGGACGCATAATCGGTTCTGCATTTACTTTAATGAGTGCAAGTTCTCTGGCAACCATTGGGTTCGAGCTTAGGTCGATGACTTTAATGACATCAATCAGCTTGTACAATTGCTTGGAAATTTGCTCAAGTGTGTTGTCGTCTCCTGTGGTGACGATAACCATTCGGGAAAGTCCGAGTTCTTCGGACTCCCCTACGGTGATGCTTTCAATATTGAAGCCTCTGCGTCCGAACAAACCGGATACACGCTGCAGGACACCAGGCTGATTGTTTACGAGTACGGAAACTGTATGTTTAGTTGTCATTATTCCGAATCCCCCATTAACATGTCACTAATTGTATCGCCTGCTTTAACCATTGGGAACACATTCTCTCCTTTTGGTACGACGAAATCAATAACGACAGGACCCGGTGTATCGAGTGCTTCCTGCCATGCTCTTCTTGCTTCTTCTTTCGTCGTGGCACGCAAGCCTTTTACGCCGTAAGCTTCTGCCAGCTTCACGAAATCAGGGCTGCCAGCCAAGTCAATATGGCTATAGCGGTTATCATAAATGATCTCCTGCCATTGACGAACCATGCCCAGCACTTGGTTGTTAATAATAACAACCTTCACCGGAATGTTGTTAATCGCGCAGATCGCAAGTTCTTGCGCACACATTTGAACGCCGCCGTCGCCATTAATGGAAACAACCAGCTTATCCGGGTTACCCATTTGTGCGCCGATCGCGGAAGGGAAGCCAAAGCCCATCGTACCAAGTCCGCCGGAAGTTACAAGAGAGCGTGGGTTTTTGAACTTATAGAACTGTGCAGCCCACATTTGATGTTGACCAACGTCAGTCGTTACGATCGCTTCGCCCTTCGTCGTCTCACTAATCATCTCGATAACGAATTGTGGCTTCAATTCCGTCTCGGTTTGGCCATATTTCAGAGGGAACTTCTCTTTGCTTTCCTGAAGTTCAGCAATCCACGCTCCGCTCTTCGCAGGCTTTGCTTTGGTGTTCGCATATTCCAGAACAGCTTTCACGTCGCCAACACATGGGATATCGGTCTTCACGTTCTTGCCAATTTCCGCAGGATCAACGTCAATGTGAGCGATTTTCTTCACTTTTGGAGCAAAACCGTTCAAATTCATCGTCACGCGGTCATCGAATCGGGAGCCGATAGAAATCAAGAGATCCGCATTCTGAATGGCTGTGTTCGCTGTAAACGTCCCGTGCATCCCTGGCATTCCGAGCCATAGCTCATGCGCGCTTGGGAAGCCGCTTAATCCGAGCAAGGTTGTTGCAACCGGAATCTGTGTTTTATTAACAAACTCGATTAATTCTTTGGACGCGTCTGCGTATACAACACCGCCGCCTGCAATAATGACCGGACGTTCTGCTTCTTCGATAGCTTTGATCAGCTTATCCACTTGCAGTTTATTCGGTTGCACCGTTGGGTTATAACCGCGGATACTTACATCTGTTACGGGTTTAAATATCGTTTTATGAGCGGAGACATCCTTAGGAATGTCAATAAGAACCGGACCTTTACGACCTGAGTTCGCTATATGGAACGCTTCATGAATGATGCGCGGTAGATCGTTCACGTCTCTAACCAAGTAGCTGTGTTTGGTAATAGGCATCGTAATACCCGTAATATCAGCCTCTTGGAAAGCATCCGTACCAATGAAGTTTGTAGCAACGTTACCTGTAATGACGACTAACGGAACGGAATCCATATATGCTGTAGCAATTCCTGTGACGAGGTTCGTTGCCCCCGGTCCGGAAGTTGCGATACATACACCAACTTTACCAGTGGAACGTGCATATCCATCAGCTGCGTGAATGGCGCCTTGCTCATGTCTAGTCAATAAGTGGTTAAAATCATCAAAACCATGCATAGCATCGTAGATGTACAGAACAGCGCCGCCCGGATATCCAAAGACGCAGTCCACACCCTCCAGCAATAAGCTTCTTAGCAGGATTTCGGAGCCTGTAATCAGGTCCGGCTTCATAAGCTTCTCAATTAATTCTTCTTTTGACTTCTTTGGTTCAGTTTGAACATTCATTGTGATCCTCCTCTCAAAAAGTAAGTTCATGTGAATCATCGAGCTTTCTTAGACAATAAGAAAAACCCCTATTCATCCCATACACGCACGTAACGTGTAAACGGGACGAAAGGGGTTCAAGCTTCCGTGGTACCACCCAAATTTGCTACGCGCCTCACAGCACATAGCCTTAGCAGGTATGTTCATGAAGAACAATACCCTCAGCACGATAACGTGTGCTCTTCCGATTTCCCCTATTGCCTACGGCCGTGCCGCAAGTTTCAGGAAAACAGCTCCGAGGTGACTTCGTACTTAAGGGATTAAGGCGATGGTTTCAGCAAGTCCAACGCTCTCTGCGCATAAGTGCCCTTATTACTTCTTCCTCTTCATAGCCGATTCGTTAGTGTAGATCACCATATAGAATATGGTTAAAGATTATTATATGCATCCCCCGAAGAATAGTCAATAGTCAAACTGAATAAAACAAAATCAGGTGAGAGAAGATAATACTATTCTAGGAAAATTAGGGGGCTGCTGATGAAATCGTCCCTGCCAATCCCTTTCCCGCTTTCAACAGACCTGCAAGAGAATATTGAACTGCTCCTGAAAAAGCTTGGGACAAGTTCGGATGTCATCATTCGCCGTATGGATATCGGCATCTTTCCCGATACCAATGCGATTGCTCTTGTGTACATAGAGGGTCTCGTTAAATCGGAAGCGGTTAATGATCATATTATCAAGCCCCTTCTAACTTCTCAAGAAACCGAGTTTTACTGGAACCAAGAAATCTGTTTTCATGACTTATTGAGACAAGCTTTAACCATTAGTCATTTGACCGCTACGATTGAGGGCGTAGACCTCTTAGCAGCTCTCTTGGACGGTAACACCGCCATTATGGCTGACGGCTACAATGAAGCATTAATCGCCGGTACAACAGGGTGGGACAAGCGTGCCATAGAGGAGCCTCAAACACAAACCGTCGTAAGAGGTCCAAAAGAAAGCTTTACAGAAGACTTGCGAACGAATACCTCCTTGCTGCGGAGGAAAATTAAATCCCCCGATCTTCGGTTTATTAGCCTGCGATTAGGTCGATACACGCAAACTGAAGTTGTCATCACCTATTTGGATGGAATTGCTGAAGATCAAGTCGTTCAAGAAGTCAAGAGTCGCCTAGACAGGATAGACGTCGACAGCATCCTTGAGAGCGGGTACATTGAAGGATTCATCGAAGATAGAACCTACACCCCATTCCCTACCATCATGAACTCAGAGAGGCCAGATGCCGTAGCAGCCGGCCTTCTGGAAGGACAAGTGGCCATTATCGTCGATGGAACTCCTTTCGTTCTGCTTGCTCCAGTAACCTTTTTCAGATTTCTTCAATCGAGTGAAGATTACTATCAACGCTTTGATATCGCTACTTTCGTCCGCTGTATTCGTTATATCTCTTTCTTTGTTTCCATGCTGCTCCCATCCTGCTATATCGCCGTCACAACCTTTCATCAAGAGATGCTGCCGACAACTTTGCTGATCAGCCTGGCCGCACAGCGGGAAGGCGTCCCTTTCCCCGCTATTGTGGAAGCTCTCTTGATGGAAATTACGTTCGAGGTTCTTCGGGAGGCTGGCATACGAATGCCTCGTGTCATCGGTTCCGCCATATCCATCGTTGGTGCACTCGTACTGGGGCAAGCTGCTGTGCAAGCTGGTCTTGTTTCGGCAGCTATGGTCATTGTCGTTTCCTTCACGGCCATCTCCAATTTCGTTACACCAGCGTTAAACATGGGGATAGCTGCCCGATTAATCCGATTCATCCTTATGCTGCTAGCTGGTACATTTGGCTTGTTCGGGATCATGGCAGGATGCATGGCCATCTTGATTCATTTAGCCTCTCTCCTTTCTTTCGGAGTCCCTTATCTAACGCCTATTGCCCCTCTAGCTTTACCAAAGTTTAGAGATATTCTCATCCGAGTTCCATGGGCGAAAATGCCTGGTCGCCCCTTAAGCAAAAACTACACCAGACAAGCACCGAACATGAAGAAGTCTCCACCAAAGAGGGATAATCCCTGATATGCCATTAAGGAGGTGCTATGTGAATGGGAAAAAACTTCCTTCACGGTTGGTTTCGCTTACTAACAAGCATCTTCTTATGCCTACTGCTATCCGGATGCTGGGATCGGATCGAGTTAAATCAACTCGGAATTACAGCAGCAACAGCCATTGATTGGAACGGGAAAGACTGGACTGTTTCTTATCAGATCGTCATTCCACAATCGATTTCGAGTCAAAGCATGGGTGGAAATGCCGGCCAGCAAGCACCTGTCAGCGTATTCTCTACGAGCGGCGGTACCCTTCGAGGCGCGGTTCAAAAATCAAGTTTGGAAATGCCGCGTGCTATGTTTTTTGCCCATAATCGAATTGTTGTCATTGGTGAACAGGCGGCAAAGCACGGCATTTCCCAGCTCATGGACATCTATTTGCGCAATTCGGATGCTCGGGAGACTGTCAGCGTATTAGTAACGAATGGGGAAGGAAGAAGAATCCTGGAGCAGGTTGCGTCCATTGAGAAGCTGCCTGGAGCTGCCGTTCGCAATATGATTCGCAATGAAGAAAAAAACGGCTCTAATTTTAATCAAATGATGATTCAAAATGTCATGATGGGAATGACGAGTGACTCTTCCTATACATTGATTCCTGAAGTGATCATTTCTGGCACTGGCGTTGGCCCTAACTCTTCTATTGCTGAATTAAAGAAAACAACATCTGCAAACAAATTAAAATTGGGCAGACTTGGTATTTTCAAACAGGATAAGCTCGTTGGCTGGTTTACATCCGATGAAGGATACGGAATTAATTGGATCCGGGACACAATTAAACAGACCGTTTTGCATTTTGGCTGTTCCAAAGGCAGCAAAGATCATAAATCGGCGATTCGAATCACCAAAGCGACAAGCAAATTGAAGCCGATCCTTGCAAAAGACGGGCAATGGATAATGAAAGTGGAAGTACATGCTGCTGGTGTTCTTATTGAGAATGGCTGCAATGACGACCTCTCAAAGATAAAGGGTATTAAAGCCACGGAAGACATTGCGAATGAGGAAGTTACGAACTTAATGATCAAAGCCTTTCAATCTGCTATCGAGAAAAATACGGATGTATTTGGTTTTGCAGATGTGATTCACAGAAAATATCCTAAGGTATGGAAGAAAATAAAGAACGACTGGGAAGAACAATTTCCTTCCCTCCAATTAGAGCCCAGTGTTCATATTAAAATTGACCGAATTGGAATGAGTAATAAGCCTTTTAAGCAACTACTGCATGACCACGAATAGTAAGTTATGGAAGGAGGCTTGCTATGGAGCGCATCAGCAATTACCAACTAGCCGTCACGATCATGCTTTTCGAAATAGGAAGTACACCCTTATTTGCCTTAGGCAGCGGCGCTAAGCAGGATTCTTGGCTTGCCATGCTGTTCGCCGCTGCAGCGGGTTTGCTTTTATTAATCATGTTTTTGTATATACAACGAATAGCACCAGAAGAGTGTCTGATCGGGCTCTTAAAGCTGTGTTTCGGGACCAAAATAGGAACAGGGATTGGGATCCTCTTTGCCCTTTATTTTGCCTATGAATCCATGAGAAACCTTCGAGATTTTGGAGAGATAACGAATCTAACACTGCTAAGCTCGACACCCCAATATGTGACTATGCTTATTATTGTATTACTTGCTACTTACGCGGTTGCCATGGGTATCGAAACATTCTCCAGAGTGAATGAGGCCCTGTTACCGCTTATTTTCGTAAGCTACGGAGCATTGATATTATTGATTTTGATTTCTGGAATCCTCCATAAAGACAACCTGTTACCTATTCTCGATAATGGACTTGGTCCTGTTATCAAAGCCGCATTCCCTGACATTTTATCGTTTCCATTTGGACAAATGGTGCTGTTTTTTATGATATGGCACTTGTTGTCTGAGAAGCAAAAGATTAAGCGAATTAGTATACTCTCTTATCTCAGTGTTGCCGTTTTTTTAATTTTGATGAATATTTTAAACCTGATGGCGCTTGGGACAACCCTTGTTGCAAATAGTACCTTACCTTTTTTACAGGCCGTTCAGTTAATACAGGTTGGTGATATTTTAGAGCGACTTGACGTTATGGTCACCTTGCTCTTATTTCTTGGTTTATTTGTGAAAATGACCGCATTCTACTGGGGGGCCGTTTATGCATGTACCCGATTATCGAGTTCAACAAGTAGACGCCTGTGGATTTTCTATGTGGGTTTTATTATTTTTATCACATCTTTTATAGAACCGAACTATACCTATCACGTGTGGCTTGGCTTGAATGTTAGTGTGAAGTTTTTCCCAGTCTTTCAAGTCGTTATTCCGCTGTTGATGTTCGTGGTTGTGCTGTTTCGTAAAAATCGTCGATCAGAAACACCATCCAACGTTTAAAAACCTCGTCCATTTTATGCAAAAAGAAGCCTGCTCCCTAAAGGGAACAGGCTTCTAAGAACGCAATTACGCGTTTACTTTTGCTTTTGCAGCTGTTGCCAAATCGTTGAACGCTTTGGAATCATTCACAGCTAGATCAGCCAAGATTTTGCGGTTGATGTCGATACCAGCCAATTTCAGGCCGTGCATCAATTTGCTGTAGCTCAAGCCGTTTTGACGAGCGCCTGCATTGATACGTGTAATCCACAGTCTGCGGAAGTTACGTTTCGTTTGACGACGGTCACGGTAAGCATACACTAAAGATTTCATTACTTGTTCTTTAGCTGTTTTAAATAAGCGATGCTTGGAACCGAAATAACCTTTTGCTAGTTTCAAAATTTTCTTACGACGGTGAGCGCGAATAAATCCGCCCTTGACTCTTGCCATTGTGAACTACCTCCTGGGATATATAAATGATGTTCGAATTTTAGCTAATAACGATTAACCTTTGATAAGGGACAGTTGTTGTTGCAAACGACGTACATCGCCTGGAGCCATAACTGGGTTTGTTCCAAGAACACGTTTAGTACGTGATGATTTACCGGAAAGCAAGTGATTTTTACCTTGTTTGTATCTCATCACTTTGCCTGTGCCAGTAATTTTGAAACGGCCTTTCAAGCTGCTGTGTGTTTTCATTTTCGGCATGGTGTTGTTCCTCCTAATTTAGTATAACGCCTAGGTAGTGACTTTCGGCGTTAAGATCATGATCATGCTTCTTCCCTCAAGCTTTGGAGCGCGCTCCTGTGAGGAAATGTCAGCTGTTTCAGTAGCTAAACGTTCAAGCACTCTACGGCCAATCTCCGAGTGCGCTATTTCACGACCACGGAATCTGACGCTGGCTTTCACTTTATCGCCTTCGCCAAGAAACTTAACGGCATTGCGAAGCTTTGTTTGGAAGTCGTGCTCATCGATTGTCGCGCTTAAGCGAATTTCTTTGATATCCACGATTTTCTGGTTCTTGCGAGCTTCTTTTTCTTTCTTCTGTGTTTCATAACGGAATTTACCGTAATCCATAATGCGGCATACTGGCGGCTTAGCCGTCGGTGCCACATTTACCAAATCCAAATTCGCGTCAAGTGCGATTTGAAGAGCTTCGCGAATCGGCGTGATGCCGAGTTGTTCTCCGTCCGCCCCAATCAGGCGTACTTCCTTCACACGAATCTCGTCATTAATCATATGGTCTTTGCTAATAGTATTCCACCTCCATAAAGTATGTAACGCTCTCTCTAACAATATAAAAAAGATGTGGGCGCAGTGGCCCACATCTTCATCAATAACAGGTTCATGCAAACCTATTGTACATTCATGACGATTCATTCAAACCAGCCAACAGGTGTCGGTCAGGTGAGAAGCGGGCGCTTCTGCTTTTACTTGAATATAATATCATCTCATTCAGAGAAAGTCAACTCACTTGTTTACTTTTCATTTCGTCTAGACGAATCACACGTGTATGCTCCGTATGGCTCCATTGTTTGTTGTTTTGCGTGAAGAACGCATAGAACGTAATTGGCCACCA
Organism: Paenibacillus phytorum; assembly: GCF_013141715.1. Classification (GTDB taxonomy): domain Bacteria; phylum Bacillota; class Bacilli; order Paenibacillales; family NBRC-103111; genus Paenibacillus_E; species Paenibacillus_E phytorum. The sequence continues at coordinate 59,054 of NZ_WHOA01000263.1, read as the reverse complement.
TGAAAGCATAAACACTGGATAAAGAATTAAATATTTATATACTTTGCCAGGAGCCTTCTCAACTAACATGGAAATAGGCAGTAGCACATAAATCGCTATGCTGACGGAGTTAAAGAAAATAGGATTGATATCGGCAAGCATAGGTGTGTCTGACCAACCCGGAGTCACCGATTTAATCCAAAGCAGCACAGAGATGATCGCACCGAAAAAGAAGTTATATACGTTAGCGGAGTAGATAGCCGCGTCAATCTTGGTCCAGCTGCCCTCTTTGATACCTTGCCACAATAGGGGGAAGAAATAACGCTTGGCCACATCAAAGTGTCCTTGCATCCAGCGCAAGCGCTGTTTGGCTGATACTTTAAACGTCAATGGCTTCTCATCATAGACAATCGCTTCGTAGTTGTAAGTCGGGCGAATACCGAGCTTGATACAACGCATCGAGAACTCCAGATCCTCAACAAGGCTTGTAGCTCCCCATCCGATCTGTTTAAGCAGCTTGGATTCAAAGCACATTCCTGTGCCTCCCAAGTAGTTAGCAAGCCCTAAGTTTGTACGGGGCATTTGCCAGAAGCGGTTTGCAAAATAATACGAGATTGCATAGGAGCCAGTAACCCAGGAATCGTTCGGGTTCTTGCTGTCTAGGTAAGCTTGAATAACTCTGGAACCGGAGCAAAGATCATTGTTCATGTGCATCAAGTAGTCAGGACTGGAGAGATTGTCGGCATCAAACATGACAATAGCGTCATACTGACGCTCCCGCTTCCAAAGCACCTTCAGCATCCATTCGATCGCATAACCTTTCCCTCTCAGGTTCGGGTTATGGCGTTCCATGGCATGAACACCATGACTGCGTGCAATATCCGCTGTATTGTCTGTGCAGTTATCACAAATTACGAAGATGTCATAAAGCTCTTTGGGGTAATCCAAAGCCTTCAGATTCTCGATCAATGCGCCAACGACCTGCTCCTCATTATGAGCGGCAACCAATACGGCAAACGATTTCTGGGGAGCAAATTTCTGTTTGTTTCTGGGACGGTACCATCCGAAAAAAGTTAAAAACAACTGATACGCACCGACCAAGGCCAAGCCAATTTGAAAGGTAAGCATAATCTTGTCAAGCATGAAGCAAAGTCCCCCTTTTTTGTTTATGCACACAAGCTATCTTTTTATACGCGTATGCGCAGTTTTATGTACCATGTGAATAACCGTTCTTGATTTTCCTCTCTTTCCACCCATTTGTCAAAGTTCACAATGACGGAATAAAAGCCATTTCTCTGAGATTTGAGCGGAAAGCGCACAGACTATGCAGCATGTGCTTGAAATCAGATCGTTAAAGTCCTGTTTTCAACGTTTTTCATTTTATTGTGTACCAAAAGTTCACCATTTAGACGAACACGATCAAGCCGCCCCCATGTGATACGGGGTTTATTATAATTCACCTGAGCTGTCCCTGACAACTTTTGCGTGGCTGCCCCTATTATTGGATCATACGTGTTGAATGTAAGTGCGACTGATTTGCAGATGTCCTATAGGCCACTTCTTCATAGCTGGCCAACAATTGGTTAAATATGTGATCCCAAGATTGACGCAGGGCAAACTCCCTACCTGCAATGGCCAGTCTGTGATGAGTCTCCTGTGATTCATACAATCTTACGATGGCTTGTGTGAAAACAGCAACATCGCCAGACGGACAGAGTAAACCCGTCACTTCATGCTCAATAGTATCTTGTACCCCGCCTGCAGCAGCTCCAATCACCGTTGTCCCAGAAGCCATTGACTCCAGAACAACATTGCCGAAAGTCTCTGTCGCCGAAGGAAAAAGAAACACATCTGCAGCCGCATAGAGCTCAGCTAGCTGTGTCCCCTGAACGAATCCGGTAAAAGTAACTCCTGAAGCCCCTCCATAACATTCGCGCAGCACTCCGGCAGACGGTCCGTCACCAGCAATAATTAGATGGCAATCATCTCTGATCGCAGCTGGCAGTGCAGTAAAACTGTCTAGTGCGACCTCTACGCTCTTCTCAGGGGCTAAACGCCCGACATAAAGCATAACGAACTTTGCAGGATCAACGCCATATGTCCCGAGTACTGACTTTCGGTCGACAATCGGCTGGAAACGTTCCGCGTCGACACCGCGGCTCCAAATCTCTAAATGACTTAACCCTTTGGCTTGTAGATGCTGCAAGGTAGACTTCGAAGGCACATACACCTTCTGACAGCTTTGGTGAAACCATTGCATGTATTTCCATAGCGTAGGCTCCACCCAAGGTATTTTATAATGACTCAAATATTGGTCGAAGTGAGTATGGTAGGACGCAACTAATGGCGTTTTGTGTTTGCGAGCATGGTGCAAGCCAAAAAGTCCCAAATTGAAAGGGGTTGCACAATGAATGATTGTAGGCTGAAAGGCATGGAGGGATTTGCGAACATTGAGGGGATTTGGGATAGCTAAGCGACATTCGGGGTACAATAAAAAGGGAATACTGTAAAAACGTTCTACACGGAACGGATCGTTGTCACCTTCTGTCATACTAGTAGGAGCAAACACTTTGCAGGCCACATCTTTGGATTCCAAAAATCGCGTCCATCTGCCAAGTGTCTTGGCAACTCCATTTACATCTGGCAGGAATGTATCTGTAAATAAGGCAACTCTCAACCTCATCAGCCCCTTTTACTATTTACCTTCAATTCCCTTAATTCACATCATGCTAGCATAGGATTGTTATCGGGAGATCAGATGAACGTTAAATTAAATTTCTTAAAATTTATTACTGCGTTAATCTTCCTTTAATAAATGTTCTTTACAATAAGACTTAAGAAGGTAACCCAAGCAGCGAAGGAGGCTACTACTCATGAGCAGGGTCGTACACTGGCTTCAGCATCATGAAACACGCGTATTCCACTTTGTGAATCAACGTATCCAGCACTTCTTCCTTGATCATTTCTTTAATAAAATCACACATTTAGGCGGGGCCACAGCCTCCATTGCGATATCCTTATGCTTTGCATTGTTTGGGCAAGGTCCACTGCGAACAGCAGGTATTCAAGCTCTCCTTGCCTTAACCATCAGTCATATTCCAGTTGCTATTATTAAAAAGAAATACCCAAGACTTAGGCCTTACCTGGTACACCCTCAAACCATTACTTATAAAAACCCGCTAACGGATCATTCCTTTCCTTCCGGGCATACAACCGCTATCTTCTCAATCATTTTTCCTTTTGTTACAGCCGTGCCTGTACTTGGACTTATTCTCATACCACTCGCATTAATCGTTGGTCTATCACGTATCTACCTAGGGCTGCACTATCCTTCCGATTGTATCGTTGGATGTTTAATTGGAACGACGGCTTCTCTAGTGACAGTAGCTTTCTGGGGGTAAACGAATGGATGTCTTGCATGGTAAAAAACGGGTTCTCATTCTTTCCGAAGGCTTCGGAGCCGGACATACGCAAGCGGCTTATGCACTTGCCGTAAGCTTAGAGCAGCGTTGTTCTACAATCGAAACACGTGTATTAGAATTAGGCTCATTCCTGCACCCGACATTAGCACCTTGGATCATCCATGCTTACAAAAAGACACTAACCTCTCAACCCAAGCTGTACGGCCGATTGTACCGCTCTCAATACAAAAAATCGCTCAACCGCTTGACGCAATTGGCCTTACATCGCATTTTTTATGCACAGACAGCGGCGATTATCCAAAAGTGGGCTCCTCAAGCTATTGTCTGCACACATCCTTTTCCCAGTGTTGTGGTATCTAGGTTGAAAAGAGCCGGCTTAGACATTCCGCTATGCACGGTCATTACGGACTACGATGTCCATGGAACTTGGGTCAGTAGAGAAGTAAATAAATATATGGTTTCGACAGAAGACGTCAAAAATAAACTGCTGGGCCGCGGTATCACGGCAGCTCAAGTCGAAATTACAGGAATTCCTGTTCATCCAAGCTTTCGTGTTGCCCACGATAAATCGATGATTCGACTACAATTCCAGCTGGCATCTCTGCCTACCGTACTAGTTATGGGAGGTGGCTGGGGATTAATCGGCGGCGATTCGCTCAGTGAGCACCTGATCACATGGAGAGATCGGATCCAATTTATATTTTGCTTAGGCAATAATGAGAAAGCATTAGCAAAGCTGGCGATGGACACCAGATATCAGCATCCCAATATCCATTTGCTTGGGTTTACCCAAGAAATCGGCAAGCTGATGGAAGCTTCCGATTTGCTCGTTACGAAACCTGGGGGTATGACCTGCTCAGAAGGGCTTGCAAAGTCGATCCCTATGCTGTTCTACGATCCGATACCGGGTCAGGAAGAAGAGAATGTCCACTATTTTACACAGCTTGGCTTTGGCGAACCGATCCGATCTGCAGATACAATTGCGAACTGGTTATCGATGCTGGCAAGTCGCTACACGGATGTAGAGGCTAAGCGCGTTTCTAATTATCATAAAAAGAAGATGTATCTTCCCTCAGCTGATTGTTCAGAGGTCATTATGCAATTGCTCGGGTGATTCGTGTAAAACAAAAAAAGCTAATCTCCTACCGCAGTAGTGGAAGATTAGCTTTTTCTTGTTTATAAACCTATTCCGATTTAGCTTTGTTCAACTGCTCCAGATGTGACGCAAGCACTTTTTCGCCAATAACCACTTCACAACGATGAATGTTCATGCCTTGTCCGGCGAACTTCGTTTCGTATTCTGTCATAACATGGTCAGGATGAATCCCATCCACATGCAGGTTTAAGGAAATATTTCGCATTCTCAGTCCCATATCGGCAAAAGAATTAAGCGAGAATTCGAACAATGATTGCGAATCGGTTTTCAAATGAATCTCGCCGTTCGCATTTAATATTTGCTGATATTTCTCAACAAAGCCAGGATGCGTTAAACGTCTGCGAGCATGCTTTTTCTTCGGCCATGGATCACTGAAATTCAAATAAACCCGCTCTAATTCACCTTCAGCAAAAGCTTCCTCAATATGTTCGATATTGAAAAGCATGAGCTTCAAATTCGGAATGCTTGGCGCAGACTCCGCCTCATCATCCGTCTTGATTTCATGAGCATTCTTTGCTTTCTCACTTGCTTTGCGAATCAACTCGTCATACATATCAACACCAATGAAATTAATGTTCGGATATTTCTTACTCATTTCACTAATGAAGCGCCCTTTACCCATCCCAAGCTCGGCATGAATCGGGTTGTTGTTACCGAATAACTCGGCCCATTTGCCTTTATATTCCTTGGCATTTAATACAACGAGTTCCTTTTGACGTTCTATATCTTCTCGAATTCCTTTTCTTCCCCGTAAACGCATCTACTTTTTGCCTCCTACACGTACAAGCTATCGAATACAAATCATAGACGATTCGAGGAAAAAAATCAAAGGGAATTACACTTCCAGTGTATGATAATCAATGGTATTCGATGTGGCTGGAAACAGCTTTTGATCCAAAGACCGCAGTACTTTTCGTCTTGCGTTCTTCGATATACTTGGGTCTGCAGCGTATTTCACGCCACTGCTCAAAGCGAATGCTTCTTTAATGGTCAACTCGACGGATAACGTATCGGTATCTAGGGACATCTTAACCAACTCATTCACCTGCTTTCCTTCTGCCTCATTAATGATAGCTTTCGTTAGGATGATTTTCTTTATGAATGGCAGATCATGCTAGCGACAAAGAAAAACGCCCTCCATTTGGAAGGCGCATTAAAATAATAGCTATTTATCTAGCTTCATCTCTTCGTTTGTCTTTCCCTCTTAGGCCAGTTAAGCCTAACAGACCTAATAGACCAAGCCATCCCCAATTCGTACGATTGCCACTTGTTGGGGTAGTCGCGTAAGTTCGATAAGATGAAGTATCATAATTCCCAGTGTGTGTACCCTTAGTACTCATTCGGTCCATCATGTTGTTGCTATATTCATTGATATGAGTTCTAATACCAGTACCTGTGCCAGTCCCAGAATAGGAACCTGTACCAGTACCGTATCCCGTATAGGGGCCAGTTGTACCAGTAGTACCAGTAGTACCGTAAGTACCGGTAACACCAGTTGTACCAGTAGTACCAGTAGTACCAGTAGTACCAGTACCTACCGTCGCGTCATAATTACTTCCTGTATATCCCGATGTTGTCGTAGTTCCTGTCCCCGTTGTTCCTGGTGTAGCACTTGGCGTTGTCCCCATTATTGTGTTAGCCATTGCACTAGATGCCCCAAAGCTTAATGCTGTTGTCAGAGCTACCGCCAAAGTAATTGTACGAAACTTTTTCACTTGTTCAAATCCCCTTTCGGCATGTAATAGTTATGCAAAGTTATCATGCTCCGTATGGCTCCCTTTTAACGGGGAACTTCTTGGAAAGGCAGGGGTCGCTTTCATGCTTCAATTTCGCTACAATTAGGTTGGAAAGAAAGGAGCAACCATATGTCTACAATTATTCAGGAGTCGCCTCAATTATGGGGGGACAAACGTTTCCATACATGGAATTATGAAATGCGTGAAGCTTTCGGCGGGAAGGTTTTTAAAGTCATGCTGGATGCAGGTTTTACTTGTCCTAATCGTGATGGTAATATCGCAACCGGCGGCTGCACGTTTTGCAGTTCGCGAGGATCCGGTGACTTTGCGGGAAGCCGCCGCGATGATCTAGTTACCCAATTTAATAAGATTCGTGATCTCCAGCATCAGAAATGGCCGGAAGCCCAATATATCGGCTACTTTCAAGCTTACACAAATACGTATGCACCAGTTGAGGAGCTGCGGGAATATTATGAAGTTATTTTAAAACAGCCAGGCGTTGTGGGTTTATCCATTGCTACCAGACCGGATTGTTTACCAGATGATGTGATCCAATACTTGGCGGAGTTGAATGAACGTACCTATTTATGGGTCGAAATGGGCCTTCAAACCGTTCACGAATCAACCTCTGAACTCATCAATCGTGCTCACGACACGCAATGCTATTTGGATGCAGTTGCCAAGCTTCGAAAGCATAATATTCGCACCTGTGCACACATTATTTATGGATTACCTGGGGAGACCCACGAAATGATGCTGGATACCGGACGAGCAGTCGCTCAAATGGATGTTCAAGGCATTAAAATCCATTTACTTCATTTAATGCGTAAAACACCTATGGTGAAACAATACGAAGCCGGCTTGCTACAGTTCCTGGAAAAAGACGAATATGTGAAGCTTATCGTTGATACGCTCGAATTTCTGCCACCGGAAATGATTGTCCATCGCCTTACTGGAGATGCGCCCCGCGATCTACTGATTGGTCCGATGTGGAGCCTCAAAAAGTGGGAAGTGCTGAATGCTTTTGACAGCCTTTTGAAAGAAAGAAATACTTGGCAGGGTAAACTTTGGAAGGGTAAGGTCGACCAAAGATAAATGTAACGAAAACATAAACACATAAAACCCATAAACATATAAACCCATAAACATATAAACATATAAACACATAAAACCAAAATAGATTATTATCCGTTTCCTTTATATAGGTAGAATGACTAAAGGAGATGGATGATCATGATGATGAAACGAGCTCAAGCAGCCATTGTTGGGATGATGCTAGTTGTGGCTGGATGCGGAGGGGAGCCGGCGCCAGTTGCCGTGGCGCCAAGTTCTGTGGCGCCGTCAACGTCACCGACGGCGGTAGTAAGTGCGTCGCCGGTTGCTGCGGCGCCGGCAACACCGGCAGCCGCTACGGTGCAGCCGGCGGCAAGCAGCACTCCGCAGCCGAGCGCAGCGGCGACAGCGAAACCGACTGCTGCCGCGGCGACGCCAGCATTGAAAGAGACGGCTACGGCGAAGCCGGCGCCGACTGCAACGCCAGCGCCTGCCAGCGCGGCGCCATCCCCATCCGCTAAGCCTGCGGATGGCGGCACCAGCACCGCAGCGCAGGCGCAGGTGCTGTACAAGGACAACTGCATGTCCTGCCACGGGGCAGGGCTTGCAGGCGACTTCGGGCCGAACCTGACGAAGGTCGGTTCGCACAAAACCAAGGATGAGATCATTGCGCAGATCATGGGAGGTAAAGGCGATATGCCACCTTTCAAAAGCGCACTGAAATCCGAAGAAATCGAAGTGCTAGCCGCATGGCTAGCAGACAAAAAATGATCGTATAAGCAGCATGGAGGGCTTTCATCGCATGGGTTTTGTTTCGGTACTAAGTTTTGCTCATCAACTCATTAATCAGCGGGCTCAGCCGGGTGATACCGTCGTCGACGCGACCCTTGGCAACGGCGTAGATGCCTTGTTCTTAGCGAAGCTGGTAGGCACCCGCGGCAGCGTTTACGGCTTCGATATCCAGCAGCAAGCACTGGATCAAACAAAGATGCGTCTGGAAAAAGAACTTCCAGACGCATCTTCTTGTGTGCACATGAGCCTATGCAGCCATGCGCTCATGGAGGCGGCTGTGCCGCAGGACCGCCACGGCAAGGTCGCCGCGGTCACGTTCAATCTCGGCTACCTGCCCGGCGCGGATCCGGCAACCATTACGAAGCAGGAATCCACCATTCCTGCTCTCGAGGCTGCCCTCCGCCTGCTCCGCAAAGGCGGTATCGTGACCATCGTGCTCTACAGCGGACACGATGGAGGTTCGGAAGAAGCTGCGGCCGTCGAAAGCTGGGCCCAGCTCCTTCCGCTTGCAGCCTTTCAGGTGCTGCGGTACCAATTCATGAATACCAGCACGCATGCTCCCTATCTCTTAGCTCTAGAAAAAAGATAGACGCATGATATAATGCTAGAGAGTGCATTAGCACTATTAGGTAGGAGAAATTAGAGAAGAAAGTAGGGATAGTTAGTGAAATCATACCCGCTTCAATTTCAACCTGAAATGAAAGAACGTGTCTGGGGTGGAAGAGCCCTAGAAAAGTTTGGTTTTCAGCTTCCAGAAGGCGCTATTGGCGAAGGCTGGATGATTGGCGATCACCCGAATGGAACGACGAAGGTTATTAATGGGGAATTAGCAGGCCTTGGTCTAGACGAAATTCGCGAGAAATACGGCAAAACGTTGTTCGGCACGAAAGGATTTTCCGAGAAAAACGGCCGTTTCCCACTACTCATCAAGTTATTGGATTGCGAAGACGATCTTTCCGTACAAGTACATCCGAATGATCATTACAAGAATTTGGCTACCGGCGAGCTCGGCAAAACAGAGATGTGGTACATCCTTGATGCCAAGCCCGGCGCCAAAATTATATACGGCATGCAAGAAGGCGTTACACGTGAAAGTTTAGCTCAAGCAATTGCAGAGAACCGCATTTTGGACTGCTTACAGGAAGTGCCTGTTGAAGCCGGTGATTCCTTTTACATCCCAGCAGGAACTGTCCATGCTCTTGGCGCTGGCGTCCTAGTTGCCGAGATTCAGCAAAATTCCGATACAACCTATCGTTTGTACGATTATAATCGTCCTGGACTGGACGGTAAGCCTCGTGATCTTCATATTGAAGATTCGCTCAACGTTATCGCGTATGAAGGCTCCGGCTCCACTTTCATGAAAACAGATTTGAATGAAGCCGGTACTTGGTTAACACTTGCCGAGTCTCCTTTCTTCACCGTGGAAAAAGGCCTAGTAGGACCGAAATGGGAGCTAAGCACTTCTCCTGAAAGCTTCGTCATCCTCGTTATTGCAGACGGTAACGGAACCCTCCAGTGGACAGATGGCAGCATCTCCACGAAGCCTGGCGATTGCTTCCTGCTTCCAGCCGATCTTGGCAGCTATGCACTTGAAGGCAGCATGACGGTTATTCGCAGCTACTTGCCTTAATTGTACGTTTTGCGATATTGACTATAACTCATAGCCAATGCACCTTTGAGTTTGAGTTTGGATTTTTATTTTTTCTTTTACTTTTACTTTTACTTTTACTTTTACTTTGCTCTGACCTTGCTCTGACCTTGCTTTGACCTTGCCTGTTCATTTGCCCTTTCCCTCGCCCCTTAAGTGTCTGATTGTTGTAAAAAATACAACAATTGTAGCTTAAAAAGTGTTCTAGAAAGGGATTGTTGTAAAAAGTACAACAATTGTAGCTTAAAAAGTGTTCTAGAAAGGGATTGTTGTAAAAAGTACAACAATTGTAGCTTAAAAAGTGTTCTAGAAAGGGATTGTTGTAAAAAGTACAACAATTTCTCTTAAATAAGCTGATTTCTTTGGAAATCAGTCGAAACTGTTGTACAAAATGCAACTTTAATGCGATTTTATCGGTTTAGGATGGAACATTGTTGTATAATGTACAACTCAGTTAATTGAAACAGAGTTAATAAAGTGAAGTCTCTCTCGACAAAGTTGAGTTACTATGAAGTCTCTTTCAGCAAATTTAATTTACTTTGAAGTCTCTCACTCAGCTGAGTTGAAATGAAGTATCTCTCAACAAAGCTGGTGCGATCCTCGAAATGAAAACAAGCCTCCAAAACCACTTTCATCGTGGTTTTGGAGGCTTGTTTAGTTAGGAGGAACTGTCTTTCAGGTGTTACCCACCTTTCAAGACAGCCCACTCTATTCCCAGCTATTATTCTTCGGATAAGCTGCTCTCTTTTAAAATAACGTCGTGCGCTCCGCCTTCAACAAGGCTGGTTGCGGAAACGAGCGCAATTCTCGCTTTGCTTTTCAGCTCGTCCAAGCTTAATGATCCACAGTTGCACATCGTGGACTTTATTTTGCCAAGCGTCTTGTCCAGGTTCTCCTGCAGGCCTCCAGCATATGGAACATATGAATCGACGCCTTCCTCAAACAAGAGCTTGTTTTTGCCGCCCGTATCATAACGCTGCCAGTTGCGGGCACGATTGGAGCCTTCACCCCAGTATTCTTTCACGAAGTTGTTGCCAACTTTTAGCTTTCTGGTCGGGCTCTCATCGAAACGTGCGAAATATCTGCCTAGCATAACAAAATCAGCGCCCATCGCTAAGGCTAATGTAATATGGTAGTCATGTACGATACCACCATCAGAACAGATTGGAATGTAGGTCCCTGTGTCTTTGAAGTATTGGTCTCTGGCTTCAACAACTTCCATAAGGGAAGAAGCTTGTCCGCGACCAATCCCCTTTTGCTCCCGAGTGATACAGATAGACCCGCCGCCGATGCCGACTTTAATGAAGTCCGCTCCTGATTCCACAAGATAAAGGAACCCTTCACGGTCTACAACGTTACCCGCGCCGATCTTCACATTGAAATTCTCTTTCACATACTGAACCGTTTCACGCTGCCATTCGCTGTATCCATCTGAAGAATCGATGACCAGAATGTCTACTCCCGCTTCAACAAGCGCAGGCACTCTTTCTTTATAATCCTTCGTATTAATCCCCGCACCAACAATATAGCTTTTGTTACCGTCCAGCAGCTCCATCGGATTTTCTTTATGCTCATCATAATCCTTGCGGAAAACGAGGGTGTCGAGTTTCTGATGCTCATCCACAATCGGTAAACAATTCAGCTTGTGATCCCAAATTAAATTGTTTGCTTCCGATAAAGTAATTCCTGATTTGCCGTAAATTAATTTATCAAAAGGCGTCATAAAATGATGGATTTGGCGATCCAAAGGGTCACGACTTGTCCGGTAATCACGCCCTGTTACAATACCAAGCAATTTTCCATTCGCTGTACCATCGTCGGTAATGGCAACCGTGGAATGACCTGTTTCTTCTTTCAACGCCAGCACATCACTTAGCGTATGCTGAGGAGTTAAGTTGGAGCGGCTAACTACAAATCCTGCCTTGTACCCTTTTACTTTACGCACCATAAGTGCTTCTTCTTCAATCGATTGCGAGCCAAAGATAAACGAAATCCCGCCACTCCGCGCCAAAGCAATCGCCATTCCATGATCGGATACGGCCTGCATGACAGCAGATGAAAACGGGATATTGAGCGAGATTGCAGGCTCCTCACCTTTATTGAATTTAACTAACGGTGTCTTAAGCTTCACATTCGCCGGTGTACATTCCTTCGTCGTAAGATTAGGAATCAACAAAAACTCACTAAACGTGCGGGATGGTTCTAAGTAATACGTAGCCACTTTTACGATTTCCTCCTTTTGATCCATGGGTAAATTTTTTCAATCTTATCACTGAACCTTACCTGTGGTCAATGGATTTTTTTAGCAAATACCAATAAAGGCGTTACAAAACGGCGACCTTTCGGCAGCTCGCTCTGTAACGCCTAAAAACCAATTTTACACCGGCTATTCGCGGGCGTATTTCACGCATCGCTAACATGTAGCCGTTTTTTCAAAAGATGGACGGACTTAAAGCGGCTTCTTGCCCTCATTTTCGATAAGTGGATCACGCTCATTATCTTCGATGATATTACGGGTAGAGTTGCGAAACTCGCGGAGCGTATCACCAAACGCTCGACCAAGCTGCGGCAGCTTAGACGGACCAAACACGATTAAAGCGATAGCCAGAATTAACACTAATCCAGATACACCAATATTGTTAAACATGAACATCATCCTCTTTTCTTTGTGCTTAATTGATAGTCAGCTGTTCGCAGGACTTTCCTGCATGGTTCGCCATTGCCAGCCCGCAACCATTACACTAATTTCAAACAACAGGATTAATGGCACCGTGACCGATAGATGAGATATCATATCGGGTGGGGAGATGCATGAGCCTATGATCGCTAAACCAACGTAGGCGTATTTTCTCGTCATTTTCAATCGCTGCGGCGTCAGCAGACCGATTCTTGTTAGAAATAGAACGACTACGGGCAATTCAAAGGCGATTGCCATGGGGAATACAACTTCGAACAAAAACGAAAAGTAGCGGTCGATTCCATATGTTTCCACAGCGCCGACCGTGTGATTCATACGTATCATAAAACGAATCATCATCGGGAATACCACCCAATAGCTGAATGATACCCCGATAATAAACAGTGCAAATGACACCGGTATGTAGGGAAGGGTGCTTTTAGCCTCCGCATCAGTAAGACCAGGACGAACGAATGCCCACACTTGATAAAGCAGCACTGGAACTGTGAACAATAAAGCAACCAGGAAAGCGCACTTCATGTAGATCATCAACCCGTCCGTAAACGAGAACACGTTCCAATTTATCTCGCCCACCAAAGGTTGCGATTTCATATACCGCAGGATTCTAGGCGAAACATACAGCCCGACACTTAGTGTAACCACAAACCATGCGACCACAATCAGCAAACGTTTGCGGACTTCAGTCAAATGAAAGATCCAATCTTCCTGCTCCATCCCTTCACCCCATTAAACAAAGTCCTATGCCCTAACTTGATTAAACAATCATTCCACCTTGTTTCAAATATTTCGCAATCCCTTCTACTGCCCGATAAGCAAGTGCCCCGACCGTACCCGTAGGATTGTAGCCGCTGTTGTGCGCGAAAGCTGACGCTCCGACAACGAAAACATTTTCAGCATCCCACATTTGCAAGTAGGAATTTACGGCTGAAGTTGAAGGTTCTGCCCCCATAATGACGCCCCCGGTATTGTGCGTAGATTGATAAGGGACGATATTGTAAGGTCCAAGTTGATCCGATGAGCCAATTGTCGTAGCCTTCATTTCCTTCATGATTTCGGCTGCCTTGCCAGCCATGAATTTGACCATTTGCCGATCCTGCTCCTCAAAATCGAAAGTAACCCTGGGCAGCGGCAGGCCATAAGCATCTTTATAGGTAGGATCCAAGTCCACATAATGATGCTTCCACGGCAAACTGCTGCCCTGCGGAGAAACAGAAAGTACACTGTTCGCATATTTGAGTGACTTTTGCTTGAAGTCTTTTCCCCATGTCGGTGTTCCTTTCGGAACCGAGTTGGTAGCGATTGGCCGCTGCCCCGTCTGTGAAATACGCATTCCTGCGCCATGAAGAAAATTGAGGTTGCTGTGGTCAAAATTATCTCCATTGAAATCAGGAATCTCCATGCCAAGGGATCCTGCGCCGGCATACAAATTGAATTCCTTATCGTCAAAAAATCCCGCGGCTGAGCCACCATTGGTCTGATAGCAATAATTTTTACCGATAACTCCTTTGCCGGTAGCTGGATCGTAAGGCTTGCCCAACTTCGAAGTTAGCAAGAGCTTAATGTTATTGAACACGTAGCTCGCCATAATGACCACATCAGCCGGCTGCTCAAACTGTTCTCCCGTAATCGTGTTAATATATACAACCCCACTAGCTTTCTTACCGTCATTGAGAATTTGTATAACATTAGAATAGGTACGCAGCTCAAAATTCCCTGATTTCTGGGCGATAGGCAGCACAGTGACCACGGCATCTGCCTTGGCTCCGTATTCACAACCGAAGCGTTCGCAGTAGCCACAGTATTGACACGCTGCCCGCGTGACTCCATCCGGATTCGTATATTGTTCCGACAGATTGGCCGATGGCATCATATAGGGGTGATATCCCAGCTTTTTCGTTGCTTCTTCAAACAGCTTCAAGACCGGAGTTTTCACCATCGGTTTAGTAGGAAAAGGGCTCGAGCGCTTACCAACCAAAGGGTTTTGGTCTGGATCGCCGGAAATTCCCGCCATCTTCTCGAATTTGTCAAAATACGGCTCTAATTGATCGTAGGTAATACCCCAATCCTGAATGGTCATTCCATCTGGTATTTTCTGTTTCCCATACCTCTCAACCGTTTTACTATAAATTTCAAAATCGTAAGGAAGAAACCGATAGGTTTGCCCATTCCAGTGTATGCTTGCTCCACCGAGTCCTTCCCCGAGCAGGAAAGAACCGTGTTCACGCATCGGAACTGCGGTCATTTTCTCCGTATTGCGAAACGTTACCGTTTCCTTCGATAGATCCTGCATGAGATCCAACCGCTGGGCATAACGCAGTTCATCATGCACCATATAGTAATCCTGTGTAGCTCGCGGCTTCCCGCGTTCCAATCCAACTACCTTAACCCCTTGTTTAGCTAATTCCGCGGCAATGATGCCCCCGACCCATCCCATTCCAACAATGACAACTGGAACTTTCGGCATTTTTGTAGCCATATGCTCTTTCCTTTCTCACCTGTGTTTGTGTTTTCACTAATGGGCGAAATGATCATGCAAACTACGCGGATCCATGACCACGAACTGATCCTTCTCCATAATACTGGCGTAAGTCATCTGATTACCTGGATATTTACGCATCTTCCATCCCAACATGTTCTTGTTACCCCCATACAGCGGATCGCAGTAAACGCCCTCCATGGTCAGCCTGCAGAACAGATTGAAGAATGTTTTGCCCGTTATTCCGTTAATGACCATGATCTCGCCTTTTTCCATGGATGTCAGAATCGCGTCCTTCTCCTCCGGCGTTAAATCAACAAAGGACTTGGAATATTTGGTTTTGCAAGCCTCTTCCATACTTTGAAGCCCCATCGTGAATAACTCGTTACGCTTGATGTTTTGGTAATCCCCCTGCGTCACTTCCCCTTTTATAAAAGGACCTGTCCGATACTCACGTGAATTCACTCCCCATGGACTGGCTAATTGATGGTCAATATAAAAAACGACGCCCAAATCTGTCGCTCCCGGTCCATTTTCATCTTTGGGAAAAATACGTTCAGCCGCCGCTTCCGTCAGCTGCAGTTGCGCTTGATTGAAAAACATAGGGGCTTGATTATAATCGGCTGCTGCTTGTGGCGCTGTTGATGGTGCTGGTGCAGGAGCCGCCTGTTTTTTTCCAAATCCTCCTGAAAGCGCACTGCCGACTACGCCCCCCACTACTACACCGCCAATAGCAGTCCCGGTATATTTCAAAAAACGACGCCGTGAGTGGTCTGGAGAACTTACTTTGTTTTTGTCCGCCAATTTCTCATTCCTCCTTGGAGTTTTTAGTATAAATTGGTTGTTATGGATAGGATGAGCGACCGGTTCATTAATTATTCCGATTGCATGAAAAGTAGCGAATTCGGGAAATGTAGTGACAGAACTCAAATGAAATAAAAGAAGGAGAATGATGCAGTTGAACAAATCATTTCTATGCCTCTTTCTATTGTTAGCCTTCTCCCTAGCTGCCTGTGGGAAGACGACACCTCCGGCAACAACGGGAACTCCAGCAGCAACAGGAACCCCAGCAGCAACTAGCAGCGGGGCAACAACCAAAGTCGACACCCAAGCTGTTTTTAAACAAAGCTGCGTGAGTTGCCATGGTGTTAACCTTGAGGGTGCAGTAGGACCTAATTTACAGAAAGAAGGCAGTAAGCGTTCCAAGGACGAGCTTGCAACGATTATAACGAATGGCAAAGGCGCGATGCCCAGCTTCAAAGGGAAGCTTACGGATGATGAAATCAGCTCTCTAGCTGTTTGGCTTGCAGACAAGAAATAATGGATGCAAAAAAGCTTCGCTCTCCGAGAAGGAAAGCGAAGCTTTTTTATGTTGTCGCCAATTGGCGCAGCGGCATGGTGTAGTAGCTAGCCGGCTGCTGCGCGTCCGGCGGGAAGTGCACAACAAGCAGCTCTTTGCTGCTTTCGTCGATCTCTCCGTTCTGCAGATATGTCTGCAAAGCGAAAGGCAATACCTCAAGCATCGCGTGCTTGTGGAGATCTTTTTCATTGATGCGGAGGCTCTGGAAGTCTCCGCTGATGAGCTCAGGCTGCTCAGCCAGGAGCCTGAGGTAGGCATTCTGCTCGGACTTCTCCAGGGTGAAGTCCCACCAGATTTTGCGCGGCTTATATTTATGACCCAGGAAATAATCCAGTTTCATCAAGCCTTCAATCACGTGCATGTTTTTGGTTTCACGATGCATCAGGAAATCGCGCAAACGGGTAAACAGATCCTCGAGCTGATGCCCAATCTTCTGCCAACCGCGGCCTTCCCAGAAGTCGCCGAACTCTTGAAAGAAATCAAACGCAGAAGCAAATTCTTTGGCGATTAAATATTTGACCGTATGATCCATGCGGTGCGCGTTCCAATATTTCTCGAGCACATCCTCCACCCGTTTGATGCGAATCAAATCAGTGAATGGCAGAATGTCATTGCCGAGAATCTCGTAAGGCGCATGGTCCATGTAAACATAGCCGTATTTATGAGCGTCATTGCGCATCCCTGTGCCGCGCAGCATTTTCAGGAAACCGAGCTGCAGCTCTTCCGGTCCTAGTTCAAAGACATCGTTAAACGTCTTGCGGAACGAGTTATAATCCTCTTCCGGCAAGCCGGCTATCAGATCGAGATGCTGATCGATTTTCAGGCTATTTTTCACCTTAGATACCGTGCGGCTCAGCTTAAAGAAATTTTGCCTGCGCTGCACCAAATCATTGGTTGTATCATTCGTAGATTGGACCCCGATCTCAAAGCGGAATGTACCCGGAGGGGCATTCTCAGCTAGGTAATCGAGTACCTCAGGACGCATGATATCCGCAGTAATCTCAAACTGAAACACGGTGCCGCGATGATTCTCAATGAGGAATTCAAAGATTTCCATCGCATAATCACGCTTAATATTAAACGTCCGATCCACAAACTTGATTAGCTTCGCGCCGGAGTCGATTAAGTAAAGCAGGTCTGACTTGGTACGTTCCATATCAAAATACCGCACACCAACCTCAATACTCGACAGGCAGAATTGACAGGAGAAGGGGCAGCCACGGCTCGTCTCGAAATACACAACGCGATTAGCCAGACTCGGCACATCCTCTGCAAAACGGTGCGGAGACGGGATATCATCCAGCTTCAGCTTAGGTCTGCCCGGCATCAGTACGACTTCCTCGCCTTTGCGATAGGCCAGTCCATAAACAAAATGATATTTGCGAGTCGTTGAAATTTCCGTCAGCAGTTGGTGGAAGGTCTCTTCCCCTTCGCCCATCACAATGAAATCGACCTCAGGAATGCGATTCATCCAGTATTCGGTATCATAAGAGACCTCAGGACCGCCAAGCATGATCAAGAGATCTGGCCGAATCTTTTTGATCATTTTAATAATCGTTATCGTTTCTTCAATGTTCCAAATATAACAAGAAAAACCCAATACATCCGGGGCCTTTTGGTAAATGTCCGAAACGACGTTCATGACAGGGTCTTTAATCGTATATTCTGTAATTTCAACGTCAAAATCCTTCTCGCAGAACGCTTTCAGATAGCGTAAAGCCAAGGAGGTATGAATGAATTTGGCATTAAGTGTGGATACAAGTACTTTCATTATCAAAAAACCTCGTTCTGTTCTCGTTTATCGTACAATCTAATTCTACACGAAAACCGAGGAAATACAAAGGTAAGCCCTCCCAAAGAAGACTAAAGAACCATATCATCATCCAACTGAGGATTCTCATAAGGGAACTGCAAATAGGAGGCTTCCTGAATCGCATTTTTCCACCGTTCAGCATGGGAATACAGCTGTTCTTCGACTTCTTGCATTCTTTGTTGCAATTCACCAGTATTTTCGGCGGGGCCACTTTGCAAAGCCTTTTGCAGGGTGGTGCGCTCTTCGAACCATTGCGTTAACTGATATAAAAGCATTAGGAATTCCCACCTTTTCTCACATGTAGTGTTGCAGCATGTAAGTAGAAGTGTTCCCTTTTTTGGAGGTCTGCATACAGTAGTTGGCTTTTAAGCGCGTTTTGGGCACCTATTCGACGGGGCGGCGTTTGCACTTTGGCTGAGAAGGCCTTTTGGAGCTTCTCAGCTCAACTACCGAGCTTTTAAGCGCCTTTTCCGCCCTTATTCGGCGGGGATGGCGTTTGAGCTTTGGCTGAGAAGGCTTTTTCTGCCTTCTCAGCTTAACTATCAAGCTTTTAAGTGCCTTTTCCGCCCTTAATCGGCGGGGAGGCTACTGAGCTTTCGCTGAGAGGCATTTTGCTACTTCAACACTGCCCCGTCTTGCACGAGAACAGATTGCAGCTCCGCAATGTCAATTTGCGCAGGTTGAATACCATGCTTAACAGCAAGTCCTGCCGCTGAACCGGCTGCTTGCCCTGTTGCCATACAGCTTGGGGTGAGACGCGTTGTCGCGAGTGCTTCATGTGTCGTTGAAATACAGCGCCCTGCGGTCAGCAGGTTCTCGATTTTTTGCGGCAGCAGGCAGCGGTATGGGATGTCGTAAGCTCCGTCACCTTCGACCCAAGCAGCAGTCACACCTTTGCCAGATGGATCGTGAATATCGATCGGATAACCGCTGCGTGCGATAACATCTTCAAAATGGCGTCCTTGCACGACATCGGCAACCTGCAGCGCATACTGGCCGTCAATACGGCGCGTTTCGCGGATACCGATTTGAGCGCCTACCGATGAAATCGAGGCTTTTTCGAAGCCTGGCAGGTTGTTCTTCATGAACTCAGCTACCATCAACACCTGCTTACGCCCCAGCTCTTCAGCTTCTGTCAAATCCTCAACATTAGTTCCATCGAGCCCTTGAACACGCGTAGTGTTGACCAGTACCTCGTCGGCTTCAGGACCTGTGAAGAAGAGCACTTGATCTCGATTAATCGGCAGGTTCGCTTCCTTCCAGTGCTTGTAATAACCCAAAACACCGGACAAAGGCAGATCTGCAAGCTCATCAATCGGTGTCTTTTTATAAAATTCATCCGGATGGTCGATCATGTACTGTTTGACGACTGCCAAATCCACACCGCGCATCCGGAACTTCATCGTCATCGGTTGTGTGAGTTTATCGCCGTCACGCCCTTGTAAACAAGGTGCTCCTGATAGATAAGCAAGATCCGCATCTCCTGTTGTATCGATAAATACTTTGCCCTTCACATCAATTCTACCCGACTTGGACGTTAATTGTACGGACTGGATACGGTTGTCCACGGTCTCTACATGATCAACAAAGCTATGGAATAGCAGCTTAACACCCGCTTCTTTCAACATATCAACAGCAAGCACTTTATAAATCTCAGGGTGGTATGGCGTAATTGTATTCACAAAGCCCACCGTGTCCCGAAGATGGCCGGGGGATGCATTCATTGCCATGAGGCGGTCGATAATTTCTTGCGCTAGTCCTTTAATGACTTGCTTACCATCTGTTGTATGAAATGTCATCCATGGATAAACAAGAGCAGCGGTTGACATCCCGCCAATAAAGCCGTATTTCTCGATCAAAACCGTTTTGGCCCCGCTCCGTCCTGCCGCAATGGCTGCGTTCACACCTGCTGGACCTCCGCCTACAACGACGATATCTGCTTCTATTATTTTGTTCATCTGTATTCGCTCCCTTTGTTTAAGTTCTTCTGAGTTCCTTGCTCCCCCCTTAGTGTAGTTTAAATTCAACCTTCTTTTTAGTTTAAATTTAGTTTAAAATTACAGTTCATTCATTAATTTGAAAAGGGGATTTCATCGACATATGCGCAAACGAATTACGCTTCATGATTTGGCCGCTGAGCTCGGTCTTACGATACAAACGGTGTCTAAAGCGCTGCGTGGACTCCCCGGAATGTCCGAACAGACACGAAGTGAAGTGTTCCGGCTTGCACGCGAGCTTGGTTATATGACCAAAGATCAGAAACAAACGCTGCAGCTGGATCATATTTCACCCTATCCTGTTGTAAAGCGCCGGTTTGTGCTGGTCCAAAACAAACAGTCTTTAAACTTCAATCGACTATTGCTGCAAGGACTGCACGAAAGATTCATGGAATTCGGCCACACGGTGCAGCCTCTCCTCATTCCTCCACACCTAAAGCCATCGCAATTTGAAGCATGGGCTGAGGAGCAAGAGCTGATGTATGCGGAAGGTGTGTTCATTGCGCCGCGAATGAATTTGGACCTTCTGGAGCTGAAATTGTTGGAGCTTCCGCTCCCTCGCATTCTGCTGAACTTCCCTCCGCCGGAAACCAAGGTAGATAGTGTGATTTGGGATGTATACGAGGCTGTTTTTCAAGCTGTTCGAAGGCTTGTGCGAATGGGGCATCGGAAGATTATGTATGTGGGGGATGCGTTGGATCAACGTGGCTTCGTTATCCGGTGGCAGGCCTTTCGTGAAGCAATGAAAGAAGCCGGGTTTACGGTGGATCCGTATGAGCACGCAACGGAGCGAGACGGCACAGATCAGTGGCTGCAGAATTTCGGAGTGCTGTACAGGACGCACAAGCCCACTGCCGTTATTTGCGGTATCGATGAGGAAGCTGCGCCTGCGTATCACACGCTGCGCCGCTTAGGGGTTGCTGTTCCACAGCAATGCTCGTTAGTCGCACTGCTCAATGAACAAAGTGACACGCTCCCACTGTGCTCGCGCCCGCAGCTGCCGATTCGAGAAACCGGCTATCGCGCGGCGGATCGGATGCTTTGGCGGATAGCGAATCCGCATTTACCATTTGAACATGTGCGGTTACAGGGAGAATTTTTCGCGGGGAGCACGATTCAGAAGCTGGCTGGACAGGTAGCGGATAAGTAATTTCCCTTAGGATGTAACTTGAAAGTCGCGCGCTATACAGGATCTTCACTCATAGCGTTTCTTTTGCTTTTGCGAACGTGGTATATTGTAAGGTGAATGATCTGACCGGAAGGTAAGCGATCGCAATAGGAGGTCTTTTTTATGCAAAAGAAGCAAGGTAAGTTTCAAAGTCCAAATAAAAGCCAAAACCAGAATCCCAAATTCAAGCAAAATAAGAGTCAGAGCCAGACTCCTACTCCAACAAAAGGAAACCAAGAGATGAGCACTCGCCAGTACACCGTTAAGGAGTCCTCTGAGCTTCTGCCTTTTTTAATAGAAAAGCTTTCGAGTTTGGGCCGGAATTCCGTAAAAGCCATACTTGCCCGTGGACAAGTCGCAGTGAATGGCAAAGCCGTAACAGCTTACAACTATCCATTGCAGCCAGAGCAGACGGTCACCATTAACAAAGATAAAATCGTCGAAGATATCCCGCTCGCTGGTATGACGATTTTGCATGAAGATGAAGATGTGATAGTCATTCAAAAGGATGCCGGGCTATTATCTATCGCCACAAATACCAAAGAAAATGAGATTACAGCCTATCGTCAGCTCACGGCACATGTTCGGAACCACGATCCGAAGGCTCGAATTTTCGTTGTACATAGACTGGATCGAGATACATCCGGCGTGATGATGTTTGCCAAAAACGAAGAAGCTCAGCAGCACCTACAGAACACTTGGCAGGAGAGTGTCAAAGAACGCACGTACGTTGCCCTGGTTGAAGGTATGGTACGGAAGCCTGAGGGAACCATTTCCTCTTGGCTCAAAGAGCATACGAAGTCGCTTAAAATGTTTTCGACGCCATATCCGAATGATGGACAACACGCAATTACTCATTATAAAACGTTACAAGCGAACAAGAGCTTCTCACTGTTAGAAGTTAATCTCGAAACCGGCCGCAAAAATCAAATCCGCGTTCATATGCAGGACATCGGCCACCCCGTTGTTGGCGATAAGAAATACGGTTCAAAGACGAAGGAAATCGGCCGCCTTGGACTGCATGCGCGAGTGCTTGCATTCTTGCATCCGACAACGGGTCAGCTGCTGCGATTTGAGACGCATATTCCGAAGGTGTTTTTGAATCCGTTTAAAGAGTTACCTGTGAAGAAATAAATGGCTTGGGGAGCGATAAGAGATGCAAATCGTTGTGCTTGATGGCTACACACTAAATCCTGGCGATCTGAACTGGAGCGTATTAGATTCACTCAGTGATCTTGCTGTCTACGATCGAACTGCTGAATCGCAGATCATTGAACGCGCTGCTGACGCGGAGATTGTGTTGACGAATAAGACGCCGCTTTCCGCTCAAATGATTCAGCAACTGCCAAAGCTTCGCTATATCGGCGTACTTGCGACCGGGTACAATATCGTTGATATTCAGGCTGCCAAGGAGAATGGCATTATTGTCACTAACGTACCTGCTTACAGCTCGAATTCTGTTGCTCAATTGGTCTTTGCTTTGTTATTGGAGTTTTGCCATCGGGTGCAGCAGCATAGTGACAGCGTGCTTAATGGGGATTGGTCTGGGTCGATTGATTTCAGCTACAGCCGATCTCCGCTCATGGAGTTAAGCGGTCAGACCATGGGACTTATTGGCTTAGGGCAAATCGGCAAACAAAGCGCGTTGATCGCACAGGCCATGGGGATGAAAGTTATCGCGACTGGCAGTGGAAGAAATGTCCCTCAACCTGTTGAGGGTATCGAGTGGGTGCAGCTCGACGAGCTGCTGCAGCGCTCTGATGTCATTAGTCTCCACTGTCCGTTGACACCGGCTACGAATCAACTGATAGATGCTAAACGGATAGCTCTGATGAAACCGACAGCTATTTTAATTAATACAGCACGAGGCGGTCTTCTCAATGAGGAGGATGTCGCTCATGCGCTCAATGAAGGCAGATTGGCAGGAGCCGGTCTCGATGTGCTAACCATAGAGCCGCCTCGGCCAGACAATCCCTTGCTGCATGCGCGAAATGTGATCATTACCCCGCATATCGCGTGGGCAACTAAAGAAGCACGAGCTAGACTGATGGGTACGGCGGTTGGTAATGTGCGTGCCTATCTAGATGGGCGTCCGGTGAATGTGGTTGGGTAGTGTGTGGAGTACAGAGTGAGTGAGTGAGTGAGTGAGTGAGTGAGTGAGTGAATGAATGAATGAATGAATGAATGAATGAATGAATTCTGGGAATCGTGCCGTGCATCCCTGTTGTGTGGTGGATTTAGTGATGTTTTACATCGCTAACTGAGCTCATTTCCTCCTCATGCACACTTTAGCGATGAAAAACATCGCTATGCGAGTAGATTAGACTATTTCACTTGGGTTCGGTAGTTTTAAGCATGTTTTATATCGCTAACGAAACACATTTCCTCTTCATGCACACTTTAGTGATGAAAAACATCGCTACAGCGAGCAGATTAGACTATTTCACTTGGGTTCGGTTGTTTTAAGGATGTTTTACATCGCTAACTGAGCACATTTCCTCTTCATGCACACTTTAGCGATGTAAAACATCGCTATGGCGAGTAGATTAGACTATTTCACTTGGGTTCGGCAGTTTTAAGGATGTTTTATATCGCTATCGAAGCTCATTTCCTCCTCATTCACACTTTAGTGATGAAAAACATCACTACAGGGGCTTGAATTAGGAAAATCAACCAGTTGATCTAGCCTGCTCTCGCGCCCCGCAAACATAAACGAAATCAGCATTATAAGGACGAAAAAACCACCGTGATAGGGTTCGCTCCCTAAACGGTGGTCTTCTCTATATGCGGGCTGCGGGTATCCACAGCCTCGTTATTTTGACCGCTTAAGTGTTAAACCACTTAAGCGGTTTTTCGATTTCATAGCGTTACTTCAGCAATGCCGCATAATCCATCTGCGGCACAAGCCCTTCCTCCGCAGCCCGCTGGAGCAAGGTCAAGACGGCGCCATAGCCGCTCTCACCCAGATCAGCGGTAAACTCATTCACATACAAGTCGATGTGCGCCCCAGCAACCTGAGGGTCCATCTCCTGCGCGTGCTGCATGACGTAGTCGCGCGATGCTTCCGGATGCGCCCACGCGTATTCGACCGAGGCGCGGGTCCAGCCCGCAAGCGCCTCAAGATCCATGGAGCGCCGCGCAATGATGGCGCCCAGCGGGATCGGCAGGTTGGTGTCCGACTCCCACCAACTGCCTAGATCTGTCAGAAGCGCTAACCCGTACGACGGGTAAGTGAAGCGCGCTTCATGAATGACGAGGCCGGCATCGATGAGGCCGTCCCGCACGGCGGGCATGATCTCGTGGAACGGCATGACCACGATTTCCCCAACGCCGCCCGGAACGTTCTGTGCCGCCCAGAGGCGGAACAGTAAGTACGCGGTCGAGCGCTCGCTCGGCACAGCGACCCGGCGGCCGCTGAGCATGGCCGGGTCTGGCACTGTCCTCGCTGTTCCCTCTGTTCCCGTTGTCCCTGCTGTTCCCGTTGTCCCTGCTGTTCCCGTTGTCCCTGCTGCTCCCTCTGTTCCATCTGTTCCCGTTGCTCCCTCTACGCCGCTGTTCTTCGTCAGCACCAGCGGTCCGCAGCCTCTGCCCAAGGCGCCGCCGCAGGGCAGCAGGGCGTAGTCCTTCAGCACCCAAGGCAGTGCTGCGTAAGAGATCTTGAGGACATCCGGCCCGCTGCCTTCTGCAGCTAGCTTGTTCGTAATGTCGATGTCGGCATATAAGACATCCAGCTCGGGGGCACCTGGGATTAACCCATGCGCCCAAGCATGGAACACAAATGTATCATTTGGACAAGGTGAATACGCAATCTTCATAATTAAAGCACCTCCGCTAGGACTGAACTTGCTGCTTCTAAAGCCTTAAAGGCATCGCCGATACGCCAAGCGTCTCGGTCGCGAGGACCAACCGCGTTGGAGATCGCGCGGATCTCCAGCACTTGCACGCCGCGCTGCTGCGCAGCCGTCGCAATGCCGAAGCCTTCCATGGCTTCGGCAGCCGCTCCAGGCACGCGCGCAGCCAGCGCAGCAGCTGTCGCTGCCGTCCCGGTGGCCGTTGCCACCGTGAGCACTGGCGCCATCTGCGCCGGCAGACCAGCGGCTAACAACGCCGCTGTCACTCGCTCGGCCACATCCGCGGCAACACCAACGCGCGTCGAGCCGAAGCCAAGCTCGTCCAGGCTGCTGAAGCCATCCAGCAGCTCCACGCCAAGATCCGCAGCGATGATCTCGCTCGCCACAACAAGCGAGCCTATCTCCGCTTGCCCTACAAATCCGCCGGCAATACCGGCGATAATAACCAAATCATATTCAGCTTTCGCAAGCTCAATTGCTCCGTTCACTGCTGCCGCAGCAATTCCAACGCCAGCTAGGGCAAATTCAAATCTGCTGTCATGGCCAAGGCCTCGCTGGACTGCATCTCTTTCAGGAGCTACAGCTGTCATTACAAGTACACGCATCGTTGTTCCAATCCCCTTTTATGATCAATAACCATTCTTATATACGATTATTTTACATGACCATGATCAAATAGGAAACTTTCGAGGAATGACCAACTTTCTCGATCGATTCCATAATGTTGACATTTTCACCTAATTTAATTATTATCTAATTAGATATTCATCGAACTAGAAACTCTTCTAAGGAGGTGCACCCACCATGCAATTAGATAAAATCATTACCTATCACAAGGCTCTCGCCGATGCAACGCGTATACGCATGCTTATTTTACTAGCCGATGGAGAGCTTAACGGTCAAGTTCTTGCCGAGAAATTGGGTGTTACCCCAGCAACCATCACCCATCACGCAACCAAGCTTCGCGAGGCCAGCCTCATCAATGAGCGTAGAGACAAGAACACCATTTACTTCACTTTAAATGAGTATTTCATTCGCGGTAATGCCACCGCGACGGCTGATCTCATTTTCAAAAATAAGAAGGGAGAAACTGAACCTATGAAGGATGAAGACCGTAATCAGAACCTCAAGCAATCTGTCATTCGGAACTTTATAACCTTAGATGGCAAACTCAAGCATATCCCTGCTCAGCTCAAGAAAAAACTTATCGTCCTAGAACATCTTGTAGAGCAGCTTGAAAAAGGACGCACCTACACAGAGAAGGAACTGAATGCATTTATTAAGAACTACCACCCCGACTTCGCAACGATTCGACGAGAATTCATTATGCACCAGTTCATGTTTCGCGAGAACGAGATATACGAGCTCAATCCAGTGGAGATGTGGGCCAAATGGGAGAATTTATCCTAATTTGGATTGGATCTATAAAAAAAAGGACGGTTCCCAGTCGATTAAACGACCTAAGAACTCGTCCTTGCCTTTATATCCTTACCCTTTTTAAAAGAAACGTTTTGGATTCATTATACTACCTCCAGCAATCGCTTCTCCATTCATCTCATCCCGCTGCTGCATACAAGGTGTTGGACACGTTACCCAATTTTAATTATCCAGATCAGGACATTCATCCATGCGCCCTCTAGTTGAATGACATATAGTAATTGTGTGAAGGGAGGGATTGACATGAGTTGTGGTTGCGGTCCTACTGTACCATATACTGGCACAGCTGTAGTCCTCGTTTTATACATCCTCTTGGTTATCGTTCTTAGTACTTTCGGATTTGGATGGTAATAAAATAACAAGCGGCTGGGACGATGATTCATGTTCCGGCCGCTTTTCGTTTTTCAACCCTGTTTAGATAACAAAATAATACCCATTAAAAAAGCCAAGCGTCACGAAAACCTGTAGAATCATAAACAGCATCATATAGAAAATCCGGGCATTTCTCCACTTTTCGGTTAACGTCACTAAGTAGAAATAAAGCGGTATACTTACCATCATATAGCGTACGACGCTTACGAGAAATAAGGGTTGACTTGAAAATGGGATGACGATTAGCAGCAAGCCATAAACGAAAAATAGCAGCTCGTGCTTATTCATCACAAGCTTTTTCATATGAACAAAGAGGTAGCTCAAAAAGACTACAAATACAGCCGTCGATACGGTAAAAGCAATGAAGCCGTTGTCCCAGCCATCAGGCGTGGAGAAGTAAGGCTTTTTCAAATAACCAATATAATTGACAAATGGGATGGTTGTATACCGGAACCAGTGCAAGCTCTGTTCATGAAAAGGTGCCAAGAAATCACCGGTGACGATTTTCATATGTAGGAGATAAATTCCCATTGGGATAAGGGACAAAATGCTATACAACGACCATTTCAGGTAACGCCAGGTCCATTTGAACCCTTCGTCCATAAACACGGTACCCATGACAAAAGCAAGGTTGATAAACCCAGGTACCCTTGTTACGGTGGATAAACTTGCAGCTATAAAGGCGAGTGCATACTTTTTGCTGCCTGCATAATAGATGGAAGCTGCCGAGAGCAGCAGAAACAGACTCTCTGTGTACGGTAGGGTATAGTAAAGCGACGATGGGTAAATCACAATTAGCAATAGCACGGTTCCCGCCTGACGTTCACTGAGTCCCCGCTGCAAGGCAATAAAATAGATATAAATAAGAGCTCCAAGCAAACATAGATTCGAAACGATCATACCGACTATCGCAGGCTCGAACCAAAATATTTTACCAAGTAAGAAAATCAGCAGCGGGAACAAGGGAAAGAAAACCCAATTAGCAGCTGTATGTGGTTCGTCCATCCGAAACTTATCATAGCCTTGTGTCGCTATTTTTAAATAGGAATACGTATCAAACTTGATAAAATCCTCTAACCTCAGCTTCTCCGTAGAAGCTAATTCTCCAGGAAGCTTCACCGTCCACTTGGACAAGGTGCCTGGCACATTCTGCATATACACCGGTACCTGAGAAGATTTACTGAACAAATTCATCCCGATATATCCAGTAAATAGCATGAGTGCACGAGAAATAAGGACAAGCAAGACAATCGATAGAATCACATTGACCTTTCCTCTTTTTGGCGCTTTCTCTATCAGCAGTTCCATCCTTCATCTCTCCTATCCGAGCATCATTTATCTTTTCTGTAAATTTACCTGATTCCTCCTCTTTTACCAAGTTAAGGATTCGTAAAGAACTTATTAAATGGACGTTCATTTGTTAAAAATGTTTAATTTTCGTTAAAAATTAATATTTTACATACATTACGATATAATGAAATCCATATATCAACCTTTTAATCCCCTTTTCAGAATGGAGACGAGAATTGTGGTTTATCCCGTTTTGACCATTGTGGTCCCCTGTTATAACGAAGAAGAAGTACTTCCAGAAACGGTATTCCAACTTACCAATGTGTTACAAACTCTCATCTCTGATAAACTAATTGCTACCACAAGCACAGTGCTGTTTGTCGACGATGGCAGCAAGGATGCGACTTGGACACTTATTGAACGCTTCCACGCCTCCAGTCCCTTTATTACTGGGCTTAAGCTTGCAAAAAATGCCGGCCATCAAAGCGCTTTGCTCGCAGGGCTTATGAAAGCCAAAACCTATTCGGACTGCGTCGTTTCCATCGATGCCGATCTGCAAGATGACACGAATGTCATTCGCGAGTTTATCGTCAAATTCCACGAGGGATACGATATCGTTTATGGCATCCGACAGGATCGCTCAGCGGATACGTTTTTCAAGCGAGCCACGGCTCAAGGTTTTTATAGATTAATGACATCGCTTGGTGTGAAAATTCATTACAATCATGCGGATTTCCGTTTAATGAGCAAGCGTACCCTCGAAAATTTAGAGAAATTTCAAGAGGTTAATTTATTTCTTCGCGGTATGGTGCCATTACTTGGCTTCCCATCTACTCAGGTTTATTACGACCGTAAAGAACGCTTTGCCGGAGAATCCAAATATCCGCTTCGCAAAATGCTCGCATTCGCCTTCGATGGCATCACGTCGTTCAGTGTAACCCCTATTCGCTTCGTCACCTTGATGGGTTTCCTCCTATTCGCGCTGAGTGTCGTTGCCGGCTTATACGCAATTGTAGGCAAAATCCTCGGAGCGAACGTTACCGGTTGGACATCGCTTATTCTTTCGGTTTGGTTCATTGGAGGCGTTCAGCTTCTCGCTCTTGGCTTAATTGGTGAATACATAGGTAAAATATATAAAGAAGTGAAGCAGCGTCCGCTTTTCGTCATTGAGAAAGATTTGACAGCAACTGGACAGGCTCAAGAAGCGGTCCATACGCCATCCACCCAAGTAAGCTCCACACGGTGATCATACGATGAACCGGATAAAAGCTTTGTTGACTAGCAGCTTCGCGCGCTTCTTACTTGTCGGTCTGTTCAATACATTGGTTGGCCTGTCAGCCAGTTTTGCATTCTTTAATCTGCTTCACCTAAATTATTGGGTTTCCACTTTCGCAGGAAATACCCTAGGCGCTATAGTAAGCTACACGCTGAATCGTACATTTACGTTTCGTTCCAATGTCAGCGTCGGCAGCAGTTGGTGGAAATTTGCTGTTGTTATCTTGAGCTGTTATGGCGTCTCTTATGGTTTAAGTTGGGTGCTTGCAGAAGCAGCAAGCTCTGTCTTGCCATCCGTGCGGGCAGATTGGCTGCACAATGCTGCCATTTTGGTTGGAAATGGCTTGTATACGGTTGGAAATTATTTGGGACATAAATATTTTACATTCCGTACTCATGGTACGGACAACCCCAGGGCATCCTAATCACCAAGAGGTGATGCCTAATGGCACGAAGAAGAAGCAACCGGGCCATCGTGCCCGGATCGGAACACGGCCTGGGACTGCTCAAGGCGCAAGTCATGAAGAATCAGGGATATAATGTCAACCCAGAACGACCTGATCTCGTCAAATATGAAGTAGCCCGAACGCTTGGCGTTCCCCTTCAGCAAGGCTACAACGGGCAGCTTAGCTCGGAAGACGCGGGCAAGGTCGGCGGTCCGATTGGCGGGGCAATGGTGCGAGAGCTTGTGCGCATGGCGCAGCAGCAGCTCGCGAATCAGCGGCCACCGCAGCGATAGGTTCGTGACAGACAGCCATATTCCGCCGCGGGTGTACATAAACTAGTAGCAAGCTGCTCGCAGCGCTACTTTCTATGTAGAAGTCAGGTGATGATGGCTGATGAATCCCCCAGGCAACCGAATGCCTAAGTCCGACTGGAAAGGGCTGTCGGCGCAAGCTGGCGATGTGCTGGGCCCCGAATTCTGGCAGGATATTGCCAGTATCATCCCGCTAACCGGGCCAAGAGTTGATATGTATGAGACACCACAGGAACTCGTTGTTGTGGCTGAAGTTCCCGGATTGTCTTCGCCCGAGCAGATTCAGCTTTCTTTCCGTGACCAATCGCTGCTTATGCGCGGGATGCTCGTTCGGCCTTACCAAGTACTCGATGAGCAAATGCTGTTGTCCGAGCGATTCTTTGGAGCATTCGAGAGAGTTTTCCGCCTGCCCGGTAACGCTATGACCGATCAAATGCGGGCGCAGTATCACAACGGTTTGCTCATCATTCGAATCCCGCTTGCTCCTCCGGATGGAGAGAAAGTTATCCCTATACAGTTCACTTAATGAACACACAGTAAACCAAATAAAGATTACCTTCTGTCCGGCCTTACTGGCCGATTGGTTGGTAATCTTTTTCATATCCTTAAATTAATCTTTGCCAAAAAGAGAAATGATTCTCCCTTTGTCCCCATATAAATAAAGGAGATCGTTCGGAAATGCAGGATTGGAGGGATAAACTGTGGTGCGCATACAATTTCAATCTATACATATTGATGGAATCGCCGAAACATCCAGTGTGAATAGGGGGACGAATCGGATCATCGGAAGACGTCATTCCGAGAAGCTTAATCAGGGGCTCGGGGAAATAAGCGGGGAGCATAATGTTATTCTGGGTGGCAAGCATACTGTCCAAGATGACGACACCTTTGATGTTAAACCATCTACACGGAAGAGCTGAGAATACTCATGTGGTTTCAAAAAAAGAAAACGTCCCCGCCCAAAACGCAGCCAACTACAGGAACAGCTAAAGCTAAAGCATCAACCCCAGCTAGAACTGAAGCTAGTTCTGGAGCTAGATCAGAAGTTAAAGCCGTGTCTCACGTTCATGATCAGCATGTTCAGCAATTAGAACGGCGTCTTCGCAAATTAGAAGAAGAATTGGCTGATCTCACTGCCAAACACCCAAAGATACATATAGATACCCTGCATATCCATCAACCCGTTTTAGAAAACTTAACCTTTCGGCTGGATCAACTCGATATCAAGGAACTGAGCGGTTCATTGAATTTAGGTAACAATTTCGGTGCCAAGCCAAATGAGAAAAGTGTACCCGTTGATGAAGCTTTTAAACGTGCTCAAGTGTCAAAAGAAAGTAAAGTCGCCGGCTCTCGTACAGCTGCTGAAGGTGTAGATGCTGCATCACATGCTGCTGCCGCTCCGAAAACAGAGCGAACCTCGACCGGTTATAAATACACTCCGCAGTCCAAATCATAAAGAGGTGATACAAGGTGTCCTCCTTCATGTCTCCAACGTTCATTATCGGCTCAATCCGCATCGGATCGGTTCAAAGCGCGTCCTGCCTCAATATGGGCAATAATTGGCCGACCGATTTTCAAAGCAATCAGAAAACGGTCCAAGGCTTTGGCGCTGTCGAAGGCGACAACAATCAGTTAGTTGGAACTCGCTCTATGCTCAACGACTCCGATTTCCTTGATATGCTCAATATCGGCGATAACGAAACGCCCGAGTGGCTGCAGAACATGATTGCCAACCAGGCTCAGACGTCCGGCTTTACCCCTGCTCCCGCCAGCCCTCAGGCTGAACAAACAACAAATGCTCCGCTAACTGCTGATTGAAGCAGCGCGGAGCATTCTTTTTTTATACACGGCCAATGATCAAATCCCCTTTGGTATAAGGTGCATCGATGATGTCATTATCGTAAACTGTGTTGATATTATAAAGCACGTAATTATGATCACCGTTTATCTCTCCAAGGCCATTGTTTGCTTTCCCACTTGTAGACCAATTTACTTGTGTGTTGGTGCCGATAAAAATACCGGATGCATCGGCTATGGAATTAACATGGATAGAATCAAATTCGATGAGCGGCGGCTCTAGCGGGCACGGTAATTTCAGCACGACATTCACCCACCATTCAACTATACTTGATTAGTAACAGCTGGTTTAAAATCCTGATCATTAATTGGTGCATCAATAAAATCGTTGTCATAGATGAAATTAACAATATTGGCGGAGAAGGTATTTCCGATCCATTGACCGGTTCCGTAATTGTTTTTGCTGTGTGAATCCCAGCTGGATTGCGCATTCTCACCGATCCCGACGGTGGCATTCGTATTTTGACTATTTATATTAATCATGTTAAAAACGATGGAACTCGGCACACTGCTCACTCCCTGTCCTTGGATAACTTTCAGCTTCTTCAGCCCAGTTTGACGGACTTTGGCCGGAGATGTATCTTAGCCTATTCATCCAGAGCTGAAATGGTGCAAAAAAAAAGACCCTTTCCCTAATCGGGAAAGAGTCCTCCTTTACCAGAAGAATCCTGGACCACCGAAGCCGAATCCTGGACCACCGAAGCCAAATCCTGGACCACCGAAGCCAAATCCTGGACCACCGAAGCCGCCAAATCCACCAAAAGCAAAAGGTGATGTACCAATCGCTAACAGATCAAACAAAACCAATGGAATAACGGCTTTTACTTGAACCTTTTCGCCTTTTTGCGGAGCAACAATCAACGTGTTACCGCTGATCCGCACCAATTTACCAGTTACTTGAGTTCCGTCTTTCTTCAGAGCCACGATATTTTTCCCGACCAATTTCCGAACGTCGTCTTTACGAATTTTTGATGCCACGAACGTCCACCTCCTTCAAATAGAGATACATTGCTCTACAGTGTACGGCTATGTAGGTAACATCGCTTGGATAGCTGTCCACTGTCCAGTAAAAATACGCGGTTGCCCTCACTCCGTTCAACGTAAAAAAAATTGCCGTATCTCCAGCCCTAAGGCCAAGATAACGACAATTTTATGGATAAAAAAGTGCTTATGCTTTACGAATCTTACCAAGCTCTGTGGTAATCGCATCGATTTCGCTAATGCTGAAATTATTTTTGCTGACGACCAAATCGTACAAGTCCTTCAGGTCCTCGTATACTTCCTGCTTGACGTTCGAGGCTTTAATCGACCCACCGGTAGCCATGCGCAGCTTTCTCTTAATTTCTTCAAACATATATTCCACGTTTTCTTCCGACCAAATGTTCAAATCCATAGCTTTATGTTCTTCCTTCCTTTAAGCGCGTGTGCCACATTAAGGAGCAAGCTCCCCTTCTGTTATTCTAAAGCACTTATTGGATGTTGTAAAATGAAATCCAGGTTTTATGCAGATTCTGTATTAACAAGTGTCACAAGCGGACGCTGTTGTTCATAGGAATCTAAATCTAAGCTGACACAGATGAGGCGGATATGCTCTTCAGCCAGTTTCCGCGCATCCTCATAGGATTGTTTAAACTGAATGCAGTAGGAGATAAGGCCATGTAAGGACATGAACAAATTCCACGGAAGTGTAAACTTCCTGCTCTCGGCTCCCGGTTGATCGGCCATCACTTGACGGATGACAATAGCAAACATTTCCAAGGATTGTGCTTGCTCAGTTCGCGAATATTGCTGCAGCTCTGGCTCGTTGATCATGAACATCATTTCGTAGTGATGCGGATTGTTCAAACCAAACCAGACGAACTCCATCATCAACTTTTGAAGCAGATTCACGCTAAACCCTTGCTCACGAACAATCATTTCCCGCTGACGCTGTACTAATTCGGAGAAATCTTCCTTGATTAACGCGTAAAACAGTTCAGCTTTCTCATTAAAATGGTAATATAACGCACCATGGCTGTACCCCATTGCTTTTGCGATGCTGCGCATCGTTAAAGCGCGATAGCCGAAAGTAGCGAATAATTCCCGCGCTTCCGCAAGTATTCGTTCTCTGCTAAGCTCTTGCGCGACTGCTTTCCTAGCCATTCCTATCCCTCCGCATCCTTAGCTTCTATGAAATTAGTTGTACCTTGTACCTCGAGCCTGCCTATTCCGGCAAGCTCTTATGAACCATATATTCGTTCTCTCCTGCGATAACAACGCCTTGACCTTGTGTAAAATCTGTTGCCCAGTTGATAAATGCTTCCGCTGCCGCTGCCAAAGGATAACATGCTACAGTCACTTTATCCGTAAACTGAATGTCCCCTAGGAGCATCCCCTGACTTCTCAGCTCGTTCTCGAGTTTGCCATACCACGTATAATCCACCTCAATCAGCACTTGCTGATGATTGACTTTATAAATTGGCTGTCCTGCTTCAATACCTACCACGGCTCCATCCGTATAAGCCCGAATGAGTCCGCCCGCGCCAAGCATGATGCCGCCGAAATAACGGGTAACGACGATAACGATATTCTTAAGTCCTTGATGCTTAATCACTTCCAGAATCGGCTTTCCTGCTGTACCACTCGGTTCCCCATCATCAGACTGCTTCTGAATCTGATCCCTTTCTCCGATGACATAGGCGCTGCAGTTATGTGTTGCCGACCTGTGTTCCTTCTTGATAGCTTCAATAAATAGGGTAGCTTCTTCTTCTGACTCTACCGGTTTGGCATGACCGATGAAACGCGACTTCTTGATGATGATTTCCGACGATCCGTACGATTGGATAGTTTTGAAATGTGCTAGCATAGCCGACCTTTCTTGGTAGAAGGAAACATCTGTTTCATTATATTCTACACACATCCTTTGACTTCGACAATATAGAAAGAAAATTTACCACATAAATAATGGAAATTATCCATGGAAAAAACGACCAATCCGATAGGATTGATCGTTTTCCTGCTTGGCATTATGAATTAATTCTGCAAGCGTGCTTCAAGCTCGGCTTTTTCCTTCTCGTAACCAGGTTTGCCTAAGAGGGCAAACATGTTCTTTTTATAAGCTTCAACACCTGGTTGGTCAAAAGGATTCACACCCATCAGGTAACCGCTGATCCCGCATGCTTTTTCGAAGAAATACACCATATATCCGAAGGAGTAAGGCGTCATATCCGGCAGGGTTACGATCAGGTTCGGTACGTTACCGTCCGTGTGAGCAAGCATCGTACCTTGGAAAGCTTTCTTGTTCACGAAATCCATCGTTTTCCCACTCAAGAAGTTGAGTCCGTCCAAATCATCGGGATCTGTGCCAATCGTAATATGATCAGCCACTTGATCAACTTGAATGACCGTTTCAAATAGTATCCGGTTGCCATCTTGAACGAACTGACCCATGGAGT
Organism: Paenibacillus phytorum; assembly: GCF_013141715.1. Taxonomy (GTDB): domain Bacteria; phylum Bacillota; class Bacilli; order Paenibacillales; family NBRC-103111; genus Paenibacillus_E; species Paenibacillus_E phytorum. Next base: position 23,483 of record NZ_WHOA01000263.1, on the reverse strand, counting down.
GCAAATCCGTCGAGAAGTCTACCGATGCTGGATAAATTCCTTTGTAATCTTTGCCTTCGCTTTCACCGAACAGCTGCTTCCACCATTCCGATACGAAATGCAGGGAAGGCTCATAGTTAACGAGAATTTCGATCGTTTTCCCTTTACGGTAAAGTGAATTTCGAACAGCAGCGTATTGATAAGCTTGATTCTCACTTAACTTCGGATTGGAGAACTCATGCTGCGCATCCGCCGCGCCTTTCATAATCGCTTCCACATCGATGCCCGCTGTCGCGATTGGCAATAAACCAACAGCTGTTAATACCGAATATCGTCCGCCTACATCATCTGGAATGACAAAGGTTTCGTAACCTTCTGCTGTTGCGAGTGTTTTGAGCGCACCCTTCTCTTGATCCGTTGTAGCATAGATACGTTTGCGCGCAGCTTCTTTACCATATTTCTTCTCTAACAACTCACGGAAAATACGGAAAGCAATCGCTGGCTCTGTTGTCGTACCGGACTTCGAGATCACGTTCACAGAGAAATCTTTGCCTTCAAGCAGTTGAAGCAAATGCGTAACATATGTAGAGCTGATGTTATTTCCTACGAAATAAATCTCAGGTGTCTTACGTTTATCTTTTGGCAAAATATTATAAAAAGAATGAGACAACATCTCCAGCGCCGCGCGTGCGCCCAAATAGGAACCGCCGATACCGATAACAACAAGCGCCTCGGAGTCGGATTGAATTTGTTTAGCGGAAGCCTGAATACGAGCAAATTCCTCACGATTATAATTCTCAGGAAGATCAACCCATCCTAAATAATCGGAACCTGCACCCGTTTTGTTATGCAGCTGTTCATGCGCTAGCTCTACTTGAGCCGCCAAATAATCAACCTCATGCTGGGATAAAAAGGATAGTGCTTTACTGTAATCAAATTGTAGTTTCTTACTCACTATGCTCGCCTCCATCTCTATTTTTTTCCTTTTCCTAGCATACTTATTTGCCTGTCCAAAAGCAAGTAAAGAAGGCATTCACAGGTTATAATTACCATGATAAAATGAATCTAGAGGTGAAGGATCATGAAACGTATCGGCTTTATTGGACTTGGCACTATGGGCAAACCCATGGCTGCTAACCTTATTCAAAAAGGTTTTATGGTAACTGTATATAATCGGACTGCTGAAAAAGCGGACGAGCTGGCCCATCTTGGTGCTGAAGTGGGTTTGACCCCTGCTGAGGTAGCTCGCAGTTCGGATGTTCTGATTACAATGCTTAGCAATGATGCTTCACTACTTGAAACATTCTACAGTGAGCAAGGCATTCTGAGTGGCATTCATCCCGCTTTGACGATTATTGATTCCAGTACTGTAGCTCCGCAAACAAGTCAAAAGCTGTCTGAGGAACTCGCAGCGCATTTCGTCGACTTCCTCGACGCGCCTGTCACTGGCAGTAAACCTGCTGCCGAAGCAGGTACGCTTACTTTCATGGTCGGCGGCAACCAAGAAGTGTTCGACGAGCATCAAGATGTGTTCCTCGCACTTGGCAGTAAAGCACTTTACCTCGGGCCGAGCGGCTCCGGTTCTTACGCGAAGCTTGCCCACAATACAATGGTGGGCATTAATTTAGCCGGCTTAGCCGAAGGCTTATCCATTGCGGTTAAAGCAGGGGTGAACCCTGCTCAATTTTTAGAGATTGTTCGCTCCGGCGGTGCGAACAGCAAGATGGTTGAGCTGAAAGGCGATAAAATTATCGATCGCGATTTCAGCAATCAATTCTCCCTGAAGCTGATGCTGAAGGATCTGCAGCTCGCACAAGAAATTACGGGCAAGTTCCAACTGCCGACGCCTATGCTGCAATCGGCTACCAACTTATTCCAAATCGGCCTAAGCAAAGGCCTCGGTGAAGAAGATTTGAGCTCCGTCATTCAGTGTTATGAAGAATGGATGGGTCAGCAGGTTGTTCGACCTAGCGAGCCTGTCGTTGCTTCAGAAAAGCCGGCATCGCCGCTTTCTGGCCGTGAACGCCGCCGGAACACGCGCGTGAAGCTGGACATCAGCCTGAAGCTCTCCATTTACCAATGGGAGCAGGAAGGTTCCTTCTCAGGCCAAAACATTGACGGCACCCTCTTCGACTTGTCCGAGAGCGGACTGCAGATCACATCTGCCGCCCCGCTTGCGCCGGACATGTTCATCGTCATCCACTTCCCGCAGGAAGCGGAGCTGCCGCCAATCACCGCTCGCGTGATTCGCATCGAGCCTGATGGCCGCAACTTCCGTTATGGCTGCATGCTGTCGGCCTTACCGCCTTACGTGCGGATCAAGCTGGAGCAGTATATTGAGGATCATATTGCGTATGCTTTTTAGGAAATAGTAATTTACATAAAATGACGCGTGAAGAACATGCCGTCTTTCCCTTTTGGGAGAGGCGGCATGCTTGATTTCTAGGGAGGTGTAGAACTTCACTACACACACCACGCTAAAACTGCACTGCACTACACTACACTACACCACACCACACTACACCACACTACACCACACCAGGCCAGGCCAGGCCAAACCACAGCTCAGCTTAAAGTTGAACATAGCGAGAAAATAAGAAATAACACTTTATAGTCGGAGGTTAATGATGGAGTTTGTAAAAGAGCATGAAAACTTTATAAGATTCCATGAGGAGCGACGGACAGGAGAGCGTTTGCGCCGGTTAAGAGAGGGGCATGGTTACGCTGAAAAACAATTTATGCAGCATATCTGGTGGCCGATCATTGGGCATTTTCGCCATCTTCATCCCGAGTATGAAGTAAGAGATTTTCAAGACAACACAAGATTCGTTGACTTTGTTTATCTCCGTCCTCCGCATCGAATTTGTTTCGAGGTCGACGGGTATGGTCCACATGCGAGAGATGTTGACCGTTCTCGCTTCGGGGACAACTTAATGCGGCAAAATCAGTTGGTTCTGGACGAGTGGAAGATCTTTCGCTTCTCCCTCGATGATATCACCGGGCATCAAAGACGCTGCCAACAAGTCATCCTGCACATCATGGGGCGATGGTATGGCAATCAGACTAAACTTATTTCACTCACACATCGAGAAAAAGAAATCGCTCGTTTAGCTGCGAGTACTCTAGACCCGCTTAAACCGCATGTAGTTGCTGAGCATCTAGGCATCCGAGTTGAACACGCAAGAAAGTGGCTTCACAGCCTGCACAGGAAAGGGATAATAAAGCCAGCCAGTGGAGAGCAGAGAATTCGCTCCTACATTCTGGATCCAAAGGGAAGAAATTTGTTTATTTAGGCTAATATAGAGGTGGTGACGGTCAAAATTGGGTGGTGCTCCAGAATAGAAGTCTTTTGGGACTTCTATTTGTGCCAATTCGAGGGTTTAAGTGAAAATAGAAGCTTCTAGAGACTTCTATTTGTTTAAAAAGCGGCACCAGATTGGAATATTGGTGCAAATAAGAGTCTTTGGAGACTTCTATTTACCTCCAGTGAAGAGAAAATGCCAAAATAAGAGTCCCTAGGGACTCTTATTTTGGTTTGAGCTGAGGTGTTATTAGCATTTTACATGTTAAGTCGGCAATTTCAAGTTTATCGCATCATTGTTGAGTATACAGCAGATCACTGCTGCCCAGATGCTTTTCGAAGCTCATCAGCCAAACGGCGAAACTCCTCTCTAGCTTCTACATCCTCTGTGCTCATCCAAGCAGCGGATAAGAAGTTAGTAATCTTTTTTGCATCATCTGAATCATCATATACCCCCTTTCCTCCTATATCTGATCAAAAAAAGTTAGCTCGCTCCCTTCAATAATCCGAATCAACTTGTCCGCGTATTGCGAATCTGTTGCATAACCCGCACGCTGCAGCTCTTGACTAGCACACCTATAGTCTCTTTCATGTATCACATTTGCGTATCTGGGATTGTGGATAAGCAGCAGCGAATGATCGCGAACGCTATCGCACCAGCTGTCGTATACTCGAAAGCCGTCCACGATTTGTATCCACTCGCCATTTATGAATTCCTGCGTAATTTGCTGCTGCCCGCTCCCTTTGATCCCAAACAAATTGTTACCTAGAGCTGAGCGACCCCAGCCACTTTCCAGAATAGCCTGAGCGATCGTGACACTAGCTACAATACCAAACTCCCGCATATCCGCTTGTGCAGCTGGAGCTAATTGATAAATAAAGCTTTCCTTGCTCATAACCCTTCCTCCTTGCCTCGCAGCACTTGAATCATCTGCTTCAAAAAGCTGGGCAACGGTAGCCCTAATCGTCCGTAATTTTCAGTAATGGAAATAAACTCATTTGCCAAGTAAAAATAAATCGCTCCCGTCATCATCAGGTCCGTATCCATCAGGATATCCATGCGATGCGCCAGCATAATCACGAGCAGCATCAGCCCTTTGCGGGCAAGACCCCAGTAACCAACTTGGCTATTAAGACCACGCTGTTCCTTCATCGAGGCGGCAATGCCCGTTACATAGTCGACGAGTATCGCCATAAGAAATAGGCTAAGAAGTTCGTTCCACTCGCCGAAGGCATTGGTCGCGAGCGCTCCGAGCGTGCCTGAAATCAAGTTAAAACCGATTTGGTTCATTCGTTTTTGCTCCTTTCAGTTCAGATTGGTCGGGGGAGGCTGCTGTCGGGATTTTTGGCTTCCTGACAATCTTTCGAACCCACTCACCATGTTATGAATGCGATATTTTCCTCCTCAATTATGAATTTATGTCGCTGTCTGAACGCCAGCGATGAGAGGTAACGTGCCTTGCGGAGCTGCAGCTGCGCCCGTTAAAGTAACGGTCAGAATCCCCGTGGACAAATCCCCTGAGCGAATCGTTGCACTTGAATTAATCACCGTTAACCACCTGCTACCAGCGCCTCCCATTGGCAATTTAGCTTGTTCAGCCAGTCCCAGCAGTAATATTTGAGCGGCCAATTGATATTCATTTGCCGACCTCGCAGCAATCTGCCCAACGAATTGTTTCGTAAGCTGGCAAGCACCTCTTGACTCCGACGCACTCTGTACGCTCAAACACTGCCATGAGACGCTAGGTCGACACGTACCGTTGAATCCACGGTATACGCGCCACTGTGAGCCTAAAGCCGCTTCCGTAAATACGGATATAGCTTTCAGCCAAGTTTCTAGCACAGGCTTTACTTGCCGAAGGATCAGGACAGATTTTATAATGCATCTGCCTTCCGCATCCTTGTCCTGTACAGCAGGCAGCGCAGTAATTTGCACCGTGTAGGTTTGCCCGTCCACCTCGATGACACCGTCATCCGGATCGAGTAGCTTGTTAATAGCGCTCCAGATGCGATCCTGCGCCCCCAACGGCGTTGTGCTTCTCACGTTCAAGCTCAGCTTGCGCCAGCTACCCGGCGCGTCTAGCTTGAACTCCGCGTTGCCGCCAACGTGGGTGAGCCAGATGGCCTCATCAGGGGCCTGCGGAAAACTGTCCACGAACATGTCGCTCCCAAGTGTTCCCACACCTTCGGACAGAAGATATAACGCTAGTTGATTTGCCATGTTAATCATTCACTTCTCACACCTCCTTTCCGCTTACCACAAATTCTTAAGTGTTGAATGTTTTGAAATTCAAAACACTTTTTTCTTTTCAAAGCGCACACTGTCTAAAAGACCTAACTACCACACTCGTTTCACTCCTTCCATTCGTCCCCTAAGCAGCCCTTTCACAGATCTGCTTAATCTGGACATTATCCCTTGCATCCTGTTCAGCATAATCACCTCCCTCACAACTCTATACAACGATCTTACCATGGTGCCAATCTAATGAACTGCCATCAAACGGCCAACTTACGGTCAAGCTCCCTTAGCCGTTTGTATGCTTCTTATATACCTTTACTTCCTACACCCATAGCCCCAAGCCCCATACCAACATTACTCCTTAAGAAAGAATCACCTCTAGTCGCAGCATGTAAGCCAGCTTAGCTATCGCCTTAGCCTTCACCCGACGATACGTGCGCTCGCTCAAATTCAGCTCATGGAACAGCAAGAAATCGAACAACTTGTCCCTTTGCAAATAACGTTTGCTGATCATTTCCTGTTCAAGTTCATCAAGCAGCAACAACGCTTGCTCTACCTCAGCACATAAACCAACCATTTGTTCCTCTGTATCCACCTGATACACAGCTTCCTGCTCCTTCACCTTGAACACCTGATTCGAGCTCGAAATCGCCCCTCTCTCTCTCCGCACATACCCGATCAATCGGTACATACGAACCGTTTCGAGCACATCTTCCACCCGCTTACGCGTTGCCCGCCGATCAACTTGTTCTTGCTCTATGTGTAAAATACGTTCCACCATTCTCCGACCATCTCCTAGAATTTGTCGTTTTGAATTTCTAAACAAATCATACGTCTTCTTGTTTAAAAATTCAACACAAAATGTTTTGAAAATCAAAACTTTCTTGCCGAACCCTCTTGTTTTTTGTATCACCAACCCTTTACAATAGAAACAGGTGATGAAGCGATGAAAGATATGGTGCAATTCGGCATTCGAATCCGGCATTTGCGTCAGCAGAACAATTTCTCCCTTAGAGAACTCGGAGAAAGATCCGGTGTCAGTTATTCATTTATTAACTCCATAGAAAATAACCGCTTCAATCCATCCAGGGAAACGGTTATCGCCTTAGCCGATGCGCTTAGAAGTGCTGATAAGGATGATCTTCTACTGCTTGCCGGGTTTGCTCCGACGGAGGAAGAGGCGCTTGATGGACCATTTGGACTGAGCGGTTCGGAAGTCGATGATCCTGAAGTCAGCTTATTTTTCAAAGATTTCAAAAATGCGCCCAAAGAGCGTCGGGACGAAATGCTCCGCTTTTGGAACTTCATCAAAGAGCAGCAGATGACCCGCAAACCAGACAGTCAGCAATAACAGTGGCTTAAGCGCCATCTTGAAATCTTATCCTTTTACAATAAAGCCAAGCCCTAGCGGGCTTTTCTTTACCTTAAATAAACGAACATACATTCCTATAACGAGGTGTTTGTCCTGTTCACACACTACCAAACCACCCCTCTGGAACAATGGGTCGAAGCTTTATATCACCAACATGATATCATAGAGCCAGCTCAGCTTAGCATGACCAATTTGGCTGCTAAACTGCATATTTGGGTTTATGCGATGGATATGAACAGCATGGCCGTCGAAAATAACGGACAATTCAGCATCAACGTAGATCGGCGATTATCTGCCAAAGAGCAGTGGGAAGACTTCCTTCACGAGCTTTGCCATGTGCTTCGCCATTCCGGCAACCAAATGATCATGCCAGATCGGTATGTCGATTGGCAGGAGCAGGACGCATCGGCCTTCCAGCTCTACGCGGCAATACCCATTTCTATGCTTAAGAAACTACCGCTGCCCGAGCAAAAGAACGAGATGATTGCCCTTCTCTCCGATGAGTTTCAAGTAACCCATCGGCTTGCTGCAGCGCGCATAGAGCAAATTCAGCGTCGTGTCCTGCAAGGCATTATCGATCATGAATACCAGCTATTTACACAAAGCCAAGCTAGTAAATACAATCCAGCTAATTGGTCCGATGCAACTCGCCTCATCATGGACAAGCTGGAACATCTGAAGCGAAAAGGGGGCGATGGCAAATGGCAAAACTAACCGTCTTTTATGACTTTCATGAAGAGCGTATACAACCATTCCTCATGGCGCTGCGTTTTCGGCCTCAAGAGCTGGATTGGAACAAAACTTCAATGTACGTGCCATTAACGGCTCCGTTTCAGCAGCTTAAGATGGAAGAAATCCCCGACCTAGAGGCTGGAATAACTGTCTTGCTGGATGACCTTGTCGTCAATCCACGACACCCCCAATGCATTGGCATCAGCCTCTCCCGAATTCAACAACGACATATGGCGCTTCCACCTGATACGCTACAAAGTATCCAGCAGCTATGGATCCGCATGAGCGACATCGAAGAAGTGCTGCAGATGGATATCCGATCATTATACTGTTGGACTTCCAAATAGAGGTTTGCTTTTTTCATTTCATAATCCAAAACGCAATCCATTATATCCATCATTTTAAGGTCATGTATCCCCTTCAAGTTCAACAGATCGATAGACATTTGTCATTTTTATGTTGAAAATTGAAGCTGGCTATGGCTTTATCAAATGTTATGATAAAAATCACAATCGTATTTCATACTATATATAAACAGGTAGAGGTGTAGATCATGTGGAAACCCGATCGTTTAAGCGGTCGAACTTTATATCAACAAATTGCTGACGATATCGAACAAAGGATCTCTTACGGCGAGTTTCCACCGGGAAGCCTGCTTCCCTCTGAAAGAAAATTAGCCGAGCAATTGGGAGTGAACCGCAGCACTGTAATCCTAGCTTATGCGGAGCTTCGTTCACTTGGAATTATAGAGAGCCGGTCCGGAAGCGGAACGCGAGTAAGTAAATATAAATGGGGAGCTACACCGAGGCATACCCCTAACTGGCATCGGTACACAGAAGGCGGGAGCTTCTTGCCTAATTTGCCATTTTTGAGGCGTATTCGGGAGGCTCTTAGGCAAAATCCAGCATTGATTGATTATGCCAGTGGAGAACTGGCGGGGGATCTGGCTCCTGTTGAAGAAATCAATCATCTCATGAGCGAAAAACATTACACCTCCTATTTGGGTTACGACAATCCACAAGGGTACAACCCGCTCAGAGAATCGCTGGTTTCGTATTTAAAACAATATCGGGGGATTCAAACAACCGATGCTTCAATTCTCATTACATCGGGTTCCCAGCAATCTCTGTATTTAATTACACAATGTTTGCTGTCTCCCGGTGATGCAGTTGCCATTGAAGATCCTTCTTATTACTACTCATTGCCAATGTTTCAATCAGCCGGTCTTCGATTGTTCCGTCTTCCAGTCGATGATAAAGGGGTCCGGCCTGAGGATATTCGTTCACTTTACAAGAAACACCGGATTAAGATGGTATTTATTAACCCAAATTATCAAAACCCAACTGGCCTTGTACTGGATGATGAACGTCGTATTGAATTGCTTGATGTTGCAAGTGAACTAGGCCTTCCCATTGTAGAGGATGATCCCTTTAGCCTGACAGCCTATGACGGGACTCCACCGATGCCGCTCAAATCCATTGATCCTATTGGCTCGGTCCTTTATATCGGCTCTTTATCCAAAATCGCGGCATCAGGGCTGCGTGTTGGGTGGATGGTCGCTCCCCATGCCGTAGTCGAGAGGCTGGCCGATGCCCGACAACAGATGGATTTCGGACTTAGTGTCGTTCCCCAGAAGGTTGCTTCGCAGTTCTTGAAGTCTCCCTATTTCCAGCCTCATTTGGAGCGTTTGAGGATGCATCTGCTCTATAAACGGGATTTGTTGATTGAGGCACTCCATAAAGAATTGCCTGACTTGGTCAGCTTTGCGATTCCTCAAGGAGGCTTGCACCTATGGTGCAAAATTATCCCTGAGGTGAATGATAACAAGCTGTTGGAAGAAGCCATCCGAAGGGGCGTTATCATGGTACCCGGCAGCGTTTACGGTTCAGACTCCGGTTATGTGCGATTTACTTTTGCAAGACCAAGTGCAGAGGAAATTGGTCCGGGAATCGCCAAATTTGCAGCCGCTCTTCGAAGCGTATTGTAATCTTCTATTTGACTGCTTAATTAAAATTAGGGTTGTCCCATGAATCGTGTAGTTTACGATAGATAGGACAACCCTTTGTTTCGATAACGATCGAATTCCCTATTGCTGCAAAACCTTTACATCCTTTATGATTTTGTCGTATGGAACATCTAGCATTCCGTCATACTTGGCTACGACAATTCCTGATTGATCCACCAGATAAAAAGAAGTGCCGTGAATGACTTGATCGGAGCTGGTATCCTTAGCAATAGGTGATTTAAATGAACGTAAAACAAATGTTTTGATTACATCAAAATCGTAGCCGGTTAACGCATGCCAGTTCGTAAAGTCGGCATCAAATTTTTGCAGATAGCTTTTTAAAGCTGCCGGGTCATCCTGCTCCGGATCAACAGAGAAGGAAATCAATTCCGCCTTCGCTCCGGCCTCTTTTAATCGTTCTTGAAGATTAGCCATATTGGCCGTCATGGTTGGACATACGGTAGCACAATGGGTAAAAACAAAATTTGCAATCCACACCTTTTCTTTTAAATCTGATAGTCCGACCGGTTTCTCATCCTGATTGGTATACTCAAAGGGTTGGACAGGAATATGAAGCTGATTAGGCTTGCCGCTGCCGCATGCAGTTGCAAGGATCAATATTACCAAACTTATTAAGCAGCACATAACTGCTTTCTTCACCTGTAACACCTCCTTAGGCAAGATCAGTTTTTCGCAAGCCATTGCGCCAAAACCTTGATTTCCTCAGTATTTATTATCTTTTTGAACGAAGGCATGCCCCTTCTTCCATCATGAACGATATCCATCAACTGCTGCTCTGTCAGCCTAGTGCCAATCTCCTGCAAGCTTGGACCTACTTTACCGCTTAAATCAACTCCATGACAGGAAATACATTGTTTTTTATACAGTACAACTGCTTTGGCATCTTCAGGTGTGGCTGAGCTCGAAGCCATTAACCGATCATTATTTCCTTGACTGCATGCGGATAAAAGAAAGATAAACATCATAGCAAGTAAACAACTTTTTCCACTCAAAACGTTCCACTGCCTCTCCAACAGTTTAGAAATCCTTAATCAGACTTTTCTGTCATTTCGACTTGACAGCTCCAACGACCAATTCCTTTTTGGGCATGACATGCATATCTCTGGCAGTTACATGGGCAATTACATAATAAACCCCTTCTTCAGAAAATGTTCGGCTGATGGGATAAATTCCCCCTCGGTCATGAGCCACTTTGATTTTCTCATGCTCGTTATTGCCTTCTTTCCAAATTTCAAATTCTACTTTCTGGGCATCTTCTACTGGCTTGGAGCCTTGTGTAACATGTGCTTCTATTTGAACAGGCTGACCTAGTTGAATCATTTCAGGAGACGATATGATCACAACATGTACCAAATCGGCAACTTCACTAGGCTCAGATGGAGGGCTTGAACAACCTGCGATCAGCAAGAGGGTGGCAAGTGCTACCCCCAACAGATGCAACGATCTTTTCATTTAATATCCTCCTCCTATTTTCAATTAGAATGGTCGACCCGACGTGTCTAGAATCAAAATGAAAAATACCACCATCAAGTAATTGACCGAAATCAAAAAATTCGTTTTGGCCCAGCGTTCAGTATCCATCGCTGTTCTTCCCCGCAGCGTATGCCATAACCAAACAATGCCTGCCAACAAAGACACAATTAGAAAAACTGCCCCGGTATAATCATACATATATAGAAGGATGACAGTCGGAAATAACAGCGCAACATAGGGGATCATTTGCAGCTTGGTGCGTCCTATCCCTTTAAGGACGGGCAGAAGTGGAAAACCTGCTGCTCTATACTCCTCTACGCGCCGAATGGCAAGCGACCAGAAGTGAGCAGGCTGCCATAGAAACATTAATGAAAACAAGAGCAGAGCGCCCACATCAACCTCATTTGTATAAGAACAATAACCGATCACTGGTGGCATGGCGCCGGATATCCCTCCGATGGATGTGCTCCAAGTTGAAGTTCGCTTCAGCCACATCGTGTAAATAACGATGTAGACGAGCATCCCCATCAGTCCTAACCAGCCACACAACACACTTACTTTCCAAAACAAGATGAATTCTCCAGCTATTCCGAGTGTCAGAGCATATAAGAGTACGTCTCTGGTCTTCAGTCTGCCGGTTGCAAGCGGCCGCTCTTTGGTTCGATTCATCTTCTGGTCAAGCTTGTAATCCCAAATATTATTTACCACACATGAAGACGCCATCGTTAAGGCAGTTCCAAACAGCGTCCATAACAATAAACTCCACTCCACCATCCATTTGGAGGCTAACCAATAGCCTCCAAATGCGGCAAAAAGATTCAGTTGAAGGATTCTCGGCTTCGTTAACTGAATCCAGTCAGCGAATAAACCTGTACGGCTCATAAAGCCACCATATTGTACAGCATGATCCACATCGACCCGGCGACGATAACTAGCAGAATAACCAAACCGAGAAGCAAGGAGAACAGGTTATAACGCGGTTTCTTCTCCTCACGCAGATGCATGAAAAAAATCAGCTGTACAGCCAATTGAAGAACGGCTGCCGTCATCAACACAACCGCATTGCTTACTCCCTCTAGCCAGCCATTCATCACAATGGCGATCGGAATCATCGTCAGAATGATGGAGCATAGAAAGCCAATCGTGTACGTTTTGAACGAACCGTGCACTTCCTCTGTCGGATGGACCGATTCAACCTGCGCCATCTAGCTCACCCCCATTAGATAAACAACCGTGAACACGAAAATCCAGACCACATCAAGGAAATGCCAGAACAAGCTGATCACATTGACTTTACGCTTAGTTACAGGCGTAATGCCCTTCCTAGATAGCTGAATCATCACACCAACCATCCAGACCAATCCAACCAGTACATGCAGGCCATGAGTACCCACCAGCGTATAAAATGCCGATAAAAAGGCACTTGAACCCATTGTTGCGCCTTCATGCACCAGATGAATAAACTCGTTGATTTCTAGCCCGATGAAGGTTGCGCCGAGTAATACGGTAATACCCAGCCAGCCGATCAAATCTTGTCGTTTCCCTCTATTCATGGCCAATAGCGCTAACCCGCATGTATAGCTGCTTGTGAGCAAAATGAACGTACTCGCGATCACTCCGCCTATTTCGAACAGCTCGGCTGGCCCCGGACCGCCATTGGTATTTCCCCGAAGCACAATATACGTTGCAAAAAAAGTTCCGAATAATATAACATCGGTCATCAGATAGATCCAGAATCCGAACGTTCGCATTTCCTCCATATCCGGATGAGCATGATGTTCCGAATGCGATTCGGATGGATAAGCCTGCCCCGAGACATTTGATTGAGCCATTAGCTTGTCACCTTCCTTATTGCAGCTTCTGTGCGTTCAATTTCATCCACTGGGATGTAATAATCGGTATCATAATTGAACGAATGGACAATCATACACACCGCTACGCCGACCAATCCCGGTATCGTTAACCAAAGCCAATGAAACACGAACCCAAAACCGGTCATAAACCAAAAGGCTGACATCAGAATGGGTATAGCGGAATCTTTGGGCATATGGATCGGCTCCAGCTTTGCAGCAGGCGGAGACAGCTGTCCGCTCTCCCTTCGCAGCTTCTCCTCCCACCATTCATCCTGCTTAGAAACCTGAGGCAACGTTGCAAAATTATAGAGAGGTGCAGGAGATGGGATCGACCATTCCAGCGTGCGGCCATTCCACGGATCGCCCGTTGTGTCTCGATTGCTTCGGTGGTGTTTGACGCTATGCGCAATTTGCCAAACCTGGAACAGAAAAGCCACACCCATTAAGCCTGCACCGATGGTGGAAACCAGATTCATCTCCCACCAGCCCTTATCCCACCCATAGGTCGCTACTCGCCGTGTCATACCCATGAGACCAAGCACATATTGCGGCATGAAGCACAGATAGAAACCAATATTCCAGAACCAGAACGCCCATTTGCCAATGCGCTCATTCAGCTTGAAGCCAAAGAGTTTAGGCCACCAATAATACAGACCGGCGAAATAACCAAATACAACACCGCCAATAATAACATGATGAAAATGAGCAACTAGGAAATAGCTGTTATGAAACTGAAAATCAGCAGGAGCAACCGACAGCAGCACCCCCGTCAACCCGCCCGTGACAAAGCAGGGAATAAACCCAATTGTCCAAAGCATCGGTGTTTCGAACGTAATTTTCCCCCGGAACATCGTAAACAACCAATTGAAAACCTTCGCGCCTGTAGGGATCGCAATCAACATGGTGGTCAGAGCGAAGAAAGCATTCACGTCTGCACCTGAACCCATAGTAAAGAAATGATGCGCCCACACGAGAAATGACAAAATACTGATAATCATCATGGCGTATACCATTGATTTATAACCGAACAGCTTTTTCTTCGAAAAGGTAGATACAATTTCTGAAAAAATACCGAATGCGGGCAGCACAATAATATAGACCTCGGGATGTCCCCACATCCAAATCAGATTGATATACATCATCGGATTGCCACCGCCATCCAAAGTGAAGAAATGCGCGCCTGCGTAACGGTCCAAAAAGAGGAGCGCCAATGTTCCCGTCAAAATCGGAAATGAAAAGATGATTGCGATACAACTTGATAATACGGACCATGGAAACATGGGCATTTTCATCAGCTTCATACCAGGCGCACGCATTTTCAGAATCGTGACAATGAAGTTGATCCCCGTCATCAGGCTGCCGATTCCCGAAATTTGAATCCCCCAAATATAAAAGTCCTGCCCGGGACCCGGATTGTGCATCAGCCCCGAATAAGGCGGATACGCCAACCAGCCTGCATCCGGCGAGCCTCCGATCACAAAGGACAAGTTGAACAGCATCGCTCCTGAGAAGAAGAGCCAGAAGCTTAGCGCATTCAGAAACGGAAACGCCACATCTCTCGCCCCGATCTGCAAAGGCACCATGACGTTAAACAAACCGAACATAAACGGCATCGCCATAAATAAAATCATAATGACGCCATGTGTCGTAAAAATCTCATTGTAGTGATCCGGAGCCAAAAAGTCGAACTCAGGCACAACAAGCTGCACCCTCATGAGGAGGGCATCCACACCGCCCCGAAACAGCATGAGAAAGGCAGAGATGATATACATAATACCGATCTTTTTATGATCGACAGTGGTTAGCCATTCACGCCACAGCCATGTCCATTTCTTGAAATACGTTAACACGAATACCACCACAACGATGGTAAGAGCAATACTGACATCCGCCCCGTAAATCAACGGATCTCCTGTAACAAAAAAATCCGAAGCGAAGCTTTTTACTTTCTCCCACATGGGCAACTCTCTCCTTACTATTCAATTCCAAGCGTATTATTTTTCAATCTCAACCCTTTGAATGTCCTTCCACGACAAGCCATGATTATGCGATGAAGCATACTTGGTGACCGTCATCTCAAACAACCCTTCAGGAAAAGCGGAAAATGACTTCACTTCTGACGCAGCTGGCTCTGCCAACTTTTTATAGCCATCCAGAGTTAGCTCAGGTGAAGTAGCTTTCACTTTTTTTATCCATTGGTCAAAATCCTCTTGCGTGGTAGACTCTACGTTAAAATACATCTTGGCAAAATCTTTTCCAGTAAAATTAGCGCCCGATCCCCAGTACTTCCCCTGCTCATTGGCTTGCAAATAAAGCGTCATGGCCATTCCGGACATCGCGTACATCTGACCGCCAAGCTGTGGAATCCAGAAGGAGTTCATCGGAGAATCCGCTGTGATCTCGAATCGGATTGGAACCCCCTTCGGGATTTTCAGTTCATTCACTGTTGCAATCCCCTGCTCTGGGTATTGGAACAACCATTTCCAATCCAATGAAGTCACCTGAATCGTCATGGCTTTTTGTTCCGACTCCAGAGGCTTGGACGGCTCAAGGGCATAGGTAGCCTGTACCGTAATCACCGCCAGCGTTAAAATAACGATGATCGGAATTCCCCACCAGATAGTCTCCAGTTTGGTACTGTGCTCCCAAGTTGGTGTGTATTTGGCATTCCGTCCTTTCTTATCACGGTAACGCCAGATAATGAATGCTGTAAGAATTAGAACAGGCACAATAACTATGCAGCACAATACGGTTGAAATAAGCATTAAATCCCGTTGTTGTTCAGCAATGGGTCCTTTGGGATTCAGCACAACGATGTTTTCCGCGCACCCGGTGGTTATGAATACCAGAATTACCAGCATGTAAAATAGTCCCATCCATCGAAGCATTTTGGGTATATTCATATTTCTCAGCTCCTATCAACTTACATTCTGACTTGAATCATGTATCACTTTATAAGAGAGTGCTGGATGTGTCACCAACCACTGGCCAAGATATCCAGCCGACCATGTTCAATGATTCGATACAAATACGACAAGGTTTAGACATATAAAAACACTTCTTAGTCGGGGATTACGTATCTGCTTTTTTGCGAAAGCATCTCCTGCTGGGTAGTGGCCACGACCCTAATTTTTTGAATACTTGGGTCCTCCGGCCCTTTAACGGGGAGACCTGCTTCCAAATGCAGCTTGATATAATCAATGATTTCCTGGGATATCATTTGTCCTGGCATTAATATGGGAATGCCCGGTGGATATACATAAATGAATTCTGCAATAATTCGTCCACAAGATTGATGAAAGTACGCTATTTCTGTATCCGCATAGAAAGCATCTCTGGGTGACCATTCAAATCGCGTGGCCTCAGGAACCATCGGTGGAACTATGCACTGGTTAACCTCATTGGTGATAAAGGCGGCGGACATTCGTCGCAACGCATGAAGCAGCAGGTTCACTTCCTGCTCCGAGTCTCCCAACGTGATTAGACACAGAATATTGGTAAGATCGCTAAGCTCGACCTCAATCCTGTCATTGGCCCGCAGCCATTGTTCAGCCTCATATCCGGAGATGCCCAGCTGCCCAAGATGAATACAGAGCTTCGTAGGATCATAATGGAAAACACCCCTTGCTTGGAGTATCTCGTCTCCATAGCAGTAGAGCCCTGGAATCTCATTGATCTGGCGACGGGCACACTGGGCTAAGATTATCGTTTTCTCGGCAAGCGCTTGTCCGTTCACAGCCAATTGTCTTCGGGCTGTATCCAAGGAAGCAAGCAGCAAATAGGATGTCGAGGTTGTCGTCAGCATACTCATTAAAGTACGAATCCTCTCTATGCTTACCCGATTGCCCTTCACATTTAAAATCGAGCTCTGCGTCATCGAACCGCCAAGCTTATGAACGCTGGTTGCCGCCATATCTGCACCCGCCTAGTGGATAAGCGTGCCGTGTGCTTCATCCACAAGAACAGGGATTCCATAGCTATGAACAAGTTCGACCATTTCGAGTAAATCGATGCTTGTTCCGTAATAAGTCGGATTGATGACGAGAACGGCTTTCACATCCATATTTCGCTCCAACGCCTGCAACACGGATTTTGTTGTCACTCCATGCTCGATACCTAGTCTGTCATCCTTTTCCGGCGATACCCATACAGGGATGGCTCCTGCAAAAATAACGGCCGACAAAATAGATTTATGAGCATTTCGAGGTATCATGATTTTGTCTCCAGGTGAACAGACTGACATGATCATGGTCATGATGGCCCCTGTTGTGCCTTGTATGGAAAATAGCGTATGGTCCGCGCCAAATGCATCTGCCGCGAGCTGTTCAGCTTCGCGAATTACGCCTGTCGGCTGATGCAAATCATCGAGCGGAACTATATTGATAAGATCAATCGATAATGCATTATCTCCTACAAATGCCCGAAATTCGGGGTCCATTCCTTTCCCTTTTTTATGACCTGGAATATGAAAAGGCAGCGGATCGCTTGCTGCGTGCTGCACTAATGCCGTAAACAACGGTGTCTTCTGATGATCCATTCTGTCCCCCTATTTATTCCCATTATTTTTCCAATGACGGATGGCACAAATATCTTATTTCTGATTGATCGTAATAGATAGATGTTCATGCGTAACCATCCATTTCGTTTCTTTTGTCACCAACCATTACATATCAACAAAGCTCATATGAACTGGATTGGTAGAAAGAACACGGATTGGATGGTTACTTTGCAGCTAACATTACCCCCTATACCCCGGGAAAGCCCATCTGGGAGCTTCAAAGCGATCAGGGTTTATCCAAAGTCGTATTAATGTTAATACTTTGGCTCAGGCCGCCGCGGCAGCTGCTCTTCATGATGTTGAACACGTACACTTGTCATTACACTTCCTCACCATATTCGCGTTTCAGTGGGGACAGAAGAAGAAAATTCGACCTTTATTCAAAGGCTTTCCGAAATTTTGAAACTAACGTAGTAGCCCGAGTAGCCGTTTCTCTTACGTGGACGGCGGCCATATCTTATTAGAGAGTTAATAAGGCGTGACGAGGATCATGACAAAAAAAAGAATCCCATACATCCATTGAACATTTTGTCCAATAGATGTATGGGATTCTTTGTCGGGAGTTTAGCCTCCCCATACTTTTACTCATGAATATAAGAGCAAATATAATCGCTTACTGTTTTCACTTCGAGCTTGAATTTTGCATTGGCGGGAACTGTGAATTCACCTTGGCCGCTAATGGTAATCCATTCGCTGCTGCCTGGAAGCAATACGTTCAGCTCACCAGCTTGGATTTCCATGATTTCTTTAACATCTGTTCCGAATTCATACTCACCCGGGAGCAAAATGCCGAGTGTTTTTTTGGTGCCATCGGCGAATTGAACGGTGCGGCTAGTTACTTTACCGTCGAAATAAACATTAGCTTTCGTTAATACAGTTACATTTTCAAAGCTAGACATGGTGATTGGCTCCCCCTCTAAAATGACTAAGAATAAAGCCAAGCCCACGCGGTGGTGGGCTGTGGCTACCTTTAACTAAGACAATAGAGCTTTCACTCTAGCTGCTACGTTTTCTGGGTAGAATCCGTATTCTTTGAGAACCAAATCTCCTGGTGCGGATGCTCCAAATGTAGAGATACCGAGGATGGATCCTTCGTCACCAACGTAACGTTCCCAACCTAGTGGGTAAGCCATCTCAACAGCTAGACGCTTCTTCACTTCCGGCAGAATGACAGAGTCTTTATATTCTTTGGACTGTTTCTCGAACAGCTCCAAGCTTGGCAAGCTGACGACACGTACGTTAATGCCTTCGGCTTCAAGAAGCTTTTGCGCCGCGACTGCCAATTGTACTTCGGAGCCTGTTGCCAGAATTTGTGCAACTGGCTTACCATTTGTAGCATCGGATACAACGTATCCGCCTTTGCTTAGGTTTTCTTTCGCGCCTTGAACAGTTCCTTCAAGAATCGGCAGGTTTTGACGAGTCAACACGAGTGCAACTGGCCCCTTAGCTTGGGAAATCGCATAGCGCCATGCTTCTGATGTTTCGTTACCATCAGCTGGGCGAATAACGGTGATGCCCGGAATGACACGTAGCGCTGGCAATTGTTCAACCGGTTCATGCGTCGGTCCATCTTCACCAACAGCGATGCTGTCATGTGTTAGAACGTAGATCACCGGAAGCTGCATAAGCGCAGCAAGACGAATCGATGCACGCAGATAATCGGAGAATACGAAGAATGTAGCCCCGTATATTTTAACTCCACCATGCAGAGCCATACCGTTCATCGCTGTACCCATACCGAATTCACGAACACCAAACCATACGTTGCGGCCTGCATAATTGCTTGCGCTATAGTTGGATTCGCCTTTGATCATGGTGTTGTTCGAGCTTGCCAGATCCGCGGAACCACCGATCAATTGCGGCAAATTAGGTGCAATCGCATTGATTGCATTACCGGAAGCAACACGAGTAGCCATAGGCTTGTCTGATGTGCTGTAAACTGGAAGATCTGCGTCCCAGCCTGCTGGTAATTCATTATTTACTGCCGCGCTGAACTGGTTACCCAATTCCGGATATGCTTTGATGTAGTCATTCAACAAGTTGCTCCATGCTTGTTCAGCTGCAGCGCCTTCTTTTTGAATTTCTGCGTAGTGCGCTCTTACTTCGTCTGGAACTAAGAAGTCCGGCTCTTCCGGCCAGCCGTAAGCTTGCTTCGTCAGCTTCACTTCTTCGCCGCCAAGCGGAGATCCGTGAGGTCCAACGTGTCCGCCTTTGCCGCCTTTGTTCGGGCTGCCGAAACCGATTGTCGTTTTCACTTCAATCAAAGTTGGACGCGTTGTGTCAGCTTTCGCTTCAGCAATTGCTTTGGAAATCGCTGCAAGATCATTTTGCTCTTCTACGCGCAGCACTTGCCAACCGTAAGCTTCAAAACGCTTCTCAACGTTCTCGGAAAATGCCATATTAAGCTCGCCATCCAGCGAGATATCATTGGAATCGTACAGCATGATTAATTTGCCCAATTTAAGGTGAGCTGCTAAGGAAACCGCTTCTGATGAAACGCCTTCCATCATATCGCCATCACCACAGATTGCGTATGTATAATGGTCGATTACAGGGAAATTCTCTTTATTGTAAGTCTCTCTCAGGTGAGCTTCCGCCATGGCCATACCAACTGCCATACCAATACCTTGTCCAAGTGGACCCGTAGTCGCGTCAACGCCTGCTGTATGACCGTATTCCGGATGCCCTGGTGTTTTGCTTCCCCATTGGCGGAAGTTTTTGATCTCTTCCATTGGCAGATCATATCCACACAAGTGAAGTAGGCTGTATAGAAGCATGGATCCGTGGCCGGCAGAAAGTACGAAACGGTCACGATTGACCCATTTAGGATTAGATGGATTGTGCTTCATATGCTGTTTCCACAGCACGTAAGCCATTGGAGCAGCCCCCATGACCATACCTGGGTGACCTGATTTGGCTTTCTCAACGGCATCGATACCCAAAGTACGGATCGTGTCGACCGCTAATTGTTCAATTGTTTTGTTTGTTACTGTCATTCGAAAATTCCCTCCTATATTTCTGTATTTTCGTCAATCAATGACTTGTACATACAAGTTACTATTCCCGCTTGCATTATTGTACCATTTGCTTTAATGCTTTGCCACAATAAGCCGCTAAAACATCATCAGCCTAAGCGTTCATTAGCAAATAGGCTGCATCCAGCAATGGACACAGCCTAAATCTATTTTAGTTAAATACAACTGTCTTATTATTATGCACAATAATTCGATCTTCTACATGCCAAGCTACCGCTCTAGCAAGGACGATCCGTTCAATATGTCGACCGATTCTTTTCAAATCTTCGACGTTATCACGGTGGCTAACCCTTTGGACGTCCTGCTCAATAATAGGTCCGCCATCCAATTCATCGGTCACATAATGTGCGGTAGCACCAATGATTTTCACCCCACGATTATGGGCTTGCGCATAAGGCTTCCCGCCGACAAAGGCAGGCAAGAAGGAGTGATGGATATTAATCATACGGTTAGCGTAGTGTTTAATAAACGAAGGCGAAACGATCTGCATATAGCGAGCCAATACGATCGCATCAACATTGTCTCCAACGACTTCAAGCTGGCGACGCTCGGCTTCTGCCTTCGTATCCGCCGTAACCGGAATATGGTGATATGGAATTCCAAAAGGCTCAACCAGCGACTGCATGTCCGGATGATTACTAATGACCATCGCAATATCTGCGTTAAGATCACCCGCGCGCCAGTGCCAAAGCAGCTCAAGCAAAGCATGATCTTCCTTCGATACGAAGATAGCGATGCGCTTCTTCTGACTAGCAAGAGAAAGACTCCAATCCATGGAGAACTTGTCCGCAACGACAGAGAAATCCTTTCTCAACTGGTCAACCCGTCTCCCAAGCTCCATTAAATCGAACTCGATCCGGATGAAAAACATGCCGCCTTCAGGATCCATTGTGTATTGATCGGATTGCACGATATTCGCACCATATTCAAACAAAAATTGTGAGACCGCCGCGACGATTCCCGGCTGATCCGGACATGAGATCAACATTCTTGCCCTATTCAGCATCACGCTCTCCCTACGTAATGAGTTATTCGTACTTCCCTGTTCCATGTTAATCCCCCTAATAGCTTTAACTTTCTGTAAGAAAGCTTTCTTTTTAGTTTACTGTTATCTATATTATGCTTTCTTGAGTATCTCTTTACCTGCGAGCCAAACGATCAAACGTTGATTAATCTGCTCCTCACTAAGGTCAGAGAAAAGATTTTCTTCATGTAGAATATCATACAAACGCTCCAGCGGCTCACGTCCGTCCGCTTTCTTGGCTTTGGCATCATTTTTCAATAATTCCCATGTATTCAGAACGAAATCACGGAAATGAATCTCTTTTTTGCCTAACAAAAAGTCAATTCGCTCTACATGATCCAAGAATTCGCCGCCAAAACGTCCATTAAGGTTACCGGACAACAGCGCTATTTCTGCTTCGTACATCGGACGCTGCGTTTTATCTTCTTTACCGATCCAAGGAGTCTCAAGAATCATAGGCAAATGCTGCAGCTTCTCATGGTTGGCAACATTATTCATAGCCTCAAAGCCAATCCAACCTGAGCCAAGCGGCGCGTGACGGTCCTTGCTAGCTCCGCGAGGATTTTTACTATCATTCAAGTGAATAACTCCAAGCTTTTCTAGACCGATTACTTTGTCAAAATGATGCAGAACGCCATCGAGGTCGTTCACAATATCATACCCAGCGTCATGAATATGGCAAGTGTCCAGACAAACGGATAATTTGTTGTTAAACTCAACTTGCTCCATAATTTCAGCTAATTCCTCAAAGCTGCGGCCGATCTCTGTCCCTTTGCCAGCCATTGTTTCCAGCGCGATGTTCACATTCGTATCTTTAACCCCTGCAAGTACTTCATTGAGACCTTCCGCGATTCTGGCAATGCCATACTCCGCATCCTTGTCCGTGTAAGCCCCAGGGTGAAGAACGATATTGCGAACGCCAATGTAGTCGGTCCGACGAATTTCTTCCTGAAGGAAACGCACGGCTAACTCAAAGGTATCTTCTTTATAAGAACCTAGATTAATAATGTAGGGAGCGTGTACGACGATTTCGTTCATCGCATGCTTCTCCATTACTGCTTTACCTTCTTCGATAAATTGATCCTCAATCGGTTTACGGCGCGTATTTTGTGGGGCACCTGTGTATATCATAAATGTGGAAGAACCGTATGTGACTGCCTCTTCTGCTGCATTTAACAAGCCTTTATCTGAGAACGAAACGTGTGAGCCAATTTTGGGCATAATGGTTAACTCCTTTTTGTGTGTCTACTACGCAACCACTTAGGTATGGAAGACCAAAGTAGTTACGTCTGCTACCTTCCTATTTTACTAGGATTGTCGCAAGAAATCTAGAAATAAGGTATAATTCTTAAGATATATTGATGCAGGCTAGTGAGGTGACAAATAAATGGCTAATGATTTTTTCATGTGGTTCATCATTTTCTGGGTATGTGTCCTGCTTTTGTTCATGTCCATTGGCGGATATTTCATGTTTCGGAAGTTCCTAAAGGTGCTGCCCAAGGAAGACGGTAAGTCGAAGCTGGATTGGCAAAATCACTACGTGGACAGTTCGCGGCACTTATGGACAGAAGACTCTAAAACATTTCTCGATCAATTGGTATCACCTGTACCAACAGCCTTTAGAGATATTGCTAAGCATTCCATCGCAGCTCGTATTGGACAGGTTGCCCTGGAGGCGCATGCAAGTGAAGTAACACGTGACCACTGTATTCAAGGTTACATTCTCGCAACACCACGGCGCGACTATAAGAGCTTGACTAGCTTCCTCGAAAAGCAGCAGATTGACTATAGTGCGCATAAACATTTACTCCAATAAAAATGAAAAAAGCCATTCCGCTTTTTACGTAAGAGGAAGGCTTTTCTTTCATACATTTTGAAAACGCTTACCAAA
>NZ_WHOA01000262.1 GCF_013141715.1 Paenibacillus phytorum | reverse complement strand
TCAGGGTCTTTCATTTCTTTCATGACAATTTCCGTTTGCTGCGCGATTGCCTCTTCCAAATTAGCTAAGCTATTTAAATAAGCCGTTATATTCTTGGTCAGTTGTAATGCTTGCTCCTGCAGCATGCCTACACCTTCGAAATTAGGATGCGAGTCAGGTATATCACTGGCAATGGTGGCCATTTGCGTTGAAACACTTCGGTGGGTCCCCAAGATTCTAGACATCTCACGATGCGAGGCTGCAATGTGAGAAATAATCGTTGTCACTCGCTGTTCCAATCCCTTCCCCTCCAATTCCGCTTTTTCACTTTACATTATGCAGTTATCCGGCGAACGGTGCGGTTCTCTTAACGAAATTTGGTTGTCCAATCAAAGCCGATCTCAGCTATAGCCAGTAGATATGCTGCTCCTCTGACACTTTTTAGATTTTATATAGTGGACTGGCATTCGCCGTTACCTGAATGTCCATCGTGTATATATTGAATATAGGAGGTGCGGAATCCCATGGGAAAGAAA
>NZ_WHOA01000261.1 GCF_013141715.1 Paenibacillus phytorum | reverse complement strand
ATGACAACGCTGTTGCCCTTGCCCGTAAGCCAATTGGCCAGGTTATACCCGTAGTGTCCAGTCGGTTCCATACCGATTATGAGTCCTTTTAAGCGGTGTTTCTGCCTAATTACATCAATCCATCGTTCTAATTTTTCGAATCCTTCAATTGTATTTGAGAATGTAAGATGTCGCTTACTGAGTACGATACCGTGAAAATTAGTTGCTTGTGCTACATGAGTCTCCTTAGCGATATCTATACCCACAACAAGGTGAGATGTGGAAATTCGTTCAATGCGTTGATTTTGACCGTCTGATTGTTTAAACTTCATAGTAAGAGCGCCTCCTTGATGTACTGGATTAAAACCCTTCGACAAATCCATCATACTGAGGCGCTCCTTTTTTGACAAAGCCCAAATCTTAGGCCTTACAGGAATGTTTACTTGAGAAAAGGCAACCAATCCACTTGGGATGGCTGCCTTTTCATGTTGTAAATGAACTATCGTTTCCCGTTAGCGTAATCTATTTTAGGAGACAAAGGTCATCTAACCGACTGGTAAACGAGACCTATGGCTCCAGAATCAAAGGTCTTGTTTTCGATAAGTTTAAGATTGACCTTCTCCTTGAGACCTTGGAATAACGGCAACCCGCTGCCGATCAGGACGGGAGAAA
>NZ_WHOA01000260.1 GCF_013141715.1 Paenibacillus phytorum | reverse complement strand
TCGATATTTTTGCTTTCTTTGTTGACAACGCGGACCATACCTCCAGAAGAAGTTGCGAATCCTTGATTATCCCCAAGTGGTATAGGGAACATTTTCCATTTATCTGCGCCCGAATTAGGGAACTTTGTAATTACCTCTTGTTGATACGTCGTATAAACAAGATCCATCGCGAATTTACCGGTTCCCATTGCTTCATAGCCATGATCCCAATCGTTAGATAGCACATTTTTTCCGAAATAACCTTTTTTGTTCATTTCATTTAATTGCGTCATTGCTGTCTCCAATACGGCCTGATCAGCAAATTTCGCTTCGTTTTTGTTCAATTTAGCAGTTAAGTCAGGCCCAGCGCCTGCTACCGTCGAAACGCCTGACAGCCAGAGCGGCAAATGCCATTCATCTTTTCCATTTTCGTAGATTGGCGTGATGCCGTTCGCTAACAACTTATCGCATAGAGCGGCGAATTCCGAGTATGTTTTTGGAGGTGTTAAACTATATTTTGCAAACAAGTCCGTGTTGTATAGTACTCCCCAACCGTCAACGGACCATGTGTTAAATCCGTACAGCTTGCCATTGATGGAGGCTCCGCTCTTAGCCCAACCTTTCAAATCGGCTGCCCAAGGCTCATTGGATAAATCAAGGAAATTTTTATCCGGCTGGAAATTATCCATTCCGATGCCTGACGGCATATAGATGATATCCGGCGCTTCATGCGTCGATATCTTCGTTTTCACAATATTCATATACTGATCGTCTGGATTGACTTGAAAATCGATTTTAATACCCGTTTCTTTCGTAAACGTTTCTGCTAGCTTGCGATCGATGTCCTTCACCCAGTTTTGCGAAGCACCTACTGTAAGTGTCACATCTTTTTTCGCTGCTGTTGTGCTTGCAGGTGCCTTCTCACTTGCTGCCGGTGTTGGTGAACCTTCTGTTTTAGTTCCGCAACCTGTTGCGATTACAGTCAGTGTAGTGGCGAGAGCAAAAACGGATATTAATTTACGTTTCATTTGCAATTCCCCCTAATAATATTGTGAGACCCTCGAGTATCTAACGCTATTATAAAACGCTTTCATTTTGTTTGCGATGCACAAAATCCACCTTCCAACTGGACGAAATTCGTCTCTTTATTTTGATTGAGTTCTATGAAGTACATGTTATAATGAGAACCAAAATAGAACCTCAGGAGACGGGCCCGTTTTTTCACCCACACCTTTAATTCCGTGCAATTTCTGATCCCTGACTTCTCGGCTATACATTTGTAGATCGCAGATCCCTTCATATATTCCTTCACTGCTGCTTTCTTATATTCTTCCGTATTGATTAAATGTTTGTCCTTTTTTAGCCATGCAAAAATCCCCTCCAAGTTCACTCGTTGCCTTATAGTACCATAAGGTTTTTTCTGAGTGTCTACTTAAAGGGGATATTACCAATTTGATTTGCTTTTTAGTATTTATGCTCAAACTTCAGTAGATAAGGGCAGCAGCATCCGAATTTTTGTTATTTGGCCAAAATTTGCAAAGTAAACAATTCGAGTAAATTTACTACATTATTTATCAGATTTGTCGTGAGGAACCGTAACGGTTGATGAAGCAGAAGTTTTATTACCTGCATGATCAAAAGCCGTATAGGTGATCGTGTATATGCGTCCATTCCCTTCGCCAGATCTTTCGGCACGAAGCAAAAATGTAGTATCCAAAGTGCCTAACTCTACACCTTGAATGTCGTTTGACGTTTGACCATCACCTAATCCATTATCCGACTCGTTGCTTATTATGGATGTAAGAACGACAGATTCGATTCCGGAAAGACTATCTTCGGAATACACAGATGCACTTACCGTAATCATTTGGTGGTTTGCCGGCCACAAAATAGTTTTATCCAAAACTACATGAAGTGTTGGGGCCGTCTTATCCAATTGCACGACTGCCGTATGCGGAGTTTCAACATTGCCTGCCTTGTCAACGCTCCAATATACAAGCTTATGCACGCCTTCTTCCGACAATACGACGGTCGTTCCCGTTTGCTCAGCGCCATCGTCTACCGTGTAGTAGGTATTGGCTACACCCGATCCGATATCGCTTGCACTTAAGGTTACAGTGACATCTTGATTGACCCAGCCGCTTGGCGCATTGTCCGTTGTCGTTGGCGGTTGATGTTCAACAAAGACATTAATCTCCGCAGCCGATGCCCAGCCGCCAACGCCTGCCGTTGCTTCGAGCTTGACGTACGATGCTTCTGTCGGATCAAAAGTTGCTACTTTCACCGCATTGTCGTTTTTCCAAGTTCCGCTTGCAACCTTAGTAAAGGTCACCCCATCCGTACTTACAAATACGTTATAGCCTGTAATATTTCCGTTGCTGCCTGATGGCCTTGGTAAATATGCGACCTTATCGATTGGGTAAGTTCCTCCAAGATTTAAGGTGATCGATTGGGGGAGAACACCTGATTTATCCCACTTTGTATGCCATATCGTTTGTGGGTTTCCGTCAATCGCCATTGAGGCTGCGTTGTTTTCGCCAACTGTTTCCTGGCTTGTAGCTGTTGCCGTCATTTGGGATGAAGGGATCTTATTAACAGTTACGTTAATACTTGTTGTCAAAGGCACGTTATTGGGATTTGCCACCCCAGTTGGCAAAGTTACAGTTCCATTGACAGTGAAGGTCTGTGCAGTCTTTACAGTGGGATCATAGTTTGAAGCATCTACATTCCATGTCACATTGGCATACCCCCAGCCTGCATCCGTAACCAAGGATACCGTCTTTGGCAATCCAAGGGCGTCCGCTGTCTTCGCCGATCCGATTGCCCCTGTTATGTCAGCAGGCGCAGTGATGCTGTTTAAATTACCACTGTTAACATTTCTCACACCAGCCTTAATGGCTTTCATTTGATTTAGCTGATCAGGACTCAGCGAACCGTTTCTAAAAATGGCGGCATCCATTGATACTACGCCTTGGTTTTGATTAACAGAATTTATGTAATTAACCATATACGTATCGGTAAAGCTTTTATTCGCTCCTGCCCAACCGCTGCCCAAATGAGAGAGCATATGCCATTGTAATCCTTCTAACCATCTACTTGTTGGAACAGCTCCGAAGGATGTTAGTTCTCCAGAAGTATAATCCTCGTAATCACCTGCCAAAGGATTTTTCTTCATGGATACGCCCGGATTAAAAGAAACAATCGCATTTGGATTTCCATGCTTCACAGCGCTGGAATATTTCTGAGCATATGTTGAATCAAAACCATTCCAACTATAATATCCATCAAACCACCATCCAGCAATTTTGTCACCATACCGGTCCGCCCATGTCTGAATGACCTGAGCCCATTTATCGCCAAATGTACTGTTCACATTCCAGTCACCACTTGTTTTCGTAGTTAACCCCATATTATTGGCAGCAAACGAATCATTACCCGGTGCATTTGAAGGCAAGTAAAGCATAAGTTTAATCCCTTTTGCGTTTAAAGCGTTATAGAGATCTAATGGGAGGTCCCGAGTTGAAGTTTTTGCACCTACTGTATACCCCGCTAAAGTTTCGTATGTCGCGTTTGGAGAATTGTAGTATCCGCTATTTTGACCTAGAGTCAGTACGACATAGCCTGCACCTGCCGCCTCCATATTATTAGCAAATGCATTGACATCAAATGTATTAACACTACTATTCCACTGTGTGATATTAGATCCTGTAATGTCATTATAGCCCGCAAGATAATGGAAAAATAACCCATACTTTGCATTCATAAACCAATCTGTATTGGGATTATTAAGAGAAGCATTCGCATTGCCAGATGAAAAAATAGTTGAATACAGGAATAACATTGCGATAAAAAAATTTCTTATGGTGCGTAACATAACAACCATTCCCTTCCAAGTAGATTTTAAGTAAGTTACAACAACCACTTACATTTAAAATTTTTTACACGGTCACACAAGACTCACCTCCTTTAAAATTATGTAAATGCTTTCATTCTGAAAATCTCACATAGTAAAGAGCTAAAAATGGCAACACGAAATTAGGCGCAGCTATGACGTTTTTTTCACGTGTAGTATTTTACGATCGTCGCTTGCAGGAAACTCACTTCTGATCAATTTAAAATGCTGAACCAGTCAAGGCTGCGAAGCGTTCATATTGCCTTGACTGGTTCCTCAAATCTCCAAGCTATTTCATGGCCAGCACCCCTTTACTGGGTCTACGAACGGCGTGCGACGGGGTACAGTGGCTAGTTCCTGAATTCATCGGATTGAATTAACTACCTTAAGTGTTGCATTTGTGCAAATTCTTCTAAGTTAACAGGGATTCCTCCATTTACTCGGGAATACTCATCAGCGAAAGCCATTAAATGGCTTCTTACTGAATCGGATGCAGAAGTCAAGCCAGGTAAATTTTTTTCATATTCATGGTTTTCTCACTCCTCTTGCCTTCGCACAGCTTATTCTATTGGTTTTTAAGGTAAAAAAAGGGAGGAATGTCCTGATAAGACATTACCTTATGTCCGACAATTCCCCCTTATTTGATTTCGTAATTACTTTGCTACTTTAAA